>NZ_JBGNUU010000002.1:173027-803460 GCF_041950485.1 Nonomuraea sp. ATR24
CCCCCCCCCCCCCCCCCCCCCCCCCCCCACGACCGTTTCACGGGCTGTTGAGGCTCAGCGCTCGTCGTGTCGACGGCGCCAGCGCTCCTCCATGCGTTCCATGAAGGTCCCCCGGTTTCCCCGGCGGGCCTGTTTGCCCGGAGCGGGGGCGCCGGGCGCCGGGGCGGAGTCGCCGCCGAACCCGTTCATGCGTTTCCAACTGGACAGACCCCACAGACACGCGGCGAGCATGACCACGAAACCGCCGACGCCGAGCGGGATCAGGTTGATCACAACGCCGACCATCAGCAGGACGACGCCGAGAGCAAAGCCGACGGAGGCTTTGATCAGGCGACGCTTGTAATGGCTGCGCGGGTCACTGATCCTTACGGTGTTGGCCCACTTCGGGTCCTCGGCGTAGAGGGCCTGCTCGATCTGGTCGAGCAAGCGCTGCTCGTGCTCAGAGAGCGGCACGGCGCCTCCCAAGGACGGCCCCTGGACGGGGAAGACGGCAACGGACGACACGGGGTGTCCGAACCTCGCGGTCGGTTATCCCCAGAATACGAGGCTGTAGACGTAGGCGAAAGCAAACGTCCAACGCAGACCAAACCGGAGGTGACGTCATGGCTTCATTCTGCGCCATATCGCCCTCCTCCCCGGAAGTCGTG
Source organism: Nonomuraea sp. ATR24 (assembly GCF_041950485.1). NCBI lineage: Bacteria > Bacillati > Actinomycetota > Actinomycetes > Streptosporangiales > Streptosporangiaceae > Nonomuraea > Nonomuraea sp. ATR24. Next base: position 173,675 of record NZ_JBGNUU010000002.1, read on the forward strand.
ACATCTCCTCACGCCTCCATTTCATCAAGTCTGCCCCGGACAAGCGAAGCCGGGAGCACCGCATCGGGGCCGAATCTGCGTACGGCCCGGTCCATGGCCTGCTCGGCCTCGCGCCAGCCGGTCTCCCGCTCACCCAGGCTGAGCTGGCGTGAGGCCGAATCGGCCGGGCGCAGGCCCTCCATCCGGACCCCCACGAGGCGCAGCCGCACCCGTTCCAGACCTGCCGCCTGGAACAGCTCGCACGCTGTGGCGTAAATCTCCTGGGCGACGTCGGTCGGCTCCTTGAGAGTCCGGGACCGGCTGATCGTGGAGAAGTCGGCTCGGCGCAGCTTCACACTTACAGTCCTGCCCACGTGTCCGGCCTTACGCATCCTGGCCGCGACCCGTTCGGACAGTCTCAGCAGCTCACGCCTGATCACGTCGGGGTCGTCGACGTCCGCGGCGAAGGTCTCCTCGTTGCCGATGCTCTTGTCGGGGACGTGCGCGGTCACCGGCCGCTCGTCGCGCCCCCACGCCAGCGCCGCCAGGTGGCCGCCGACCGCCTGGCCGAGCTCGCGCTGCAGCGTGGACACCGGCACTCTGGCCAGGTCGCCGACGGTGCGGATGCCGAGGCGGACGAGCGACTGCTCGGTGCGCTCGCCCACGCCCCACAGCGCCGAGACCGGCAACGGGTGCAGGAAGGCCACGACGTCATCGGGCGACACCACGAGCATGCCGTCGGGCTTGCACTGCTTTGAGGCGAGTTTGGCGATGAATTTGCTGCCCGCGACGCCCACTGAGCAGGTGATGCCGTAGCGCTCCAGCACCTCGGCCCTGATCCCGGCCGCGATCTCCGCGGGCGAGCCCAGCCGGCGCCGCGCCCCCGCCACGTCGAGGAACGCCTCGTCGGAGGCGATCGGCTCGACGAGCGGCGTGATCGCGTGGAAGATCTCCATCACGCCCCTGGAGACCTCGGCGTACTTGCCGTGGCTGGGCGGGATGATCGTGGCCTGCGGGCACAGCCGGCGCGCCCGGCTCATCGGCATCGCCGAGTGCACGCCCCGCGCCCTGGCCTCGTAGGTGGCGCTGAGCACCACGCCCCGGCCCGCGGGCGAGCCCACGATCACCGGCAGGCCGCGCAGCTCGGGCCGCTCCAGCAGCTCGACGCTGGCGAAGAAGGCGTCCATGTCGACATGCAGGATCGGGCAGCCGCTGTCGTCGCCCCCGGTCCGCGGAGCGGGGCCGATGCCGGTGATCTGCTTGCGAGACACGCCGCCGAGTCTATCCGAACAGGCGTTCTACGCCGAGGCCTTGTGGCCCAGCACGTGCAGCTGGGTCGCGATGTCGCGCAGCACCGGATGGGCGGAGGCGGCCTGCTCCAGCGCCGCCAGCGCCTCGGCGGCGCCCGCCTCGCCGTCGACCAGCCGGCTGGGCACCAGGTCGGCGAAGACACGCACCCCGTGCACCACGCCCGGCCGGAACCCGGCCGAGGTCAGCAGCCCGGTCAGGGTCTCGCCGGTGAAGCGGCGCGGCGTGGGGTCGCGGTCGCCCCAGCTGCCCATCGGGTCGGCCAGCACGGCCCTGGCCTCGTCGAACTGCCCGGCCAGCGCCCGGTGGATGGCGCTGGCGACGGGGTTGGCGGCCAGCACGCTCACCGCGCCGCCCTCGCGCAGCAGCCCGGCCATCGCCGACAGCGCGCCGACCGGGTCGTCCACGTACTCGAGCACGCTGTGCGACAGCACCAGGTCGGCGCTGTCGCGGCTGAGCAGGTCGCCCAGGTCGGCGGCGTCGCCCTGCAGACCGCGCACCTCCACGTCACGCTCCTTGGCCCGGCGCTCCAGCGCGGCCAGCGAGTCGGGGCTCGGGTCGACGACGGTCACGGTGTGGCCCAGCGCGGCCAGCGGCACGGCGAACCCGCCGGTGCCGCCCCCGGCGTCGACGATGTCGAGGGCCTCGCGCCCGGTGGCGGCGGCCAGCTCGGCCAGCACCGCCCGTAGCGCGTCCCAGACGACGGCGGTCCGCACCGCCGGGGTCCTCGTGACGCCTTCAGCACGCAACGTCGAGCCTCCCTCTTTCCACCGACCAGCCCAGCCTACGCCGTGCGCGCCGCCCTCCGCGCCCCCGGACGGCAGGCGCTTTCCCTCGGATGCGCCAACCGGGCCTCCGTCCGGGATGCGTACCTTGTGTGATCTGCCGTACTTCGCATCATGAAAGATTGCAGATCCTGAAATTTCTTCCCTACCCTGTTCGTTGTGACCACCGTGGACAGCAACGACGAGCTCAGCCGGAGGGACCGCAAGAAGCTCGAGACCCGCGCGGCGCTGGAGCGCGCCGCCCTGACGCTGGTCGCCGAGCGCGGCCTCGCGGGGGTCACGGTGGAGGACATAGCGGAGGCCGTGGACGTCTCCTCGCGCACGTTCTTCAACTACTTCCCGTCCAAGGAAGACGCCCTCATCGGCCGCAACCGGATGGTCGGCGCCGAGCTCAAGGAACGGCTGGCCGGCGTCCCCGGCGACGTGCCCGCCCTCGACGCGCTGCACCTGGTGCTGCGCGAGCAGGCCGAGCAGGTGCAGGACCAGCGCGAGTGGTGGCTGCTCCGGCTGAGGGTGCTGGAGCAGAACCCGTCGCTCCTGCCGCACCTCGTCTCCGGCGGCGTCGAGACCGAGCTGGTGCTGACGGGCCTGCTCGCCGAGCGGGCCGGCGACGAGGGCTACGCCCACCTCGTGACGGCCGTCTCCATGGCGGCCTTCCGGGCCGTGATGATGCGCTGGAGCGCCGGTGACGGGGTCCCCACGCTGACGGTGCTGCTCGACGAGGCGTTCACCCGGCTGGCCGGCGGCCTGTCCACGCCCTGACCCGCCCCGAAGACCCTCCCAAGACCTTCCCTGAACCATCGCCCGACCGCGCGGCGCCCGACCGGGGCGCCGCGTGCCCCTGCCTGAGAGGAAACATGACAACGACCAGCGCGCAGCCCGGACCCGAGGCCGCGCCCGCCGAGCGCACATCCCGGCGCAAGGTCCTGCAGGCTCTGTCAGGGCTGATGGTGGGCATGTTCGTGTCCATCCTGGCCTCGACCGTCGTGGCCAACGCCCTGCCCCGCATCATCACCGACCTGAACGGCTCCCAGACCGTCTACACCTGGATCGTCACCTCCGAGCTGCTGGCCATGACGGCCACGGTGCCGCTCTGGGGGAAGATGTCCGACCTCTACAGCAAGAAGCTGCTCATCCAGCTCTCCCTGGGACTGTTCGTCGCCGGCTCGCTCATCGCGGGCCTGACGCCGAACGTGGAGATCCTCATCGTCAGCCGGGTCGTCCAGGGCGTCGGCGCGGGCGGCATGACGGCGCTGTCGATGGTCGTGATGGCGGCCATGATCCCGCCGCGCGAGCTGGGCCGCTACGCCGGCATCTTCGGCGCCGTGTTCGGCATCGGCACGGTCGCCGGGCCGCTGATCGGCGGCGTGCTCGTCGACACCTCCTGGCTCGGCTGGCGCTGGTGCTTCCTGTTCGGCGTGCCGTTCACGATCGTGGCCATCATCCTGCTGCAGCGCACGCTGAACCTGCCGGTGGTGCGCAAGGACGTGAAGGTCGACTACCTGGGCGCGCTGCTCATCACGGTGGGCGTCTCCACGCTGCTCATCTGGTCGTCGCTGGCCGGCCACCAGTTCGCCTGGGGCTCCTGGTGGACCGTGGGCCTCGTGGGCGGCGGCCTGATCGTCCTGGCGCTGGCCGTCTGGGTGGAGTCGCGGGCGCCTGAGCCGATCATCCCGCTGTACCTGTTCCGCAACCGCACCGTCACCCTCACCACCGTGGCGAGCGTGCTGGTGGGTGTGGCGATGTTCGGCGGCACCGTGTTCCTGTCGCAGTACTTCCAGGTGGCGCTCGGCAAGTCGCCGACCGTCGCGGGCCTGATGAGCCTGCCGATGGTGTTCGGCCTGCTGATCTCCTCGACCGTCGCGGGCCAGCTCATCACCAAGTGGGGCCGCTGGAAGGGCTTCCTGGTGGCGGGCGGCGTCACGATGCTCGCCGGGATGGCCCTGCTCAGCACCATCGACGGCAAGACCAGCACGGTGCTGCTCGGCATCTACATGGCGGTGCTCGGCATCGGCGTCGGCATGCTCATGCAGAACCTGGTCCTGGCCGCGCAGAACGACGTCCCCGCGCACGACCTGGGCGTCACCACCTCGGCGCTGTCGTTCTTCCGCAGCATGGGCGGCACGATCGGCGTCAGCGCGCTGGGCGCGGTGCTGGCCAGCCAGGTGACGTCGCAGATGAAGGAGCGGCTCGGCCCGCTGGCCGCCGGTGGCGGCGGGGGCGAGGGCGCGGTCCCGGACATCTCCACGCTGCCGCCGCAGGTGGTGGCGATCATCCAGGACGTGTACGCGACGGCCACCGCCGACCTGTTTCTCATCGGGGTGCCGCTGACGGCGCTGGCCCTGGTGGCGGTGCTGTTCCTGAAGGAGAAGCCGCTCAACGACCTGTCGGGCGAGGAGCGCCTGGCCCAGGAGCGGGCCGTGGCCCCCGGCCACTGATCGGCGCAGCGGGTCACGCGGGCCGCGGCCGGCCTCCGGGCCGGACGCGGCCTTCGCCGTCTTCGCCGGGGCGCACGGCCCCGGGGCGGCCCCGCGCTAGAGGGTCAGGCTGGGCTTGAGCTGCTTGAAGCGGGCCAGCAGCCCGTTGATGAACTGCGGCGACTCGTCCGTCGAAAGCTCACCGGCCAGGTGGACCCACTCGCTGATGACGACGCCCTCGGGGACGTCGGGCATCCACAGCAGCTCGTACGTGCCGCCGCGCAGCAGGTTGCGGTCGACGGCGGGCATGCGTTCGAGGGTCCAGCCCTCGGAGTAGGTCGTGATGAGCTCGTCGATGCGGGCGTGGTGCCGGGCGACGCCCTCGACGATGGCCGAGGTGTATTCGTTGACCGGCGGGTCGCCCCGCTCCACCCGCTCGGCGAGGATCTTGAGCGGGTCCTCCGTGCGCAGTTCGGCCTCGAAGAGGATGTCGAGGGCGCGCCTGCGTGCTTTGCCTCGTGCCGACACCTCAGGCCCGGCCGAGGTACTCGCCGCTGCGGGTGTCGACCTTGACCCGCTCGCCGGTGGTGATGAACAGCGGCACCTTGATCTCGGCGCCGGTCTCCAGGGTGGCGGGCTTGGTGCCGCCGGTGGAGCGGTCGCCCTGCAGGCCGGGCTCGGTCTCGGCGACGGTCAGCTCGACGGCGGCGGGCAGGTCCACGTAGAGCGCGGAGCCCTCGTTGAAGGCCACCGTGGCGAGCGTGTTCTCCAGCATGTAGTTGGCGGCGTCACCGACGGTGCGGCTGGAGACGTTGACCATGTCGTAGGTCTCGGTGTCCATGAACACGAAGTCGTCGCCGTCACGGTAGGAATACTGCATCTCGCGCTTGTCGACGTTGGCCACGTCGACCTTGACGCCGGCGTTGAAGGTCTTGTCGACGACCTTGCCGGACAGCACGTTCTTGAGCTTGGTGCGCACGAACGCGCCGCCCTTGCCCGGCTTGACGTGCTGGAACTCCACGACGGCCCACAGCTCACCACCGTCGAGCTTCAGCACCATGCCGTTCTTGAGGTCGTTGGTCGTCGCCACTCGTCATCTCCCGCGTGCGGCCGCTCTACAGAACGAGCAGCTCCTTGGTCGTCTTGGTGAAAAGTTCCGCGCCGCCCCCGCGTGTCACGACTGTGTCCTCGATGCGAACGCCGCCCCGGCCCGGGAGATAGACCCCCGGCTCGACGGTGATCGGAACTCGGTCCTCAAGTCTACCGGTACGCGAAGGGCCGAGGAACGGCTCCTCGTGGATCTCCAGGCCGACGCCGTGGCCGAGGCCGTGACGGAAGTGGTCGCCGTGACCGGCGGCCTTGATGATGTCGCGTGAGGCGGCGTCCACCTGCTTGGCCTCGGCCCCGGGGAGCACCGCCAGGCTGCCGGCCCGCTGCGCCTGGGCCACCAGCTCATAGATCTCCCGCTGCCAGGCGGCGGGCTCGCCGAGGCTGACCGTACGGGTCATGTCGGCGTGGTAGCCCTGGTAGAGGGCGCCGAAGTCCATGGTGACGAGGTCGCCGGAGCGCAGCTCCCTGTCGGTGGGGGCGTGGTGGGGGACGGCGCCGTTCTCGCCGGCGGCGACGATGGTCTCGAAGGCGGGCTTGTCGGCGCCCAGCTCGATCATCCGGGCGTCGAGGAGGCGGGCCAGGTCGCGTTCGGTGACGCCGGGCCCGATGGTGCGGATGATGTCGGCGAACGCCTGGTCGGTGATGGCGCAGGCGGTGCGCAGGAGCTCCAGCTCGTCGTCGTCCTTGACCGCCCTGAGCCGTTCGACCAGGGGCTCCAGCGGGACGAGCCCGGCGCCGAGCCGGTGGTAGGTCGCCACGCTCATGCTGGCGGCCTCGATGCCGACGCCGGGGGCGGCGAGCTCGCCCGCCACGTCGGACGCCTCCACGGCCTCGACGTCGAGGCCGCGGGTCTTGTCGATGTAGCGGTTGTCGGTGACGAGCAGGGCCGAGCCGTCCGCCCTGATCAGGACGGCGGCGTTGGAGCTGGCCAGCCCGGTGAGGTAGCGGACGTTGACCGCCGAGGTGACCAGCATGGCCTCGACCTCGTGCGCGGGCAGCATCGCCGCGAGCCGGGCCCGTCGCTCCTGATAATTGACCGTCATTTCGCCAATGTACGCGTATCGAACATCACCTCGGGGCGCCTACTCCAGACGCCATTCGCTCAGCCACTCCGGCAGCGGCCCCTCCTTGGCGATCTTGCCCTTCTCCTGGGCGCGCAGGAGGTCGCGCAGGACGCCGCGGACGTGGTCGCGCCCGGAGTCCTCGTGCCCCTCGGCGAACTTGCGGGCGGCCTTGGCGAGCTTGTCCTGGGCCTTGCCGGCGACGCGGGGGTCGATGCCGTTCAGCCGCATCTGGGCGGTCAGCGCGGAGCCGAACTGCCTGAGGTAGCCCTCCCAGCCCCCCGGCGGCACGCCGACGCCGACGGTGCCCTTGGGGTTCGCCCCGTCGGTCTCCCGCAGCGAGGTGGGCTCGCGGGCGGGCTCGGGGGTGGTGGTGGGGAGGGGTTCGACGGTGGGCATGGGCTCGGGCGTGGTGTCGGGCGTGCTGGTCACGGCCACCGACGGGGCGGGGGTGTTCTCGGCGACCGGCTGCTCGTCCCCGGAGGCGCCCCAGAGGATCATCACGACGGTGATGGCGACGATCGCGGCCAGGGCGGCGCCGAACTGGACGTACAGCCGCCGGTTCCCGCCGCCCCCGCCGCCCGGTGGCGGGGGCGCGAGCTCGGCCGCGTCGAAGACGGCCGTGTCACCGGCCCGCGGGGCGGGGGCCTGGAGCGGGGGCCGCGCGTGCACCTCGGTCGTGGGCGGCGGCACGGTGGCGCGCGGCCTGGCGACGGCGGCCAGCGCCCGGCGCAGTGACTCGCCGCTGGCGGGACGGCGGCCGGGGTCGGCGGACAGCAGGGACATCACCAGCCGGTCGAGCTCCGCGGGCACGCCCTGGCGCAGCGCGCCCGGCGGCTGCCCGGCGGGCTTCTGGCCGGTGAGGAGCTCGTAGCAGACCACGCCGAGCGCGTACAGGTCCGCGGGCGGCCCGCCCTCCCCCTCGGGGGCCCGGTAGTGCGGGTCGCCGTCGCCGGGCGCCTGCTCGCCCAGGCCGAACCCGACGACCTTCAGCACCCCGCTGCCCGCCTGCCGGAAGCTGTGCGGGCGGACGTGCCCGTGCACCACGCCGGCCCGGTGCGCGGCGTCCAGCCCGGCGGCGGCCTGGCCGATCAGGTCGCACACCTCCACGACCTTCAGCGGCCCGCGCGCGGCCAGCTCCTCGTCCAGGCTGGGCCCGGTGAGGAACTCCATCACCAGGAACGGCGCCCCCTCGTGGTCGCCCACGTCGAGCACCATGGCCACGTTCGGGTGGATGACCCGGGCGACCGCCTGGGCGTGCTCGCGCAGCACCTGGCGGGTGGCCGCGCCCTTGGCCCTGGCGCCCAGGACCTTGACCGCCACGGTCCAGTCGGCGCGGGTGTCGTAGCCGCGCCACAGCTCTCCCATCGGCCCGCTGCCGATGAGCTCGTCAAGCCGGTACCGGCCTGCGACCAGGGACGGCGTCGCGTCGGACATATCTCCGCCAATACTCACAACTCACCACTGCAGTTTCGGACCAACCATAGGCCCCACAGCCCCCGCCCGCCGCACATCCGGCCGTGCGCGCGGGAAGATCCGCCGTCCGGAGACAGCAAGAGGGCGGGGAGCCGGGTGGCTCCCCGCCCTCGGGCGTCGATGTCAGGTCAGGCCGGGACCGGCTCCGGCGAGCGCGTGGCGGCGGGGCCGCCGGTGAGGGGCTGGGACGGGGCGTTGAAGACGGCCTCGTCCAGGCGGCCCTCCGAGCGCGCGACCAGCACCGGGACGACCATCTGCCCCGTCACGTTGGTGGCGGTGCGGATCATGTCCAGGATCGGGTCGATGGCCAGCAGCAGCCCGACGCCCTCCAGCGGCAGGCCCAGCGTGCTGAGCGTGAGCGTGAGCATGACGATGGCGCCCGTGAGCCCGGCGGTGGCGGCGGAGCCGACGACCGAGACGAACGCGATCAGCAGGTACTCCCCCAGCCCCAGCGGCACGCCGAACACCTGGGCCACGAAGATCGCGGCCAGCGCCGGGTAGACGGAGGCGCAGCCGTCCATCTTGGTGGTCGCGCCGAACGGCACGGCGAAGGAGGCGTAGTCGGCGTCGACGCCGTTGCGCTCGACGGTGACGCGCTGGGTCAGCGGCAGGGTGCCGACGGAGGAGCGGGAGACGAAGGCCAGCTCGATGGCGGGCCAGGCGTTGCGGAAGAAGCGGATCGGGCTGACCTTGCCCCAGACGGCGAGCAGCGTCGGGTAGACGGCCAGCAGCACGATGAAGCAGCCGATGTAGACGGCGGCGCTGAACTTGGCGAGCGGGGCGAGCAGGTCCCAGCCGTAGGTGGAGACGGCCTTGCCGATGAGCCCGGCGGTGCCGATGGGGGCGAGCCGGATGACCCACCACAGGGCCTTCTGGACCAGCTCCAGCACCGAGCGGCCGAGGTTGAGCAGGGGCTCGGCCTTCTCGCCGACGGCCAGCGCGGCGGCGCCGACCACCACGCCGAGGAACACGATCTGCAGGACGTTGACCTCGGTGAAGGCGGTGACGACGTTGGTCGGCACGATGCCGGTGACGAAGTCGAGCCAGGAGCCGGTGTTCTCGGGGGCCTTGGCGGCGCCGGTGTCGAGGGTGACGCCGCGGCCGGGGTTGACGAGCAGGCCGAGGCCGATGGCGAAGGCCACGGAGACCGCGGCGGTGACGAGGAACCACAGCAGCGTCTTGGAGGCCAGCCGGGCGGCGCCGTTGACGTTACGCAGGTTGGCGACGCTGACGAGGACGGCGGTGAACACCAGCGGCGGCACCGCGAGCTTGAGGAGCTGGACGAAGAGCGCGCCGACCTGGGTCAGCGTCTCGGCGAGCCAGGCGACGTCCCAAATCCTGGCGACGAACCCGAGGGCCACGCCGAGCACGAGGCCCAGCAGCAACTGCAGGGAAAAGCTGAATCTCTTCACGGAAAACAGAACTCCGGAGGTGGGAAGGGGTGTCTGGCGATCGAGCGCGGGAATGCGCGATCAGCGACAGAGCGAGCCCAGCACGCGGCACAGATCGATGTGCAGCCGCTCCACGAGCCGCACGATGATGACCGAAAACCTCACGGACGTCCCTAACAAGGGGCTCGTTCACCTTTATTCCAAGAACGAGCCCCTTGTCGGAAAAACTTTCAGCCGGCGATCTCCTTGATCGTCTCGATCAGCCGCACCCGGTCCTCGTGCGTGCGGCCCAGCGGGGCGACGTTGAGCGTCGTCACGCCCGACTCCTTCATCGCGGCCACCCGGTCGCGCACGAAGCCCTCGTCGCCGATCAGCGACATCTTCTCCAGCAGCTCCTGCGGCACCAGCGCCGCCGCCTCGTCCTTCTTGCCGTCGAGGTAGAGGTCCTGGATCCGCTCGGCCTCCTTCTCGTAGCCGTAGCGCCGGGCCAGGTCGTTGTAGAAGTTCTTGCCCTTGGCGCCCATGCCGCCGATGTACAGGGCGGCCATCGGGCGGCCGAACTCCAGCAGCCCGGCCACGTCGTCGCCGATCGCCAGCGACGCCTGCGCGATCACGTCCAGCTCGCCCAGCTCCGGGTCGCGCCTGGCCTTCCCGGCGGCCAGCGAGGGGCCCCACACGTCGGCGGCCTTCTCCGGCATGTAGAAGATCGGCTCCCAGCCCTCGGCGAGCTCGGCGGTCAGCTCGACGTTCTTGGGGCCGATGGCGGCGACCACGATCGGGATGCGGGGGCGTACCGGGTGGTTGATGAGCTTGAGCGGCTTGCCCAGTCCGGTGCCGCGGTCGGCGGGCAGGGGCAGCGTGTAGTGCTTGCCGTCGTACTGGACGCGCTCGCGCCGCCACACCTGGCGGCAGATCTCGATGACCTCGCGGGTACGGCCCAGCGGCGCGGTGTAGGGGACGCCGTGGAAGCCCTCGATGACCTGCGGGCCGGAGGCGCCCAGGCCGAGCGTGAAGCGGCCGTCGGAGACGTAGTCCATGCCCGCGGCCGTCATCGCCAGCAGCGTGGGCGTGCGCGAGTAGATGGGCAGGATGCCGGAGGCGATCTCCAGCCGCTCGGTCCTGGCCGCGATGTAGCCCATCTGGCTGACGGCGTCGAAACTGTAGGCCTCGGCCACGAAGACGATGTCGAGCCCGGCCTTCTCGTAGTCGGCCAGCTCGGCGACCGTCTCCTTGAAACCGCCCGAGTAGTTCAGTGCCATCCCGATGCGCATGCCCGACTCCCCACCTACCGAATGATGTTCCGTTGCGATGGCGAAAGGCTATCGCAGCGGCGAGCCGCTAGCTTGGTCAGAATGTTGAGGAACGGCGTCGTCGTCGTGTCGGTCGTGGTCGCCGCGGCTCTGGCAGGACACCGGTTGATCCCCGTGCTGGGCGGGTTCACCCCCGTGATGGAGAGCGTGCTGCCGTGGATCGGGCTGGCCGTGCCCGTGCTGCTGCTGGCCGCCCTGGTGGCCCGGTCGGGGGTGGCGACGGCGGCGGCCCTGGTGCCGGGCGTGGTGTGGGCGGCGATGTTCGGCTCGACGCTGGTGCGCACGCCGCCGGGCGGGCCGAGCGACCTGGCCGTCGGCACCGTCAACGTGGGCGTGCGCAACGACGCCTCGGGCGAGGCGGTGCGGGCCGTCGCCGACGGCCTCGACCTGCTGGCCGCCCAGGAGCTCACGCCGGGAGGCCCGGCGGCCAAGCAGCTCAACAAGATGTTCAAGCACCGCTACCCGGTCAGCACGGTCGGCCTGTGGAGCCGCTACCCGATCACCGAGAAGCGCCCGCTGGACGTGGGCATGGGCTGGCCCCGCGCGCTGCGTGCGGTGGTGTCGACGCCGAAGGGGAAGGTCACCGTCTACGTGATGCACCTGGCCTCGGCCAGGCCGGGCCACACGGCCTCGCGCGACGCCTCGCTGGCCCAGGCGCGCAAGCTCATCGACGCCGACCGCAGCGAGCGGATCCTGCTGCTGGGCGACCTCAACACGGCCACCACCGACCGGGGCATGCGCGGCCTGACGCCGCCGCTGACCGACGCGCAGGAGGTGGCTGGCGACGGGTTCGGCTTCACCTGGCCCGCCGAGTTCCCCATCACCAGGCCCGACCACATCCTGTTCCGCGGCATGACGGCGACGAAGGCGGGCGTGGCCCCGGCGACGGGCAGCGACCACCGGGCCGCGATCGCCTCACTCCGCCTGCAGTAGCCGCAGGTCCTCAGGCGTGTCGATGTCGGCCGGGTCGCCGGGGCAGGGCACCTCGGCGACGAGCTCGGGGTGGGCCTTCAGGAAGGGCCTGGCGCCCACGTCGCCCCGGGCCAGCGCGGCCACCCCGGCGAAGTGCGGGCGGGCGATCAGCACCGGGTTGCGGCGGCGGCCGTCGTAGGTGGCGACCGCGACGGGCGCGCCCGAGGCGATGAGCGCGCGCACCGCCTCCGGCCGCACGAACGGCTGGTCGACCAGCGCGATCACCACCGCCTCCGCCTCCTCGGGCAGCGCGGCCAGGCCGGTGCGCAGCGAGGAGCCCATGCCGCTCGCCCAGCCGGGGTTGCGCACGGTGACGGCCCGGCGCACCTGCACCGTGGCGGCGCCGAGCACGACGACGACCGGGTGGCAGCCGCCCTCCTCCAGCAGCCGGACGCCCCGGTCGACCAGCCGCTCGCCGGCGTGCTCCAGCAGCGCCTTGGGTCGGCCCAGCCGCGCCCCCTGCCCGGCCGCGAGCAGCAGCCCGGCCACCTTCGTGTACGTCATGACGCCCCGCCGGGAGTGGTCTCGTGGTGGATGCGGCCCTCGGTGTGGGTGAGCGGCCTGCCGGAGCCGCCCCAGCGGAGCTGGATGAGCTCGGCGGCGATCGACACGGCGGTCTCTTCCGGGGTGCGGGCGCCCAGGTCGAGGCCGATGGGCGAACGCAGCCGGGCCAGCTCGGCCTCGGTCAGCCCGGCCTCGCGCAGCCGCGCCAGCCGGTCCTCGTGGGTGCGGCGCGAGCCCATCGCGCCCACGTAGCCCGCCTCCGTGCGCAGCGCCACCTCCAGCAGCGGCACGTCGAACTTGGGGTCGTGGGTGAGCACGCAGACGACCGTGCGCTCGTCCACCGCGACGGAGGCGAGGTAGTCGTGCGGCCACCTGACCACGACCTCGTCGGCCTCCGGGAAGCGCTTGGGGGTGGCGAAGACGGGCCGGGCGTCACAGACGGTGACGTGGTAGCCGAGGAACTTGCCGACCCGGGCGACGGCCGCGGCGAAGTCGATCGCGCCGAACACCAGCATCCGCGGCGGCGGCGCGAAGGCGTGCACGAACACCGACAGGTCGTCCAGCCGCCGCTCCCCCTCGCCGCCGTAGTGGCGGATGGCGGTCAGGCCCTGGGCGAGCATGCCGCGGGCGTCGTCGTCCACGGCCTCGTCGAGCCGGCGCGGCCCGAACGTGCCGGCCGAGCGGTCCGGCCAGACGACGCGGCGGGCGCCGATGCGGCCGGGGCCCGCCACGACGGTGGCGACGGCCACGGGCTCGTGCGCGGCGACGGACGCGGCGACCTCCCCCAGCTCGGGGAAGGTCTCCAGGGAGATCGGCTCGACGAGGACGTCGATGATGCCGCCGCAGGTGAGCCCGACGGCGAACGCGTCGTCGTCGCTGACCCCGTACCTCTGCAGAACGGGGGTGTCGATCTCGGCGGCGAGCTCGAAGACCGCGCCCTCGACGCAGCCGCCGGAGACGCTGCCGACCACCTCGTCGCCGCGCACCGCCATGGCGGCCCCGGGCGGCCGGGGCGCGCTGCTGAACGTGCTCACGACCGTCGCGAGCCCGAACCGCAGCCCCGATTCCCACCAGCGCATGATCTCCGGCAGCACGTCACGCATGGGCGAGCCTTTCGCTGAGTGCCTCGTAGGCGGCCAGGCTGTGCCCGGCCACCAGGTCGTCCAGGTACGGCAGGGCGGCCCGCATGCCTCCGGTCAGCGGCTGATAGTCCTCGTACCCTTTGTGCGGGTTGACCCAGATCACCCGGTGGGCCTGGCGGGACAGCCGGGCCATCTGGGCGCCCAGCAGGGCCGGGTCGCCGCGCTCCCACCCGTCGGAGGCGATGACCACGATCGCGCCGCGGGCGCTGCGCCGGGTCAGGAACTCGCGCAGCTCCTCCCCCAGCCGGGTGCCGCCGCTCCAGTCGGGGATGGCCCGCGACACCGCGTCGAGCGCCGTGCCGGGGTCGCGGTGGCGCAGCTCGGCGGTGACGCAGGTGAGCCGGGTGCCGACGGAGTAGACGGCGGTGGCCCGCGGCCCGGTCCTGACCAGGGCGTGGGCGAAGCGCAGCAGCGTCTCGGCGTAGGGGCTCATGGAGCCGCTGACGTCCACGAACAGCACCACCCGGCGCTGCCTGACGGTGTGCCTGCGCCGCAGCAGCCGGGCGGGCTCGCCCGTCTTCAGCGCCTCGCGCACGGTGCGCCGCCGGTCGAGGCCGCCGCGCCGGGCGCTCTCGTGGCGGCGCGAGCGGCGGACCGGGCGGCGGCCGCTGAGCAGGGCGAGCAGCCGGTGCACCTCGGCGCGCTCGGCCTCGGTGAGGCGGGCCACGTCGCGGTGGCGCAGGATCTCGGCCCGGCTGGCGGTGGCGGGCGCGGCCTCCCCTTCGCCCCGGCGCCCGCCGTCCTCGGCGGCGGTGTGGCGGGTGACGGAGGTGGTCGCGGCCCGGCCGGGCTCGGCCCGGACGCCGCCGAAGAACGCGGCGAAGCACCGGTCGTAGCGGGGCAGGTCGTCGGGTCCGGCGCAGAGCGTCAGCCGCCCGGCCCAGTAGACGTCGCCGGGCGAGGTCAGGTCGAGATGGTCCAGGGCGCGCAGCATGGCCTGGGCCCGCTCCTGGTCGGCGGCCACGCCGGCGGCCCGCAGCGTGCGGGCGAAGGCCGTGACGGTGGCCGCCAGGTCATTCATGGGCGAGCAGCCCCTCGCCCAGGACGCGCTCGACGTCCTCGCGGTATTTCAGCGCCGCGCCGAGCGTGGCGGCGGCGCGGCCCGGGTCGAGCTCGCGGGCGCCGAGCGTGAGCAGCGCCTCGGTCCAGTCGAGCGTCTCGGCCACGCCGGGCGGCTTGACCAGGCCGGCCTCGCGCAGCCGCCGGGCGGCGCGGGCCACCTGGGCGGCCAGCGTCTCGGTGCAGCCGGGCAGCCGGCGCAGCAGGATCGCCACCTCCCGGTCGAAGCCGGGATGCTCCAGCCAGTGGTAGAGGCAGCGGCGCTTGAGCGCGTCGTGGACCTCGCGGGTGCGGTTGGAGGTGACCACGGCGACGGGCGGGCTGGCGGCCCTGACGGTGCCCAGCTCGGGGATGGAGATGGTGAAGTCGGACAGCACCTCCAGCAGGAACGCCTCGAACTCGTCGTCGGCCCGGTCGATCTCGTCGACCAGCAGCACGCTCGGCTGCGTCTCCAGCGCCTTCAGCAGCGGCCGGGCGATGAGGAAGCGCCGGTCGTAGATCTCCCCTTCGAGCCGGGCGGCGTCGGCCACGCCGGCCGCCTCGGCGGTCTTGAGGTGCAGGAGCTGGCGGGCGAAGTCCCAGTCGTAGAGCGCCTGGGAGGCGTCGAGCCCCTCGTAGCACTGCAGCCGGATCAGCGGCGCGTCGAGCAGCGCGGCCAGGGTCTTGGCCAGCTCGGTCTTGCCGACCCCGGCCTCGCCCTCCAGGAACAGCGGCCGGCGCATCCGCAGCGCCAGGAACGCGGCGGTGGCCAGGCCGTCGTCGGCCAGGTAGTCGTGCCGGTCGAGCAGCGCGGCGAGCTCGTCCGGCGAGGTGAGGTCCAGGGGCCTGATAGTCCGGCGCAGCACGCCTTCAGGCTACGCCGATCAGTCCTCGCGCGCCTCGCCGCGCTCGTGGATGAGCGCGGCGAGCTCGGCGGTGGCGCGGCGGGCCATCGCCTTCTCCGAGCCCTGGATGCCCATGGCGCCGATCGTGCGCCCGTCGGAGAAGTCGACCCTCGGCCAGGGCTCGCCGGGCAGCAGCGTCACGTCGATCACCTCGGGCCAGGTGTAGCGGTGCGAGCGCACCGCGTTGACCAGCGTGACGCCCTCGTCGTCGGCCTCCACCCGCACCCGGCCCAGCAGGTGGAGGACGAACGCCACCGCGCACCCGAACAGCACGATCGCGATCCGGTCGGGCAGCTTGAACGGATCGGCGATGAGGATCGCCATGACGACCGCCCCGATCACGACGAGCGTGGCGAATCCGTAGGCGACGATCCTGCCCCGGCGGGGACGCCAGGTGACGGGCAGGGGCGGAGGCGGCACGGGCTCAGACACGAGGGAAACCTACCTCAGGTCAGTGCAGGTCCCTCAGGAGGAGTGCGGTCTCCAGCGCGGCGATCGCCGACTCGTACCCCTTGTCCTCCTTGCTGCCGGGCAGCCCGGACCGGTCCAGCGCCTGGTCGAGCGTCTCGCAGGTGAGCACGCCGTTGCCGACGGGGGTCCGCTCGTCGAGCGAGATCCGGGTCAGCCCCGCCGTGACCGAGTCGCAGACGTACTCGAAGTGGGCCGTCTCGCCCCGGATGACCGCGCCGAGCGCCACGACGGCGTCGCAGCGGCGGGCCAGCGCCTGGGCGACCACGGGGATCTCCAGCGAGCCGGGCACGCGCACGACGGTGGCGGTGGCGCCGGAGTCGTCGCACGCCTGGACCGCCCTGGCCACGAGCTGGTCGGTGATCTTGGCGTGCCAGCTCGCCGCCACCACGCCGACGGTCAGCCCCGCCGCGTCGGGCGCGGCCCCTGCCGCCGGCCGTCCATCGCCGCTCATGACGCCTCCGAGATGTCGTGGCCGAGCCTGTCGCGCTTGGCCGTCAGGTAGCGCTCGTTGTGGGGGTTCATGGCCACCGGCATCGGCTCGCGGCCCAGCACCTTGATGCCGTAGCCGTCCATGCCGCGCAGCTTGGCCGGGTTGTTGGTGAGCAGCCGCACCGATTTCACGCCGAGGTCGGCGAGGATCTGGGCGGCGTTGGAGAACTCGCGCGCGTCGACCGGCAGCCCCAGCTCGACGTTGGCGTCCACGGTGTCGACGCCGCCGTCCTGGAGGCTGTAGGCCTTGAGCTTGGCCAGCAGGCCGATGCCGCGCCCCTCGTGGCCGCGCAGGTAGACGATCACCCCGGCGCCCTCCTCGGCGACGGCCGACATGGCGTTGCCGAGCTGCACGCCGCAGTCGCAGCGCAGCGAGCCGAACACGTCGCCGGTCAGGCATTCGGAGTGGGCGCGCACCAGCACGTTCTCGCCGTCGCCGAGGTCGCCGAGCACGAGCGCGACATGCTCGCCGCCGTCGAGCGCGCTGGCGTAGCCGTACGCCTTCCACAGCCCGTACGTGTTGGGCAGGCTCGTCTCGGCGACCCGGGTGACCATGCTCTCGGTGCGGCGGCGGTGGTCGACGAGCTGCTCGATGGAGATGAGCGCCAGGTCGTGCTCGTCGGCGAAGACGCGCAGCTCGGGCAGCCTGGCCATGGTGCCGTCGTCGTTGACGACCTCGGCCAGCACGCCGGCGGGGCTGAGCCCGGCGAGCCTGGCCAGGTCGACGGCCGCCTCGGTGTGGCCGCGCCGGGCCAGCACGCCGCCCTCGTGGTAGCGCAGCGGGAAGATGTGGCCGGGCCTGACCAGCTCGTTCGGCTCGGTCGCGGAGTCGGCCAGGGTGCGGATGGTGCGGGCGCGGTCGGCGGCGGAGATGCCGGTGGTGACGCCGTCGCGGGCGTCGACGCTGATCGTGTACGCGGTCCGCAGCCGTTCGCGGTTCTGGAACACCATGAGGGGCAGGCCGAGCCGGTCGAGCTCCTTGCCCTCCATCGGCACGCAGATGACGCCGCTGGTGTGACGGATGGTGAAGGTCAGCAGCTCGGGGGTCGCCCGGGAGGCGGCGAAGATGATGTCGCCCTCGTTCTCCCGGTTCTCGTCGTCGACGACCACGACGGCCTTGCCGGCGCGGATGTCCTCCACGGCCCGCTCCACCGGGTCGAACCTGATCTCGCTCATGACGCCACCGCCAGTTCGGGACCGGCCGCGAGCCGGTATTCACGCAACCATTTGACGAAACCGATCATCACCAGCACGAAGAACACGCCGTAGACGGCGCCCGTGACGTACAGCCCGGTGCTGAAGGCCAGCGGGACGCCGACGAGGTCGACGGCCACCCAGACGATCCAGAAGTCGACCAGCGCCCTGCCCTGCGCCCAGGTGGCCACGGCGCTGCCGACGAAGATGTAGGCGTCGGCGGCGACCAGGAACGCGCCCTC
Organism: Nonomuraea sp. ATR24; assembly: GCF_041950485.1. Classification (NCBI taxonomy): domain Bacteria; kingdom Bacillati; phylum Actinomycetota; class Actinomycetes; order Streptosporangiales; family Streptosporangiaceae; genus Nonomuraea; species Nonomuraea sp. ATR24. Next base: position 191,469 of record NZ_JBGNUU010000002.1, read on the forward strand.
GGGCAGCGGCTTGGCCGCGCCCCACGACAGCCCGGTGACGAAGAACAGCAGCCCGACGACGACGGTGCCGGCGAGCATGACGCCGGCCAGCGTGCCGCGCTCGCGGGCGGTGGCCGGGCGGACGGCGAGCTGCTTGCCGCCCTCGGTGCCGCGCCGCCAGGCCCACCAGCCGTAGACCGCCAGCGCGCCGAACAGCACCTGCTTGAGCGCGTTGCCGGCGAACCCGGCGTTGATCGAGGCGATGAGCAGCAGCACCGAGCCGGTGAACTGCACCGGCCAGGTCCACATGGATCTGCGCATCGCCAGCAGGACGGTGGACAGCGCGGCGACGTTGCCGACCAGGTCCGTCCAGAGCACGTGTGTGCCGAACACCTCGAATCCGGCTTCAGCCCAGTTCACTGCCTGACCACCAGCCTTTCCACATACTTAGCGATCACGTCGACCTCGATGTTCACCAGGTCGCCCACCTGGCGTTCGCCCATGGTCGTCAGCCGGAGCGTGGCGGGGATGAGGCTCACGCCGAAGCTTCCGTCGTCAACAGTCGTGACCGTGAGGCTGATTCCGTCGATGGCGATCGAGCCCTTCTCGGCCACGTAGCGGCTGAGCGGCTCGGGGAGCGAGAAGCGCAGGTCGTCCCAGTTGTCGCCGGGGCTCCTGGACAGCAGCGCGGCGGTGCCGTCGACGTGGCCCTGCACGATGTGGCCGCCGAGCCGCTGGTCGGCGCGGACGGCGCGTTCGAGGTTGACCGCCGAGCCCTCGGTGAGGACGCCGAGGGAGCTGCGGTCGAGCGATTCCTTGACCACGTCGACGGTGAAGACGTCGTCCTTGACGTCGACGACCGTCAGGCAGACGCCGTTGACGGCGATGGAGTCGCCGTGGCGCGCGTCGGAGGTGACGAGCGCGCCGCGCACGGTCAGCCTGGCGGCGTCGCCGGCCCGTTCCAGGGCGACGACCTCGCCCTTCTCCTCGATGATTCCGGTGAACATCACTTCTCCCTGCTGTTGTCTGCGCTGTTGTCTGCGAGCTGCGGCCGGGCGACGATCTTCAGGTCCGGCCCGATGCGGGAAATCTCCTCGAAGCTCATGCGGTGCGCCCGCGCGATCGTGGCCACCCCCGCCTCGCCCAGCGCCGCGGCCCCCGCTCCGAGGAGGGCCGGCGCCACGTACGCCACGACGCGGTCGACGAGGCCCTGGGCGAGGAACGCTCCCGCCAGGGTGGGCCCGCCTTCCAGGAACACGCTGACGACGTCGCGCGCGGCGAGTTCCTTGAGCAGCGCCGCCAGGTCCAGCCCGGCGCCGTGGCGGGGCAGGGGCAGCAGGGCGGCGCCCCGCGGGGTGGTCACGCCCTCGGCGACGGCGACGAGCGTCGGCGCCTCGCCGTCGAGCACCCGCGCCCCGGGCGGGGTGCGGCCGGAGGGGTCGACGACGACCCGCAGCGGGGTCCGGTCCGGCGAGCCGTCGCCGGGGGGACGGGCTGTCAGGCGGGGGTCGTCGGCCAGCACGGTGCCGACACCCGCGACGATCGCGTCGCTGCGGGCGCGCAGCCGGTGCACGTCGGCGCGCGCCTCGGGCGAGGTGATCCACTGGCTGGTGCCGTCGGCGGCGGCGGAGCGCCCGTCGAGGGTGGCGGCGTACTTCCAGGTGACGTGCGGCCGGCCGAGCCTGGCGAAGGTCAGCCACTCGGCGTTGACCCGTTCGGCCTCTGCGGCGAGGAGCCCGGTCTCGACGGCGACCCCGGCGGCGCGCAGCCGGTCGGCGCCGCCGGCCGCCCGCGGGGTGGGGTCGGGCACGGCGACGACCACGCGGGCCAGGCCGGCGTCCAGCAGCGCCAGGCTGCACGGCCCGGTCCGGCCGGTGTGGTCGCAGGGTTCCAGCGTCACGTACGCGGTGCCGCCGCGGGCCCGCTCGCCCGCCTCGCGCAGCGCCACGACCTCGGCGTGCGGGCCGCCCGCGTACGGGTGGGACCCCTCGCCTGCCACCCGGCCGGAGGCGTCGAGCACGACGCATCCCACCACGGGGTTGGGGCTGGTGCGGCCGTGCCCGAGTGCGGCCAGCTCGATCGCGCGCGCCATGTGGACGGCGTCATCGCCGTCGTGGGCGGTGTGGTCCACCCCCGGCCTCCTACTCGCCAGTAGCTCCAAGCCACGGCGGGCCCCGGGGGGACAAGCGGTGCGCGCACGCACCACTGGTGGCGCCCGGCGACGAAAACCGGGCACCCGCGCGCTTCCTCCCATCCGGACTTTCACCGTCGGTCCCGGAATTTCACCGGGTCAACCGGCCGATGGCATCGGCCGGGTCGCGGACTGTCACCGCCGGTTCGGACTTTCACCGACCCCGGAGCACGCTAGCTCTGTTCTCCTACCAGTTTGCCATGCCCGAAAAGCGACATGCGACCCCTACTCCGCCTGACGTCACGCGGCGGTGAGACGGCGGGCGCGCTTGGCGTCCGGGGCGTAGCGGACCCTGGCCGGGACGAGGCCGAGCCCGGTGTGCAGGGCGCGCAGGGTGGCGGTGGCCCACAGGTCGCCGACCGGCGTGGCGGGCAGGCCGTACAGCCGTCTGGCCCAGCGCGGCAGCGTGGCGAAGGCCAGGAACGTCACGGCGGGCAGCACCGGGCGCAGCGCGGTGAGCGGCGGGGGCAGCGGCGTGCGCAGCGAGAGCCCGAGCGGGTGGGCGGCCTCGGGCACGAACCTGAGGCCGGGCCGCCGCTCGTCGATGTAGGCGTTCAGCTCGGCGACCGTGCCGGGGACGGTGTCCGGGTCGAGGCCGACGACCTCGGCGGCGCGCCGCCACTCGGCCACGAACGTGTCGGCCTCGGCGTCGGTCAGGCGCACCCCGGCCCGGCGGGCGACCGACAGGTAGGAGTCGACCTCGCCGACGTGCACCCAGCGCAGCCCCTCGGGCTCGTCGAGGCGGTAGCGGACGCCGGCGTCGGGGTCGTAGGCGTCCAGCCGGGCGTGGATGCCGCGCACCCGGCGTCCGGCCCGCTCGACCTCCGCGCGGGTGCCGTACGTGCGCACGCGGACGAACTCGGTCGTGCGCGCGAAGCGCGCCCACGCCTCGTCGGGGTCCATGAGGGCGGAGTTCTGCAGCACGCCGCGCATCGTGCGCGGGTGCAGGCCCTGCATGAGCAGCGCGCGGAATCCGCCGACCAGCAGGATCGGCTCCCCCATGACCCGCCACGTCACGGATCCGGGGCCGAACAGTCCGTGATCCTCCATAAGCAACTGCTTACCCCCCAGATGCCGACATGTCACAATGTTTTCAAGATTGTGTCGCAAATCCGTGATTACGCAGCGAAATCCCTGCAGGTCATTGCGCTGCGCAAGGATCCTTGAGAACGTGCTCGATGGCCCGGAATTTCCGGAATCTTGTACGTGCATGGGGAGCCCCGACCAGATGACGACACCGACGTCCACAGAAGACGCGATCGACGCGACGTCCGTGACCGAGACTTCCGGTGCTGTGGGCCGTTCACCCGGCCAGCTCATGTGGATGCGCTTCAAGCGCGACCGCACCGGCGTCATCTCGGCGATCATCGTGATCTTCTTCTTCCTGGTCGCCCTCCTGGCCCCCGTGATCTCGATGGTCTACGGCAAGGACCCGTACACGCTGTACGGCCAGGACATGCCGGGGCTGCTCAACGACTACGGCTACCCGATCCAGCCGAACGGCGGCATCAGCTCCGAGTTCTGGTTCGGCCTCGAACCCAGCCTCGGCCGCGACGTGTTCATGCAGCTCGTGTACGGCATCCGCACCTCGCTCGGGATCGCCGTGGCCGCCACGCTCATCACCACCACGCTCGGCATCGTCGTCGGCATCGTGGCCGGCTACGCGGGCGGCAAGACCGACTACTTCGTCGGCCGCCTCATCGACCTCACGCTGTCGTTCCCGCAGACCATCTTCATCATCGCGTTCACCCCCGTGGTGGAGAGCCTGCTGGTCCCGGCGGACGAGGAGACCCCGGTGTGGCTGCGGGCGGTGACGCTCACCATCATGCTCTCGGCGTTCGGCTGGGCCGGCCTGGCCCGGCTGCTGCGCGGCTACGTGCTGTCGATGCGTGAGCGCGAGTACGTGGAGGCGGCCAGGGTCACCGGCGCCTCCCCCGGCCGCATCGTGTTCAAGGAGCTGCTGCCCAACCTGTGGACGCCGATCCTCATCCAGTCGACCCTCCTGCTCCCGGCCATGGTGACGGCGGAGGCGGGCCTGTCGTTCCTGGGCGTCGGCATGGGCGAGCTCGTCCCCGACTGGGGCCGCATGTTCCTGCGGGCCACGCAGGTGTACCAGAACGACATCACGTACCTCATCTTCCCCGGCGTCGCCCTGTTGATCTTCGTGGTCGCCTTCAACCTGCTCGGCGACTCCGTCCGCGACGCCTTCGACCCCAAGATCAAGCGTTAGAGGAGAGAAATGAACTACCGTAGACGGTCGGCTCTCGCGGTGCTCGCCGCCGCGACGCTGACCCTGGTCGGCGCCTGCGCGCCGGGGAACCAGGGCGCCCCGGCGGGCGCGCCCACCGCCGGTTCCTCGGCCCCGGCGCAGGAGCCGTACAAGCCCGCGGTGATCACCCTCGGCACCGCCGAGGACTCCAAGGGCCCGGCCATCGCCCCCGAGGGCGTCGTCAAGGGCGGCACCGTCACGATGATCGACCGTGACGACTTCGCCCACCTCGACCCCGCGCAGAGCTACGTCAACACGGCCACCAACTTCGGCCTGCTCATCCACCGCGGCCTCACCGGCTACAAGCGGACCGCCAAGGGCGAGTACAAGCTCGTGGGCGACCTCGCCACCGACGCCGGCCAGGTCTCCGACGGCGGCAAGACGTGGACCTTCACCCTCAAGGACGGGGTGAAGTGGCAGGACGGCAGCGCGATCACCTCCGCCGACGTGCGGTGGACGATCGAGCGGTCGTTCGCCGACTTCATCACCTTCGGCCCCAGCTACATCCAGCAGTGGCTGACCCAGGACGACTACAAGAAGGCCTACTCCGGCCCGTACGACGGCAAGCAGCTCGAGAACATCGAGACGCCGGACGACAAGACGATCGTCTTCAAGTTCAAGGCGCCGCACGCCGACGCCAACTACGCCTTCGCCATGGGCGGCTACGCCATCGTGCCCAAGGCCAAGGACACCAAGGAGAAGTACGACAAGGAGCCCTTCTCCTCCGGCCCGTACATCATCAAGTCGCACGTCGTCGACAAGTCGATGGAGCTGGCCCGCAACCCGCACTGGGACCCGGCCACCGACCCGATCCGCGGCGCGTACCCGGACGTGTGGAAGCTCGAGTTCGGCCAGGAGGCCCTGCAGATCACCGACCGGTTCATCGCCGACGTCGGTCCTGACCAGCAGGCGTTCACCTTCTACGCGGCCGTCCCGCCGGAGCGGCTCCAGCAGGTGCTGAACGACGCGAGCCTGGCCGACCGACGCATGGTCAGCCCCTCGCCGTACGGCAACTACTACTACTTCAACCTCGACCGGGTGAAGGACCAGAAGCTGCGTCAGGCCGTCAACTACGCCTGGCCGTCCAAGCAGATCCAGCAGACCATCGGCGGCCCGCAGGCCGCGGCTCTGCCGACGACCATCCTGAACGAGAACACCACGGTCGGTTACAAGCCGTACGACCTGTTCGGCAAGACCACCAAGCCCGAGGGTGACATCGAGAAGGCCAAGCAGCTCATCGCCGAGTCGGACAACCCGAACCCGACGATCGTCTACGCCTACAACCAGACCCCGGTCCAGGAGCAGGTCACCGTCGTGATCAAGAACGCCCTGGAGAAGGCCGGCATCAAGGTCGTGGCCAAGCCGCTGGACCGCAAGACGTACTACGACTCGATCAGCCAGACCAAGAACGAGTTCGACCTGTACTGGGGCGGCTGGGGCGCCGACTGGCCGTCCGGCTCGACCGTCATGCCGATCATCTTCGGCCCGGTCTCCGACGGCGGCCAGAACATGTCGCACCTGAACACGCCGGAGCTCACGGCGAAGATGAAGGAGATCTCCGAGAACCCCGACATCGACGCGGCCAACGCCGCGTGGATGGCGCTCGACAAGGAGATCCAGGAGAAGTACACGCCGCTGGTCGTGGCCGAGAACCGGATCGCCACCACGCTCCACGGCTCCAAGGTGGGCGGCGCCGAGATCGACCCGCAGATGTGGATCGTCTCGCCGAACACCATCTTCGTGAAGCCGTAGCGACACCGCTCCGGGCGCCCGACCGGGTGCCCGGAGCACCCTCTTGGAGATCATCCCGTGCTTCGATTCCTCACCCGCCGCGTACTGGGCGCGCTGGTCATCCTGCTGATCATCTCAGCGGTGACCTTCTTCCTGTTCTACGCGATCCCCGCCGACCCGGCCCGGCTGGCCTGCGGCAAGGTCTGCCCGCCCGAGACGCTTGAGCAGGCCCGGCAGAACCTCGGCATCGACAAGCCGCTCATGGTCCAGTTCGTCAGCTGGCTCGCGGGCATCTTCGTCGGCCGCGACTACGGGGGCCTCGGTCACTGCCCGGCTCCCTGCCTGGGCTTCTCGTTCGTCAACCGCGCCCCGGTGTTCGAGACGATCATCGACCGGATGCCCGTCACGATCGCGCTGACCATCGGCGCCGCGGTGATCTTCCTGATCTTCGGCGTGGCCACCGGCATCGTCGCCGCGCTGCGTCAGGGCAAGCCCCTCGACAAGATCGCCAGCGTCTCGTCGCTGATCGGCGCCTCGGTGCAGATCTACTTCGTCGGCACCCTGGCCATGTACTTCTTCGTCTACCAGATGCAGGTCTTCCGGCAGCCGAAGTACATACCGATCACCGAGGATCCCGTCGGCTGGTTCAGCGGCCTGCTGCTGCCCTGGCTGGTGCTCGCGCTCATCTTCACCGCGAACTACACCAGGATCACCCGCTCCACCATGGTGGAGAACCTGAACGAGGACTACGTGCGCACCGCCCGCGCCAAGGGCATGTCGGGCCGCAGCGTGGTGCTGCGCTTCGCCCTGCGCGGCGCGCTGACGCCCGTGATCACGATCTTCGGCGTCGACCTCGGCACGCTCATCGGCGGCGCGATCATCACCGAGACCACGTTCGGCCTCCAGGGCATCGGCCGCCTCGCCGTCCGCGCGGTGGACTACTCCGACCTGCCGACGCTGATGGCCACGGTCCTGCTCGCGGCGGGTGCGATCGTGGTGATGAACGTGATCGTGGACTCCCTGTACGCCGTCATCGACCCCCGCGTGAGGCTGAGCTGATGTTTCTCGAAGTCAACGACCTCACCGTCGACTTCCACACCGAGGACGGCGTCGTGCACGCCGTCGACGGGCTGTCGTTCGAGGTCGACCGGGGCAGCACCCTCGGCATCGTGGGCGAGTCCGGCTCGGGCAAGTCGGTGACGAACCTGGCCATCCTCGGCCTGCACAACCCCGACACCGCCAAGCTCTCGGGCAGCATCAAGCTCGACGGCCGCGAACTGATCGGCGCGCCGCAGCGCGAGCTGGAGAAGCTCCGCGGCAACAAGATGGCGATGATCTTCCAGGACCCGCTGACCTCGCTGTCGCCGTTCCACACGGTCGGCCAGCAGATCGCCGAGGTCTACCGCAAGCACAAGGGCGTCTCCAAGTCGGTGGCGCGCGACCGGGCCATCGAGATGCTCGACCGGGTCGGCATCCCGCAGCCCAAGATCCGCGTCGACGAGTATCCCCACCAGTTCTCCGGCGGCATGCGCCAGCGCGCCATGATCGCCATGGCGCTGGTGTGCGACCCCGGCCTGCTCATCGCCGACGAGCCGACCACCGCGCTGGACGTGACCGTCCAGGCGCAGATCCTCGACCTGCTGCGCGACCTCCAGGAGCAGACCGGCACCGCGATCATCATGATCACGCACGACCTCGGCGTGGTGGCCAGCACCGCGCACGACGTGCTCGTCATGTACGCCGGCCGCGCCGTCGAACGGGGCACCAAGCAGGAGGTGCTGCGCGAGACCCGCCACCCCTACACGTGGGGGCTGCTCGGCTCGATGCCCAGCCTGACCCACCCGGTGGACGTGCCGCTCGAACCCGTGCGCGGCACCCCGCCCAGCCTGATCAACGTCCCGCCCGGCTGCCCGTTCCACCCGCGCTGCGACTATGCGAAGCTGCTCGGGCCGGGCGTGTGCACGGGTGAGCGGCCCGAGCTGTCGCCGCACCGCGGCCACGGCGACGCCTGCTATCTGCCGATCAAGCAGAAGGCCGAACTCAGGAGACTACCCGGTAAGGAGGCGTCGTGACGGAGAAGCTGCTGGAGCTGTCCGGCGTGGTGAAGCACTTCCCCGTCAGAGGCGGCTCGCTGATCAAGCGGCAGATCGGCGCGGTCCACGCGGTGGACGGCATCGACCTGACCGTGCACGAGGGTGAGACGCTCGGCCTGGTGGGCGAGTCCGGCTGCGGCAAGTCCACCACCGGGCGGCTGGCCGCCCGGCTGCTGGAGCCGACCGGCGGCACCATCAGCTACCGGGGGCGGGACATCAGCCACGCCAACCGGCGCGAGCTCAAGCCGATCAGGTCCGAGATCCAGATGATCTTCCAGGACCCCTACTCGTCGCTGAACCCGCGGCACACGGTCGGCTCGATCATCCGCGGCCCGATGGACATCAACGACATCAACCCGGAGGGCGGCCGCGAGGCCAAGGCCCGGGAGCTGCTGGAGATCGTCGGGCTCAACCCCGAGCACTACAACCGCTTCCCGCACGAGTTCTCCGGCGGCCAGCGCCAGCGCATCGGCGTGGCCCGCGCGCTCGCGCTCAACCCCAAGCTGATCATCGCCGACGAGCCGGTCTCCGCGCTGGACGTCTCGATCCAGGCGCAGGTCATCAACCTGCTGCAGCAGCTCCAGCGCGACCTGGGCATCGCGTTCCTGTTCATCGCGCACGACCTGGCCGTGGTGCGGCACTTCTCGCAGCGGGTCGCCGTGATGTACCTGGGCAAGGTGGTGGAGATCGCCGACCGCGACTCCCTCTACGAGCGCCCCCGCCACCCCTACACGCACGCCCTGCTGTCGGCCGTGCCGGAGGCCGACCTCGGGGCGCCGCCGCGCGAGCGCATCCGCCTGGCGGGCGACGTGCCCTCCCCCATCAACCCGCCGACGGGCTGCCGCTTCCGCACCCGCTGCTGGAAGGCGCAGGACAAGTGCGCCACGGAGGAGCCGCCGCTGGTGCAGCTGTCGGGCAACCGCGACGGCCACCTGACCGCCTGCCACTTCCCCGAGGAGCCCGGCGTCCGCGGCGAGGACATCGTCCTCGACCCGGCCCTCCAGGCCTGACACCCGCTGATCGACGGCCGGGCGGCACACTGCGTGCCGCCCGGCCGTCGGCGTCTCGCGGTCCTACGAGGCGGCGCCCGCCGCCAGCGAACGCAGGGAGTCGACGGCCGCGACCCGGTCGGCGGAGCCGTAGACGGCGTTGCCCGCCACGAACACGTCGGCGCCCGCCTCCGCGCACCGCTCGATCGTGCTCTCGGACACCCCGCCGTCGACCTGCAGCCACACCTGCCCGCCGTGCCGCTCGATGATCGACCGCGCCCGCCGCACCTTCGGCAGCACCATGTCGAGGAACTTCTGCCCCCCGAACCCCGGCTCCACCGTCATCAGCAGCAGCATGTCGACCTCGCCGACGAGATCCTCGTACGGCTCCACCGCCGTGGCCGGGTTGAGCGCCAGCCCCGCGCGGGCGCCGAGCGAGCGGATCTCCCGCAGCGTCCGCACCGGCGCCGAGGACGCCTCCGCGTGGATGGTCACGCTCCCCGCCCCCGCCTCGGCGTAGCCGGGGGCCCACCGATCGGGGTCCTCGATCATGAGGTGGCAGTCGAGCGGCAGCGAGGTCGCCTTGAGCAGCGACTCGACCACGGGCAGCCCGAGGGTCAGGTTGGGCACGAAGTGGTTGTCCATGACATCCACGTGCAGCCAGTCGGCGTTCGGCACGGCGGCCGCCTCGTCGGCGAGCCGGGCGAAGTCGGCGGACAGGATGCTGGGCGAGATCTGTACGGCCATGATGGTCAGAGTCTAGCCACGCCCCGCCCGGCCGGACCGCCCGCCCCGCGCCCGGCGGGGCAGCTCACCCCGCCCGGCGCAGCAGCGCCAGGAACATCGCGTCGGTGCCGTGCCGGTGCGGCCAGAACTGCGCGTACGGCCCGTCGCCGAGCCCGCCCACCTCCGGCAGGTAGGCGCGCGCGTCGAGCGTCTCCACGTCGTCCCTGCCGCCTGCGACGTCGCCCACGACCACCCGCGTCTCCGCCAGGTGCGGCGAGCACGTCACGTACGCGACGACCCCGCCGGGACGCACCGCGTCGAGCGCGGTGCCCAGCAGCCGCCGCTGCAGCCTGCCCAGCTCCGCGATGCTCGCCGGGTCGCGCCGCCACCGCGCCTCCGGGCGGCGCCGCAGCGCGCCGAGCCCCGTGCAGGGAGCGTCGAGCATCACCCGGTCGAACACCCCGGGCCGCCACGCGGGCTCGGTGCCGTCAGCGGTGATCACCGCGGCGTCCCTGGTCGTCTCCCAGACGAGCCGCGCCCGGTGATACTGCACGTCACCGGCCAGCAGCCGGGCCCCGCCCGGGTGCGGCATCACCGCGCCGCCGGCCTCGGTGCCTTCGACGTCGCCGTGACGGGCGATCGCGTCGAGCAGACCCGCCTTGCCGCCCGGCCCGGCGCACAGGTCGAGCCACAGCTCCTCGCCGCCGTCGAGCGGCACCCGGGTGAGGGCCAGCGCGACGAGCTGGCTCGCCTCGTCCTGGACCGCCGCCCGCGTGTCGTGGACGGCCTCGATCCGGCCCGGGTCGCCCTCGGACAGGTAGGCGGCGTAAGGCGAGTAGCGGCCCGGCTCGGCCCCCGACTCCCGCAGCTCCTCGACCGAGCTGCGGCCCGGTCTGGCCACCAGCGTCACCAGCGGCCGCGCGTTGTCGGCGTCGAGCAGGTCGGCGGTCTCGTGCGCGGCGGGGCCGAGCGCGTCGCGGAACGCGCTGACGATCCACCGGGGATGGCTGTGCGCCACGGCCAGGTGCCCGGCCGGGTCGTCGCCGGCGTCGGGCGCCACGATCGGCACCCACTCCTCCAGCGACCTGGACGCGATCTTGCGCGCGACGGCGTTGGCGAACTTGGCCGCCCCCGGGCCGACGCGCAGCCGTACGAGATCGACGGTGGTGCCGACGGCCGCGTGCGGCGGGACGCGCATCTTCAGCAGCTGGTGCGCGCCGAGCCGCAGCGCGTCACGCACCTCCGGGTCGGGCGCGCGGTCGCTGCACACCTCGATGATCGCGTCGTACGTGCCGAGGCCGCGCAGCGTGCCGTAGGCCAGCTCGGTGGCCAGCGCCGCGTCGCGCCCGCCGATGCCGCGCTCGCGCAGCATGCGGGGCAGCAGCAGGTTGGCGTAGGAGTCGCGCTCGTCGACGGCGCGCAGCACGTCGTAGGCGGCGTTGCGCGCCTGGTCGCGCGGCGGCCGCCGCCCCCCGCCCCCGCCACGGCCGCCGCCGCGGCCGGTCGGCTGGCCGCCGCGGCTGTCGCCGTGCGGCCGGTTCCCCCGTGCTGTCATGCTTTCCGGCTTTCCCTCGCGGCGCGGCCGCGCGGGCCGGCCGGCGTGCTCACCCAAACCGCTCGCCGCTCTCCGGGCGGGTGCCGCGGGCCCACTCGCCCGCGCTCATCAGCCGCTTGCCCTGCGGCTGGACCTCGCCCAGCTCGACCGGGCCGGTGGCGGTGCCGACCAGCACCGTGTTCTTGCCCGCGACGAGGATCTCGCCGGGCGCGAGCCGCTCGGCGGCCTCGGCGAGCCGGACGGGGCCGAGCTTGACCCGCTGCCCGCGGAACTCGCTCCACGCCCCCGGGTTGGGGGTGCAGCCGCGGATGAGCCGGTCGGCGTGCAGGGCGGGCTTGGCCCAGTCGACCCGGGCGTCGGTCACGCTGATCTTGGGGGCGAGGGTCACTCCGTCGTGCGGCTGCAGGCGGGCCTCCAGGGTGCCGTCCTCGACGCCGTCGAGCGTCGCGGCCAGCAGCCCGGCCCCGGACACCGACAGCCGCTCCAGCAGCGCGCCGCTGGTGTCACCGGCGCGGATCTCCTCGGTGACGACGCCGTAGACGGGCCCGGCGTCGAGCTCCTTGACGATCCGGAACGTGGTCGCGCCGGTGATCTCGTCGCCGTGCAGGACGGCGTGCTGCACGGGGGCGGCGCCGCGCCACGCGGGCAGGATCGAGAAGTGCAGGTTGATCCAGCCGTGGCGGGGCACGTCGAGCGCCGACTGGGGCAGCAGCGCGCCGTAGGCGACCACGGGGCAGCAGTCGGGCTCCAGCTCCCGCAGCCGCTCCAGGAACTCAGGGTCGCCGGCCTTGGCGGGCCGCAGCACCTCGATGCCCGCCTCCTCGGCCAGCTCGGCCACCGGCGACGGGTGGACCTTGCGGCCCCGGCCGGACTGGGCGTCGGGCCGGGTGACGACGGCGGCCACCTCGTGGCGGGGCGAGTCGATCAGGGTGCGCAGCGACGGCAGCGCAGTCTCGGGCGTGCCCGCGAAGACCAGGCGCATCGTCACAGCGCCTTTCCGCCGGTGGCGTGCGGGGAGAACTTGACCGTGGGCGCCGCCAGGCCGCTCCACTCGGCCTCGCGGATGGCCTTCATCGCGAGCTTGCGCTGCTTGGCGTCCATCCGGTCGATGAACAGGATGCCGTCGAGGTGGTCGGTCTCGTGCTGGAAGCAGCGCGCCATCAGGTCGGTGCCCTCCAGCGTGACCGGCTCGCCGTGCATGTTGAAGCCCCGGGCGACGGCGCGGATGGCGCGCGGCGTGGGGAACGACAGGCCGGGGAACGACAGGCAGCCCTCCTCGCCCTCCTCGTCCAGGTCGTCGGACAGGTCGAGGTCGGGGTTGATCAGGTGGCCGAGCTGGTCGTCGACGTAATAGGTGAACACGCGCAGGCCCACGCCGATCTGCGGCGCGGCCAGGCCGGCGCCCGGCGCGTCCATCATCGTGTCGGTGAGGTCCTTGACCAGCTTGCGGAGCTCCTTGTCGAAGTCGGTCACCGGCGCAGCCGGGGTGCGCAGCACCGGGTCTCCGAACAGCCGGATCGCCTGGATCGCCAAGGGGGTCACTCCGTTTCGTAGGTGGATCAGTCCATTTTAGTGTGCGCGAGGGAGCGCGCCTTCATCGCCGCTTTGCGCGCCGCCTTGACGACCGCCTGGTCGTCGTGCGCGCCGGCGAGCATGTCGAGGACGGCCACGGTGTCGGGGTGGCCGACGGCCGGCATCGCGGTGATGAGCTTGACCAGGTCCTCGCCCGGCTCCGGCGTGTCGAGCCGGCCGGCGACGGGCCCCGACATGTGCATGAGCGCGGCCAGCGAGTCGACCGCGATCCAGGTGTGGTCCTCGGGGCTGAGCGGCGGCGCCTGAAGGTCGCGGATGTGCAGCCAGGAGGCGGCGTAGCGGCGCATGAGCGGCAGGGCGAGCGCCTCGCGCATCGGGGCCTCGGCCTCGGGCCCGAGCTCCTCCAGGACGGCGCCCACCGCGCCGCGCCGGCCGGCGTCGCCCTCCGCGGCGATCGCGATGAGCTCGCGGGCGGCCTCCTCGGGCGGGCGGCGCTCCAGCCACCCGGCGACGGCGCTCTGCGTGGCCGAGCCCTTGACCAGGGCCTCCACCAGCTCGGCGGCCGACAGGTCGGCGAACACCTCGACCTCGGCGGCCGTGGGCGCGTCGTGGCCCTCGCGCAGCAGGTCGCGGCGGATCGCCCAGACGCCCAGCGGGGTGAGCGCGGTGCGCCCGGCCGACGTCTGCTCGACCAGGCCGCAGTAGGACAGCAGCGACAGCGCCTCCAGCAGCTCGGCCGGGAGCGCCGCGGCGAGCCTGCGCATCTCCGCGTCGCCGGGCGCGCAGGCCACCTCGTGCGACTGCAGGATGCCCCGGGCCAGGTTGGCGATCGCGACGCCGGACCGTACGGAGTAGATCGTGGCGAGCATCTCGGCGAGGTGGCCGTCGACCACGGTGGAGCCGGTCAGGCCCTCGTCGGCGCGGTCGAGCACGTCCATGACGACGCCGTCCCAGAACTCCAGCGTCGCCTCCACCGTCAGCCGCGCCGGCAGCGGGCCGCGCGACGCCCGGCCGCGCGCGATGCGCAGCAGGCCGGTGTTGACCGCGACGATCCAGACCAGCCGCAGCCGCGACGGCGCCAGGCCGAGCGCGGCGACGGCCGCCGCCCGGTCGGCCTCCGGCAGCAGCCCGTCCGGCGACACCGGGCGCTCGCCCGTCCAGGTGGCGAGGCGGATGGCGTCGGCGACGAGCGGGACCGTCGGGACCACCCGCGCGAGCTCGGCGTCGCCGGCCAGCGTGACAGGCGGGAACGTGAGCGCCTCGTGCTGCGCGGGGGTCTTCTCCTGCGGCGGCCGTGGCGGCACGGCGGCCTGCTCATCGATCAGCTTGCGCAGCTCGGCGAGGTCGAAGACGTTGTTTGCCACCCACGAAACTTACTGCACAGGAGTCACAGAGGCGTACTCATCGGATGCCCCGGGAGCGCGCCTTGAACGCCGCCTTGCGGGCCGCCTTGGCCGCCGTGCCGTCGGGCAGCGAGCGTCCGAGCAGCTCCAGGACCTCGACGACGTCGGGGTGGTCGACCCGCCACATCTCCTCGATGAGGTGGGCCGGCGGGCCGGAGGCGGCGATGTTCTCGGCGAACATCTCGGGGTCGTCAGCGGCCGCCGGGGTCGCCAGCGCGAGCATGTCGACGCTGACCCACAGCAGCTCCTCCTGGCTGAGCGCCGGGGCCGGCAGGCCGCGCGCGGTGAGCCAGTGGATGGCGTGCGGGCGCAGCTCCTGGTCGTCGAGCCAGGGCCGCACCTCGCCGGCGGCCTCGGCGCCGAGCCGGTCCACGATCGTGACCGCGATCCCGCGCGCCACGGCGGGCGCGCCGGAGGCGGCGGCGAGCAACTGGGCCGCGGCCTCGCCGGCCGGGCGGGCGGCCAGCCAGCGGCTGATGTCGTCCTCGGCCAGCTCGGTCGGCACGCCGTCGAGCAGCCCCTCGATGAGCCCGCGCGCGTCGGCCTCGGCCAGGTCGGGAGCCTGCGGCGCGTCGAGCCCGAGCGCGAGGTAGTGCTCGCGCAGCGCCCACACGGCGGCAGGGGTGAGCGCGACCGTGCCGTCCTCCAGGCGCAGCAGGCCGCACCAGGCCAGCCGCTCCAGCACGGCGGGCACGTCGACGGCGGTGTCCTCGGCCAGGTCGGCCAGGTAGTCGCCGGCCACGGCGGCGGGCGCGGGCGACTGGAGCCGGTAGAGCATGTCGAGCAGGTCGTAGAGCTCCTCGTCGACCTGCGGGTGGCCGGTGACCTGGCCGCCGGTGTCACGCTCGACGAGGTGGGCGACGACCGCCGCCCAGCGCGGCAGCGGCTCCCCCTCGGCCACCTCGCTCAGGTAGGGCACCTCACCCCGGTCGAGCGCGGCCAGCAGCGGGACGTCGCGCAGCTCCGCCTCCAGCGCCTCGGGCGAGGGCAGCCGGACGGCCGGCCTGGGCGTGCAGCCGGGGCAGTCGCAGGGCGCCTCCCCCAGGTCGGGCACCTCGCCCGACGGGATGGCGATCGACTGCTCCAGCGACTCCGGCCCGATCGAGCTGAACAGGCTCTTGGCCATGCCGAAGTTGGCGGTGTCGGCCAGCGCCCCCGGCATCCGGGTGGCGATGTCGCTCAGCCGCTCACGCATCAGCGCAGCCGTCTCACCGCTGACCGCGCCCGACTCCTGCAGGTAGTCGACCAGCGTGCGGGCGGCGGCCACCGTCTCCGGCGCGCTCTCCGGAGGCGCGATCACCTTGCGCGGGTAGATGGACAGCAACAGTTCGTCGAACGTGGCGGGGACGAAGTCGCCCAGCTCGTTGACGTTCAGGTAGTCGCTGGCGTAATCGCAGAGCAGGCGGATCTCGTCCGCGTCCACCTCGACGCCCCGCCCGCGCCCCCAAGCACGCAGATCGTCGATGGCCAGGTTCACCCATTCGATCGACACAGAGGGCACGCTAACGGCTGGCTTACAGATGAGCGAATCGGGGAAACGGCCTAAATCAGGTCGAGCGGGTCGACACTTACCCTCACGACATCTGGTGTCTTTCTGGCCGCGCGCACCCCACTGGCCCCTTTGAGCGCCGCGGCCAGCGCCGCACCGCTCCCGCGCGGCACCCGGATCATGGCGCGTTCCTGGCCCGAGTCGTCGATCGGCACCGGCCCGAGCACCTGCGCGTCGGCGGGCAGGCGCGCCTCGGCCACCATCTGCCGCACCGCCGCCGCCGTGCCCGTGAGCGTCGCCATCCGCACCGCAGGCGGGAACCCGAGCTCCACCCGCTCGGCCAGCTCCCGCTCGGCGTGCGTGACCGCGTCCCAGCGCAGCAGCGCCTGCACCGCCGGCAGCCCCGCGTCGGCCAGCACCACCAGCTCACCGCGCGGGCGCACCAGCGCGGCGGCGTTCATCCACCGGCGCACCGCCTCCTCCCCCGCCCGCAGGTCCGCCCGGCCCAGCAGCGCCCACCCGTCGAGCAGCACCACCGCCGCGTAGCCGCCCTCGGCCACCGGCTCGGCCCCGGGCGTCGCCACGACCAGCGCCCGGCTCCCCGGCACGCTCGCCAGCACCCCGTCACGCCCCGACGTGCGCACCGGCACCGACGGGAAGGCCCGGCCCAGTTCCTCCGCCGTCCGCCGCGCGCCCACGACCACCGCCCGCAGCCTCGGGCTCCCGCAGTGCTCGCACTTCCACGCCGCGTCCACCCGTCCGCACCAGCGGCAGTACGGGGCCGCGTGCCCGCCCCTGAGCGCCAGCGGCCCCCGGCACAGCCCGTCCCCAGCGCCCGCACGCCCCTCACCCCCGTACGCCGTGCCCGTACGCCCCTCGCCCCCGTACGCCGTGCCCGTACGCCCCTCACCCTCGTACGCCGCGTCCCCGGGCACGGCGAGCCGCATCGCCTCCCCCACGCCGGCGGTCCCTGAGCCCGCGTCGGGAGCCGAGGAGCCGGCTGTCCCGGACCCACCGGGCCCGCCCAGAACCCCCTGGCCCTGCGACACGAACCCTCCGGGGGCGCCCGCGTACGCCGCCGCGCCCGCGTGAGCCGCCGACCCCGTCGAGGCCGGGAGACCCGTGCGGGTCGGCGGGTGCGAGCAGCGCGCCGGGGCGCGGCAGTGCCGACAGGCCAGCGCCGGCAGGTAGCCGCGCCTGGGCACCTGCACGAGGACGGGCCCGCTCTCCAGCCCCTGGCGCAGCGCCCGCCAGGCCACGCTGGGCAGCCGGGCCGCGCGCGCCGCCTGGTCCTTGGCCAGCTCGGCGTCCTCCCCCGCCGGGCGGACGTGCGGGGCGAGGCTCCTGATCGTCTGGCGGTCGGCCACGATCGGCCTGGCCCAGCGGGAGGCGAGCAGCTGGGTGGCCTCGGCGGTGCGCGCGTAGGCGCCGATCAGCATGGCCGCGCCGGTCCGGTGCGCCCTCAGCCCCAGCACCTCCCGCGCGTGCGGGTACGGCGCGAGCCGCTCGGCGTGCAGGTCGTCGCCGTCGTCCCAGATCGCCACCAGCCCCAGCCGCTCCACGGGCGCGAACATCGCCGCCCGCGTCCCCACGACCGCCCGCACCTGCCCGCGCAGCACCGCCAGCCACCGCCGGTAGCGCTCGGCCGGGCCGAGGTCGGCGGTCAGCGCGACATGCCGCCCGGCGCCCAGCATCCGGTCCAGCTCGGCGTCGAGCAGCGCCACGTCCTTCCCGTCGGGCACGACCACGAGCGCGCCCCGGCCGCCGTCCAGCGTCGCCCGCACCGCCTCCGCGACAGGGCCCGCCCACCCCCGCGCCCCGGGCAGCGCCGACCACACCGCCCTGGGCGCCCTCCCGTGCCGCAACGCGTCCAGGAACGACGCCCCCATCGGGTACGCCCCCCACGCCCCACCGAGATCCCGGCCCGCGCCTTCCCCCCGGCCACCGTCCTGAACCCCACCGACGCCCCCCGCGCCGTCCCCCTGAGGCACGCCCTCACCGACCCGAGCCGCAACCGTCTCGTCCGGGGAGCCACCGCCCTGAAGGGAGGCACCGAGGTCGGGCCCGCCGACCTGGCGCGAGGCATTCGAGAGAGGCGGACCGCCCTGCTGAGTGCCCCCGGGGGTCGCCCCCTGCGGATCCTCGGGCGTGGGGGTCTCGGACGCCGGGGCCGTGGACGCCGCAGCCGGGGACGCCGGGCTCGCGGACGCCGGGGCCGTGGACGTCCGGCCTGCGGAAGCCGGAACCTCGGGCGTCGCGGCGTCGGCTGTCGCGGCTTCGGACCTGGGGGTCTCGGGCCCCGTGGCAGGGAACGCCGGGGCCTCGGACGTCCGGCCCTCGGGCGTCGGGCCGGCGGGGGTTGCCGCCTCGGGGCTCGGGGTCCCGGGGCTCGGGGTCCTGGGGGTCACAGCCCCGGGCGTCGCCGCCTCGGGGGTCGCCGCCTCGGGGGTCGCCGCCTCGGGGGTCGCCGCCTCGGGGGTCGCCGCCCCGGGGGTCGCCGCCTCGGGGCTCGGAGGCTCGGAGGTCGGGGTCTCCGGCGGCAGGGCCGCTGTCGCGGTCGGTGGCTGCCGTACGCGGTCCGCCGGGACGGAGGGGAGGTCAGGGGGCGTGGAGCGCTCCGCCGGGCCGGAGGGGGCCTTGGGGGGCTCCGCAGAGGCCGCGGCGGCCCGGGTGGCCGTCTCCGTCCTGGCGTGGCGGGGCGGGACGGCCAGGCGCAGCACGTCGGCCAGGGTGCCCGCGTAGCGGTCGGCCACGGCCCTGGCGAGCCCGGCCACCTCGGGGGTGAGCACCCGCTCGGGCGAGACGACGCGTTCGAGGGGCGTCAGCCGCCCGGCGTGCTCGCTCTCGTCGGCCCGTTCCAGCAGGAACCCGTCGACGAGCTTGCCGGCGAACCGCACCCGCACCCGCACCCCCGGCTGGGCGCTCTCGTGCATCGAGGCGGGCACCAGGTAGTCGAACGGCCGGTCGAGGTGGGGCAGCGGGTTGTCCACGGCCACCTTGGCCACCGGCAGCTCCGGGGCGGGCACGACGGCGCCCTTCGCCGACGCCGCGGGCCGCACGGCGTCGAGCGGCAGGAGGGCGTCGTCGGAGGTCGTCACCCACTACGTCTACCAGACTTGGGCCCCGCCCCACGCCCGCCCGCGGACGCTCCCGCCACCGGCCGCCGGGAACGCCGCGGAAGGGGGTCCGCCACCGGAGGACACCCCGTCCACGAGCACCCGAGCAGCCACGTACGGACGCCGCCCGGGCCTTGAGAGGCGCCCGGTCCTGAAAGCGCGACGACGCCGCCCCGGGACACGCGAAGATGCCGCACCCCCTCCTGGGGGCGCGGCATCGGCGGCGTCAGGTCAGAGGCCCGCGGCGGTGCGGAGCGCCTCGGCGCGGTCGGTGGACTCCCAGGAGAAGCCCTCGCGGCCGAAGTGCCCGTAGGCGGCGGTCTCGGAGTAAATAGGACGCAGCAGATCGAGGTCGCGGATGATCGCGGCCGGGCGGAGGTCGAAGACCTCGAGCACGGCGGCCTGGATCTTCTCGACCGGCAGCTTCTCGGTGCCGAAGCACTCGACGAACAGGCCGACCGGCTGGGCCTTGCCGATGGCGTAGGCGACCTGGACCTCGCAGCGGTCGGCGAGGCCGGCCGCGACGACGTTCTTGGCGACCCAGCGCATGGCGTAGGCGGCCGAGCGGTCGACCTTGGACGGGTCCTTGCCCGAGAAGGCGCCGCCGCCGTGGCGGGCCATGCCGCCGTAGGTGTCGATGATGATCTTGCGGCCGGTGAGGCCGGCGTCGCCCATGGGGCCGCCGATCTCGAAGCGCCCGGTCGGGTTGACGAGCAGGCGGTAGCCCTCGGTCTCGATCTCGAGGCCGGCGAGCACGGGGTCGACCACGTGCTCCTTGATGTCGGGGGTCAGCATCTCCTTGAGGTCGATCTCGGCGGCGTGCTGCGTGGAGACGACCACGGTGTCGAGGCGGACCGGGCGGTCGCCGTCGTACTCGATGGTGACCTGGGTCTTGCCGTCGGGGCGCAGGTAGGGCACGGTGCCGGACTTGCGGACCTCGGACAGGCGCTGGGCGAGGCGGTGGGCGAGCGTGATGGGCAGCGGCATCAGCTCGGGGGTCTCGCGGCAGGCGTAGCCGAACATGAGGCCCTGGTCGCCGGCGCCCTGGCGGTCGAGCTCGTCGGCGTCGCCGCCGACGCGGTGCTCGTAGGCGTCGTCGACGCCCTGGGCGATGTCGGGCGACTGCGCGCCGATGGACACCGACACGCCGCACGAGGCGCCGTCGAAGCCCTTGTGGGAGGCGTCGTAGCCGATCTCCAGGATCTTCTCCCGGATGACGCCGGGGATGTCGACGTAGGTCTCGGTCGTGACCTCGCCTGCGACGTGAACCTGGCCGGTAGTGATCATCGTCTCGACGGCGACCCGGCTCCGCGGGTCGTCCTTGAGCATGGTGTCGAGAATCGCGTCACTGATCTGGTCGGCGATCTTGTCCGGGTGGCCCTCGGTGACCGACTCGGAGGTGAACAGGCGACGTGACAACTCAGTGGCTCCTCATGCAGCGGCTGCTGACGGCTGGGGACTCGGGGTGCTGGGCACACCTGAGCCTCGCCGAAGTCTAGCCCTACCTGGCGCCAGGTAGCGAAACCCGCCCCGCGATCCGGCACTCTGGAAGGAGGGCGGGGCCGATCGGGGCACGTTCAGAGATGGGGCAGGGGGTCGAGCGGCAGCGTCTCCGGCGCGAACACCTCGGCGTCGGCGGCGGCGACCACGGCCGCGTACTCGTCGTCGAACTCGAAGAGCATGTCGCCGAGCTCGATGACCGGCGACGGGCCGTGACGGATGGGCCCGAGCCGCGTGTTGCGCGGGAACGTGGCGTGCACCGAGACCGGGCGGTCGCTCCTGAGCATCCGGGTGGCGAGCACCGAGACGGCCAGGTCGGTGACGACGACGAGGAAGTTGGCGGCCCCCGGCGGCCCGACGGACAGCGCCGGGAAGACGTAGCGGATCGCGCCACGATGGCCGAGAACCGTCCTGCATCGGTCCCTGACAGCAGCACTTATTGGCATCCCGTCCCCCTTTGGCCCAGTATCCGTAGCTATAGGGAGATCCCGCAACAGGTGATCAGGTAATCCATCCGAGCGGTTAGCTGCCCGTACGGGATTCAGGACAGGCGGGCGGCGACGGCGTCCCAGACGGCGTCGGCCACGTCCTCCTTGGGCCCCCGGGGCACCTCAATGGGGTCGCCGCCGGCGACGAGCACGGTCGCGGCGTTGTCGGGGGTGCCGAAGGCCAAGTGCTCGCCGACCTGGTTGACGACCAGCAGGTCACAGCCCTTGCGGGCGAGCTTGGCCTGCCCGTTGGCGAGCACGTCGTGGGTCTCGGCCGCGAAGCCGACGATCACCTTCGGGTACGCGCCGCGCTCGCGGCCCAGCTCGGCCAGGATGTCGGGGTTCTTCACCAGCCGGATCGGGTCGGGCTCGCCGTCGGTCTTCTTGATCTTCACGTCCTGCCGGTCGGCGGGCCGGAAGTCGGCGACGGCGGCGGCCATGACGACCACGTCGGCGGAGGCGGCGGCGGCCATGACGGCCTCCCGCAGCTCGGCGGTGGTCTCCACCCGCACCACGGCGGCTCCGGCCGGGTCGGGCAGCGCGACGTTGGCGGCCACCACGGTCACCTCGGCGCCCCGGGCGGCGGCGGTGCGGGCCAGCGCGTAGCCCTGGAGTCCGGAGGAGCGGTTGCCGATGAAGCGGACCGGGTCGAGGGCCTCGCGGGTGCCGCCGGCGGAGACGACGACCTTGCGCCCGGCCAGGTCGCGCGGCGCGCCGCGCAGCACGCGCAGGCACACCTGGAAGATCTCGGCGGGGTCGGGCAGGCGGCCGGGCCCGGTGTCGGCCCCGGTGAGCCGGCCGACGGCCGGGTCGATCACGATCGCGCCCCGCTCGCGCAGGGTGGCGACGTTGGCGCGGGTGGCCGGGTGCTGCCACATCTCGGTGTGCATCGCGGGCGCGAACACCACCGGGCAGCGCGCGGTCAGCAGCGTGTTGGTGAGCAGGTCGCCGGCCAGCCCGTGGGCGGCCTTGGCGAGCAGGTCGGCCGTGGCGGGGGCGACCACGACGAGGTCGGCCGCCTGGCCGATGCGCACGTGGGGCACCTCGTGGACGCTCTCCCACACGTCGGTCGTCACCGGGTTGCCCGACAGGGCGGCCCAGGTGGGCTCGCCCACGAACCGCAGGGCGTCACGGGTGGGGACCACCCGGACCTCGTGCCCCGACTCGGTGAACAGGCGCAGCAGCTCGCACGCCTTGTACGCGGCGATGCCGCCGGCGACGCCCAGGACGACCTTCATCGAGCGGTCAGGCCGCGCCTTCGATGGGCTCGGCGTTGAGCAGGCCCTCGGAGACCTCGCGCAGCGCGATGGACAGCGGCTTCTCCTGGGCGTGCGTCTCGACGAGCGGGCCGACGTACTCCAGCAGGCCCTCGCCGAGCTGGGAGTAGTAGGCGTTGATCTGGCGGGCCCGCTTGGCGCCCATGATCACCAGAGAGTATTTGCTGTCGACGATGTCGAGCAGCGCGTCGATCGGAGGGTTGGTGATGCCCTCGGCGACCGGGGCGACTCCTGCCACGATTGTCAGACCTCTCGCTTGGTGGTTGTGATGACCCCCTGAGGGTCGGTCATCAAGGCTATCAGCCGGTGGCACACGTCTTTGACATCCGTGTTCACCAGCGTGAGGTCGAACTCCTCCTCGGCCGCCATCTCGACCCGGCCGGCCGCCAGCCGCCTGGCGATGACGTCCTCGGGCTCGGTGCCCCGGCCGCGCAGCCGCTTCTCCAGCTCCTCCCAGGTGGGCGGGGCCAGGAAGACGAGCAGCGACTCCGGCATGCTGCGCCGCACCTGCCGGGCGCCCTCCAGGTCGATCTCCAGCAGCGTGGGCACGCCCGCCGCCAGCCTTTCGAGCACGGCCTGGCGCGGCGTGCCGTAGCGGTTGCCCGCGAACTCCGCCCACTCCAGCAGCTCACCGGCCGCGACGAGCCGGTCGAACTCCTCGCCGTCGACGAAGAAGTAGTGCACCCCGTGCACCTCGCCGGGCCGGGGGCTTCTGGTGGTCACCGAGACCGACAGCCACACCTCGGGGTGTGCCCGCCGGAGCTCGGCGACGACCGTGGACTTGCCGACGCCTGACGGCCCTGACAGGACCGTCAGCCGCCTTTCGCGCGAGGGGAGGAAGCCGCCGACTCTTGCGCCCGCTCCGACTGCCTCGTGGGCCCTTACACTGCCGGACCAGGACCTGTCGGTCACTTCCTACCCCCCGTTGAACCAGCGTTTTCGTGTGGAACCGAGATTAGCTCTCGTTGCCACCGAACTCGCGCTCGAGGGAGGCCCTCTGGTTCGCGCCGAGACCCCGCACGCGGCGGGACTCGGCGATGGCGAGCCGCTCCATGAGCTGCTTGGCGCGGACCTTGCCCACGCCGGGGAGCGATTCCAACAGTGCCGACACCTTCATCTTGCCGATGACGTCGTCGGTCTGCCCATCCTTGAGCACCTCAGCCAGAGAAACCGCGCCATGCTTGAGCCGGTTCTTGACCTCGGCACGCTCTTTACGGGCCTTGGCAGCCTTCTCCAGGGCTGCGGCGCGCTGCTCAGGGGTCAGGGGAGGAAGAGCCACGCCGGGTCACCTCGAATTTCTGTCGATGTACTCGGACGGGAAGGGAAACTAGCTGGTCATCGCCCCCTAAGCAACGTCAAGAGCGGTTTCTCTCGCCACAAAGTCGACTTCATCACTTTGGGTGATGGTAAAATCACTTTCTGCTGATCAAATCGCCCTCACTTCCCGCTTCTCGGCCGTGCGCGCGGTGCTGCCCGGGGGCGCTACGATGATCACGACAGGGCGGGCGCACTGTGTCCGAAAGCCGGGTTGACCTGTGTCCGAAACCCGTGGGGGACCTTTCGAGATCTTCCTCCGGCGTGCCCTCGCACGAGCGTCACGGCGACGCCTGGCGAGCCGTCCCGCGGAGGGTCCGGAGCCGGGCACTGACACGCGCCCGGCCCCCGGAGCGTCCGCGGCTGTCAGGAAGGGCCGGAGCGGCGCAGGGAGGCGGCGATGGCGGCGGCCGCCGCGCCCGGGTCCGGGGAGCCGGTGATGGGGCGGCCGATGACCAGGAGGTCGGCGCCGTCGGCGAGCGCCTGCTCCGGGGTCGCCACCCGGACCTGGTCCTGGGTGGCCGAGCCCGCGGGCCGGACGCCGGGGGTGATGAGCGTGACGCCCTCCCCCACCTCGGCGCGTACGGCGGCGACCTCGTGGGGGGAGCAGACCAGCGCGGTGGCGCCGGCCTCGACGGAGAGCGCGGCCAGGCGGCGGACGGCGTCGTCGGCGGGCCCGGCCAGCCCGATGCGGGCCAGGTCGTCCTCCGACAGGGAGGTCAGCACGGTGACGGCGGCGATCTGCGTGTGGGGGGCGGCCTCGACGGCGGCCCTGATCATGGCGGGCCCGCCGGCGGCGTGCACGGTGAGGATGGCGGGCCGCAGCCGG
Source organism: Nonomuraea sp. ATR24 (assembly GCF_041950485.1). Taxonomy (NCBI): domain Bacteria; kingdom Bacillati; phylum Actinomycetota; class Actinomycetes; order Streptosporangiales; family Streptosporangiaceae; genus Nonomuraea; species Nonomuraea sp. ATR24. The sequence goes on from NZ_JBGNUU010000002.1 coordinate 215,951, forward strand.
GAGACGGCTCTGGCGGCGCCCGAGACGGTGTTGGGGATGTCGTGGAGCTTGAGGTCGAGGAAGACCCGCACCCCGCTGGCCCCGCGCACGGAGGCGATCACGTCGGGCCCGTAGCGCATATAGAGCTCCAGGCCCACCTTGACGGTGCTGACGTGCGGGGTCACCAGCCCGGCCCACCTGGCGGCGGTCTCCAGGTCGGGGGCGTCGAGGGCGACGGCTATGGGAGCGGGAGTCAAGGCGTGCTCTCCTCGGAGTCGACGAGCAGGTGCCGGGGCGCGCTGCCCGGCGGACGGTGGGCCAGGCCGACGGCGTCGGCCAGCCGCTGGAAGCCGCGCGCCCGGAGCAGGTCCTCGAGCTCGCGCTCGATGCGCAGGCACGCGTACGGGTCGTGGAACAGGGCGGTGCCGACGCCCACGGCGCAGGCGCCCGCCAGGATGAGCTGGAAGGCGTCCTGGCCCGTCATGACGCCCCCGACGCCCACGATGGGGACGCCGGGCAGGGCGGCGTGCACCTGCCACACGCAGCGCACGGCCAGGGGCAGGACGGCGGGGCCGGACAGCCCGCCGGTGACGGCTGCCAGCGAGGGCCGCAGCGTCTCGGTGTCGATGGCCATGCCCAGCGGGTTGTTGATCATGGACAGGGCGTCGGCCCCGGCGTCGACGCTGGCGCGGGCGACGGCGACGATGTCGGCCACGTCGGGGGCCAGCTTGGCCACCACGGGCACGTCGTAGCGCATGATGGACCGGACCGAGGCGATCACCTCGGCGGCGGCGCTGCCCTCGCGGGCGAAGACGCGGCCCCGGTCCTCCATGTTGGGGCACGACAGGTTGACCTCCAGGGCGGTGACGCCGGGCGCGTCGGCCAGCCTGCGGGCCAGCTCCGAATACTCCGCCACGGTGCCGCCGCCGATGGAGACGATGGTCTTGATGCCGCGCTGGGCCAGCCAGGGCAGCTCGCGTTCAAGGAAGGCGTCGATGCCGGGGCCCTGGAGGCCGACGGCGTTGAGCATGCCGGAGGGCGTCTCGGCCATCCGGGGCGTGGGGCGGCCGGCGCGCGGCGCCATCGTGATCGAGCGCGTGGTGAGCGCGCCCAGCCGGTGCAGGTCGAAGAACTGGGCCAGCTCGCGCCCGGAGGCGGCGCAGCCGGCGGCCGTGGTGACGGGGTTCGCCAGCTCCACATGCGCCAGGAACGTACGCATATCAACCGACATATCGTTACCCCTCAGCCGGCATGGCGGGCACCGCCCCCCGGGGCGCCGAGAGCGTCGAACGGGATCGTTCCCACGTCCTCGAAGCGCACCCGTTCCCCCCGGAACACCGGCCCCTCCGCACACGCCCGGACCATCCGGGTGACGCCGTCGTCGCCGATGACCGGCAGCACGCACGTCATGCAGACGCCGATGCCGCACGCCATCGCCTCCTCCACCGCCACCTGCACCGGGATGTCGAACTCCATCGCCACCGCGGTCACCGCCCGCAGCGACTCCATCGGCCCGCACGCGTAGACGGCGTCGGCGTGCGTGTCGGCGATCACCGACGGCAGCGCGTCGGTGACCCGGCCGCGCACGCCGAGCGAGCCGTCCTCGGTCGTCAGCGTGGTCGTCTCGGCCATCCGCCGGGCCCGCATCGCGCCGAACACCCGGTCCGCGCTGGCCGCGCCGAGCACGAAGTCGACCCGGCAGCCGCGCTCCAGCAGCGCGTCGGCCAGCGGGAACAGCACGGCCGAGCCGTACTCGGCGCCGACCAGCACGCAGTGCACCGGATCGCGCGGCAGCGGGAACGGCCGGCCCAGCGGGCCGACCAGGTCCAGCGTGTCGCGGGCGCGCCGCTCGGCCAGCCACGCCGTGCCGGGACCGCGCACGGTGAAGACCAGCTCCACCGTGCCACCGTAATCAGACTTGACGTCGTGGATGGACAGGGCGCGCCGCGTCACCATGGACGTGCCGGCGCCCCCGGCCGCGACGGAGACGAAGTGGCCGGGGCGGTAGCGCTCGGCGATGCCGGGCGCCACCACGGTCAGCGCATGGTAGGCGTCGACCCGGCGCGTCGTCAGCACCGTGCCCGTCACCTGCACCGGAGTGCCGGCCAGTCTGCTTCACCTCCTGGGGGAGCTAGCCCCGTAGTGCCTGCGCGTGCTCCTGGAGGGACCGTACGCCGACGTCGCCCCGCACGATCGCCTGGATGCCCGCCGCGGCGGCGGCGAGCCCGGAGACGGTGGTGATGCACGGCACGCCGCGCAGCACCGCCGCGGTGCGGATCTCGTAGCCGTCGAGGCGCGGCCCGGACTGGCCGGGGCTGCCGAACGGCGTGTTGACGATCAGGTCGATCTCGCCGTCCAGGATGCACTGCACGATCGTGGGCTCACCTCCGGGACCGGTCCCCTCGCTGTGCTTTCGCACGATCTTGGCATGGACGCCGTTGCGGCGCAGCACCTCGGCCGTGCCCTCGGTGGCGAGGATCTCGAACCCGAGGTCGGCGAGCGCCTTCACCGGGAAGATCATCGCACGCTTGTCGCGGTTGGCGACGGATACGAACGCGCGTCCCTTCGTCGGAAGCTCACCGTACGCCGCGGCCTGCGACTTGGCGAAAGCCGTGCCGAAGAACGCGTCGATGCCCATGACCTCGCCCGTCGAGCGCATCTCCGGCCCGAGCACGATGTCGACGCCGCGGAAGCGGTTGAACGGCAGCACCGCCTCCTTGACCGCGATCGAGGCGTCCAGCGGCAGCGTGCCGCCGTCGCCGCCGGTCGGCAGCATGCCCTCGGCGCGCAGCTCGGCGAGCGTGGCGCCGAGCATGACCCGGGCCGCCGCCTTGGCCAGCGGCACCGCGGTCGCCTTGGACACGAACGGCACCGTGCGGCTGGCGCGCGGGTTGGCCTCCAGGACGTACAGGACGCCGGCCGACATCGCGTACTGGACGTTGAGCAGGCCGCGCACGCCCACCCCGGCGGCGATGGCCTCGGTGGCGGCGCGGATGCGCTTGATGTCGTGGCTGCCGAGCGTGATGGGCGGCAGCGCGCACGCCGAGTCGCCGGAGTGGATGCCGGCCTCCTCGATGTGCTCCATGACGCCGCCCAGGTAGAGCTCGGAGCCGTCGTAGAGCGCGTCGACGTCGATCTCGATGGCCTCGTCGAGGAACTTGTCGACCAGCACCGGGTGGCCGCCCTCCTGGGCCGCCATGTAGGTGGTGAGCGTCTCGTCGTCGTAGACGATGGCCATGCCGGCGCCGCCGAGCACGTACGAGGGCCGCACGAGCACCGGGTAGCCGATCTCCTCGGCGACGGCCAGCGCCTCGGCGACCGTGGTGGCGGTGCCGTGCTTGGGCGCCGGCAGCCCGGCCTCGGCCAGCACCCGGCCGAACGCGCCGCGCTCCTCGGCCAGGTGGATCGACTCCGGCGAGGTGCCGACGACGGGCACGCCCGCGTCCTTGAGCGCCTGCGCGAGGCCGAGCGGCGTCTGGCCGCCGAGCTGCACGATGACCCCGGCGACGGGGCCGGTCTGCTGCTCGGCGTGCACGACCTCCAGGACGTCCTCCAGCGTGAGCGGCTCGAAGTAGAGCCGGTCGGAGGTGTCGTAGTCGGTCGAGACGGTCTCCGGGTTGCAGTTGACCATGACGGTCTCGAACCCGGCCCTGGCCAGCTCGAACGAGGCGTGCACGCACGCGTAGTCGAACTCGATGCCCTGCCCGATGCGGTTGGGCCCGGAGCCGAGGATGATCACCTTCTCGCGCTCGCCGTAGGGGACCTCGCTCTCCTCGTCGTAGGCCGAGTAGAGGTAGGGCGTGCGGGCGGCGAACTCGGCGGCGCAGGTGTCGACGGTGTTGTAGACGGGCCGCAGGCCGAGCGCGTGACGCAGGTCGCGGACCCGGGCCTCGTCGATGCCGCGGATCTCGCCGATCTGCGCGTCGCTGAAGCCGTGGCGCTTGGCCCGCTGGAGCGTCTCGGCGGTCAGGTCGTCGGCCGCGGCGAGCTCGCGGGCCTCCTCGTCCAGCAGGAAGAGCTGGTCGAGGAACCACGGGTCGACGCTGGTCGCCTCGAACAGCTCCTCGGGCGTGGCGCCCGCCCTGATCGCCTGCTGCATGGTGCGCAGCCGGCCGTCGTGCGGGACGCGGCACTCCTCCAGCAGCTCGTCCTTGGGACGCACCTCGCCGGCCCAGGTGAAGGACGAGTCCTTCTTCTCCAGCGACCGCAGCGCCTTCTGCAGCGCCTCGGGGAAGGAGCGGCCGATGGCCATCGCCTCGCCCACGGACTTCATGTGCGTGGTGAGCGTGCGGTCGGCGCCGGCGAACTTCTCGAAGGCGAAGCGCGGCACCTTGACCACGATGTAGTCGAGGGTCGGCTCGAAGGAGGCCGGGGTCTCCTTGGTGATGTCGTTGGGGATCTCGTCGAGCGTGTAGCCGATGGCCAGCTTGGCGGCGATCTTGGCGATCGGGAAGCCGGTGGCCTTCGAGGCGAGCGCCGACGAGCGCGACACGCGCGGGTTCATCTCGATGACGATCATGCGGCCGGAGCGCGGGTCGACCGCGAACTGGATGTTGCAGCCGCCGGTGTCGACGCCGACCTCGCGGATGACCGCGATGGCCACGTCGCGCATGTTCTGGTATTCGCGGTCGGTCAGGGTGAGCGCGGGCGCGACGGTGACGCTGTCGCCGGTGTGGACGCCCATCGGGTCGATGTTCTCGATCGAGCAGACGATGACGACGTTGTCGGCCTTGTCGCGCATCACCTCCAGCTCGTACTCCTTCCAGCCGAGGATGGACTCCTCCAGGAGCACCTCGGTGGTCGGCGAGGCGTCGAGCCCGGCCCCGGCGATGCGCCGCAGGCCCTCCTCGTCGTAGGCGAAGCCGGAGCCGACGCCGCCCATCGTGAACGACGGCCGCACCACCAGCGGGTAGCCGAGCTCGCCGGCGGCGGCCAGCACCTCGTCCATCGTGTGGCAGATGAGCGAGCGGGCCGACTCGGCGTTGAGGCCGTGCTCGCGGGCGACCTTGGCGACGATCTCCTTGAACTTCTCGCGGTTCTCGCCGGCCTGGATGGCGTCGAAGTCGGCGCCGATCAGCTCGACGTCGTAGCGCTCCAGCACGCCCGCCTCGTGCAGCGCGACCGCGGTGTTGAGCGCGGTCTGGCCGCCGAGCGTGGGCAGCAGCGCGTCGGGCCGCTCCTTGGCGATGATCTTCTCGACGAACTCGGGGGTGATGGGCTCGACGTAGGTGGCGTCGGCGAACTCCGGGTCCGTCATGATCGTCGCCGGGTTGCTGTTGACCAGGATGACCCGGAAGCCCTCGGCCCGCAGCACGCGGCACGCCTGGGTGCCGGAGTAGTCGAACTCGCACGCCTGCCCGATGACGATCGGACCGGAGCCGATCACCAGGACGGAGCTGATGTCCTCACGCTTGGGCACGACGCATGACCTCACAGAACTCGTCGAACAGGTAGGCCGCGTCGTGCGGCCCGGCGGCGGCCTCGGGGTGGTACTGCACGCTGAAGGCGCGCCCGTCGAGCAGGCGCAGCCCCTCCACGCAGCGGTCGTTGAGGTTGACGTGGCTGACCTCGGCCGGCCCGTACGGGGTGTCGAACGGGCCGTCGAGCGGCGCCTCGACGGCGAAGCCGTGGTTGTGGGCGGAGATCTCCACCTTGCCGGTGCGCACGTCCTGGACGGGCTGGTTGACGCCCCGGTGGCCGTAGCGCAGCTTGTAGGTGGAAAGGCCCAGGGCGCGGCCGAAGATCTGGTTGCCGAAGCAGATGCCGAAGAACGGCACCCGGGCCTCCAGGACCTGCCGCAGCGCGGTGACGTCGACGGTGGCGGGGTCGCCCGGCCCGTTGGACAGGAACACCCCGTCGGGCTCGACGGCCATGATCTGCTCGAACGTGGCTCCGGCGGGCAGCACGTGCACCTCGCAGCCGCGCTCGGCCATCCGCTGTGGTGTCATGCCCTTGATGCCCAGGTCGACGGCGGCGACGGTGAACCGCTTCGCGCCGACGGCCGGCACCACGTACGGCTCGGCCGTGGTGACCTCGCCGGACAGGTCGGCGCCCTGCATGCGGGGCGACTGCCGGACGCGCTCGACGAGCTCCTCGACCGGCTCCGACGGGGCGGAGAAGATGCCGGCCCGCATGGCGCCGCGCTCGCGCAGGTGGCGGGTGAGCGCCCGGGTGCCGGGGATGGCGATGCCGACGACGCCCTGGTCCTTGAGGTAGTCGCCGAGCGAGCGGGTGGCCCGCCAGTTGGAGACCACCCGGGACGGCTCGCGCACCACGTAGCCGGCGACCCAGGCGCGGCCCGACTCGGGGTCCTCGTCGTTGACGCCGGTGTTGCCGATGTGCGGGGCCGTCATCGCGACGATCTGACGGTGGTAGGAGGGGTCGGTCAGGGTCTCCTGGTAGCCGGTCATGCCGGTGTTGAAGACCATCTCGCCGAAGGTCTCGCCTTCGGCGCCGTAGGGAGTTCCGTGGAAGACTCGGCCGTCTTCCAGGACGAGAACCGCGTTGGTCACGCCAGCTTCCCTTCGAGAACGGTGGGCTTGCCCCTCAGGAACGTCGCCACGACCCGGCCGGGCAGGGTCATGCCCGTGTACGGAGTGTTGCGGCTCTTGGACGCGAACGCTGAGGGGTCCACCTCGGTGCGGACGGACGGGTCGTACAGGGTGATGTTGGCCGGTGAGCCGGGCTCGATCGGGCGGCCCTGGCCCGCCAGGCGGCCGATGCGCGCGGGCGCGGCCGACATGCGGTCGGCGACGCCCGCCCAGTCGAGCAGGCCGGTGTCGATCATGGCCTCCTGCACCACGCTGAGCGCCGTCTCCAGGCCGACCATGCCCATGGCGGCGGCCGACCACTCGGTCTCCTTGTCCTCCACCGGGTGGGGGGCGTGGTCGGTGGCCACGACGTCGATGGTGCCGTCGGCCAGCGCCGCGCGCAGCGCCTCGACGTCGGCGCGGGTGCGCAGCGGCGGGTTGACCTTGTAGATGGGGTTGTAGGCGCCGGCCGGCGACTCCTCGACGAGGTCGTCGGTCAGCAGCAGGTGGTGCGGGGTCACCTCGGCGGTGATGTTCCAGCCCTTGGACTTGGCCCAGCGCAGGATCTCGACCGAGCCGGCGGTGGAGACGTGGCAGACGTGCAGGCGGGAGCCGACGTGGGCGGCCAGCAGGCAGTCACGCGCGATGATCGCCTCCTCGGCGACCGCCGGCCAGCCGGTCAGGCCGAGCCTGCCGGAGACGACGCCCTCGTTCATCTGGGCGCCCTCGGTGAGCCGGGGCTCCTGGGCGTGCTGGGCCACGACGCCGTCGAACGCCTTGACGTACTCCAGCGCGCGGCGCATGAGCACGGCGTCGCTGACGCACTTGCCGTCGTCGGAGAAGACGCGGACGCGGGCGGCGGAGTCGGCCATCGCGCCGAGCTCGGCGAGCTGGCGGCCGTCGAGGCCGACCGTGACGGCGCCGACCGGGTGCACGTCGCACAGGCCGTACTCGCGGCCGAGCCGCCAGACCTGCTCCACGACGCCGGCGGTGTCGGCGACGGGCGAGGTGTTGGCCATCGCGTGCACGGCGGTGTAGCCGCCGCGGGCCGCCGACTGGGTGCCGGTGAGCACGGTCTCGGCGTCCTCGCGGCCCGGCTCGCGCAGGTGGGTGTGCAGGTCGACGAGGCCGGGCAGCGCGACGGCGCCCTGCCCGTCGATCACCTCGCCGCCGGTCAGGCCGGTGCCGACCTCGGCCACGACGCCGTCGGCTATGCGGATGTCGACCGGCTCGCCGCCGAGAATCCGGACGTTGTGAATGATCACGCGATCTCCCCCCCGAGGAGCAGGTACAGCACGGCCATGCGGATGGTCACCCCGTTGGCGACCTGCTCGACGATCGTCGAGCGGGGCGAGTCGGCCACCTCGGCGGCGATCTCCATGCCCCGGTTCATCGGACCCGGGTGCATGACGATGGCCTCCTCCGGCAGCTTGGCGAACCGGTCACGGTCGAGGCCGTAGCGCCGGGAGTATTCGCGCTCGCTGGGGAAGTAGGCGGCGTTCATCCGCTCCTTCTGCACGCGCAGCATCATCACCGCGTCGGACTTGGGCAGCACGCCGTCGAGGTCGTAGGAGACCGCGCACGGCCAGGTGTCGACCGAGACCGGCAGCAGCGTCGGCGGGGCCACCAGCGTGACCTCGGCGCCGAGCGTGTGCAGCAGCAGCACGTTGGAGCGGGCGACCCGGCTGTGCAGCACGTCGCCGACGATCGTGATGCGGCGCCCGTCGAGCGAGCCGAGGCGGCGGCGCATCGAGAAGGCGTCGAGCAGCGCCTGGGTGGGGTGCTCGTGGGTGCCGTCGCCGGCGTTGACCACGCTGCCGTGCACCCAGTTGGCCAGCCGGTGCGGCGCGCCGGACGAGCCGTGCCGGATGACGACGGCGTCGGCGCCCATCGCCTCCAGCGTCAGCGCGGTGTCCTTGAGCGACTCGCCCTTGGAGACGCTCGACCCCTTCGCCGAGAAGTTGATCACGTCGGCGGACAGCCGCTTGGCCGCCGCCTCGAACGAGATCCTGGTGCGGGTGGAGTCCTCGAAGAACAGGTTGACCACCGTGCGCCCGCGCAGCGTGGGCAGCTTCTTGATGGAACGTTCCGAGACTCTCGCCAGCTCCTCGGCGGTGTCGAGGATGAGCAGCGCGTCGTCGCGGGTGAGGTCGCCGGCGGAGATGAGATGACGGTTCATCTGGCGTCCTCCTTCATGAGCAGGACCGCGTCGCGCCCGTCGATCTCCTGCAGGAAGACCTTGACCTTCTCGCTCTTGGCCGTGGGCAGGTTCTTGCCGACGTAGTCGGCGCGGATCGGCAGCTCGCGGTGGCCGCGGTCGACGAGCGTGGCGAGCTGGACGGCGGTCGGCCGGCCGAGGTCGTTGAGCGCGTCGAGGGCGGCGCGGACGGTGCGGCCGGAGTAGAGGACGTCGTCGACGAGGACGACGGTCCGGCCGTCGATGCCGTCGGCGGGCACCTCGGTGCGGCCGAGCGGGCGGACGGGGCCGCGGCGCAGGTCGTCGCGGTACATGGTGATGTCGATCGAGCCGACGGGGATCTTCAGCCCCTCGAACTGCTCGATGCGGTCACCGAGCCGGCGGGCCAGCGTGGCGCCGCGGGTCGGGATGCCGAGGAGGACGACTTCGTCGGCGCCCTTGGTTCGTTCGAGGATCTCGTGCGCGATGCGCGTGAGCGCCCGATGGATGTCCGGGCCTTCGAGCACGGCCCTGGATTCGGACATGAGGGATTCACCACCTTTCCCGCCTCACAGGACGGGTCTTAAAGGATGCTGGTCGGCACACACAGTACCAGGCGGCTACCAGCGGCAACGGCGGGGTAGGCGTCAGGTGATGGGTCACACAGGGGGTTTCCGGGGATAGAGGGAAAATGACATTTCACGTCGATTCGGAGGTGGGCCGGCTCCACCAGGTCCTGTTGCACCGGCCGGAGCTGTCGCTGAAGAGGCTGACGCCGTCCAACAAGGACGCCTTCCTCTTCGACGACGTGCTGTGGGTGCAGCGGGCGGTCGAGGAGCACCGCGAGTTCGAGCAGGTGCTGCGCGGCCGGGGCGTCGTCGTGCACCTGCTGTCGGACCTGCTCGGCGAGACGGTGGAGATCCCCGAGGCGCGCAAGCACATCCTGGACGCGGTCGTGGACGAGCGGTGGCTGGGCCCCGTGGCGGTCGACGACATCCGCAACGCGCTCGACGCCATGGACGCCGGCACGCTGTCCACGTACCTGACCGGCGGCATCACCCGCGGCGAGCTGGCCGCGCTGGGCTGCGAGCCGCGGTCGGTGGCCTTCCACACGCTCGGCCGCGACGACTTCATCCTGCCGCCGCTGCCCAACCACCTGTTCACCCGCGACACCTCCTGCTGGGTGTACGACGGCGTGTCCATCAACGCCATGAAGAAGAAGGCGCGGATGCGCGAGACGGTGAACATGGAGGCGATCTACCAGTTCCACCCGATGTTCGCCGGCGGCTTCGACCGGCCGGGGCCGGGCGGCTACCACGTGTGGATGCCGGGGCACGCGGTGGCGCCGGCCACGCTGGAGGGCGGCGACGTGCTCGTCATCGGGCGCGGCGCGGTGCTCGTCGGGATGAGCGAGCGCACCCAGCCGCAGGCCGTGGAGATGCTGGCCCGCAACCTCTTCAGGGCCGGCTCGGCGCGCCGCATCGTGGCGCTCAACATGCCGAAGGCCCGCGCGTTCATGCACCTCGACACCGTCATGACGATGCTGGACGAGGGCGTGTTCACCAAGTACGCCGGGCTCGGCATGCTGCCCGCCTACACGATCGAGCCCGGCCGCAACGACAAGGAGCTGCTGGTCACCGACCATCCGCCGCAGGACATGCACGCCGCCATCGCGCACGCGCTGGACCTGCCGGAGATCACCGTGCTGACGCCGACGCAGGACGTCTCCGCCGCCGAGCGCGAGCAGTGGGACGACGGCTGCAACGGCCTGGCCGTCGAGCCGGGCGTCGTCATCGCCTACGAGCGCAACACCACGACCAACAACTACCTGCGCGACAACGGCATCGAGGTCATCACCATCCGGGGCAGCGAGCTCGGCCGGGGCCGGGGCGGGCCGCGCTGCATGAGCTGCCCGCTCGAACGCGACGGCATCTGAGGGCCCGCCGTGTCACTGATCCGCGGCCTGCTGCGCACCAAGCCGGCCGAGCGCATCGTCGCCGAGGGCGGCCGGGGCGAGGGCGGCGAGCTGCGCCGCACCATGTCGCTGTGGCAGCTCACGCTCTTCAGCGTGGGCGCCACGCTGGGCACCGGCATCTTCGTCATCCTCGGCCAGGCCGTGCCCAAGGCCGGACCGGCGGTGGTGCTGGCGTTCGTGCTGGCGGCGATCACCGCCCTGTTCTCCGCGCTGTCGTACGCCGAGCTCGCCGGGACCATCCCGGTGTCCGGCTCGTCCTACTCCTACGCGTACGCGACCATGGGCGAGCTCGTGGCCTGGGTGTGCGGCTGGTGCCTCATGCTGGAGTACGCCGTCTCCGTCGCCGCCGTCGCCGTCGGCTGGGGCGAGTACCTCAACGCCTTCCTGTACGGCCTGACCGGCTGGACGCTGCCCGACGCCGTCACCCGCTCGCCCGGCCAGGACGGCGGCGTCGTCAACGTCACCGCGATCCTCATCGTGCTGCTGGCCACCTGGGTGCTGCTGCGCGGCTCCTCCGAGAGCGCCACGGCCAACAGCGTGTTCGTGCTCATCAAGATCGCCGTGCTGGTGTTCTTCTGCGTGGTGGCGTTCACCGGCTTCCAGGCGGGCAACTTCGCCCCGTTCGCGCCGATGGGCGTCGCCGGGGTGACGGCCGCCGCGTCGCAGGTGTTCTTCTCCTACATCGGCTTCGACGCCGCCTCCACCGCGGGCGAGGAGGCCAAGAACCCCAAACGCGACCTGCCGCTGGCCATCGTGCTGTCACTGGCCGTCGTCACCCTGCTGTACGTGCTCGTCGCGCTGGCCGCCATCGGCGCCATGCCGTGGACGGACTTCGACCCCGAGAGCACCGAGGCCAGCCTGTCGCTCATCGCCGACCTGGCCACCGGCTCCACGTGGGCGGGGCTCGTCGTCTCGTTCGGCGCGGTGATCGCGATCGCCAGCGTCGTCCTGACCGTCATGTACGGCCAGACGCGCATCCTGTTCGCCATGTCCCGCGACGGGCTCGTGCCGCGGATCTTCCAGCGGGTCAACCCGCGCCGCCAGGTGCCGGTCGCCAACACGCTCATCGTCACGCTGTTCATCGCGGTGCTGGCCGGGCTCGTCCCGCTCGGCCAGCTCGCCGAGGCCACCAGCATCGGCACGCTGTTCGCCTTCGCCATCGTCAACGCCGGCGTGCTCGTGCTCCGCTACCGGCGCCCCGACCTGCCGCGCAGCTTCCGCGCCCCGCTGTTCCCCCTCACGCCGGTGCTCGGCGTCATCCTGTGCGTCCTGGTGATGGCCGGCCTGGCCGGGGTCACCTGGGCGGCGTTCGGCCTGTGGATGCTGGCCGGGCTCGTCTGTTACTTCCTGTACGGCTACCGCCACTCGCGGTTGAACGCCGAGGTGCGCTGATGCGGTTCGAGAACGTGCTGACCGGATTCATCCCGGAGGCCCGGGGCCGCGACGGGCTGACGCTGGCCGTGCTGCTGGCCAGGCAGACCGGCGCGCGGCTGACGGTCGCCGCCGTCAAGCCGCCCGCCTGGGGCCCGCCGGGACCGGCGCGCGCCGACGCCGGGGCGTGGGCCGCCTACCTCGACGAGCAGGCCGCCGCCACCCTCGACCAGGCGCGCGAGCTGACCGGCGAGCTGGCCGGCAAGGAGATCGGGGAGAACGCCGCCTACCTCGCCTACACGCACAAGGGCAGCGGGCGCGGGCTGGTGGAGCTGGCGCGCAAGCGCTCGGCGGACGTGGTCGTCATCGGGTCGGCGCCCGGCGGCGGCAAGGACCGTATCGCCCTCGGCAGCACCGCCGACCAGCTCCTGCACGCCTCGCCGGTGCCGGTGCTGCTGGCCCCGCGCGGCTACGCCGACGAGCCGCCCGCCGCGCTTGAGCGCCTCACCGTCGCCTACCGGCGCGGCCCCGGCGCGGACGCCGCCGTCAAGCGCGCCGCCGCCATCGCCACCGGCCTGGACCTGCCGCTGCGCCTGGTCACGCTGGTGCTCAGGAGCGGCCGCCCGGCCAGGGCCGAGGAGGAGATGCTGGCCCGGCTGCGCGACCAGGCCGCCGCCGACCTGAAGTCGGCCGCCCGGGGCCACCGGCGGCGCACCCAGGTGGAGGTGGAGATCCTGGAGGGCCGCAACGTCGCCCAGGCCATGCGCGCGGGCACGTGGCTGCCCGGCGAGCTGGTCATCTGCGCCTCCAGCGACTCGGGGCCACTCAGGCGGGTGTTCCTCGGCGACACCAGCATCAAGATCGTACGGGCGGCGACCAGGCCGGTCATGATCCTGACCCGTCAGCCCTGATCCGCTTTCGCCCCGGTGCCGAAACCGGCCCTGTTACTCGGCAAACTATGACGAAGTAGTGTTACCACCGGGACATGAGGGGCTTAAGTGGCGTTCCATACCGGATCGGATTCGGCATCTTTTTTCCAATCAGCTTGACCTTAGGCGTCCACCCCTTTACCGTCACTGAGCGTAACCAACACCGCGCGGCGTTCCCGGGGGCAGCCCGGGGGCCACGGCCACCCCATGGCGCCGGACCCGGCACCGTACCCCCGGTGGCTCAGGCATTCGCCGCAAGGGAGCACAATCTACTGAGAGCTATAGATACGAGAGCCGGGGGGCCACACAATGCCGTCTGAGTACGCAAAGTCGCTGGGTGCACGACTCCGCGCCATCCGCACCCAGCAGGGCCTGTCCCTGCACGGAGTCGAAGAGAAGTCGCGCGGCAGGTGGAAAGCCGTGGTCGTGGGCTCGTACGAGCGCGGCGACCGCGCCGTCACCGTGCAGAAGCTTGCCGAGCTTGCCGACTTCTACGGGGTGCCCGTCTCGGAGCTGCTGCCGGGCGGCGCCGCGCCGAGCCCGCTCGGGCCGACGCCCAAGCTTGTCATCGACCTGGAGCGGCTTGCCACCCTGCCCAAGGAGAAGGCCGGCGCCCTGGCCCGCTACGCCGCCACCATCCAGAGCCAGCGTGGCGACTACAACGGCAAGGTCCTGTCGATCCGCCAGGAGGACCTGCGCTCCCTTGCGGTCATCTACGACAAGTCGCCGAGTGAGCTGACGGAGGAGCTCATCAGCTGGGGCGTCCTCGACGCCGAGGCCCGGCGCGCCGTCGAGTCCTTCTGACCCGCGACCGACTCCCCAAGGGGCGCCCGAGACCCACGGAGCGCCCCTTTTTCATGCTCATTTACTGGCATGTTGACCGTTTTAGGACAAACCCAACAAAGCACGCCAATCTGGTCACCATTCCCGCCCTCTCCCGCCGCCGGCCGCTCCCCAACCCACCCCGCCCCTTCTTCGGGGCCCAGGACCGGCCCTGCGGGCACGTGGGAGCGTTCCCTAAGGGCCGGAGAACGCTCTCCAGGCGACGAACACACCCAAGGTGCCCCAAGGGGCCACAAGTGCCCTCCTGGGGCGCGGAAACCGCCTTCCCGGGCGCTGGGGCCGCCTTCGCGAAGGACTTGGCCCGCCGCTGCCCGCTGGGATCGCCTCCGGGAAGGCCGGCCGGGGGCAACGCCCCCAAGGGGACGGGCCGTGAACGCGCACGGAAAGACCGGGCCCTGGGCGCGCGCCCGGGAAGAATGGGCCAGGGCTGCGCCCGGAGGACCCAGCCGGGGCCGCGCCCGGGAAGACCAGGCCAGGGTGGCGGCGGCCTTCACGGGAGCCGGGGACGACCTGCCTGCGGGCCCAACGGGCTTCCCGCCACGCGGTTCGGCCGTCCGCGGTCCCGGGAGAGGCGTGAGGGCGGCGCGTCGGAATCGGGCGCGGGCCGTCGACGGCATGCGCGTACGCCGAACGGGGGCTGCCGCGCCGGGCAGCCCGGAGCGCCGCCACGGCAGGCGGCCCGGCCGCAGGCGTCACACCACGGGCGTGAGGCCGGGCAGCGGCGGCGCCCTCACGTGCCGGACGTGAGGGTCCACCCGCGTGCGAAGCGGGAGGGCGTCAGCCCGCGAGGGGGACGGCGGTGGGGAGCTGGGGCTGGGCGGGGACGCCCAGGAGGTCCTCCACCGTCGAGACGAACGTGTCGGCCTCGGCCAGCAGCTCGTCGGCGTCGGCGGCGCTGACGCCGCGGACCATGCCCGCCTCGGCGGCGGCGCGCTTGGCGGCGCTCACCGAGAAGTAGGCGGCCCACTCGGCGAGCTGGGGCTCGGCCTCGGGCAGCAGCTCCCAGGCGCTGCGCAGGCGACGCCGGCGGCCTTCCATGGGCCGGGGGCGGGCGGCGAGGATCGCCGCTGCCGCGCGCAGGGCCGCGAGGTGGGCCGACACGTAGCGCGAGGCCGGGGTGCGGGCGGCGGCCGCCTCCGCCAGGCAGGAACGGGAGTCGGTCAGGTGTGCCCGAACCGCAGGCGACAGCCGGGGCCCGGGCGTGTCTCTGTGCCGTGGTGCCATCTTGCGCGCCTCCTTCGAGTCGTGGGGCGACTCCCCGGCGTCCAGCCGGTGAGGTCAACAATCGCAGACCGCACCGACATTTCCGCCGGGCCGGCCGGACGAGGAGCTTCCCCTCTCCCCGTCCGGCCAGGACGCGCCCACTCGTCTCCGCCGACGACGAGGACGCGCCCTTCGCCCGTGGAGCCTGGCCGCGGGTGCCGCGTGGGGGAAGCGGCACCCACGACCAGGTCCGACGACGTGAGCCGCGAGCCTCACGCCACTAGGTCGAACATAATTTCGATCACGCTCGGTGTCAACCTGTTCCACGAACACAGGTTCGATCAGCGTGTCCCAAGAGCCGCCGAACCGTCGCCCGGGGGAGGCCTGACGCCCGTCCCGGCCCTGGCTAGCATGACCGGCATGGGCCCCGTTCTGATGACCGCGATCCTGACCCTTCCTGCTCTCGCGTTGCTGCTGGTCCCGTTCCACGACGAGTCCGGCGCGGCCGACTCCCGTAACGGCCTGGCCGGGTTGCGCACCCGCGAGACGCTGGCCTCGCGTGAGGCATGGGACGCGGCGCACGCCTGGGCGCGGGGGCCGATGCGCGGGCTGGCGCTGGTCATGGCGGGGGTGCTGGCCGCCGCCGTGGCCGCCGAGGCGGCGCTGGACCTGCCGGAGCCGGCCGGGGTGGCGTTCGCCCTGGCGCAGGCGCTGCTGCTGGTGGGCGGGCTGGCGCTGATCGGCCGGCGCGCGCACCTCGTGGCCGCCCGGGTGAACCGGGAGCTCGCGACCGGCTCCTGACGTCCGGGAGCGCGTACGCCCGGGAACGTGCCATCCGCCCCGACTTCACACCCCCGAGGAGAGGCTCCATGACCGTCGCGTACGACACGAGCTCGCTGGCCAGGTTCACCGGGGCGGTGCGGGGGCGGGTGCCGCTGCTGATCGGCGCGGTGGCGATCGGCGCGCCCGCCGCGTTCGCCTTCGACGCGGGCCTGCAGCTCGGCGAGGACGTGATGCACCTGGGCGGCCCGCTGAGCCTGCGCTCGGTGCGCAACCGGCTGTCGCGGCTGCTGTACGACCGGCGGTTCGGCGTCAGCACGGCCGATTTCGCCGATCTGTCGGACTTCGGGCTCGACCATCCGGAACGGGTCTACTACTCCCCCGCCCACTGGGGCACGCTGCGGCGCGCGCTGCCCCGGGACCACGTGGGCGGCGGCGACGTGTTCGTGGACCTGGGCGCGGGCAAGGGCCGGATGGCGCTGGAGGCGGCCAGCCGCTACCCGTTCAGGCGGGTGATCGGCGTGGAGCTGTCGGCGGAGCTGACCGAGGTGGCGCGGGCGAACCTGGCCGGCACCCGGCTGCGGCTGCGCGCGGGCGGCGTCGAGTTCGTCAACTCCGACGTGCTGGACTACGTCATCCCGGACGACGCCACGGTGGTGTTCCTGAACAACCCGTTCAGGGGCGAGATCTTCGCGGCCACGATGGACGGCCTGATCGCCTCGGCCGACCGGCGGCCCCGCCCGATCACGGTGATCTACTTCAACCCGGTCGAGGAGGCGTACCTGCTCGGGACCGGGCGTTTCCGCCACGTGCGCACGGTGACGCGCCGCGGCGGGCGGCCCGGCGACGTGTACGGGACGACCCGCGTGTACGAGGTCGTCCCGGCCGTCAGTGACGCCGGTGGCCGCCGGCCCGTGGAGGACGGGCGGCCACCGGCGTCAGGCGATCGCGATCGCCCCTGACGGGCAGAGGGTCACGGCCCGGCGGACCGCGTCCTCCTGGTCGGCGGGCGGCTCGGGCTTCAGCAGCATGACTGTGCCGTCGTCTTCGCTCTGGTCGAACACCTGGGGCGCGGTGAGCGCGCACATGCCCGCCCCGATGCAGACCGTGGTGTCGGCTTTGATCTCCATGTTCTAGACCTACCAGGTGACGGGCAGCCGGTGCACACCGTAGATGCTCATGTCCGTGCGCATGGGCACCTCGTGCGGCTCCACGGCCAGGCGCAGATCGGGGAAGCGGCGCAGCAGGGCCGCGTAGCCGATGCGCATCTCGATGCGGGCGAGCTGCTGGCCGAGGCACTGGTGGATGCCGTGGCCGAAGGCCAGGTGGCCGCCCGCGGGCCTGGTGACGTCGAGGGTGTCGGCGCCGGGGAAGCGGCCGGGGTCGCGGTTGACGACCGGCAGGTGGAGGGTGACGGCGTCGCCCTTGGCGATGAGCCGCCCGCCGATCTCGACGTCCTCCAGCGCCGCCCGGATCGGGCCCAGGTGGATGATGCTGAGGTAGCGCAGCAGTTCCTCGACGCCGTTGTCGACCACCGACGGGTCGTCGCGCATGGCGGCGAGCTGGTCGGGGTTGGTGAGCAGGGCGTAGGTGCCGAGGCCGAGCATGTTGGCGGTGGTCTCGTGCCCGGCGATCAGCAGCAGGATCGCGACGCCGGTGAGCTCGGCGTCGTCCAGCTCGCCGCCCACGGCCAGGCCGCTGAGCAGGTCGTCCTCGGGGTGTGCGCGCTTGCGTCCGATGAGGCCGCTCAGGTACGCGGAGATCCGGCCGAGCGCGGCGAGCGCGTCGTCGGCCTTGGTCTCCAGGTTGACCAGGATGCGGGAGTCGTCCTGGAACCGCTCGCGGTCCTCGTACGGGACGCCCAGCAGCTCGCAGATGACCAGGGACGGGATCGGCAGCGCGAACGCCTCGACCAGGTCGGCGGGGCGCGGCCCGGCCTCCATGGCGTCCAGGCAGGATTCGGCGATCTCCTGGACGCGCGGTTCGAGCAGTTTCATCCGGCGGACCGTGAACTGGCCGGTGAGGAGCTTGCGGTAGCGGGTGTGCTCGGGCTGGTCCATGCGCAGGAAGAAGCCGGGCGGGACGCTGAACCTGCCGGCGTCCTCCGGTTTGAAGCCGGGCCGGGCGATCGGCGGGTGCATGAGCTCGGGCCGGTTGCTGAAGCGCGGGTCGGCCAGCACGGCGCGGGCCTCGTCGTAGCCGGTGATCAGCCAGCCCTCGTGGCCGTCGGCGTACGTCATCCGGTGGACCGCGGCCTGCTGCCGGATGCGCGTGAAGGTGTCCGGCGGGTCGAAGGGGCGTTCGCGCCGGGTGGTCATGGTCAGATCGGTCATCTGATGGGCTCCTCTCGCCTCGATCTCCAGAAAAGCTCATCGGATGCAAATTTGCAACAGGTGAAAAACGAACTCGCATGCAGTACAGTTCGCACATGTCAGGACTGCGGGAGCGCAAGAAGCAGCGCACACGCCGGGCGCTGGCCGACGCCGCGATCCGGATGTTCACCGAGAAGGGCTACGAGGAGACGACGATCGCGGAGATCGCGGCCGCGGCCGACGTGTCGACGCGCACGTTCTTCGGCTACTTCGCCAGCAAGGAGGACGTGGTCTTCTACGACTCGGCCGCGCGGCTGGAGGAGTTGCTGGCCCGCGTCGCCGACCGGCGGCCGGGCGAGCCGGTGGCCGAGCTGCTGACGCGGGTGCTCCAGCACGGCATGGACTCCGCGGTCGGCGGTGCGAGCCACGTCCTGGACGAGGCCAAGGGGCGCATGGACCTCATCATGAGCGTGCCGGCGCTCCAGGCGCGTGGCCTGCGCCTGCTGTTCGACAGCCAGTTGCGGCTCGCCGAGGCGGTGCACGAGGCGTACGCCGGCGAGCTCGACCTGGTGGAGGCGGCGGCCGTCGTCGGCTCGCTGGTGGGCGCGGTCAAGCTCGCCACGATGGCGAGCCTGAACAGGGGCGACGTCGGCGATCAGGTGTGGGAGGTGATGGCCATGGCCGCCGGCGTCGCCGTGCGCGGCCTGGCCCACTGGGACCCGGCCGATCCGGGTGGCGCCCGTCCCGGGAGGATGTCCGCCTGAGTCACCTCCTGGGTGACGCGGGGCACGCCGGGTCGCGCCAGGCCGTCCACCCGTGCCCCTTTCCGCCCTCGCCGGTGGCTACCCACCCGGCGGGCGGCGGCCCGGCGTCCTCGGGCACGAGCGCGCTGCAGGCGCCCGGCGGCGGCCCCTGCTTGCGGCCGTCGTACAGGTCCAGGGCCGTCCACCACACGCGGTGGGTGAGCGGCACCCAGATCCCCCAGTGGACCCGCGTGTCGACCGCGAACCCACCGCCGGGCGGCGGCGCGTGCAGCCAGCCGGTGGCGGGGGCGGGCGGCGCCTTCGGGGCGAGGTCGGCGGCGAAGGCCACGTGCACCGCCGCCAGCACCGCCGTGGCCACCACGATCCGGGTACGGCGGCGGGCGAACAGGCAGGCGGCCGCCAGGCAGGCCAGCAGGATCAGCGCCGCCCGGGACGTCGCGACCAGGTCGAGCGCGTCGCGTACGCCGCTGAGGAAGGACGTCTCGGGGAAGTCGAAGGCGATGTACGCGTAGCGGCGCAGCCGGTCCCCCGCGTACCAGGCGGCGACGCCCCCGGTGGCGGCCAGCAGCGCGGCCGAGGCGGCCACGTGCCGCAGCGCCGCCGCCCGCCGGGCGCGCACCAGCACGAGCAGCCCCGCCAGCATCCAGGCGACCGCCACGCACGACAGGTAGCGGCCGTAGGCGTAGTTGCCGACCCGGTGCTCGTCGGGCAGCGCGGCCGAGGAGGCGTAGGCGATGCCGAGCGTCACGGCCAGCAGCGCGGCGGCCGTCACCCGGCGCGCGAGCGGCCCGCGCCGCACGGTGACGACGGCGGCCCCGGCCAGGCCGACGCCCGCGAGCCCCCACGTTCCGGCGATCAGGTACCAGAGCTGCCCGGCCGCCCCGGACAGCGCCCACGCCTGCCCGTCCGGCGTGGTGAGCCGGGAGACCAGCAGCGCGGTGAGGTCGCGGGGCCCGCGCGGGTAGAGGGCCGCGGACACCGCCGCGTTGAGCGCCCACCCGGCCGCCGCCACCGCAGCGGCCACCAGCGCCCCGGGGAGCACGGCGGTCCCGTACCCGCGGCGGGCGAGCACGAGCCCGGCCATGAGCACGACGAGGACGGCCAGGACGACCGTGCCGCGCAGGTGCACCGCCGTGGCGTACGCGGCGAGCGCGCCCGCGAGCACCCCTGCCCGTGCTCCCGGCCATGCCCTCGCCCGGCCGGGACCGCGCCTGACCAGGTCGTGCACGGCGAGCAGCCAGCCGAGCACGATGCTGGGCAGGATCGCGTCGGCCAGCGCCAGCCCCGAGAACAGCAGCCCCGGCGGCGCGAGGGCGGCGGCGAACCCCAGCGCCGACGCGCCCCGCCGGCCGATCCCGAACCGCCGCAGCAGCAGGTACGCCAGCGGGAACGCCGTGGCGGCGGCCACCGACCCGGCCACGACCACCAGCCGGTAGACGGTGGCGGGGTCGGAGGTCAGCCAGTGGATCGGCGCCAGCAGCAGCGGGTAGCCGCCCCGGTAGAACGTGGTGCCGCTGAAGTCGGCGGCGGGCCCGCCGGCCAGCCAGCGCGCCCCGGCGAGATAGCCGGTCTCGTCCGGGTTCGCCACCGGCCCGGCGTGGTAGCGCGACAGCCACAGCCTCACCAGCACCTGGGCCACGAAGCCCGCCACCAGCAGGCTCGGGAGCGCGAACCGGCGGCGGGCGCGCGGCGGCCGTTCCGGCGCGGCCGGCGGGACGACGGACGGGACGGCAGCGGACAGCACGGATCTCCCCCAGTGCCGTCACCGGGTCCCTCCCGGCGCCGGCCCGGAGAGTCCACCAAGCGCCGCATAACCCCCACGTCACCCGATGTGGTGACGCGGACGTTATGCGGGGGTCAGCGGGCCGGGGTCAGCGCCGGAACTTGCCGCGCACGTGCACGGGGACGCCGGTGCCGAGCAGGCCGGGCAGCTCCTCGGCCACGTTCATCGGCAGCCGGACGCAGCCGTGGGAGGCGGGCTGGAGCGGCACCGACAGCGCGCCGTGGAAGGCGATCCCGCCGTTGAAGAAGATCGGGTTGTACAGCTCGCCGAGGTAGGACTTGTGCCAGCCGTCGCGGCGCCAGGTGGTCTTGTACGTGCCCGTCGGGGTGGTGGCCGAGCCGCAGAAGCGCTGCTCCTTGCCCTGCCAGACGGTGGTCTCGCAGTAGGGGATGCCGCTGCCGGAGGAGATGTGGCTGATCAGCCTGGCCTCGCCGCGCACGTACAGGACCAGGATCTGGGTGGTCAGGTTGACCTCGGCGCGGGTCGGCTTGCCGTTGGGGGCCAGGACCTTCGGGGCCTTGGGCGCCTCCAGGGCGGACCAGGTGGCCTTGCCGACGGTGCTGGTCGGCTTGATGCCGTTGACCTTCTGGAACGCCCACACGGCGGCCAGCGTGGTGCCGCCGTAGCGGCCGTCGGCCTTGCCGGGGCGGTAGCCGAGGTCCCGCAGGCGCTGCTGCAGCCAGACGACGGCCTTGCCCTTGTCGCCCAGCTTGAGCTTCTTGTCCGGCGCCGTGACCGGGGCCGAGGCGGCGGCGCCCGCGGCCAGGGGCACAGCGGCGGGCACAGCGGCGGCAGGAACGGCGGAGGGAGCGGCTGCTGACGTGTGCGCCACCGTCGTCGTGCCGCATCCGGCGAGTGCGACGGCCCCCGCCGTCAGGAGAGCGGCCATCCCAGGTCGACCCCGCACCGGTATCACCTCTCAAATCATTAACAAACGAATCAACGGACCCTATACCACCACTGGACACGGTCAAGTGATGCTCAACCTGTTTAGAGTGTGCGCATGTCTGAGAAGTTGCCCGCCAACGCGATACGCGTGGAAGCCGCGCTCCGGAGCCTGGGAGCGGCCGGCGAGATCGTCGTCCTGCCGGAGAAGGCGCCCACCGCCGCCACCGCGGCGGCCCAGCTCGGCTGCGAGGTCGGCGCGATCGCCAACAGCCTGATCTTCGACGCCGACGGTGAGCCGCTGCTGGTGCTGACCAGCGGCGCGCACCGGGTCGACGTGGAGCTCGTCGCGCGCACCGCCGGCGTGCGGAAGGTGCGCCGGGCCACGCCGGAGTTCGTCAGGGAGGCGACCGGGCAGCCGATCGGCGGCGTGGCGCCCGTGGGTCACCCGGCTCCGGTGCGCACACTGGTGGACACCTGGCTGGGCAAGCACGAGGTGGTGTGGGCCGCGGGCGGCCATCCGCACACGGTGTTCCCGACGACGTTCGACGAGCTCGTGCGCATCACCGGCGGCACCCCGGCCGACGTCGAGTAGGCGCGTGACGGCGTGCCGGGCGCGTGGCCCGGACGGGAGTAGGGTGCGACGATGATCGAGTTTCGCGGTGCGGGGCCCGCCGAGTTCGCCGAGCGGCTGGACACGGTGATCGGCATCTACACCGCCGCCATGCGCCCGCCCGCCGAGCAGATCGCCGGCCGCACCACAATCATGCGAAATCATGGGACATATCCCTATTTCCAGTGCTACTTCGCAGAATTGCACGATTCACCCCGTACGGCCAGTCCGCTGGTCGTCGGGTTCGCGTACGGGTTCCGCGGCGCGCCGGGCCAGTGGTGGCACGAGGTCGTGCTGCGGGCCCTGCGCGAGCGCGCGGGCGACGAGGCCGCCGAGGCCTGGATGGGCCACGCCTTCGAGCTGGCCGAGATCCACGTGCACCCCGACTACCAGGGCAAGGGCATCGGCCGCGCGATGATCACCACGCTGTGCGCCGGCCGCCCCGAGCGCACCGCGGTCCTGTCGACGCACGACCGGCCGACGGCCGCCCGCCACCTCTACGCCAGCATGGGCTTCACCGACCTGCTGACCGGCTTCGTCTTCCCCGGCGGCCACGAGGCGTACGCGATCGCGGCCCGCCCGCTCCCCCTCCCGCCGCCCACCGCCTGACGCCTTCCGCCAGCCTCCGCCTGACGCCTCCCGCCGCCCTTCGCCTGACGCGAGGTTTTATCAGGCTTGGCACGGGGCACGAAACATTACAGAGAGCACACGCTCTTTTACTCTCCGATCGCAGGTCCCCTGCCGTCACCCGCCCGGTCCCCCTGCGGGCGGGTGGCGGCGCCGCTCAGCGCAGCACGGGGTTCGCCCTCGGCCGGCCCTTGAGCTCGTGGAAGTGCGGGGTGCCGGCCACCAGCAGCACGCCGTCCCACAGCCGCCCGGCCGCCTCGCCCTCGGGCACGCGGGAGATCACCGGGCCGAAGAAGGCGACGCGCTCCCCCGGTGACGTGGTCACGGCGACGACCGGCGTGCCCGACTCGCCGCCGATCGCGGCCATCGCCCTTGCGTGCGAGGCCCGTACGAGGTCGTCGGACTCGGGGGTGAGCGCCGCGTCGGCGAGGTCCTCCGGCAGGCCGGCGGCCCGCAGGGCCGTCGTCAGGTCGCCGAGCCAGTCCTGGTCGTCGCCGCCGGTGGTCCACAGCGCGGTGTAGAGCCGGCCGAGCGCGTCGGAGCCGTAGCGGTCGGCCACGGAGGCGCACAGCCGGGCGGGCACCCACAGGTAGCCCTCCGGGTCGCCCTCGGGATCGTCGTCGCGGCCCTCGTTGAGCACCGACAGGCTCATCACGTGCCAGCGTGCCTCGACCGGCCGCACCCGGGTCACCTCCACGAGCCAGCGGGAGGTGAGCCACGTGTAGGGGCAGGACGGGTCGAGCCAGAAGTCTGCGATCATCCGTCCAGTCAACAGGAGATCAGCCCGGGACGGGCGCCGGCTCGATCCGCTGGAACACCTCGCGCGAGGCGCTGGAGCGGTTGAAGGTGATGAAGTGGATGCCGGGGGCGCCCTCGTCGAGCAGCCGCTGGCACAGCTCGGCGCCGTGCTCGATGCCGAGCGCGCGCACGGCGGCCGGGTCGTCGGCGACGGCCTCGAAGCGGGCCGCCACGTCGGGCGGGAACGGCGCGCCGGACAGCTGCTCGGAGCGGGCGATCGTGCTCATCTGCGTCACCGGCATCACGCACGGGATGATCGGCGTGTCGCAGCCCCGGGCCGCCACCCTGTCGCGCAGCCGCAGGTAGTCGTCGGCCTGGAAGAACATCTGCGTGATCGCGTAATCGGCCCCGGCGCGGCACTTGCGCACGAAGAACTCGGTGTCGGACTCGATGGACGGCGAGCGCGGGTGCTTGTAGGGGAAGGCGGCCACGCCCACGCAGAAGTCGCCGGCCTGGCGGATCAGCCGCACCAGCTCCTCGGCGTAGAGGACGCCCTCGGGGTGCTGGACCCACTCGCCGCCCGGGTCGCCGGGCGGGTCGCCGCGCACGGCCAGGATGTTGCGCACCCCGGCGTCGGCGAAGCGGCCGACCAGGTGGCGCAGCTCGCGCACGGAGTGGTTGACGGCGGTGAAGTGGGCGACGGGCGTCAGCGTGGTGCCGCGCGCGACCCGCTCCACGATGTCGACGGTGCGGTCCCGGGTGGTGCCGCCCGCGCCGTAGGTCACCGAGACGAACGTCGGCCGCAGCGACTCCAGCTCCCTGATCGCCTTCCACAGCTGGCGCTCGCCCTCGTCGGTCTTCGGCGGGAAGAACTCGAAGGAGAACGACCGGCCGCCGGAGGCGAGCAGCTCCCGGACGGTGGGGACGCGATCGGGCAGGACGGAGGGTCGACCAAGGGCCATGCGACAAGATTACCCGGTGGCCGCGCGGCGCCCGACTCTCTACCTGCTCGGTATAGCCGATATGTCCGGCCACTAGTCTCAAGGCATGAGCACAGACGCCGCGAAGATGGACAACCTGCGCGCCCAGGTGGACCGTCGCATCAGGCAGTTCGTCGAACGGCAGTTGCCCGTCACCGGCGACCCCGACCTGGAACCGCTGCGCACCGCCGCCGACGAGCTGCTGGCGGGCGGCAAGAGACTGCGCCCGGCCTTCTGCTACTGGGGCTGGCGAGGCGCCGGAGGCGGCGACGTGCCGGAGATCTTCACCGCCGCCGCCTCGCTGGAGCTGCTGCAGGCCAGCGCCCTGGTGCACGACGACGTGATGGACAAGAGCGACCTGCGCCGGGGCATGCCCGCCGCCCACCGGCGCTTCCAGACGCTGCACGAGAAGTCGGGCTGGCACGGCTCGGCCACGCAGTTCGGCGAGGGCGCCGCGATCCTGCTCGGCAACCTGCTGCTGATCTGGTCGGGCGAGATGTGGCGCACCAGCGGCCTGCCCGCGCGGGCGCTGGCGGCGGCCCAGCCGGTGCACGACCACATGCGCACCGAGCTCATGTGCGGCCAGTATCTCGACCTGCTGGAGCAGGCGCACGGCGAGAACACCTTCGACTCGGCGCTGCGCGTGGCCCTGTACAAGAGCGGCAAGTACTCCGTCGAGCACCCGCTCCGTCTCGGCCTGGCGCTCGCCTCCGGCGGCCTGGAGCCGTGGATCGACGAGCTGTGCACCACGTACGGCACCCGGGTCGGCATCGCCTTCCAGCTGCGCGACGACATCCTCGGCGTGTTCGGCGACCCCGCGCAGACCGGCAAGCCGGCCGGCGACGACCTGCGCGAGGGCAAGCGGACGATGCTGGTGGCGCGCACCCTGGCCGCCGCCACCCCCGAGCAGGCCGGCGTGGTGCGCCGCCTGCTCGGCGACCCCGCGCTCGACGAGCCGGGCGTGGCCGCGCTGCGCGAGATCATCGAAGGCACGGGCGCGCTGCGGGCGTGCGAGGACATGATCGGCGACTATCTCGGCGAGGCGCTCGCCTCGCTCGACCAGGCGCCGATCACGCCCGAAGCCCGCACCGCGCTGGCCGGGCTCGCCGTGGCGGCTACGTCGCGGCGGACGTGAGCCGCTTGGCGAACTCGGCGGCGGCTGCCCCGGGGTCGTCGGCCTCGGTGATGGCGCGCACCACCACGACGCGGCGGACCCCGTAGGACATGACCTCGTCCAGGTTGGCCAGGTCGATGCCGCCGATGCCGAACCAGGGCCGGTCACTGCCGAGCGCCGCCGCGTGCCGGAGCAGCGACGGGCCCGGCGCGTGCCGGCCCGGCTTGGTCGGCGTGGGCCAGATCGGCCCACAGCAGAAATAGTCGACGCCCTCCTCCACCGCCGCGGCGGAAGCCTCGGCGGCGGAGTGGGTGGACCGACCGATGACGATGTCGTCGCCGAGCATTTCTCGCGCGACCGTCACCGGAAGGTCGTCCTGCCCCAGATGGAGCACGTCAGGCCGGGCGGCGAAGGCGATGTCGGCCCGGTCGTTGACCGCCAGCAGCCGGCCGTGCCGGTCGCAGGCGTCGCGGAAGACCTCCAGGAGCGCGAGCTCCTCGCGCGCCTCCAGGCCCTTCTCCCGCAACTGGACGATGTCCACGCCGCCGGCCAGCGCCGCGTCGAGGAACTCGGCCAGGTCGCCCCTGTCACGCCGCCCGTCGGTGCACAGGTAGAGGCGGGCGTCAGAAAGCGAGGGCTTGGGCACGGCGCTTGACCTCGGTGTGACGACCGGCCTTGATCGCCTGAACGGGCGACCCCGGCAGCGAGTCGTCAGGGGTGAACAGCCAGCGCAGCGCCTCCACATCGTCGTACCCGGCGTCGCGGAGCACGGTCAGCGTGCCCGGAAGGCCTTTCACCACGTCCTTTCCGTCGAGGAACACCGCGGGCACCTGTGGCCCGCCGCTGCCGCGGCGCACGCCGAGCAGCTTGTGATCCTTGAGGAGTTGCTTGGCCCGTCCCATCGAGAGGTCGAGGCGCTGGGCCACTTCGGGGAGAGTGAGCCACTCGTCAACGAGCTGGTCGGTCTCCCGGTCGATCTGTGCAACAGAAAGCGTCACGAAACCACAACTACCACATGCCGCGCTTGCTCAAACAACACAATCCCGTAGGGGTACATCTGGATCTACCAGGCGTTCCGCGTCCAGACGACGGCCCTCCTGAATGATCCGGCGGCCCTGCACGAGGTCGCGGGGCCGGTCGACGGCCAGCACCGCCGCCAGCCCGCCCTCGGCCGTCAGCCAGCAGGCCGACCACTTGCCCTCCGGCCCGCCCCGGTAGAGCAGGCGCTCGCCCGCCGGGTGGTGGCCGGCGTACTGCACCATGTGGCCGAACTGCTCCGACCAGAAGTACGGGACCGGATCGTACACGGCCTCCTCGCCCAGCAGCGTCGCGGCGGCCACCTCCGGGGCGCTCAGCGCGGTGTCCCAGTGCTCCACGCGCAGCCGGGTGCCGTAGCGGCTCGACCACCAGGCGGCGCAGTCGCCCACCGCCACCACGCCGGGCAGCGACGTGCGCAGCCGCTCGTCCGTGACCACGCCGTTGTGCAGGTCGACGTCCGAGCCCGCCAGCCACTCCACGGCCGGGCGGACGCCGATGCCCGCCACCACCACGTGCGCCTCCACGAACCCGCCGCCGACCAGCTCCACGCCGCCCTCGTCGACCGACGCGACCATCGTGTCCAGCCGCAGGTCGATGCCGTCGTACCAGCTCTCCGTCCGGGCGCCGATCTCCTCGCCGACCGCCTGCGCCAGCGGGGTCCGGCCCGCCTCCAGCACGGTGACGGCGCAGCCGGCCCGGCGGGCGGCCGTGGCCACCTCCGCGCCGATCCAGCCCGCGCCCGCGACCACCACCCGCGCGCCCGGCACCAGGCGGGCCCGCAGCTCCAGCGAGTCGTCCAGCGTCCGCAGCACGTGCTGCGGGCCGTCACCCGGCAGCGGGATCGGCTCCGCGCCCGTCGCGATCACCAGGCCGTCGTAACCCAGCTCGCCCTCGGTCGTCTCCACCACGCCCGCACGCAGCGACTTGGCCGAGACGCCCGGCCGGAAATCCACCTCCAGCGCGTCCAGGTCGGAGTCGACGAAGCTGGAGTCGGCGGAGCCCAGCAGCACCGCCTTCGACAACGGCGGCCGATCGTAGGGCCGGTGCCGTTCCTGGCCGATCAACGTGATCCGGCCGCCGAACCCCCGTGCCCGCAGCGCCTCGACGCTGCGCACGCCCGCAAGACCCGCTCCCACCACCACGACGCGATTCACGTTCATGACCATAACGGGGGCGGTGCCGCGGCGTCGCACCGAGGCCGTAGGCTGGGGGACGTAAGACGCGCGGGAGTCCGGCCGTAACCGGGCTGAGAGGAAGGCTTCACCGGGCCTTCGACCGCAAGACACCTGATCCGGATCATGCCGGCGAAGGGAGCGGACATGGACGTGATCGTGGGCGGCGGAGTCGTCGGACTGTCGATCGCCTGGCGCCTGGCCCGCTCGGGCCGCGCCGTCACCGTGGTCGACCCGGCCCCCGCTTCGGGCGCCTCCCACGCCGCGGCCGGGATGCTGGCGCCGGTCAGCGAGGTGACCTACACCGAGGAGCCGCTGCTCCGGCTCGGCATCGCCGCCCTGCGCCGCTGGCCCGCCTTCGCCGCCGACCTCACCGCCGACGCCGCCCTCCCCCCTGGAGGGACCGGCGCCCGCACGAGCGGCCCCACCGCCACCGGCGCACCCCCGCCCTCCGGGGGCGCCTCCCTGGGCGGACCTCCCGCGGGATCCGGCAGTACGGCACGGGCCGGGGGTGCGAGCGGTCCCGCCGTCTCCGGCCCCGGCAAGGCGTCCTCCCACGAGGGCGCCGCGGTTGACCCGTTCGGGGGGCTTCCGCTGCTCGGCGGGGTGCCGGCCGAGGGGCGGGACGTGCTGGATCTGCGGTCCGACGGGACGCTGGACGTGGCGTTCGGCGGGGACGACCTGGCCGCGCTCGGGGAGCTGGCCGCGTTCATGGAGAAGCTCGGCCTGCCGGTGGAGCGGCTGACCGGGCGCGAGTGCCGGCGGCTGGAGCCGATGCTGGCGCCGTCCGTGCGCGGCGGTCTGCTGGCGCCCGGCGACGCGTGGGTGGACCCGCGCCGCGTCACCGCCGCCCTGCTCGTGGCCCTGGAGCGGCGGGGCGTCCCGCTGGTACGGGAGCGCGCGGCCGGGCTGTCGCGCGAGGGCGGCCGGGTGACCGGCGTACGCCTGGAGTCCGGGGAGGAGATCTTCGGCGAGCGGGTGGTCCTGGCCGCCGGGGCGTGGAGCGCCGGGCTGGCCGACGTTCCGGTACGGCCGGTCAAGGGGCAGATCATGCGCCTGCGCTCCCCCGAGCCGCTGCTGGGCCGGTGCGTGCGCGGGATGGTGCACGGCACGCCGGTCTACCTGGTGCCCCGGGGCGACGGGGAGCTCGTGGTCGGGGCCACGCAGGAGGAGCTCGGGTTCGACACCCGGGTGACCGCCGGCGGGCTGTACGAGCTGCTGCGCGACGCCAGGGAGCTGGTCCCGGGGGTGACGGAGCTGGAGGTCGCCGACGTGGTGGCGGGGCTGCGGCCGGGCACGCCGGACAACCTGCCGATCATCGGGCCCGGCTCGGCCCCGGGGCTGGTGCTGGCCACGGGGCATTTCCGGGGCGGGGTGCTGATGGCCCCGCTCACGGCCGCGATCCTGCAGGGCGAGGAGGGCGACCTCGCGTCCCTGTGCTCACCCGCTAGATTTCGGGATATTTCATGAAATTGCTGATCAATGGAAGTACGCACGACGTGGCTGACGGCATGACCGTCGCGCAGGCCGTACAGACCCTGACCACCGCCACCACCGGCGTCGCGGTGGCCGTGAACGACGAGGTCGTCGCGCGCGGCGCGTGGGAGACGACGGCGCTGCGCGACAGCGACCGCGTGGAGGTGCTGACGGCGGTGCAAGGTGGATGACCTGATCATCGCCGGGGAGAAGTTCTCCTCCCGGCTCATCATGGGCACCGGCGGCGCGCCGTCGCTGGAGGTGCTGGACCAGGCGCTGGCCGCGTCGGGCACCGAGCTGACGACGGTGGCCATGCGGCGGCTCGACCCGGCCGCCCGCGGCTCGGTGCTGGACGTGCTGCGCGAGCGCGGCATCAAGGTGCTGCCCAACACGGCGGGCTGCTTCACCGCGGGCGACGCGGTGCTGACGGCCCGGCTCGCCCGGGAGGCGCTGGGCACCTCGTGGGTCAAGCTGGAGGTCATCGCCGACGAGCGGACCCTGCTGCCCGACCCGATCGAGACGTTCGACGCGGCCGAGCGGCTCGTGGCCGACGGGTTCACCGTGCTGCCGTACATCGGCGACGACCCGGCGCTGGCCCGCCGGCTGGAGCAGGCCGGGTGCGCGGCGGTGATGCCGCTGGGCGCGCCGATCGGCTCCGGGCTGGGCATCCGCAACCCGCACAACATCGAGCTGATCGTCGAGGCGGCCGGGGTCCCGGTCATCCTGGACGCGGGCATCGGCACGGCCAGTGACGCGGCGCTGGCGATGGAGCTGGGCTGCGACGCCGTGCTCCTGGCCACCGCCGTGACGCGGGCCCAGCGGCCCGACCTGATGGCTGCGGCGATGCGCGAGGCGGTCCGCGCGGGCCGCATGGCGCGGCAGGCGGGGCGCATCCCGCGCCGCCGCTACGCCGAGGCGTCCTCCCCGCTGGCCCCCTGACGGGACGTTCTTCCCGTCTGCCGGGGGCGCACCGGCTCTCCGGGGCCGGTGCCGGGGGGGCCTGTGCGACGGCGGGGCACGTGAGAGGCCGGGCGGGGCACGGGTCGGCATCGGTTTCGGATGGTCAGGCCCTCCCGGGTGCGAAACGCCCGTAAACTCAGCGGGGTGGACACGACGACTGCCGACCCGTTGGTCGGCCGGCTGCTCGATGGACGCTACCGCGTCGAGTCCCGGATCGCCCGGGGCGGCATGGCGACCGTCTACCTCGCGCTCGACATCCGGCTGGACCGGACCGTCGCGCTGAAGGTCATGCACCGCTCGCTCGCCGACGACCCGGCGTTCGTGCGCAGGTTCATCGGCGAGGCGAAGTCGGTGGCCAGCCTCTCCCACCCCAACGTGGTGCACGTCTTCGACCAGGGCACCGACACCGACGTGGTCTATCTGTCGATGGAGTACGTGCCGGGCAAGACGCTGCGTGACATCCTGCGCGAGCGCGACCGGCTGCCGGCCCGCGAGGCGCTGGAGATCATGATCCCGGTGCTGGCGGCGCTCGGCGCGGCCCACCAGGCCGGGATGGTCCACCGTGACGTCAAGCCCGAGAACGTGCTGCTGACCGCCGACGGCCGGGTCAAGGTCGTGGACTTCGGCCTGGCCAGGGCGATCGAGGCGACCAACCAGACGCGCACCGGCGTGATGATCGGCACGATCGGCTACATGTCGCCCGAGCAGGTGACGACCGGCGGCGCCGACGTGCGCAGCGACGTCTACGCGGCGGGCATCATGCTGTTCGAGCTGGTCACCGGCAGGCAGCCGTACGACGGCGAGACGCCCATGTCGGTGGCCTACCGGCACGTCCACGACACGGTCCCGGTGCCGTCGTCGCTGATCCACGACGTGCCGCCGCAGATCGACGCGCTGGTGGCGCACGCCACGGCCCGCGAGCCGCACGACCGCCCGGCCGACGCGACCGCGATGCTGGTGGCGGCCGTCGAGGCGCACCGCACGCTGCCCCGGCTGAGCGAGCCCGGCCGCGCGTCCGGCGCCCACTCCAGGCCGCACCCGATGCCGTCCACGATGCCGCCCGCCGCCGCTCCCGCGCACACGCTGATCCAGCCGCGCGCCGAGGTGCCGGCCGCGCCGCCGCCCCCGCCGCGCGGGCGGGGCAAGGGCGGCGGGTTCCGGCCCAACTGGTTCCTGGTGGGGCTGGCCGCGGTGATGGTCGTCGCCGTGGCGCTGACCGGCCTCTACTTCTCGCAGAAGACGCTGGCCGTGGTGCCCGACCTCGTCGGCAAGAACCTCGCGGTCGCCGAGCAGAACGCCCGCAACCTGGGCTTCAAGGTCCGCCGCGTGGAGGGCCGCCACGACGAGGAGGTGGCCGAGGGGCTCGTCCTGGAGATGGACCCGGCCGCCAAGACCGAGGTCGAGGCCGGGCAGACGATCACGCTGGTGCCGTCGCTCGGCCCCAAGCGGGTGCTGGTGCCGAAGGTGCAGGGCCTGACCGAGCAGGACGCCCGCAACGCGATCGGCAGCGCCGGCCTGACCGTGGGCAAGGTCCGCCGCCTGCAGAACCTGGAGGTCGCGCGCAACTCCGTCATCCGCACCTCCCCGCAGGTGGGCGAGAAGGTCAAGGAGGGCGCCAAGATCGACCTGTACGTGAGCGCCGGGCTGGTGATGCCCGACGTCGACGGCATGCCGAAGGACCAGGCCGCCGCGTTCCTCAGCCAGCAGGGCTTCCAGGTGCAGGTCACCGAGGTCGACGACGACGCTGAGCCGTGCACGGTGATCGCGCAGGCGCCCAAGGCCAAGGCGGAGGTCGACCAGGGCATCCCGGCGATGATCACGGTGTCGCGCTGCCAGACGGACTTCTGGCACTGGTTCAACGGTGACCAGGAGGCCCGCGACGACCAGCAGTTCGTCATCGTGCCGCAGGTGATGGGCAAGAACGTCAACGACGCCCGCAACGAGCTGCGGGCGCTGGGCTTCCGGGTGCGGGTGCGCACGGTGGGCGGCGGCGGCGTGGTGCGTTTCCAGCGTCCGGCCCCCAACAGCGAACGCCCGCCCAACTCCGAGGTGCTGCTCTGGCACTAGCCGCCCGGCGCTGAGAGGTCAGGCCAGGGTGCCGAGCAGGCGTACTCTGGCCAGCCCGCCGTCGGGGTGGATGTCGACGCGTACGCGCTCGACGGGCTCGGTGTGGCTCAGCCGGAAGCGGTGCGGCGTGTCGGGCAGCAGCGGGGTCGCCGGCAGCAGCTCGATCTCGCGGTCGCCGTCGAGGCCGGTGAGCGTGACGGCGGCGGGCGCGTTGTGCAGCAGGTGGGTGGTGTCGATCTCGGCGACCCTGATGAGGCCGCGCCCGGCCAGCCGGATGACCAGCCAGTCGTTGCCGCCGTCGCGGCGGCGCGCGGTCTCCCAGCCTTCGGCCTGGTGGCGGGGCAGGCCGGGGGCGATGACGTGGTGCGGCTCGGAGTAGAACGCGTCGGAGCAGGCGGTGACCAGCCCGCCGTTGGCCATGGCCGCCAGGTCGAGGCCGAGCCCCTCGTACACCGACAGGTCGGCTCGGGGCTCGCCGTGCACCCGCAGCCGGGCGACGCCGCCGTCGGGGAAGATGTTCAGCCGCACGTGCGTCCAGCGGCGCTCGCCCGTGACCTCGAACGGGTGGGCGGCGTCGCCGCCGAGCGGGCTGCGCGGCACGATCTCCGTCCACGCCGCCCCGGCCAGCTCGGCGGGCGCAGGATGCCCGGCGACCTCGGCGGCCTCGACGGACGCGGACGAGGGATGGTTGCCGGTGAACCAGGCGGTGTCGACGACGACGCCGCGGATCACGCCGGGCAGGCCGAGCCGCACCAGCGCCCAGTCGTGGCCGGGCTCGCGGCGGCGGCGGGTCTCCCAGCCGTCGTAGACCTGCCCCTTGCCGCCGAACGTGGCGGGCCGGAACTCCGGGCGGCCGGGCCTGATCAGCGCCTCCTTCTCGGCGAACGCCTCGTCGCTGGCGGCGACGACCGCTCCGCCGTGGCCGCGCAGCGCGAGGTCGGGCAGGTGGGTGAAGCTCGGCATCTACGTTCCCCTCAGCAAGGTCCCGTGCGGCACGCCGTCGGCGGGCCTGCCGCGCAGCCAGGTGGTCAGGACGGCGCCCCTGAGCGCGTGGCCGTGGTAGGGCGTGATCGGGTGGCGGTGGTGCAGCCGTGCTGCGTCGACGGGCTCGACGGCGTCGGGGTCGAAGGCCACCAGGTCGGCGTCGTTGCCGGGGACGATGCCGCCCTTGCCCGGCAGCCCCGCCAGCGCGGCCGGGCCCGCCGCCATCCACCTGGCCACGTCGGCGAGCCCGTGGCCGCGCCGCGCCGCCTCCGTCCACACGACGCGCAGCCCGAGCTGCAGCGAGGCGACGCCGCCCCACGCGGCGGCGAAGTCGGGCACCTTGAGGTCGGCGGTGGCGGGCGAGTGGTCGGAGACGACGCAGCTCAGCACGCCCCGGGCGAGCCCGTCCCACAGCAGGTCGCGGTTGCCGGCCGAGCGGATGGGCGGGCAGCACTTGTACGCGGTGCCGCCCTCGGGCACCCGTTCGGCGTCGAGCGCCAGGTAGTGGGGGCAGGTCTCGGCGCTGACCGGCAGCCCGGCGGCTCGCGCCGCCTCCAGCACCGGCAGGCACTCGGCGCTGGAGACGTGCAGGACGTGCGCCCGCGCGCCCGTCTCGGCCGCCAGCCGGACCACCAGTTCGACCGCGCTGCGCTCGGCCGCTCCCGGCCGCGACGCCAGGAACTCCCGGTACGAGGGGCCCGCGCAGTCCGTCAGCAGCGCCGGGTCCTCGGCGTGCACGATCAGCATCCCGCCGAACCCGGCGATCTCCGCCATGACCTCCCGCAGCTCGCCCGGCCCGAGCGGCGGGAACTCCGGCACGCCCGACGGCGACAGGAAGCACTTGAACCCGTATACGCCCGCCTCGTGCAGCCGCCGCAGCTCC
This sequence comes from Nonomuraea sp. ATR24, assembly GCF_041950485.1. Lineage (NCBI taxonomy): Bacteria > Bacillati > Actinomycetota > Actinomycetes > Streptosporangiales > Streptosporangiaceae > Nonomuraea > Nonomuraea sp. ATR24. The sequence continues at coordinate 250,133 of NZ_JBGNUU010000002.1, forward strand.
TTGAGGTTGCCGGGCACGGCGCCGCCCCAGAAGCCGACGTCCACGTGGCACCGGCCCTCGGCGGCGCGCCGCTTCACGGCGAGCGCGGCGGCGTCCACGGTCGGCGGGAGCGAGTTGAGCGGCATGTCGACGATCGTCGTGACTCCTCCGGCCGCGGCGGCCCTGGTGGCGCTGGCGAACCCCTCCCAGTGCGTGCGGCCGGGCTCGTTCACGTGCACGTGCGTGTCGACCAGGCCGGGCAGCAGCGCCAGGTCGCGCAGGTCGACGTCCTCGGCGGCGGCCAGCTCGGCGTCGTACGGGCACAGCGCCTCGATCCGGCCGCCGCGCACCGCCACGGCCACCGGCCGCACCCCGTCGGGCGTCACCCCCCTCCGCGACCGCACCACCAGCTCGTACGCACCCCCGCCCGAGCTGACGGAGGCGAAGGCAGCCGCCCCCGGAACGGAGTCCGCCGAGCCCGGAGCGGACGGCACCTTGGCGGGCGGGACCGAGTCCGCCGAGCCCGGGGCGGCCCCAACCGAAGCCGCCGAGACCGAGGCAGCCTGAGCCGAGGCCACCGGGGTCGGGGCAGCCTGGGGCGGGGGAACCGGGGGCGGGGCGGGTGGGGGCATCAGGGTAGGTGGGCGGCGGCCACGCGGGCCGCGAGCTGCTGGAGGAGGGGGGCCGCGGCGGCCATGCAGCGGGCCGGGTCGGGCTCCAGGTCGGTGAGGGCGTAGGCGGCGGCGAAGCCGGCGGCCCGCAGGTCGTCGTCGGAGAGCGTGCGCCGGCCGCAGACGGCGACGACGGGGACGCCCGCGCGGGCGGCGGCCCGGGCGACGCCGGCGGGGGCCTTGCCGCGCAGCGTCTGCTGGTCCAGGGAGCCCTCGCCGGTGATCACCAGGCGGGCGCCCTCGACCTGCTCGTTGAAGCCGAGCAGGTCGAGCAGGTAGTCGATGCCCGGCTGGATGTCGGCGCGCAGGAAGGCGAGCGCGGCGAACCCGACGCCGCCGGCGGCCCCGGCGCCCGGCGCTCCGGCGACGCCCATCGGGCGGGGGACGTCGTCGTGCTCGACGGCGCCGACGAGGCCGTGGATGCGGGTGGCGACGGCGGCCAGCCGGGACAGCGCGCTCTCCAGCAGGGCGACCTGGTCGGGCGTGGCGCCCTTCTGCGGCCCGTAGACGGCGGCGGCGCCGTGCGGGCCGAGCAGCGGGTTGTCGACGTCGCTCGCCACGACCACCTCGACGCCCGAGAGGTCGAGGAAGCCGGACATGTCGATCCGGTCGAGGTCGCGCAGGGCCGCGCCGCCCGGCGGCAGCTCGCGCCCCTCGGCGTCGAGCAGGCGCGCGCCGAGCGCCTGGACCATCCCGGCGCCGCCGTCGGTGCAGGCGCTGCCGCCGAGGCCGAGGACGACGCGGGTGGCGCCCTGCTTGACGGCGTCGGCGATCAGCTCGCCGGTGCCGTGGCTGGTGGCGGTGAGCGGCTCGGGGCCGCCGGGGAGGCGGCGCAGGCCGGACGCCTCGGCGAGCTCGATGACGGCCGTGTCGCCGCGCCTGGCGTAGGAGGCGTCGACGGGCTCGCCGGTGGGGCCGGTGACGCGGGCGGTCACCCGGGTGAAGCCGCCTGCCACGGCGGCCTCGACGGTGCCGTCGCCGCCGTCGGCGACGGGCAGCTGCACCGCCGGGACGCCGAGCCCGGACGACACGGCGGCGGCGACCTCCGCCGCCGTCAGCGAACCCTTGAACTTGTCCGGGGCGACAAGCACGTGCTCAACCACTGCGAACTCCCACACGAGACGGACACGGGCGGCCCCCCTGCCGGGGGCGGGCGGGCCGGCGGTCCCCATCATCACACCCCGCCCGCGGCCCCGTGCGCGTGCCCCGGCCCCCTGTGGAAAACCGGGGCGGAAGTCGGCGGGCAGAGGGCGGGCGCCAGCGGTCATCGGCCGGGCACCCACGGGCACCGGCCGGGCATCGGCCCGTCATCGGCGCTCCGCCGCGAGGCGCAGGAGGCGGCGGTGGGCGGCGACGCCCGCGCGGCCGGCGGCGTCGTGCGGGACGGTGCGCAGCTCGCCGCCGGCGACGACGGTGCGCCCGCCGACCAGGAGCCGGGCCAGCGGCGGCTGGGGGCCGAGGACGAGCGCGCACACCGGGTCGTCGACGGCGGCCGTGAAGGGGCCGTCGACCCGCCACAGCGCCACGTCGGCGAGCTTGCCGGGCTCCAGCGTGCCGAGGTCGGCCTGGCGGCCGAGGTTGCGCGCGCCGCCGAGCGTGGCGAGCTCCAGCGCCTGCCGGGCGGTGAGGGCGTCGGGCCCTGAGTGAGCGCGTTGGAAGAGCAGCGCCTGCCGCATCTCCCCCGCCATCGTGGTCAGCTCGGAGGAGGCGCTGCCGTCGACGCCGAGCCCGACGTTGGCGCCGCCCCGCAGCAGGTCGGCGACCCGGGCGACGCCCGCGCCGAGGCGGCCGTTGGACGAGGGGCAGTGGGCGACGCCGGTGCCGGTGGCGGCGAGCCTGCCGATGTCGCCGTCGCTGAGGTGCACCGCGTGCGCCACCCACACGTCGGGCCCGAGCCAGCCGAGCCGCTCCATGTACGCGACGGGCCGCACGCCGAACTGGGCCAGGCAGTGCTCCTCCTCGTCCAGCGTCTCGGCCAGGTGGGTGTGCAGCCGCACGCCCTTGTCCCTGGCCAGCCGGGCCGCCTCGGTCATCAGCTCGCCGCTGACGGAGAACGGCGAGCAGGGCGCCACGGCGATCCGCAGCATGGAGGAGGGCGACGGGTCGTGGTGGGCGTCGACGGCGTCGGCGGTGGCGGCGAGGATGCGGTCGATCGGCTCGACGACGTCGTCGGGTGGCAGCCCGCCCGACGAGCGGCCGCGGTCCATGGAGCCGCGCGCCGGGTGGAAGCGCAGGCCGACGTCGCGGGCGGCGGCGATCTCGGCGGCGAGCAGGTCGCCGCGGCCGTGCGGGAAGAGGTAGTGGTGGTCGCTGGAGGTGGTGCAGCCGGACAGCGCCAGGTGGGCGAGCCCGGCGAGCGCGGCCCCGTGCACGACCTCGGCGTCCATGGCGGCCCACACGGGATAGAGCGTGACGAGCCAGTCGAACAGGGTGGCGTCCTGGGCGAGGCCCTGGGTGGCCCACTGGTAGAGGTGGTGGTGGGTGTTGACCAGGCCGGGCGTGGCCAGGCAGCCGGTGGCGTCGACGCGTTCGGCGTGCGGGAGGGCGGGCAGCCGGTCCATGGGGCCGAGCGCGGTGATCCGGTCGCCGTCGATCCGCAGGTAGCCGTGCGGGATCTCGGGTCCGGCGACGGGGGCGAGGTAGGCGTTCTCGATCAGCAGGGTCGTCACGCGGACGCCTTGCGCTCAGCGGCGAGCCGTACGGCGTCGAGGATCTTCTCGTAGCCGGTGCAGCGGCACAGGTTGCCGGCCAGGGCCTCGCGGATCTCGGCGTCGGAGGGCCGTTCGACGCGGGCGAGCAGGTCGTGCGCCTGGACGATCAGCCCGGGGGTGCAGAAGCCGCACTGCACGGCGCCGCACTCGACGAACGCCTCCTGGACGGGGTCGAGCCGGTCGCCGTCGGCGAGCCCTTCGACGGTGCGGACGCGGCGGCCCTCGGCCTGCCCGGCGGCGACCAGGCAGGCGCAGACGGGGACGCCGTCGAGGTAGACGGTGCAGGAGCCGCATTCGCCCTGCTCGCAGGCGTTCTTGGAGCCGGGCAGGCCCATCCGCTCGCGGAGCACGTACAGCAGGCTCTCGCCTTCCCAAACGTCCTCGACGGTTTCCTCGCGGCCGTTGACGGTGCAGGTCAGACGCATCAGGCGGCCCTCCTTCCCAGGTGGTCGCGCCACGCCCAGGCGAGCGTGCGGCGGGCCATCACGGCGACGGCGTGGCGGCGGTAGGCGGCGCTGCTGCGTACGTCGTCGATCGGCGAGGCCGCGGCGGCGCACAGCTCGCCGAAGCGGTCCAGCAGCGCGGGGGTGAGCGGCGCGGCCCAGTCGAGCTCCTTGGCCAGGAACTCCTCGGCTTCCAGGGCGCGGCGCGGGGTGGGCGCGGCGGAGCCGAGCCCGGTGCCGACGCGGCGCTCGCCGGGGTGCAGCGCGATCGCGAACGAGCAGACCGCGATCACCATGGCGTTGCGGGTGCCGACCTTGGAGAAGTACTGGGGGCCGGTCGCCGGGGCCAGGTGCACGGCCCTGATCAGCTCGTCGGGGCGCAGCGCGTGGCGTTTGACGCCGGTGTAGAACGCGTCGGCGGGGATCATGCGGACGCCGCCGTCACGCGACTCGGCCTCGACCAGCGCGCCGGCGGCCAGCAGCGGCGGGTGGCTGTCGCCGGCGGGCGAGGCCGCGCCCATGTTGCCGCCGACGGAGCCGCGGTTGCGGATCTGCGGCGAGCCGACCGTCCGCGCCGCCTGGGCCAGCCCAGGCAGCTCGCCGCCGAGCCGGTCGATGATCACGCTGTACGGGACGGCGGCGCCGATGCGCAGGCGCCCGTCCTGGTTCGTCCAGGTGGCGAGCTCGGCGATCCGGGTGAGGTCGAGCAGCGCGGCGGGCCGGCGCACGCCGAAGTTGATCTCCACCATGACGTCGGTGCCGCCCTGGATCGGCACGGCGTCCGGCCGGTCGGCCTTGGCGGCCAGCGCTTCGGCCCACGTGGTGGGGCGCAAGAAGTCCATCGGTGCTACTCCCAGGCGAATCCGGCGTCGGGGGCGTCCTCGCGCAGCACCGTGCCCTCGATCAGGCCGTAGGGTCGGTCGGCGGCGTGGAACACCTCGTTGTCGTTGCCGAGCCCGAACGGGGTCAGGTCCACGGCGACGTGGTGCTTGTTGGGCATGACGAGCCTGATCTCGCACACCTGCGGGCAGGAGGCGAGCACCCGCTCCCCCATCGCGTACAGGGTCTGCTGGAGCGAGAGGCTGTGCGTCCCGGCGAAGGCCTCCAGCAGGTGGCGGCGTACGGTCGCGTGGTCGGCGCGACCGCCGTGCTGGCGCCAGCGGGCGTCGACGGCGGTGGCCAGGACGCGGTCGGCGGCCGGGCGCAGCGTGGTGTACTCGTCGACGGCGAAGCCGCGGAACTCCGAGCCGGTCGAGTTGAGCACCACCAGGCCGCTCAGCCCCGACACCACGCTGGTGCGGCCGTCGCGGTCGTGGTGGACCAGGCAGGTGCGGCTCTCGCCGCCGGCGCGCACGAACGAGTGGTCGCCGAGCCGGTCCCAGGCGTACTCCTCGATCTCGACCCTGGCGTGGTGGATGGAGGGCCGGGCGTTCACGTAGTGGCGGGCGAGCAGCAGCGCGAAGTCCTCGATCTCGCCGACGCCGTGGCGGGCGGCGAAGGCGTAGACGGTGTTCTTCTGCGTGTCGGTCGGCAGCACGGCGGCGTTGTCGCCGGTCAGGTGGACGGCCGTCATGTCGCCGGACAGGGCGGTGCTGACGTTGAGGTCCTTGAGGTGGTGCACGCCGCCGTCCTTGGTGACGCGCACGAGCCGGGTCTCCGCCTTGCCGTACCGGTTGGGTCCCAGGACGATCGCCATCTAGCTCCCTCGGTAGGTGGAGTAGGCGTACGGGCTCAGCAGCAGCGGCACGTGGTGGTGCTCCGCGGGGTCGGTCACGGTGAAGGCGACGACGACCTCCGGGTAGAAGGGGCCGCCGGTGTCGAACACCACGCGGTTCGTGCCGTTGCCGGGCTGCCAGCCGGTGATCCTGCCGTCGGCGTCGGTGCGGCCCTCGGCGAGGGTGCGGCCGTCGTGCTCCAGCCGTACGCGCATCCCGGCGGCGGGGCGGCCGGTGGCCGCGTCGAGCACGTGCGTCGAGAAGCTCATCGGCCGGCCTCCAGGAGCTTGCCGGCCCGCAGGCGGGTGATCGCGGCCAGTTCGGCGCGCACGGTCCGGCGTTCGGTCTCGTCGTCGTCGCGCAGCCGCGCGCGGAGCCTGGCCAGCATCTGGGCGCCGGTCAGGCCGGTGGCGCATATCAGGTAGACGTGGCCGAAGCGGCGCTCGTAGGCGCGGTTGGCCTCGGCGAGGTCGGCGCGCAGGGCGTCCTCGACGCCGGACTGCTCCTGCCGCGACCAGGCGCCGCCGGTCCGCTCGCCGATCCTCGGGTGGGCGGCCAGCGCCTCCAGCACGTCGTCCCAGGCGAGCTCGCGGGCGGCCAGGGCGGCGGCGTCGGCCAGGGCGTCCGGCGACGGGTAGGGGCGGCCGGCGGCGACCCGGCCGGCGAACGCGCGGGAGGCGCAGCAGGCCAGCAGGTCGCGCTCCGCCTCCTCGGGAGGCAGGGCGTTGAAGCGGGCCAGCGCGTCGTCGGGCATGACTCGAGTACACACATGGCGGTGGTGCCCGGTCCATCCCCGGGAACTCCCAACCGGGGCGGCGGTTGGCCAAGACTTTTGTGTCATGCTCCAAGGCCGCATCCGGACGGGTCCTGGCCTGGCCATACACTGAGTGCCATCATGACCCCTACCTCTCTGATCGGCGGGCACGTCTCCGTCACGGGCGGTCTGGCCAAGGGCGGGCTCGCCTACATGGCCGACATCGGCGCCGAAATGATCCAGGTGTTCGTCACCAACCCGCGCGGGTGGGCGCTGGCCGTGGGCCGTCCCGACCAGGACGCGCTGCTGGCCGAGTCCGGCGTCGACACCTTCGTCCATGTGCCGTATCTGGCGAACTTCGGCTCACCCAGCGCGGAGACGCTGGCCAACTCGGTGGCGATCGTCCGTCACACGCTGCGCCGGGGCGTCGACATCGGCGCCAAGGGGGTCGTGGTGCACACCGGCTCGGCGGTGACGCAGCCGCGCGACGACGCGATGCGGCAGCTGCGCGAGCATCTGCTGCCGCTGCTCGACGAGATCCCCGACGGCGGTCCCGACCTGCTGCTGGAGCCGATGGCCGGGCAGGGGGCGATGCTGTGCGCGACCGTGCAGGATTTGGAGCCCTATCTGGCGGCGCTCGACTGGCATCCTCGGGCCGGGGTGTGCTTCGACACCTGTCACGCCTTCGCGGCGGGTCACGACCTGGCGGCCGAGGGCGGGGTGCGGGAGACGTTCGACCTCCTGCACAAGCTCGCGCCGGGGCGGCTGAAGCTCATCCACGCCAACGACTCCAAGGACGCGTGCGGGTCGAAGAAGGACCGCCACGAGAACATCGGGGCCGGGCTGATCGGCGCCGCGGCGTTCGGCGAGATGATGCGCCACCCGGCGGTGGCCGGGGTGCCGGTCTGCATCGAGACGCCCGGCAAGGCCGACAAGCACCGCGAGGACATCGAGACGCTCAAGCGGCTGCGTGACGGCTGACGGGGCGCGCACGGCCGCCCCCCGCTCACGCCCTTGACCTGTCGTGACAGGGGTGCCCGCCCGGCACCGTCCGGCCGCCCCCGTGTGGCCGGATCGGGGCCACGGCGGGCACCCCCTCACGTGGTCGGCCGGCGGGCCCTACCCCCCGGTAAAGGGCCCGGCAGCCGCGGTGACCCAGGTGGTCACCAGGGAGTCCGGCGCATCCGCTGGGAGCCTTGCGGCTCGCCTCCCGATGCTCCGGAGTGGCTTCCGATGCCGAAACACTACGGTCGCGATCTTGCCGGGGAAACCCCGTTGGCCCATAGCTCGGTAAGCGGTGCGTAGTCATCGATGTACGGAGCGTGTCCGATCGACGAGCGGTCACCCTGGCGCGACGAGCGGTCGGCCGGCAGGCCCTCCGGACTGTCATCGGATCGCCGTCACGGCCCGGCCCGACCGGTGTGACCTGGGAAATCTCCCCGGCATGACAAGGGGCGCGAGCACGGGGCAGGATGCCCGCGCGCCCGCGTTCACGCCTGCCCGCCCGCGCACGCCGCGCATGGCGATCACGCCCCCCTCGCAGGGGGGCGCAGGCGGGCGGCACCGTCAGGTGACGGCGCCGCGATGCTGGCGGACGAGCTGCTCGCGCACCTGGCGGGTGTGGCGGCGGCTGACCTGGAGCGTCTCGGAGCCGACGGTGAGCATCACGCGCCCGCCCTCGAAACGCAGCTCGCTGACGTGCCGGGCCGACACCAGCGTGCTGCGGTGCACGCGGATGAAGCCGGCCTCGGCCCAGCGGCGCTCGAGCGCCGCCAGCGACATGCGCACCAGGTAGCTGCCGTCGACCGTGTGCAGGCGCACGTAGTCGCCCTTGGCCTCGGCGAAGCGCACCGCCTGCTGCGGCACGAACCGGGTGCGCCCGCCCAGCTCGACGGGGATGACGTCGTCCTGCCCCGGCTCGGCGGGCGGGCCGGGCGCGGAGGCGACCTCCAGCCGGCGCACCGCCTCCGACAGCCGCTCGGCCCGCACCGGCTTGAGCAGGTAGTCGACGGCCTCCAGCTCGAACGCCTGGACGGCGCACTCGTCATGGGCGGTGACGAAGACGAGCTTGGGCGGGCTGGGGAACCCGCCGACCAGCCGGGCCAGGTCGAGCCCGTCGAGGCCGGGCATGCGGATGTCGAGGAACACCGCGTCGAGCCGCTCGCCGCCGCCGATCATCGCCACCATGTCCTGCAGCGCCGCGACACCGTCGCAGGCGGTGCGCACGTGCTCGATCCGGCTGTCCTGACGCAGCAGGTAGGCCAGCTCCTCCAGCGCGGGGACCTCGTCGTCAACGGCCAGAACACGTAGCATGCCCTCTAAGCTGCCGTAAGAAAGCCTTGCTCACAACCCCCTCGGCCACGTTCCGTAAAGAATCGATTACAGTTCGGGTCCGATCAGGGCGCGCCGAGTTGCGCCTTGGGCACGCGCAGCCGCACCTTCGTGCCCGTGCCGGGCGCGGTCTCGACCACGAGGCCGTAGTCGTCGCCGTAGATCTGGCGCATCCGCAGGTCGACGTTGGCCAGGCCGATACCGGCGCCCTCGCGGCCCGGGTCGTCGTCGAGGACCTTCCTGGCCCGGTCCGGGTCCATGCCCACGCCGTCGTCCTCGACCGTGATGTGCGCCTCCGGGCCCGCGTCGCGGGCCACGACGCGCACCTCGCCGGTGCCGCCGCGCCCCCGCATGCCGTGCTTGATGGCGTTCTCCACCAGCGGCTGCAGGCACAGGAACGGCACGGGGACGGGCAGCACCTCGGGCATCACCTGGAGGCTGAAGCGCAGCTTGTCGCCGAACCTGGCACGTTCCAGAAGCAGGTAGCGGTCGACGCAGGTGAGCTCGTCGGCCAGCGTGGTGAAGTCGTCGGCCCGGCGCAGCGCGTAGCGGGCGAAGTCGGCGAAGTCCAGCAGCAGCTCGCGGGCCCGCCCCGGATCGGTGCGGACGAACGACGCGATCGTGGTGAGCGCGTTGTAGACGAAGTGTGGGGAGATCTGCGCCCGCAGCGCCCGCATCTCGGCCTCCAGCGCGCGCCGCCGCGAGGAGTCGAGCTCGGCCAGCTCCAGCTGGCCCGACACCCACCGGCCCACCTCGGTGACCGTGCGGACCAGGGCGGCGCTCAGCTCCTCGTCGTACGCGGCCAGCGCCCCGATGATCTTGCCGTCGGCGGTCAGCGGCACCACGACCGCCCCGTACGGCTCCCCGGGGAAGACCTGCGCGCGGCCGGCGGCCAGCGTGGTGCGCGCGTAGCTGAGCACCTCGTCGGTGCACGGGCCGTCCCAGGCGAGCGCGGCGTCGGTCGAGGTGATCGCGACGGAGTGGGTGCCGAGCAGGGCGCGCAGATGACGCACGGCCTTGCGGGCGGAGTCGCGGTGCAGCCCGGTCCGCAGCGCGGGGGCGGCCAGCGCGGCCGTGTGCAGCGTGGTGAAGGTCGCCTCGGCCCCGGAGCGGCCCTCTTCTCTGGCACGGCGTCGGGCCAGCGTGTAGCCCAGGGCGAAGGCGAGGAGGGGCAGCACCACGCACGCGGTGGTCAGCATGCGCAAACCGTAACCAACATCGTCGCGCGTGGGGGCGGAAACCCTACGGCGGGCCCTCGCCGGGTTCTTCCTGGTAGGAGTAGCGCTGCTCGCGCCACGGGTCGGCGACGTTGTGGTAGCCGCGCTCCTCCCAGAAGCCGCGCCGGTCCTCCAGGAGGTATTCGACGGCGCGCACCCATTTGACGCTCTTCCACGCGTACAGGTGGGGCACGACCATGCGCACCGGGGCGCCGTGCTCGGCGGTGAGCGGGGCGTCGTCGAGGTCGGTGGCGAACAGCGTGCCGGGGGCGGTGAAGTCGGACCACCTGAGGTTGGCGCTGTAGCCGTACTCGGCCCAGATCATGACGTGGCGCACGCCGGGGTCGGGCGGCGCGGCGGCCATGAGGTCGGCCGGGGTGACCCCGCGCCAGCGCTGGCCGGGCACGGAGAACTTGGTGACGCAGTGGAAGTCGGCCACGACGTCGGTGCGCGGCAGCCGGTCGAAGTCGTCCCAGCCGAAGCGGTGCTCCTCCCCCGACGCGGTGGCGCCGGACACGCGCAGGTCCCACGTGGCGGGCTTGAACGGGGGGACCCTGCCGTAGTGGATCACGGGTAGGCCGCGGGGCACGTACTGGCCCGGTGGCAGGCGCGGCTCCTCCACGATCACTCTCCTCACGGGACTCGCGGTCCCGACCATCCTGCCACCGGCCGCGCGCCGGTTCGTCAGCGGGTCGAGTGCGCTACCATTGGCGCACTATGCGCACCGCGTTCGTGTTTTTTTATGGCGACGGACCCACAGGTCGGACCGTTCGCCACCTGACGCTGCGCTAGCAGACAGGCGAGCAGAAAGGCCCCGGGTCCACCAGGACCCGGGGCCTTTCGCGTTTTCCGGAGGAGTACAGCATGGTGATCGTGATGGGCCAGGAAGCCACGGGCGACGACGTCGCCTCGATCGTCGCCGTCGTGCGGGCGGCCGGGGTGGAGGCGTTCGTGAGCAAGGGCGTGACGCGGACGATCGTCGGCCTGGTGGGCGACGTGACGCAGCTCGACGCGGGCAGCCTGCGCGGGATGGCGGGGGTGCGCGACGTGATGCGCGTCTCGACCCCGTACAAGCTGGTGAGCAGGGAGAACCACCCCGAGCGGTCGACGGTGCGGGTGGGCGGGGTGCCGATCGGGCCGGGCACGGTGACGCTGATCGCCGGGCCGTGCGCGGTGGAGACGCCGGAGCAGACGCTGCAGGCGGCGCGGATGGCGCAGGCGGCGGGCGCGACGCTGCTGCGCGGCGGCGCGTTCAAGCCGCGCACGTCCCCGTACGCGTTCCAGGGGCTGGGCGAGAAGGGGCTGCGCATCCTGGCGGACGTGCGCGAGGAGACCGGCCTGCCGATCGTGACCGAGGTCGTCGACGCGCGGGACGTGGAGCTGGTCGCCTCCTACGCCGACATGCTGCAGGTCGGCACCCGCAACGCGCAGAACTTCGCGCTGCTGCAGGCGGTGGGCGCGGCGGGACGGCCGGTGATGCTCAAGCGCGGCATGAACGCCACGATCGAGGAGTGGCTGATGGCGGCCGAGTACGTCGCGCAGCGCGGCAACCTGGACGTGGTGCTGTGCGAGCGGGGCATCAGGACGTTCGAGACCGCCACCCGCAACACGCTCGACGTCTCGGCGGTGCCGGTGGCGCAGCGGCTGTCGCACCTGCCGGTGATCGTGGACCCGTCGCACTCGGGCGGCCGGCGTGACCTGGTGATGCCGCTGACCAGGGCGGCGCTGGCGGTGGGCGCCGACGGCGTGATCATCGACGTGCACCCGCACCCCGAGCAGGCGCTGTGCGACGGGCCGCAGGCGCTCGTCGACGCCGACCTGGGCGAGCTGGCCCAGGTCATGCGGGACCTGCCGCCGCTGCTGGGCAAGACGGCGGCGGCCCCGGCGACGGTCTGACCCGGTTAGAGGGTGTATTCCTGGATCGAGTCGGCGAGCTGGACGGCGAGTTCCTCGGCGTCCAGCCGCTTCTCGATCTGCTTGAGGTCCTCGATCTTGGCCCGGGTCTCGGCCCGCTTGGGGGCGAGCAGGCTGCAGCAGTCCTCGTCGGGCAGCTCGGAGATCTCCAGCGTGCCGATGCGGCGGGCCTCGGCCATGATCTCGGTCTTGTCCCAGCCGACGAGCGGGCGCAGGATCGGCAGCTCGACGGCGTGGTCCTGGGCGGTGATGTTGGCCAGCGTCTGGGAGGAGACCTGGCCGAGCGCGTCGCCGGTGACGAGGGCGGCGGCGCGGATGCGGTGGGCGACCTCCTCGGCGGTCTTGAGCATGAGCCGCCGCTGGGCGATCACCGCGAGCCGGTCCTGGCCGGAGTTGCGGATCGACTGCTGGGCCTTGCCGAACGGCACCACCCACAGCCGTGACTTGCCCTGGAACCGGTCGAGCTTCCTGACCAGCGCGTAGGCCTTGTAGATCGACTCGGAGGTGGTGAACGGGATGCCGGAGAAGTGCAGGAAGTCGACGTGCAGGCCGCGCCGCATCATGCGGTAGGCGGCGACCGGCGAGTCGATGCCGCCCGACATGAGCACCAGCGCCCGGCCGCTGCTGCCGACGGGCAGGCCGCCCTGGCCGGGCAGGCCGCCGGTGAAGACGAACACCTCGTCGCGGTCGACCTCGATGAACAGGGTCAGCTCGGGGTTGCGCAGGTCGACGGGCAGGCCGTAGGCGTCGTTGATGGCGCCGCCGACGAGCCGGTCGAGCTCGTTGGAGCGCAGCGGGAAGCGCTTGTCGCGGCGGCGGGAGCGGACCGCGAAGGCGGGCTTGCGGGCGATCTCCTCGCGCTCGCCGACGAGCTCGAGACCGGCCTTGAGCACCGCGTCGGGGTCCTTGGCGACGCGCCAGGCCGGGTGGATCCACACCAGGCCGGGCACGTCGGCGACCCGCTCGGCGACGGTCATGGCCTGCTCGGCCGACGAGCCGTCGGGCAGGAAGATCGCGATGACGCCGTGGCGGCGGCGCACGTCGAGCTTGAGCCCGAGCTCCTGGAGCGCGTCGCGGATGTTGCTGATCAGGCGGCGTTCGAACAGCTCGCGGTTCTTGCCCTTGAGGACGATCTCGCCCAGCTTGAGCAGAACGCATGGCTCGCCCAGGGCGGACATCGTCATGGTGGAACCTCCGGGGAAGACAGGGAATGCGCGCGCTCGTACCAACGCGGCGACCCACCGAGTTTAGTCCGTGACCGGCCACCGAGGGATCCATGAGCACATCTCACATTTCCGACTTGTCAAGTTGACAGATAGTCGAGATATCCATGCGAAAGGGACAGTGCTCCTGGCACAATCCGGAGACCCCTAATGCAAGGAATCTCACTACATGTCCGCTGTTGACCATTTCACCCACGGTCCGCTCACGCCGGTCCTCGCCTACGTGATGTCGTGCATGGGATCGATGCTCGGACTGCGGCTCACCGCCCAGGCCCACGCGTCGCGAGGTGCCTCGCGGATGCGCTGGCTGATCGGCGCGGCCATCTCCATCGGCGGCACCGGGATCTGGGTCATGCACTTCATCGCCATGATGGGCTTCGAGGTGGAGGGCACCCAGATCCGCTACGACGTGCCGCTCACCGTCGCCTCGGCCCTGGTCGCGATCATCGTCGTCGGCACCGGCCTCTTCCTCGTCTCCTACGGCGGGGGCCGCGTCCCCGCGCTGCTAGGCGGCGGCCTGCTCACCGGGCTCGGCGTGGCGAGCATGCACTACCTCGGCATGTACGCGATGAACATGTCCGCGCACGTCTCCTACGACCGCACCCTCGTGATCGCCTCGGTGGTCATCGCCGTGGTCGCGGCCACGACCGCCCTGTGGTTCACGCTGCGGGTCAAGCGGACCGTGTGGATCACCGCCGCGGCGCTCGTCATGGGCCTGGCCGTGGCGGGCATGCACTACACCGGCATGTTCGCGATGATCGTCCAGCTCCACCCGCAGCCCGCGGCCGTCTCTGGGGCCGACGCGCTCGACTTCCTGGTGCCGCTGATGACCGTGATCAGCCTCATCACGCTGACCATGCTGCTCATGGTCATCCTGGCGCCGTCGGAGCAGGAGCTGAACGAGGACGCCGAGCTCCTGGCCCGCCTGGAGCTGCGCCGCAAGGCCGCGCAGGAGCAGCAGCAGCTCAGCTACCCCGCCGCCGCTCCCGGGCCGCAGCCGGTCTACCCCGCGCCGGTGCCCCACCAGCAGGCCGCGCCGCGCAGCCGCCGGAGATAGTCGCCTCTGCGGCGGTGTGCCCCCGTACTCCCTGCGTTGGCTTATGGGGGCACACCGCTGACCGCCGCCTCGGTGCTGCCGGCCGTCGCCCTGTCGCCCTCGGAGCGGGAGCTGCGCAGCAAGCGGGAGTTTCTCGACCGGCTGCGGGGCGGCGACGAGGGCGCGCCGGAGGTGGATCTCTTCGGCACGCCCCGCGGTTGAACTATGCGTAGGTACGGCTTGCGACGCGTGGTGGGCCGCCGACTCTCCGCGGCGCAAGCCGTACCCTCGAAGGGGGTTGTAGCGGTAACCCCGCTGCTCCAGAAGGTACGGCCGCCCGCTTGCAAGCCGCTTTCAATCAGCCGAAGAACACCTCCGCCTCGGCGTAGCGCGAGGCCGGGACGGTCTTCAGCTCGGCCGTGGCCTCGTCGAGCCCGACCCGGACGATGTCGGTGCCGCGCAGCGCCACCATCATGCCGAAGTCGCCCTCGTGCGCCGCGTCGATCGCCTGCAGGCCGAACCTGGTGGCCAGCACCCGGTCGTAGGCCGTCGGCGTGCCGCCGCGCTGGATGTGGCCGAGCACGGTCGTGCGGGCCTCCTTGCCGGTGCGCTTCTCGATCTCCTTGGCCAGCACCTCGCCGATGCCGCCGAGCCGGACGTGCCCGAACGCGTCGAGCTCGCCCGCCTGCAGCGCCATCTGCCCCTCGATCGGGTGGGCGCCCTCGGCGACGACGATGATCGGCGAGTAGCGGGTGCGGAAGCGGGACTCCACGTACTCGCAGACCCGGTCGATGTCGAAGGGCTTCTCCGGGATGAGGATGACGTTGGCGCCGCCCGCCATGCCGGCGTGCAGCGCTATCCAGCCGGCGTGGCGGCCCATGACCTCGCAGATCAGCGCCCGGTGGTGCGACTCGGCCGTGGTGTGCAGCCGGTCGATGGCCTCGGTGGCGATGTTGACGGCGGTGTCGAAGCCGAAGGTGTAGTCGGTGCCGGACAGGTCGTTGTCGATCGTCTTGGGCACGCCGACGACCTTGACGCCGCGGTCGTAGAGCTGCTTGGCGACGCCCAGCGTGTCCTCGCCGCCGATGGCGATCAGCGCGTCGACGCCGGTCGCGGCCAGGTTGTCCTTGATCCGGTCGACGCCGCCCTCTATCTTGATCGGGTTGGTCCGCGACGAGCCGAGGATGGTGCCGCCCCTGGGCAGGATGCCCCGCACGGCCTGGATGTCGAGCGGCATCGTGTCGCCTTCGAGCGGGCCGCGCCAGCCGTCACGGAAGCCGACGAACTCATGACCGTAGACGCCCACTCCCTTCCTGACGACAGCCCTGATCACAGCGTTGAGACCGGGGCAATCGCCACCTCCGGTGAGCACTCCGATACGCATAACGGGTTCCTCCCGACGGGGTTCACGACCAGAATCGCATTGTGCCCATACAGGCGGGCATTGGTCTAGACCAAACGCGTGTGGACCGAGTGAAAGGCGATTTCGTGAGCGTGTTGGCCATCGACGCCGGCACCACGGGCGTCACCGCTCTCGTGGTGTCCGAGGACGGCCGGGCCGAGTCCCGCGGCTACGAGGAGTTCGCCCAGCACTTCCCGGAGCCCGGCCGGGTCGAGCACAACCCCGAGGACATCTGGCAGGCCACGCTGAGCGCCTGCGCCGAGGCGCTGCGCGGGGCCGCCGCCACGCCGGTCTGCGTCGGGATCACCAACCAGCGCGAGACCGCGGTGCTGTGGGACCGCGAGACGCTGGCCGCGCCGCGCCGCGCGATCGTCTGGCAGGACCGGCGCACCGCCGGGATCTGCGCCCGGCTGCGCGAGCGGGGCCACGAGCCGCGCGTCGCCGAGCTGACCGGCCTGCGCCTCGACCCCTACTTCACCGCCTCCAAGCTGGCCTGGCTGGCCGCGCACGACCCGCGCGCCTGGGAGGGCGTCACGTCCGGCCGGGTGGTGACGGGCACCGTCGACTCCTACCTGATCGCCCGGCTCACGGCGGGCGCGCGCCACGTCACCGACCCGTCCAACGCCTCACGCACGCTGCTGTACGGGCTGGAGTCGGGCGGGTGGGAGCCGGAGCTGTGCGAGCTGTTCGGCGTGCCGGAGTCCGCGCTGCCGGCGATCGTGCCCAACTTCGGCGAGCTGGGGCGTACCGAGCCCGCCGCGTTCCTCGGCCTGGACCTGCCGATCAGCGGGGTGGCCGGCGACCAGCAGGCGGCGCTGTTCGGGCAGACCTGCTACACGCCCGGCGAGGTCAAGTGCACGTACGGGACGGGCTCGTTCATCCTGTCCAACACCGGCACGGAGATCGTCAGGTCGCCGGACGGGCTGCTGACGACGGTGGCCTGGCAGGCGCCGTCGGGCGAGCGCACGTACGCGCTGGAGGGGTCGATCTTCGTGACCGGCGCGGCGGTGCAGTGGCTGCGCGACGGGCTCGGCCTGATCGGCACCGCGCCGGAGTCGGAGGCGGTGGCGCGCACGGTGCCCGACAGCGGCGGCGTGGTGTTCGTGCCCGCCCTGACGGGGCTCGGGGCGCCGTACTGGGACCCGGACGCGCGGGGGCTGATCTCCGGCATCACGCGCGGCACCACGCGGGCGCACCTGGTGCGGGCGACGCTGGAGGCGATCGCGTTCGAGGTGCGCGACGTGGCGGCCGTGATGGGCGGCGACGGCATCCCGGTGCTCAAGGCCGACGGCGGGGCCAGCGCGAACGACCTGCTCATGCAGTTCCAGGCCGACCAGCTCGGCACTCCGGTGGAGCGCCCGGCGGTGCGGGAGACGACGGCCCTGGGCGCGGCGTTCCTGGCGGGGCTGGGCGCGGGGGTGTGGGGGTCGGCGGACGAGCTGCGCGAGACGTGGCGGCTGGAGCGGCGCTTCGAGCCGGGCGCGCGCGACGACGCCGCCTACGACCGCTGGCGCGCGGCCGTGGCCCTGGCGTGTGACGACCGGCGCTAACCTGCCCCGCACCCGTGTGCCCGGCGGGGCGTGGCCTGGCATGTAAATAAACTTTGACATCGTGTCCGCGGCGTTTTACATTGACCAATGTCAGCTTTGTTTTACATAAGGAGCCGGCATGGCCTTCGAGGAAAAGCGCGCCTGGGTGATGATCGTGCTCTCCGTCGGCGCGTACGCGATCTACGTGGCGATCGTCCTGGGCCGGGCCGGCGACGGCCCGTTCGCCGACGTCGCCTACGCCGGAGCCCTGCTGTGGACCATCGGCGGCGCCGTCGTCGCCGGGATCGCGGCCAACATCGCGATGGCCGTCGCGGGCGGCAAGGGCGCCGACCGCACCGACGAGCGCGACCGCGAGATCAACCAGGTCAGCGAGCGCATCGGGCAGTCCTTCGTCGTCATCGGCGCGCTCGCCGCACTGATCATGGCCGTCGCCGAGCTGCGCCACTTCTGGATCGCCAACGCCGTCTACCTGGCGTTCGTGCTGTCCTCGGTGCTCAGCTCGATCGCCAAGATCATGGCCTACCGCAAGGGCGGCTTCCAGACGTGGTGAAGCCGACGCAGGTCACCAACACGATCCGGGCCCTGCGGTTCGCGCACGGCGAGATGACCCAGGCCGAGCTGGCCGACCGGGTCGGCGTCACCCGCCAGACCATCATCGCGATCGAACAGGGCCGCTACTCCCCCTCCCTGGAAATGGCGTTCCGCATCGCCCGGGTGTTCCGGGTCGGGCTCGACGACGTCTTCCAGTACCCCGACACCGAAGGAGACCCCCCATGAAGGCGATCGTCCAGGACGAGTACGGCCCGCCGCGCACGCTGAGCCTCGGCGAGGTCCCGACGCCGGAGCCGGGCGCCCGCGAGGTGCTGATCCGGGTGCACGCGGCCGGCGTCGACTACGGCGTGTGGCATCTCATGACCGGGCTGCCGCTCGTCGGCCGCGTCGCCTTCGGCCTGCGCCGGCCGCGCAACCGCGTGCCGGGCATGGACGTGGCCGGCGTCGTGGAGTCCGTCGGCGCCGGCGTGAGCGGCTTACGCCCCGGCGACGAGGTGTACGGCGCGGCGACCGGCGCGTACGCGGAGTTCGCCGTCGCCCGCCCGGGCAAGCTCGCCCGCAAGCCCGCCAACCTGAGCTTCACCGAGGCGGCGGCCGTGCCCGTGTCGGGGGTGACCGCGTTACGGGCCGTCGGCCGGGTCACGGCCGGCGAGAAGGTGCTGGTCATCGGCGCGGGTGGCGGAGTGGGCAGCTTCGCGACGCAACTGGCGGTCGCCGGCGGCGCCGACGTCACCGGCGTGTGCAGCACGGCCAAGGCCGGCCTCGTCCGGTCGCTGGGCGCCGGGGCCGTCATCGACTACACCCGCGAGCCGCTCACCGGGACGTACGACCTGATCATCGACATCGCGGGCAACCGGCCGCTGCGCGAACTGCGCGGGCTGCTCGCCGAGCGCGGCCGGCTCGCCCTCGTCGGCGGCGAGGGCGGCGGCCGGTGGTTCGGCGGGCTCGGCCGGCTGCAGGCCGCCCGGCTGATCACTCCGTTCACGCGCCAGCGCCTGGACCCGCTGCTGTCGCTGACCCGCACCGCCGACCTGGACACGCTGCGGGACCTCATCGAGGCCGGGGCCGTGCGACCGGCCGTCGGGCGCACGTACGCCCTCGCGGAGGCCGCCACCGCGGTGGGCGACCTGGCCGCGGGCGACGCGCCGGGAAAGCTCGTCATCACGGTGCGCTGACCCGGGGCCAGGGCCGGCCGGGACCTGGCGCGGGCTAGGCCGGGAGCACGCAGGACGGGCTCTCGACCTCGATCACCTCGCCGGTCGCCGCCGGCACGCCGCCGGTCAGCGCGAAGACGGTGACGCCGCCCGACTGCTGGTTGGCCACGTAGAGGCGGTCGCCGTCAAGGGCGAAGTGGCGCGGCCAGTCGCCGCCCGAGGGCACCTCCGCGACCGGGCTCAGGTCGTCGGCGCGCAGCACGGCGATCGTGTTGGGGCCGCGGTTGGCCACGTACACGAAGTCGCCGGCGAGCTCCAGGTGGGACGGGTAGTTGGTCTCCCCGGAGGCAGAGGCGGGCACGGTGGTGACGCTCCCGCCCTCCAGCAGCGTGACGGTGCCGTCGAGCTCGCCCGCCACGTAGAGGCGCGAGCCGGCGAAGGCGAAGTGGCGGGGACCGGTGCCGGGCGGCAGCCGGATCGGCTCCAGCGGCGCGCCGTCGAGCGAGTAGCGGCGGATCTCGTCGGTGCCCAGGTCGGAGACGTGCAGCACGTCGTCATGGAAGACGCACTGGTGGGCGTGCGGGCCCTGCTGGCGCTCGGGGTCGGGGCCGGAGCCCTCGTGCCGCAGCACGATCGGATCGCCGGTGAACACGCCGCGCCCGTCAAGGCGGTGCAGGCTGGCCACGCCGTCGCCGTAGTTGGCGACCGCGAGCAGCTCGCCCGACGGGTGCACCGCCAGGTGGCAGGGGCTGTCGCCCTCGGAGGAGCGCTCGTCCCAGGGCGAGAGCCCGCCGTCGGTGCCGAACGCGGTGATCCAGCCCTGGGCGAGCTCGCCGGCCGCGTAGAGCACCGGGAGCGAGGGGTGCGGGGCCAGGAACGACGGCGAGGCGAGGCGGGTCAGCCCTTCGCCGGTGCTCAGGATGCCGGGACCGTAGCCGCCGACGTAGAGGTGCCTCTTCACACCCGCCATCATCTCATGCTTGACTGAGGCAATGGATTCGCTGACGGAGTCAAGAGCTTTCGAGGTACGGGCGTTCAACCGCTTCTACACGCAGGCCATCGGGGTCCTCCAGGCCGGCATGCACCACTCGCCCTATTCGCTGACGGAGAGCAGGGTGCTGTTCGAGATCGCCCAGGCGGGCAAGCTGGAGACCGGCGAGGTGCGGGCCCTGCTCGACCTGGACGCGGGCTACCTCAGCCGCATCCTGACGCGCTTCGAGAGCGACGGGCTGATCGTCCGCGAGCGCTCGGCCACCGACGGGCGCAAGCAGGTCATCCGGCTCAGCGCGGCCGGCACGGAGGCGTACGGCATGCTCGACCGGCGCTCCCAGGAGGAGATCGGCCGCCTGCTGGCCCGGCTGCCCGAGGAGGGCCAGCGGCGGCTGGTCGAGGCGATGGCGACGATCCGCGACGTGCTCGGCCCGCCGCCCGAGCGCGAGCCGGTGGTCATCAGAGCGCCGCGCGCGGGCGACCTGAGCTGGGTCGTCCACCGGCACGGCGTGCTCTACGCGCAGGAGTACGGCTGGGGCATGGCCTTCGAGCGGACCGTGGCGAAGGTCGTCGGCGAGTTCGACCCGGGGCGCGACGCGGCGTGGATCGCCGAGGCCGGCGGCGCGCCCGCGGGCTGCGTGTTCTGCGTGCGCAAGGACGCCACGACGGCGCAGCTGCGGCTGCTGCTCGTCGAGCCGTCCGCGCGCGGGCTCGGCCTGGGCCGGCGGCTGGTCGAGGAGTGCGTGCGCCACGCCCGGGCCGAGGGATACCGGCGGATGGTGCTGTGGACGCGCTCCTGCCTGGAGAGCGCGCGGCGCATCTACCGGGCCGCCGGGTTCACGCTCGACTCGCAGGAGCCCGCTCTGGAGAACGGGGTCGAGGTGGTCGACGAGATGTGGTCGCTCGACCTCGCGGCCACCAGTTGAGCGGCCCGGCCAGCCGCATCAGGCTCGGCACCAGCACCGCCCTGATCACCGTCGCGTCCACCAGCACGGCCACCGCCATGCCGACGCCGAGCATCTGCACGAACGACACCGACGCGGTGGCGTAGGCGGCGAAGCTGAGCGCCAGGATGCCGCCCGCCGCCGTGATCAGCGGCGCGCCGCGCTGCAGCCCGGCGGCCACGGCCTGCTCGGTGTCGCCGGTCCTGTCGTACTCCTCCTTGACCCGCGACAGCAGGAACACCTCGTAGTCCATCGACAGCCCGTAGGCGACGCAGAGCATGAGGATGGGGATGCTCGGGTCGAGCGAGCCCGTCGGGGTGAAGCCGAGCAGCCCCGACAGGTTGCCCTCCTGGAAGACCCAGACGATGGCGCCGAACATGACGCCGAGGCTGAGCACGTTCAGGATCGTGGCCTTGACCGGCAGGATCACGCTGCGCGTCATGAGCGCCAGCACCGCGAGCGTCACGCCGAGCATGAGCGCCAGCAGCAGCGGCAGCCGGTCCACCACCGAGGCGCGATAGTCGGCCAGCTCGGCGGGATAGCCGCCCACCAGCACCTCGAACGGCGGCTCGACCGCGCGCACCGCCCCGGCGAGGCGTACGGGGTCGTCGGCGAGCGCCTCGGCCGAGGGCACCACCGACAGCCAGCTCCCCCGCCCCTCGAACCGGGACGGATCGCCGTCGCCGGTCCGCCGCCCCTCGGTGAAGACGCCGGCGGCCGAGTCGACCTGGGCGACGCCGGGCAGCCGTGACAGCTCGGCCGCGTAGGCGGTGACGTCGCCGCCCGCGCCGGTGGAGACGACCTGGATCGCGTCGGTCTCCTCGGCGGGGAAGGTCTGGCGGATCACGTCCTGCACCTGGCGGGGCCCGGCGTCCGGGGGCAGGATGCGGTCGTCGGCGACGCCGAAGCGCAGCCCCAGGAACGGCGCGGCCAGCACGAGCAGCACCGCCGTGGCCACCCCGCCGTACAGCAGCGGGCGCCGCATCACCCGGACCGCCAGCGCGTGCCAGAACGTGCCAGGCCGCTCGGGCCGGGATCGGCGCGGCAGCATCGCGCCGCCCGCGACGGCCAGCACCGCCGGCAGCACGAACACCGCCGCGACCAGCCCGCCGATCACCACGGCGATGCCGGAGTACGCGAACGACCTGAGGAAGTCGAACGGCAGCGCGAACAGCACGGCCAGGGACGCGGCCACCGTCAGGCCGCTGAACAGCACCGTCCGCCCGGCGTGCTCGACCGCCCCGGCCACCGCCTCGGCCCGGTCGCGGCCCAGCGCCACCTCCTCGCGGAAGCGCGCGATCACGAACAGGCAGTAGTCGATGCCCAGCCCGAGCCCCATGGCGAGCGTCAGGTTGAGCGCGAACGTCGAGATGCCGGTGAACAGCAGCGGCCCGCGCAGCAGCGCCAGCGCGATCGCCATCGCGAACACCCCGGCCAGGATCGGCACCAGCGCGGCCAGGCCCCGGCGCAGGTAGAGCCAGAGCAGCGCGAACGCCAGCGGGAAGATCACCAGCTCGGCGCGGACGAAGTCCTGCCTGGCCAGCGGCACCGTGGCGCGGAAGACCTCCTCCCCTCCCCCGGCCCGCACCCGCAGCAGCTCGTGCTCGGCGGTGATCGCCGGGACCAGCCGGGGCAGCACGCCCGCCCGCACGTGGTCGGCGTCGCCGGGGACGCGCACGAGGATCAGCGCGTGCCTGCCGTCCGCGCTGCGCAGGGTGGCGGGCCTGCCCCGGCCCCAGTACGAGGCGACCTCGGCCACTCCGTCGTGCGCGGCGGCGCGGGCCGCGAGCTCGCGCCCGGCGGCCTCCACGGCGGCGTCGTCGACCGTGCCGCGTTTCGCGGTCACCAGGAAGATCAGGTCCGGGCTGCCGGTGCCGAACCGGGCTGCCAGCTCGGCCCGCGCCCGGTCCGACTCCGATCCCGGCGCCTCGAACCTCGCCAGCGACAGCCGGGGCACCGCGCCCGCCGCCAGCGCCCCGGCCAGCACGGCCAGCGCCAGGGCCAGCCCGAGCACCGCGCGCCGCCGCCTGACCAGGAAGAACCCCAGCCTGCGCAGCGGCGCGTCCCGCCCTTGGGTCGTCACCACTCCCCGCCCCCAAACTCGGTAAACTACTCGTGTTTCATTGGCCGAACCAGAAATACAAGTAAATGCTCGCATTTGTCAATGGGGAGACCGCATGACCGAACGCGCGGTGCGCCGGCAGGCGCGCGGGCTGAAACGGATGGCGGAGATCCTCGACGCCGCCGAGCTGGTGATCGCCGACGTCGGCTACCCGGACCTGACGACCAACCAGGTCGCCGCCCGCGCCGGGCTCTCACCGGGCTCGCTCTACCAGTTCTTCCGCAACAAGGAGGAGATCCTCGACGGCCTGGTGACCCGCTACACCACCGACCGGGAGGAGTTCTGGGCGGCCCGGCTCGCGGCGGTCACACCCGACGTGCCGCTGGAGGCGCTGGTCGGCGCGCTCGTGGACGAGAGCGTCGCCTTCAAGGCCGCCAGCCCCGCCTACTGGTCGCTGCTGTACGGCAGCGCGACCGGCGACAAGCTGGCCGCCGCCGCCCGCGTGCTGCACGAGGCCGTCGCCGCCCAGGTCGCCGCCATGCTGCGCCGCCGCTCCCCCGGGCTGGACGAGGAGCGGGCGTTGATGATGGGCACGATGGCGGTGGCCATGGTCAAGGCCGTGATGCCGCTCGCCGGCGACGCCACCCCCCGGCGGGCCGCCGAGCTCGTCGAGGAGCTCAAGGTGATGCTGGTGCGCTACCTGAGCTGATCAGCTCCGGAACGGGCCCGCCACCTCGTACGTGGTCGCCTCGCCGGACGCCGCCGTGGCCGAGAAGTAGAGCCGGTCGCCGCCGGGCGCGAACGCCAGGCCGGACAGCTCGGCGTCGCCGTCGAGCGTGAGAAACGGCGCCATCTCCCGGTCCGGCGTCACGACGTCGATCCGGGACCCCCGGCGAGCCACGTACAGGTCACCGGAGGGCGCGGCCGTGACGGCGCCGACGCCGTCGCACACCCGCTCCACCGCGCCGGTCCGCGTGTCGTACGCCCACAACGCCCCGCCACCGCCTTGGATGCTGTCGCCTCGGGTGGTGAGGAAGCAGACGCCGTCCGCGTAGTGGCAGGCGTCGCCGCCGTCGAAGCGGCGTGCCCCCGCGACCTGGTGGCGGACCGGCTTGAGCAGCGCGGCCGGTGACGGCACCCGCTCCCACGCGCCGGAGCCGCACAGCACCTCCAGCGTGCCCTCCGTCAGGTCGCCCCAGTCGCCCGGCCGGAACCGGTAGAAGCAGCCGTCACGCTCGGCCTCCGTCAGGTAGACGACGCCGAGCCCGGGGTCGCAGGCCGCCCCGCCGTGCGCGAACCGTCCCATCGCCAGCCTCGGCCTGCCCGCGCGCATGCCGTACGGGTCGCACTCGAACACCCGGCCCCGGTGGCCGAGCTCGCAGGACAGCCAGGTGTGCCACGGGGTGGCGCCGCCGCCCCGGTTGACCTCGGTGCCGGACAGGATGCGGTAGGCGCCGCCCACGCTGCCGTCGGGCCGGAAGCGCAGTGCCGACGCGCCGCCGACCACCGGCAGCGCGGCGTTGGAGACGTAGATCCAGCCGGGGCCGTCGGGGAAGCACGCGCCCGCGCCGGGCGCGGCGTGCCACGTCAGCCCGGCCACCTTGCCGCCGGAGCGTGCCACCACCCGCCCCCGGAACCCGCCGGGCACGGCCGGCCGCCCCGGCCCCGCCGAACCGCCCGAGCCCGCCTGACCGCCCAGGCCGCCTGTGCCGCCTGGGACCGCGGGCTCGCCGGGGCTCGGCTCGGTGATCGGGCCGTACGGGCTCGCGCCGCTCTGCCGGATCGGGCCCGTGCGGAGGAGAGTCTTGCGGGACATCGTCAGGCCTCCCTCTTGATGCCACGCTAGTCCACCGCACCGACGTGAATGGGGAGGATCCCCAAGTCCGAACAGTACGCAAACTGCCACGCGAAAGCCCGGGGCGCGGGACTCCGGCTCCGGGCTTCGGTTTCGAATCTCGTCCCCCCGGCAGGGTCAGCGCTGGGCCTGGAACATCCAGCGCTGCTTCTCCACGTCCTGCGTCACGGCGATGAGGATGTCCTGCGACACCTGGTCGGGCTCCTCGGTGGCGTCGATGCGCTCGCGCATCCGCTTGCTGATGCCGTCGAGGACGTCCGTGATCGTGGCGACCACCTTGCCGTCCTCGATCCAGCCGTGCTCCGGCTGCGGGAGCTTGGTCGCCTTCGCGACGGTGGCGGCGCGGCCGTCCGGGCTCACGCCGAGCGCCACGAGCCGTTCGGCGACGACGTCGGTGTGCTGGCGCGCCAGGTCGGTGAGCTCGTCCAGCTGCAGGTGGATGGGGCGGAAGTGGGAGCCGATCACGTTCCAGTGCGCCTGCTTGGCGACCAGGGACAGGTCGATCAGGTCGATGAGAGCGCCCTGGAGAGCCTGGGCGGTGGTCTTCTGCGCGTCACCCTTGATCGGGCCGGAAATCGTAGACATGTCCTCCCCTCTCCCCGGGGAAGCGGGCTTCATTCCCCTCGTTCTTGACAGTGCAACAATGACAGTGTCAGTGTGGTGGCATGAGCGAGACGTGGACGATCGGCGAGCTGGCGGAGCGCGCGGCCGCCCAGCTCCGCTCGCGGGCGCAGCCGCTCAACGGCCGGGTCCGCGAGGTGCCGGGCGAGCGCCTGATCAGGTGGTACACCACGATCGGCCTCGTCGACCCGCCCCTCACCCGCCAGGGCCGGATCGCCCGCTACGGGCGCAGGCACCTGCTCCAGCTCGTCGCCGTCAAGCGCCTCCAGGCCGCCGGGCTGTCCATCGCCGACATCCAGACGGCCCTCGCCGGAGCCACGGACGCCATGCTGGAGGAGGCGGCCCGCCTCACCCCGGATCCCGGCCCCCGGTTCTGGACCCGCCACCCGGCCCCCGACTCCTCCTCGGACGGGCCCCGGGATTTGCCGTACGTCCAGGACGCCCCGGCCGCGGCGCAGGACCTCTCAGGGCCGCGAGCCCCTGCCCGGGCACCCTCGGGGCCGCCGTCCGGGGGTGCGGGCGGGCCCCGGGGATCGGACGGGCCGGAGGGTCCGGCGGTGCGTGGCCGGGGGGCTGCCGGTGGGCACGGTCCCGGTGAGGCCTCGCCCCTGTGGGGGGTCAGGCTCGGGGAACGGGTGACGCTGCTCGTGGAGGGACGGGCTCTGTCGGACGAGGACATCCAGGCCGTGCTGGCGGCTGCGGAGCCGCTGCTCGCGGTGCTCGAAGAGAGGAATCTGGCATGAACATCACGACACTCGAGCCCGCCCGGTGCGCGCCGGTGCCCGACGCCGGGATCGGCGCGCTGCGGACCGCGCGCGGCAACCTGCCGCTGGAGAGCGTGGACGTGTCCGCCGAGGTGTCCGGGCTGGTCGCCGGGGTGAAGGTGGCGCAGGGGTTCCGCAACCCGTTCGACGTCACGCTGGAGGCCACGTACGTGTTCCCGCTGCCGGACCGGGCGGCGGTGACGGCGTTCCGGATGGAGGCGGACGACCGGGTCGTGGAGGGCGTGCTGAAGGAGCGCGGCCAGGCGCGGGCCGACTACGACCGGGCGCTGCGGGAGGGGCGGCGGGCGGCGATCGCCGAGGAGGACCGGCCTGACGTGTTCACGATCCGGGTGGGCAACATCCTGCCCGGGGAGCGGGTGACGGTGCGGCTGGAGCTGAGCCAGCCGCTGCCGTACGAGGACGGGGCGGCCACGTTCCGGTTCCCGCTGGTGGTGGCGCCGCGTTACGTGCCGGGCACGCCGCTGGACGGGCCCGCGGCGGGCGACGGGGTGGCGCCCGACACGGACGCGGTGCCGGACGCGTCCAGGATCAGTCCCCCGGTGCTGCTGCCCGGCTTCCCGGACCCGGTGCGGCTGTCACTGGCGGTCAAGGTCGACGCGGGCGGCCTGGAGCTGCGGGAGCTGGCGTCCAGCCTGCACGTGGTGGAGGAGGCCGGCGGTGTCGTACGGGTGCGTCCCGGCGAGCGGCTGGACCGCGACTTCATCCTGCGGATGGCGTTCGACGCCTCGACGGCGCTGCAACTGGACGGCGCGGGCACGTTCGCGCTGACGGTGGTGCCCCCGGCGCTGGAGTCGCCGAGGGCGCCGCGTGACCTGGTGCTGCTGCTGGACCGGTCGGGCAGCATGGCCGGCTGGAAGATGGTGGCGGCGCGGCGGGCGGCGGCGCGGATCGTCGACACGCTGACGCCGCAGGACCGGTTCGCGGTGCTGGCGTTCGACTCGGTGGTGGAGGAGGCGTTCGAAGGGCTCGCCGAGGGCGGCGACCGCAACCGCTACCGGGCGGTGGAGCATCTGGCGCGGGTCGACGCGCGGGGCGGCACCGAGCTGCTGGAGCCGCTGCGCCGCGCGATCGACCTGCTGGGCGGCGGCGACGGCGGCCGGGAGCGGGTCGTGGTGCTGGTGACCGACGGCCAGGTGGGCAACGAGGACCAGATCCTGGAGCGGGCCGGTGGCGCGCTGTCGGCGATGCGGGTGCACGCGGTGGGCATCGACCGGGCGGTGAACGCGGCGTTCCTGGGCAGGCTGGCCGGGCTGGGGGCGGGCCGGTGCGAGCTGGTGGAGTCGGAGGACCGGCTGGACGCGGCGATGGAGCAGATCCACCGCCGGATCGGCGCGCCGCTGGTGACGGACCTGTCGCTGAAGGGCCTGGACGTGGAGCCGGGCACGCTCACGCACCTGGGCTCGATCTTCCCGGGCGTTCCGCTGCGGGCCTTCGGGCGGTGCCGGGAGGGCTCGGCGGTGACCGTGCGCGGGCTGGCGGCCGGGGCGGCGTGGGAGCAGCGGGTCGAGGTGACGGCCGTCGGCAGCCCGGCGCTGCGCGCCGTGTGGGCGCGCGCGCACCTGCGCGAGCTGGAGGACCGCTACGCGATGGGCGAGCACGGGCTGGAGCCGGAGATCGTCCGCGTGTCGCTGGAGCACGGGGTGCTGTGCCGCTTCACCGCGTACGTGGCCGTCGACAGCAGGCAGGTGGCCGAGGGCGCGCCGGAGCACCGGGCGATCCAGCCGGTCGAGCCGCCGAGCGGCTGGGAGATGCCGGCGCCGGCGGGCGGGTTCGCCTGGATGGCGGCGGAGGCGCCGCGCGGGATGCGGGCCATGGCCGCGCCCGCTCCCGGGCTCAACCCCGGCGGCGGGGGCGACCCGGTCGTCATGGCGGCGGCGCGCGGGCCGCTGTTCGCCGCGCCGATGGCGGCCGGACCGGCGCGGAGCGCGCCGATGGGAGCCAGGCCGGTGCCGCACGGGCTCGACACGGTCCGCGCGCAGCTCGCCGCCGAGCTGGACCGGCTCAAGGCGCTGACCGTGCCGGACGTGCTCTACCTGGCGGACCTGGGCTCCCGGCTGGCGGCGCTGGCGTCCTACCTGGGCGGGCACGCGGAGCTGGCGGCGCTGGCCCGCGAGCTGGAGGCGGCCGAGCGGCCGGGCGCCGACCCGGAGGCGCTGCGCCGCCGGGCAATCGAGGTCCTGACCGCCCTGACCGCCCCCGACCGGCCCGGCGGCCCCACCCCGGAGGGCGGCCCCGGCCGGCCCGACGCCCCCGCCCCCGAGGGCGGCCCCGGGCTGGGCGGACCTGCCACCGGCGGCGGCTCCGGGCCTGGTGGAGGGGCCGGGCCGGAGGGGCGGGCCGGGGATGAGGGGCCGCGGCGGCCCTTCTGGAAGCGCGCCTGAGCCGGGGCAGCGGCACGTCAAGGGAAGGGCAAGGCGGGGCCGGCGCACGCGGGCGCGGCGGCCCCGCGCACCCGTCCGGGGACCATACTCTGGACGGGTGACCACACTCGTGCTGGACGGCGGCCTGTCCACCCATCTCGAAGCGCTCGGCGCCGACCTCGGCGACGCGCTCTGGTCGGCCAGGCTGCTGCTGGAGGACCCCGGGCTCGTCCGGCAGGTGCACGCCGACTACTTCGCCGCCGGCGCCGACGTGGCCACCACCGCGAGCTACCAGGCGTCCATCCCCGGCTTCCGGCGCCGGGGGCTGGACCTGGCCGAGGCCGAGCGGCTGATCGGGCTGTCGGTCGAGCTGGCCGCGCAGGCCCGTGACGAGGCGGGCGGCGGGCTGGTCGCCGCCTCGGTCGGCCCTTACGGGGCGTTCCTGGCCAACGGCGCCGAATACACCGGCGACTACGACCTGGACGAGGACGGCCTGCTGGCCTGGCACCGGCCGCGCTGGGAGATCCTGGCCGCCTCCCAGGCCGACCTGCTGGCCTGCGAGACCATTCCCTCCTACGCCGAGGCGCGGGCACTGGCCCGGCTGCTGGCCGAGACGCCGTCGGTCAAGGCGTGGGTGAGCTTCTCCTGCCGTGACGCGGCCCGCATCAGCGACGGCACCCCGATCGCGGAGGCGGCGGCGCTGTTCACCGGCAACCCGCAGGTGGTCGCCGTCGGCGCCAACTGCACCGCGCCGCGCCACATCCCCGGCCTGATCACCGAGCTGACCGGCAAGCTGCCGGTCGTCGTCTACCCCAACTCGGGCGAGACGTGGGACGCCGGCGGGCGCCGCTGGCTGGGGCTGTCGGACCCGCTGGAGTACGGCCAGGCGGCCAAGGAGTGGCAGGCGGCGGGCGCCGCGCTGATCGGCGGCTGCTGCCGCACCACTCCCGACCACATCCGCGAGGTCCGCGCCCACCTGTCCTGACCGACCGCCCTGACCGAACTGTCCTGACCGGGTGCCGCGTCGCCCCGGTCAGGCGGCGCGGCTGCCGGCCAGCTTCTTGTCCAGGCCGAGGATCCGGTCCAGGGCCAGCGCGCCGCCGCCGGTGAAGCCGATGGCCAGGCTGGCCGCGGCGAGCGCGAGCACGTACTCGTAGCCGCCGTCGCCGACGGCGAAGCCCGCCTGGAGGTGGGCGAAGAAGATCGCGCCCACCATGTCGAGCGCGAGGAGCGTGCCGAAGACGGGCAGCCCGACGCCGAGGATGAGCGCGATGCCGCCGACGACCTCCAGCACGGCGACGAGCGGGGCGGCGAGGCCGGGGAGCGGGATGTCGATCGACTCGAAGAACTGCGTGGTCCCGGCGATCCCCATGGTGGCGAACTTCTGGTAGCCGTGGACGAGGAAGATCACGCCTGTGGCCACCCGGGCGAGCAGCAGTGCGATGTTACGCGCTCGGTCAAGCATGTTGACTCCTTGAAGTTCGTACAGATTTGAACGAGACTCTACCGCGAAAGTTCAAATGTGAACAACAAGTAGACTGATCTGATGAGTGACACCCGGTGGCTCGACCCGACGGAAATGGCGGCCTGGCGCGCGTTCCTCTCCACCGCCCACCTGCTCGAACGGCGCATCGAGGAGCAGCTCAAGGCGGCGGCGGGGCTGACCCATCCGCAGTGGGAGATCCTGGTCAGGCTGGCCGACGCGCCCGACCGGCGCATGCGCATGACCGAGCTCGCCCGGGGCGTGGTGGTGTCCAAGAGCGCGCTGACGTACCAGATCACCCAGTTGGAGAAGGCGGGGCTGGTCGAGCGGACGACCTGCCCGTCCGACGACCGGGGCGTGCTGGCCGTGCTCACCGACGCGGGGACGCGCTGCCTGGAGCAGGTGGCCCCGGGGCACGTGGAAGTGGTGCGCGCCTATCTGATCGACCGGCTCACCCGCGAGGAGCTGGAGACGATGACCAAGGCGATGGGCAGGACCGAGCAGGCCCTGCGCGACTGACCTGGGCGGGCGGCCGTCAGCCCGCCGCCGCGGCGCGGGCGGCGCGCTCCATCTCGACCTTGGCGCTGGCGGCGTACTTGTCGACGTACTCCTGCTCCGACAGCTCCATCAGCGCGTACATGATCTCGTCGGTGACCGCGCGCAGGACCAGCCGGTCGTCCTCCATCCCGTAGTAGCGGGAGAAGTCGAGCGGCTTGCCGAACCGGACGCCGGGCCGGATGCCGAGCTTGGGCAGCGGCCGGCCGGGCGGCATCATCTCGAACGTGTTGACCATGGCCCACGGGATGACCGGGGCCCGCGACTCCAGCGCGAGCCGGGCCACGCCGGTCTTGCCCTTGTAGAGGCGGCCGTCGGGCGAGCGGGTGCCCTCGGGGTAGATGCCGAGCAGGTTGCCCTCGCGCAGCACGCGCAGGCCGGTGCGGAGCGCCGCCTCGCTGGCCTTGCCGCCGGACCGGTCGATCGGCACGGTGCCGACGCCGCTGAAGAACAGCCGGGTGAAGAAGCCCTTGACGCCGCGCCCGGTGAAGTAGTCGGACTTGCCCAGGGAGATGACCTTGCGCCTGAGCTGCAGCGGGCCGAAGAAGTGGTCGGCGAAGGACAGGTGGTTTCCGGCCAGGATGGCGGGGCCCTGCCGGGGCACGTTGTCGATGCCCTCCGCCCACGGCCTGAAGACGAGGTGGAGGATCGGCGCCAAGATGGCCTTGACCACCCAGTAGAACACCCGGCCACCTCTTCCTCATGCGACTGTCTGCGAGCACTCTGCGCGAGCACAGTCATCTTCCCATCCCGGTCCCGATGCTCCTACACCAGCTCTCGCACAATTGCCCCTGATCGTGCGACGATCGGGCAGTTCGGGGATGAAAATGCATGGAGGAGCTGTTATGCCGCTCATGCCAGGCGCTGAGCCCTATCACCATCACGCAGGTCAGGTCGGCGTGCTGCTGTGCCACGGATTCACCGGCAGCCCGCAGTCGCTGCGCCCCTGGGGCGAGCACCTGGCCGCGCACGGCGTCAGCGTCTCGCTGCCCCGCCAGCCCGGGCACGGCACCACCTGGCAGGAGATGAACCACACCCGCTGGGAGGACTGGTACGCCGAGGTGGAGAAGGCGTTCAAGGACCTCCAGGGGCGCTGTGCGGAGGTGTTCGTGGCGGGGCTGTCGCTGGGCGGCTGCCTGGCGCTGCGGCTGGCCGAGGTGCACGGCGACGCCGTCCGGGGCGTCGTGGTGGTCAACCCGTCGATCACCAACGACGTGCCGCTGCTGCGGCTGGCGCCGGTGCTCAAGTGGTTCGTCGCCTCGGTGCCGGGCGTGGCCAACGACATCAAGAAGCCGGGCGCGACCGAGCTCGGCTACACGCGCACCCCGGTGAAGGCCGCCGCGTCGCTGCCCCGCCTCTGGTCCCTGGTCCAGGCCGACCTGGAACGGGTGACGCAGCCGCTGCTGGTCTTCCACAGCACCGAGGACCACGTGGTGAAACCGGCCAGCGTGGCGATCATCCGCCGGAAGGTGCCCCAGGCCACGATCGAGGAGCTTACCGATAGCTACCATGTTGCGACGCTTGACAACGATGCCGACAGGATCTTTGCCGGGAGCCTCGACTTCATCCGGACACATGCCTCGGTACCCTTGCAGAGGGACTGATCGCACCCAGGGGGAAGTCGCGATCGCTGTGGAGAGGCCCATCTAGGTGACGCCCCAGAGTGACGAGGACGAGGTCTGGCGGCAGATCGTCGCGTCCTTCAACGACACGGCCGAGCGCGACTCGGCTGATCAGCCATGGCCGGACAGCGAGAACGTCCCCGCCGAACCGCTGCGGCGGGTGGTGAAACCACCGGAGGAGTTCGCCGACCTCGACCTGAACGGGGAGCCCAGGGAGCCCCGCGAGTCCCGTGACGGCGACACGCTGGACCGGGGTGACGAGGGCGACACGCCGGGCGACGAGGAGGACGAGGGTCACTTCGAGCCGCCGCCTCCTCCCCCGCTGCCCAAGCTCGACCTGCCGACCAAGCTGGCCTGGCTGGCGCTGTTCGGCGGTCCCGCCTACCTGCTGGTGGCGGCGATGGCCGACTGGCGTATGGAGGGCTGGGCGCTGTTCACCGCGGTGGCGGCCTTCATCGGCGGCTTCGTGGCGCTGGTGGTGCGTATGGGCGACGGCCCGCCGAACGACGGCGGCTGGGACGACGGCGCGGTGCTCTAGCGGGCTCCAGCGGTGTTCCAGAGGACCGGGTCAGGAGTCGGGGTCGTCCGGCTGGCCCGGGCCGAACGACTCCACCACGTCGGTGTAGCGCTCCTGGTCGTCGACGGCGTGCCCGACGGCCCACACCGCCTGCCTGCCCGCCAGGTAGGCGACCGCCTGCAGCCGCACGCTGCTGCGCCCCTCGGCGGCGGCGCCGCGCAGGACCTCGCACGAACGCTTGTCGCAGCGCAGCATGAACGCCTGCGAGGCGCGCGCCGGGTCGTAGCCCGAGATCCAGTAGCGGCCCTTGCCGTCGCCGGTGACGCCGTAGAGGCGGGCGCCCTTGACCGGCAGCGACAGCCGCTTCCACCGCTTGCCGTTCCAGGCCAGGGCGAGCGGGCCGACCTTGCCGGGGCCGTGGTAGACACCGCCGACGGCCAGCGCCCGCTTGCCGCTGTCGACGTGGATGTCACGCAGGTAGCCGCCGGGCACCGACGGCACCGGCATGCTCTTCCAGTCGCCGCCGGACTGGTGCACGATCAGCGGCGCCCGCCCGGTGTCGCCGACGGCGAAGCCGCCGGACACCGCGTACAGGGCGCCCTTCTCCTTGGTCGGCTGGAACGTCCACTCGTTGTCGTGCCAGGTGACGATGAGGCCCTTGTCGTCGCGGCTGCCGACGGCGGTGACCCGCTCGCCCGCCGCGTCGATCCCGCCGAGCCAGTCGCCGCTGCGCAGCCCCTCCGGCCGGACGCGGTCGAAGCCGCCCGTGTCGCCGCGGGCGATGAACGGGACGCCGTCGTGGCCGTCGCCGGCCGCCCACACGTCGCCGGAGGAGGCGGCCGAGATCGAACGCAGGCTGCCCGCCCCGGTGGTGTCGCGGATGGGGGCCTCGCTCCAGCGCTCGCCGTTCCAGTGGCGGATGGTGCCGCGGTTCTTCCACACGTCCCAGATCTGCTGCTGGCCGACGGCCCACACGTCGCCGGAGGACAGGGCAAGCACGTCGGAGAGCGAGCCGTCGGCCACCAGCCGCACGCTCGTCGTCCGCTCCCACGCGTCGATGGCGGCGGGGCGGGGCTCGGCATGCGCGGCGGGCGTGACCCCGGACAGGGCCACGGACGTCGCCAAGGTCAAGGAGAGCGCACGCCGCTGATAGCGACGGGTCATGGATCAAATGCTATTGGCTGAACGCCGCTGATGCCCCGTTAGGGGAAGACTCGCAGTTCGGCGAGCACCGGGAGGTGGTCGCTGGCCCC
Source organism: Nonomuraea sp. ATR24 (assembly GCF_041950485.1). NCBI lineage: Bacteria > Bacillati > Actinomycetota > Actinomycetes > Streptosporangiales > Streptosporangiaceae > Nonomuraea > Nonomuraea sp. ATR24. The sequence continues at coordinate 283,832 of NZ_JBGNUU010000002.1, forward strand.
GGTCAGGTCGGGGCTCGCGGCTTCCACGCCGCCGCACGACACGACACGCAGCCCGCGCGCGGCGAACAGGGCGTCGATGCGATGGCGGGGCTTGGCGGCGGGGAAGGTGAGCCCGTCGCCGCGCGGCGCGGCGGCGTGGCAGTCGGCCAGGCGGGCGGCCAGCAGCCGCCAGGCCGGCCGGCAGGGGTGCTCGTTGAGGTCGCCGCCCAGCACCACCTCGGCGTCGTGGCGGGCGGCGACGGCCTCGGTCAGCTCCAGCGCCTCGGCGGCGTGGCACGTCCTGGCGGCCTCGTGCAGGTCGAGGTGGAACGAGCCGACCGCCAGCCGCGCCCCCTCGACCTCCACGACGGCCACGGCCAGCGCGCGGGCCTCCAGCCCGGCGAACACCTTGAGCACGTGGCTCTCGGCGTGCAGCACCCGGGCGCGCGGCCCGGCCAGCACCGCGACGCCGCGCCTGGTGTGCCCGCCGGCCGTGCGCAGCCCGTGGCGCGCGATCAGGCGGCGCCAGCGCAGGCGCCGGTGCGGCAGCCGCGGCACCTCCTGGACGCAGATCACGTCGGCGCGGGCCGCCGCGATCACCCGCTCCAGCGCGGCCCCGTCGTCCCTGAGCCCATGCAGGTTGTACGTGACCACCCGGACATCCGGGACAGCGGGAACGTCACGGCCGGGCGGGCCCGGCACGGCGGCAGACTCAGGCCCGGCGGCGCCGCCGGCGGTCAGCGGCGGCGGGCGAGGTCGGCGGCGCCCACGACGCCGGCCGAGGCGCCCAGCTCGGCCATCCGCACCTCGGCGACGGGCCGGTGGCCCCGGCCGGTGAGCCGCTCCTCGAAGGCCGCGCGGGCCCGGTCGAGGAACAGGTCGGCGGCCCTGGACACGCCGCCGCCGAGGATGAAGCACCCGGGGTCGAGGACGGCGGCGAGGTCGGCCATGCCCTGGCCGAGCCAGTCGGCGACGCTGGCGAAGGCGGCGAGCGAGGCCTCGTCGCCCATCCGGGCCGCCTCGGTCACCTCCTCGCCCTCGATCCGGCCGCCGGCCAGCCCGAGCAGCGTCCGGGCGCGCTCGGGGTGCAGGGCGGCGGTCTCCCTGGCCTCGGCGACGAGCGCGTTGCCGCTAGCGTACTGCTCCCAGCAGCCGTGGCGGCCGCAGCCGCACAGCCGCCCGTCGGGCACCACCTGCATGTGGCCGAGTTCGGCGCCCATGCCCCAGTGGCCGCGGTAGAGGTGGCCGTCGAAGACGATGCCGCCGCCGATGCCGGTGCCGATCGTCAGGCAGACCACGTGGGACTGCCCGCGCCCGGCCCCGAACCTGGTCTCGCCCCAGGCCATGGCGTTGGCGTCGTTCTCGATCACCACGGGCAGGCCGACGAGCCCGCTGATCTTCTTCTGCAGGGGCTCCTCACGCCAGGCGAGGTTGGGGGCGAAACGTACGATCGACCGGGTCTCGTCGACGAACCCTGCCGCGCCGACGCCGACGGCCTCGATCTCGCGGTCGCCCGCGAGCTCGCGCACCACGTCCGCGACCGTCTCGGCGACCAGGTCGGGCCGGTCGGCGGCGGTGGGCCTGAGCGCGTGCTGGACGATCTGTCCGTCGTCGTCGACCACACCGGCGGCGACCTTGGTGCCGCCGATGTCCACACCGATCGTGAACATTGCCCGCCTTCCCCTTTTTATCCCAGGTCTATGTGCTCGACATTGTCGCGGTCGCGGTCGCGGTCGCGCTCGTCGCGCGGCCGGCGGGGGGCGGGCCTGCTCAGCGCGTCGAACGCCTCGCGGAAGGCGGCGAACAGCTCGCCGCCGGCGGCCATGATGTGCCCGGCGACGTCGCCCGCCGCCTCGCCTGCCCGGTTCGTGGCGCCTTCGCGCTGTGCCGCGATCGCGCGGCAGAAGGGGCACGCCTTGCAGACGTACTCGCCTTCGGGCTCGGACACGGCCTCGCCCCAGACGTCCTTCTGCTCCCGCCCGCCGCCACCGCCCGTGAACGAGTTGAACACGGTCTTGCCGACCTGGCGGGTGGCCCGGCCCTGGATCGCGTCGAAGAGCTTGCGCGCCTCTTCGGCGACGGTCCCGATGGGATCTCTGTCGTTGTTGTCGGTCATGTGGCCCTCCCGGCTGATGCGGCGCTCATCCCGTCGCGTGCGCTTCGTCGGATTTCGCCTCCGAGGTGAACCGTACCCGGAGCGCGCCGTCGCGGAGCACCGCCGAGCTGATCTTCCTGCGGGCGAGGGCGGCGGGCAGCGCCAGGATGCGCCGGTAGGGCCCGGCGGTGATGATCAGTTCGTCGCCCTTGCGGGCCAGGTCGACGTCGCCGTGGCGGGCGCCCGGCAGCGCCAGCGTGAGCTCGTCGGCCGACAGCCGCAGCGGCGGCGGCGCGGCGGGCGGGGCGAACGGGTCGGCCTCGCCGTAGAGCGCCTCGCCGAGCCTGGCCAGCGCCTCCTTGCCGACCGGCTCGGCGGGCAGGTAGGGGACGACGTGCACGGGCAGCGGCGCGAACGACTCCTCGGCCTCGGCCAGCAGCCTGCTCTGGGCCTCCACCCACTGGGCGCGCCACGGGTCGGCGTCACCGGCGGGGAAGACCCGGTTGGCGACGACGGCGTCGACGCGGTAGCCGTACAGGTTGAGCGACGTGAGGGTGCGCCGGGCCTCGGCGAGCACCACCGACTCGGGCGTGAGCACGAGGCGGACGGAGGCGTGGCCGCCGGTGAGCAGGTCGCGCACCTCCATCAGGCCGCGGTGGAAGCGTTCGGCGGCGCCGACCACCTCGTCACCGGGCGCGCTGACGCGGGCGACGCCGCGCACGAACGGCGCGGCGACCCGCAGCAGCCGGCGGCCGAGCGGCATCAGCCGGTTGACGTGCCAGTCGAGCGCCTCGGGCAGCGCGAGCAGGCGCAGCGTCTCGGCGGTGGGCGCGCAGTCGACGACGATGACGTCCCAGCGGCCCTCGCGGGCGTGCTCGCGCAGCTCCATGAGGGCGATGAGCTCCTCCGCGCCGGGCAGCACGGTCAGCTCCTCGGAGGTGATCTCGTCCAGGCCCAGCTCGGCGAGCAGGCCGCGGGCGTAGTCGCGCAGCTCGCCCCAGTGGCGCTCCAGCGAGCGCTGCGTGTCGACCTGGTGCAGGTGCAGGCCGGGCGCGACCTCGCCGGGCTCGACGGCGAGCGCGTCGGCCAGCGAGTGGGCGGTGTCGGTGGAGACGATCAGCGTCTTGAGCCCGCGCCGGGCGGCGAGCGTGGCGGTGGCCGCGGCGGCCGTCGTCTTGCCGACGCCGCCCTTCCCGGTGAACAGCAGGACGCGGGGGCTCACCTCAGCGGCCTTCGACGCGCTTCTTGAGGCCCTTGAGCGCGGTGTCCACGATCACCTTCTCCGCCTTGCGCTTGATCATGCCGATCATCGGGACGGCGAGGTCGACCGCGAGCTCGTACGTCACCTCGATCCCCCTGCCCGTGTCGGCGAGCAGATAACTGCCGTCGAGGCGGGAGACCATCTTGCCGGGCTCCGACACCCGCCAGCTCACGCTCTGGTCGTCGTTCCAGGTGTAGGCGAGGGTGTAGGTGTCGCTGATCATGCCGGCGTCGAGGACGAACCGCACGGACTCGGGCCTGCCGTCAGCGCCGGTGGACAGGACCTCGGCGCTCTTCACCTGGCCGGCCCACTCGGGGTAGGCGGGCAGGTCGGCGATGACCGCCATGACGCCGGCGCGATCGGCGTCGATGACGATGCTCGAACTGGTGCGATCAGCCATGCGACCAAGATACTGGGCCGCTCACCATTCGAGGATGTACGGAACGCCCTTTCCCCGGAAATGGCCCACGTTCACGCATTCGGTGCGGCCGATGCGCAGGCGCGGGTAGAGCGGCTGGTGGACGTGGCCGAACAGGGCGTAGCGCGGCTGGGTCCGCCTGATCAGCTCCAGCGTGGCCTCGCTCCCCCGCTCGAAGCGCCGGGCGACCACGTCGTAGAGCAGCTCGGGCACGGCGGGCGGGATGTGGCAGCACAGCACGTCGACCTCGCCGAGCGCCTCGACCTTGGCGGCGTACGCCTCGTCGCTGATCTCGTACGGGGTGCGGTAGGGGGTCTTGAGCCCGCCGCCGACGAACCCGAAGCGCAGCCCGCCGATCTCCGCCGTCTCCCCGTCGAGCACCCGGTGGCCGGGGCGCAGGTAGTCGGCCCACAGGCGCGGGATGTCGACGTTGCCGTAGGTGAGGTAGGCGGGCGCGGGCATGGCGGCGAACAGGTCGCGGTACTGGGCGCGCACGTTGCGCTCGATGTGCTCGCGCGGGTCGCCGTCGAGGCTCGCCCACAGCGCCGCCGACATGGCCCTGGCCTCGTCGAACCGCTTGGCCGTGCGCAGCGCGATGAACCGGGCGGCCTGCTCGGCGCCGAACAGGTCGGCGAAGATGCCCTGCGCGTGGTCGTCGTAGTCGATGAACAGGATCAGGTCGCCGAGACAGATGAGCGCGTCGGCGCCGTCGCCCGCCCGCGCCAGCGCGTCCGCCCTGCCGTGCACGTCACTGACCACGTGGACCCTCATGGGCCGATCCTATGAACAACGGCTGCTAGCGTGATGAATGCCCTTCATCACGTCTGGATGACGAACCTACCGGCGCGTAACTTGTCGCGGTAACGTCCAGCGCATACCAGAAGCGTGCACCCGACTAGGAGTGGATCCGTGCGCGAGTACAGCGTCCCGGTGCTGGTGGATGTGCCTGCCGCCGCCTGCCTGCCCGACACCGTGTTCCGGCGGGGCGAGCAGGAGCCCGGCCGGGTCGTCATGCGCCGCAAGCAGGACGACGCCTGGCCGGTCGTCACGGCGGGCGAGTTCCGCGACCAGGTGGTGGCGCTGGCCCGTGGCCTCGTCGCGGCCGGCATCGAGCACGGCGACCGGGTGGCGCTGATGTCGCGCACCCGCTACGAGTGGACGCTCATCGACTACGCGATCTGGTCGATCGGCGCGGTGACCGTGCCGGTGTACGAGACCTCCTCGGCCGAGCAGGTCCGCTGGATCCTCGCCGACAGCGGCGCCAAGGCCGTCTTCGTCGAGCTCGACACGCACGAGGAGACCGTGCGCGAGGCCGCGCCCGACCTCAAGCTCGTGTGGCGGGTCGACGCCGGCCCCGAGGGCGCCGACGTGGAGGAGGCCGCGGTGCACGAGCGGCGCTCCCTGGTGTGCGCCGCCGACCTGGCCACGATCGTCTACACCTCGGGCACCACCGGCCGGCCCAAGGGCTGCCGGATCACCCACGACAACCTGCTGTTCACCGCCGTCAACGTGCTGCGCGGGCCGCTGGAGCCGCTGTTCGCCGCCAAGGACCCGGCGGCGCTGCTGTTCCTGCCGCTGGCGCACATCTTCGCGCGGATGATCCAGGTGGTGCTCGTCGAGGCGGGCGCGATCATGGCGCACACCCCGAACATGAAGAACGTCGCCCCCGACCTCCAGGACTTCAAGCCCACGTTCCTGCTCGGCGTGCCGCGCGTCTTCGAGAAGGTCTACAACGCCGCCGAGCAGAAGGCCATCGCGGGCGGCAAGGGCAAGATCTTCGCCCGCGCCGTCGACGTGGCCGTGGCCTGGAGCAAGGCCGAGAGCTCCGGCGGCGCCCCCCTCGGCCTGCGGCTGCGGCGGGCGCTGTTCGACAAGCTCGTGTACGGCAAGCTGCGCGCGGCCACGGGCGGCAGGCTCACCGCGGCGGTGTCGGGCGGATCGGCGCTCGGCGACCGGCTCGGCCACTTCTTCCGCGGCGTCGGCATCGAGGTGTACGAGGGCTACGGGCTCACCGAGACCTCGGCCCCCTGCTCGGTCAACATGCCGGGCGCCAACAAGATCGGCACGGTCGGCAAGCCGCTGCCCGGCGTGACGCTGCGCATCGGCGACGACGGCGAGATCCTGGCCCGGGGCCGCAACGTGTTCGCCGGCTACTGGAACAACGACGAGGCCACCGCCGAGGCGATCGACGAGGCCGGCTGGTACCACACCGGCGACGTCGGCGAGCTCGACGCCGACGGCTACCTGCGCATCACCGGGCGCAAGAAGGAGATCCTGGTGACGGCCGCGGGCAAGAACGTCGCCCCCGGGCCGCTCGAGGACTCCCTGCGCGCCCACCCGCTCATCTCGCAGGCCATGCTCGTCGGCGACGGCCGGCCGTTCGTCGGCGCGCTCGTCACGCTCGACCCCGAGGCGCTGGAGCAGTGGTCGTCCGGCAACGGCCGCCCCGCCGACCCGCGCACCGACCCGCGCATCCTGGCCGAGGTGCAGGGCGCGGTCGACCGGGCCAACGCCATGGTGTCGAAGGCCGAGCAGATCAAGAAGTTCACGATCCTGGCCGCCGACCTCACCGAGGAGAGCGGCCACCTGACCCCCACCCTCAAGGTCAAGCGCAACCTCGTCATGCGCGACTTCGACCCCGAGATCGAGGCCCTGTACGGGTAATGCTGGGGCTCCAGCATTGCCAAGAAACCGTATGGAGTCGTCTGCACACGCGGAGTAGCTTTTGGATGACATCGGGACCGGAGATCGCCAACATCCCCGGTCCCTGCCTTCGAAGGTAGGGGAGCTCCATGGTGAGTGTCATGGAAATCGCGCAGGATCTGACGGAGAGGATCAACGGCGTCGCCGCCCGGGTCAAGACCCTCGACGGAAAGGTCACCCTGCTCGACAAGCGCGTCGAGCGCCTGGAGGTCAAGGTCGACCGCCTGGAAGTCAGGGTCGAGCGTCTGGAGGTCAAGGTCGACCGCCTGGAGGAGAAGGTCGACGCGGGCTTCCAGGCCGTGGAGCGCAGGTTCGAAGCGGTCGACCGCCGGTTCGAGACGATGGACCGCCGGTTCGAGACCATGCAGAAGACGCAGAACGACATGATGGGCATCCTGGTCGACATCCAGCGCAGGCTGAGCGACCCGAGCGCCTGTAACTAGCCGGTCAGCTGAGAGGCCGTCGGCCCGCGGGAGCGGGTTCGGCGGCCTCTTCGGCGTTCGTGGGGCGGAAACGCACACGTTGACAGTTTGAAATGGTGCGTTTTCGATGAAGGGTGAGTGAACTCGGGGGAACTTGAGGGTCCGGCAAGGAGGAACCATCATGGACCAACGTCCGCCACTCTCCCGCCGCAATCTCCTGATAGGGGCCGCCGCAGCGTTCGGCGTGCCCGCCGTCCTGACCGGGTGCGGCTCCGGCGCGCCCGCGCCCGGCGGCAGCACGACCGGCAACACGGCCGCCGGCGCCGTGACGCTGGGGTCCAACGCCTCGGACGAGGTGCCGAAGAAGTCACTGGAGACCGTGCTGAAAGGCTTCACCTCCGGCCAGGTGAAGGTCAACACGGTGGACCACAACACCTTCCAGGAGAACATCAACCGCTACCTGCGCGGCACCCCGGACGACGTGTTCACCTGGTTCGCGGGATACCGGATGCAGTTCTTCGCCGAGCAGGGCCTGGCGACGGACATCTCGGACGTGTGGCGGGAGATCGGGGCCGACTACACCCCGGCTTTCAAGGCGGCGTCGACGGGCACCGACGGCAAGCAGTATTTCGTACCGTTCACGTACTATCCGTGGGCGGTCTTCTACCGCAAGAGCGTGTGGGAGGAGAAGGGGTACGAGCCTCCGAAGACGCTGGACGAGCTGACGGCGCTGTCGCGGCGGATGAAGGCCGACGGGCTGGTCCCGATCGCGTTCGCCGACAAGGACGGCTGGCCGGCGATGGGCACGTTCGACATCATCAACATGCGCACGAACGGCTACGACTTCCACATCGCGCTCATGGCGGGGAAGGAGTCGTGGACGGATCCCCGGGTGAAGCAGGTGTTCGAGACGTGGCGCGGGCTGCTGGAGCACCACCAGCCGGCCGCGCTGGGCCGCACCTGGCAGGAGGCCGCGCAGTCGCTGGCGGAGAAGAAGACCGGCATGTACCTGCTCGGCATGTTCGTCGCCCAGCAGTTCCCCGAGGCGGACCGGGACGACCTGGACTTCTTCACGTTCCCCGAGATCAACCCGGCCTACGGCACCGACTCGATCGACGCGCCCATCGACGGCTACATGGTCTCCGCCAAGGCCAGGAACGTCGACGGCGCCAAGGCGCTGATCAAGCACTTCGCCCAGGCGGCCGCGCAGAACGTGGCCACCGAGGCCGACCCCGGCACGCTGGCGGCCAGCTCCAAGGCCGACACCAGCGGCTACAGCGCGCTGCAGAAGCGCGGCGCCGAGCTGGTCTCGCAGGCGTCGCACATCGCCCAGTTCCTCGACCGTGACACCCGGCCCGACTTCGCCTCCACCGTGATGATCCCGTCGCTGCAGTCGTTCATCGACAAACCCGCCGAGATCGACTCCTTACTCGTGTCCATCGAGAAGCAGAAGGCCAACATCTTCCGTTGATGGCCGTCAAGACCCGTCGCTACTCCGCCCGCGACGTGACCGTGCTGGTCATCGGGCTGGGGGTGGCCGTCATCGCCAGCGTGGGCCTCGTCTGGGGGCCCACGCTCGCCTCCGTGGTGCTGTCCGCGACCGACTGGAACGGCTTCGGGCCGATCGAGTGGGTCGGCGGGCGCAACTACGGCGACCTGGCCGGCGAGTATCCGCCGTTCTGGTCGGCCGTGCGCAACAACGTCCTGTGGCTGGGCTTCCTCGGGCTGGTCGCGACCCCGTTCGGCCTGTTCTGCGCGGTGCTGCTGGACCGGCGGCTGCGGCTGTCGCGGTTCTACCAGAGCGCGCTCTACCTGCCGGTGGTGCTGTCGCTGGCCGTGGTCGGGTTCATCGCGCAGCTCGTCTACTCCACCGACTACGGCGTGCTGAACGCGGTCACCGGGCTGTCGGTCGACTGGCTGGGCGACCGGTCGGTCAACATCTGGGTGGTCATGGTCGCGGCGGCCTGGCGGCACGTCGGCTACGTGATGATCATCTACCTGGCGGGGCTGAAGGCCGTCGACCCGGCGCTGAAGGAGGCCGCGGTCATCGACGGAGCCAATGAGGCGCAGACGTTCTTCCGGGTGGTGTTCCCGACGCTGCGGCCGGTCAACGTGATCGTGCTGGTGATCACGGTGATCGAGGCGCTGCGCGCGTTCGACATCGTCTACGCGATCAACAAGGGCCGCAACGGGCTCGAACTGCTGTCGGTGCTGGTCACGGAGAACATCGTGGGCGAGGCCAGCCGGATCGGGTTCGGCTCGGCGATCGCGGTGGTGCTGCTGGTGATCTCGCTGGGGTTCATCGTGACGTACCTGTCGCAGCTGTTCAGGGAGGAACGATGACGGCCCTCGCCCCGGCCCGGCGGCGGGCCAGGCCGCTGCGCGTCCTGCTGCACGCCTTCCTCGCGCTGGTGGCGCTGGGCTGGCTGCTGCCGCTGGCGCTGGCCGTGTACGCCTCGCTGCGCCCGTACGAGGAGACGGCCAGGCTCGGCTACTTCTCGCTGCCCGAAAGTCTCACGCTGGACTACTACGGGCAGGCGTGGAGCCAGGCCGAGCTGCCCCGCTACTACCTCAACACGCTGATCATCGTGATCCCGGCCCTGCTGCTGACGCTCTTCCTGGCCTCGTTCGCCGCCTTCGCCATCGCCCGGGCCAGGATCCCCGGGCGCCGGACCCTGCTCATCGTCTTCACCGCGGGCAACCTGCTGCCGCCGCAGGTGCTCATCACCCCGCTCTACACGCTCTACACGCTGGTCCCGCTGCCGCTGTGGCTGTCGGACTCCCAGGCGCTGTACGACTCCTACCTGGGGCTCGTCCTCATCCATGTGGCGTTCCAGTTCGGGTTCTGCGTGTTCGTCCTGGCGAACTTCATGCGCACGATCCCGGAGGAGATCACCGAGGCGGCGCTGGTGGACGGGGCGAGCGTGTGGCGGCGCTACTGGAAGCTGACGCTGCCGCTGTGCCGCCCGGTGCTGGCGGCGCTGGCGACGTTGCAGTTCACCTGGATGTACAACGACTTCCTGTGGGCGCTGGTGCTCATGTCGTCGGGTGACAAGCTGCCCGTCACCTCGGCGCTGAACAACCTGCGCGGCCAGTTCTTCACCGACTACAACCTGCTGGCGGCCGGGTCGGTGCTGGTCGCGCTGCCGACGCTGATCGTCTTCCAGCTCCTGCACAAGCAGTTCGTCGCCGGGCTCACGCTCGGGTCCACGAAGGGGTGATCAGGCAGGGAGGATCACAGCAGGGCGCGGAAGCGGTCGGCGACCCGGTCCCACGACCATTCGGCGGCGATCCAGTCGCGGCCGGCCTCGCCCAGCTTCCGCGCCCGCTCGGGCGCGCTCAGCAGCTCGATCAGGGCCGCGGCCACCTCCCCGGTGTCGCGGCCGTCGACGACCAGGCCGGTCTCGCCGTGCCGCACCGCCTCGGGCGCGCCTCCGGACGCGCCCGCCACCACCGGCAGCCCCGTCGCCGACGCCTCCAGGAACACGATCCCGAGCCCTTCCACGTCGACCCCGCCCCACCGGGTACGGCACGGCATCGCGAACACGTCGCCGGCCGCGTAGTAGCCGGGCAGGTCGGCGGCCGGGACGCTGCCGGTGAACACGATCGACGGGCTGCCTGCGGCCAGCCGCTCCAGCCTGCGCCGGTGCGGGCCGCCGCCGACCAGCAGCAGCACCGCGCCCGGCACCTCGCGCAGGACCCTCGGCCAGGCTCTGATGAGCTGGTCCTGCCCTTTGCGCGGCACCAGCCGGGACACGCACACCACCACCGGCCCGCCGCCGGGCCGCCGGGGCTCCACGTCGGGCCGGAACTGCGTCACGTCCACGCCGGGGGCCAGCCGTACCAGCTTGTCCTCGGGGACGACCGGCGCCAGCCGGGCGCGGGTGTAGGGGCCGAGGTAGGTGACCACGTCGGCGTGGCCGGCGATGCGGCGCAGCACCGAGCGGAACCCCGGCGCGCCCGCCCAGGACGCCTCGTGGCCGTGCGTGAGCATGACGATCCGCCGCGCGCCCGCCGCGCGCAGGCGCGGCGCGAGCAGGCCGAGCGGCGCCGCCGCGCCGAACACGACGGTGTCGGCGCCGTGCTCGGCCACCAGCCGCGCCGCCCGCCGGGCGACGGCGGGCGTCGGCAGCATCAGCCGGCCCGGGTGCCGGACGACCCGGTACGGCTGCCGCCGGTCGAACTCGGCGCAGCCGGGCCAGGCCGGGGCGTAGACGGCCACGCCGGGGGTGCGCAGGGCCAGGCCGTGCACGAACGACTGGATGCCGCCGGGGCGCGGCGGGAAGTCGTTGGTGACGACGACCACCCGGCGAGGTGCGCTCACGGCTGGGGACGGCCGTTCAGCTCGGCCCAGGAGCGGGCCATGGCGATCCGCTGGGCAGCCGTGGGATGGGAGGCATAGAGCACATATTCCACCGCATCTGGCGACAAGTCGGAAATATTGGCTGTTGCCAGGCGTTTCTGCATCGCGACGAACGTGGCCGGGTCGCCCGTCAGGTCCAGGGCGTGCGCGTCGGCCCTGGCCTCGATGTGGCGGCTGATCACGTTCTGCGCCGGGCCGGACAGGAACGTCGCCAGCGTCATCAGCCCCAGCACCACGCCCACCGCCCGGGGATCGGTGATCGGCGCGCCGCCCGTACGCCGCCGTGCCGCTCCGAACACCAGGAACAGCAGGACCGCCCCCAGCGCCGCGCCGAGCGCCCCGACGAGCGTGCCGTGCAGCACGTCGCGGTTCTTCGCGTGGCCGAGCTCGTGCGCCACCACCAGCTCCACCTCGCGCGGCGGCGCCTTGAGCAGCGTGTCGTAGACGACGATCCGGCGGGTCGCGCCGAACCCCGAGACGTAGGCGTTCAGCGCGGTCGTCCGGCGCGAGGCGTCGGCCACCAGCACGTCCTCCACCGGCACTCCGTCACGCTCGGCCATCGCCATCAGGTTGGCGCGCAGCGGCGAGTCCGGCATGGCGTGGAAGTCGTTGAACACCGGCTCGAACACCACCGGGTAGACGAACGACGCCCCCACGGTCAGCGCGAACGCCCCGGCGGCGGCCGGGATCCACCAGCGCCGGACCCGCCGCGCCAGCGCCACCACGGCCAGCACCATGACGGCCAGCAGGGCCGCGTTGATGCCGACGCTCTTGAGCCGGTCGCCCGTCCAGGCCGCCCAGTCCTGCGTGGACAGCCCGAAGTCGCGCAGCGCCCCCTCGAACCACATGCCGAGCGGCCACCGCACGGCCTCCTCGATCACCGTGAGCACGAGGACGCCCAGCAGCACCCGCGCCCACCACGGGCCCCGCAGCCATCCCAGCAGCCTCGCGCCGAGCGGCGTGGCCACGAGCAGCCCGGCGAACACCAGCGTGACGCCCAGCGACAGGTAGCTCGGCACGCTGGTGGCCGCGTCGAACGCCTGCGAGCGGGCGATCTCGGCGGCGCCGAAGTCACGCGCCGGGTCGGGCGTCACCTCGGGCGCCCCGGCGGGCAGCGCCGTCCACGGCGTCGTGAACGCCACCACCCCGGCGATCACCGCCCCCAGCACGGCCAGCCCGGCCCCGGCCTCCCGCCGCAGCCTCGCCTCCCGCCCGCCCCCATCGCCTGTCACGTGCCCGTCCCCGTCCCCGGCCACGTCCTCGTCCCCCGTCTCGGGCGACGGCTCGGCGACGTCCGCCCCCTGCAGGGCGCGGGTGGCGGGCGGGCCGACGTCCTGTTCGGTCGTCTCGCGCCGTTCCTGCCGGTCGTCCATGTCGCGTCCCCTCACGCCAGTCGGTCCCGGACGTACGCGCGCCACAGCCGGGTCAGCGTGCCCGCCGAGAGCCCCAGCGAGGCCAGCGCCCGGCCGGCGCCGTACGTCTGGGCATCACGGTAGAGCCTCACCAGGCTCTTCTCACCCCAGCGCGCGGCGACGAAGCGACACACCAGCCAGGCTTCCTGGTACGCGCGGGCGAGCCGGCCCGCGTCGGCCCCGGGGACGAAGTCGGCCCCGTCCGGCAGATCGGACGGCGTCCGCCCGGCCCGCACCTCGGCGGCCAACTCGGCGGCGGCCACCTCGACGGGCAGCCCGGCGTCCCGGTAGGCCACGTAGTCGGCGAAGCCCTCGTACAGCCAGACGGGCAGCCCGTCGGTCCCGGCGGCCACGTGGGTCAGCTCGTGCGCCAGCACGACGTCACGCCCGACCGGGGTGAGCCGGGCGAAGTGCTCGGGCACCACGATCACGCGTCCCCGGTCGGCCACCGCCGCCAGCCCGTCGACCGACGCGACGCCGGCCAGCGCGGCGGCCTCCCGCGCCGAGGCGGGCACCAGGACCACGGCCCGGACGTCGCCGCCCAGCACTCCGCCGACCCGCCGCCCCGCGGTGTCGGCCCGGCGCGCCAGGTCCGCCAGCAGCCCGGGGGGCGCGTCCTGCCCGGCGACGAGCGACCGCTCACCGCGTACGACGTCGAGCCCGTCGCCCCAGCGCGCCCGCACGCCGGCGAGCACCCCCGCCTCGACGGCGGCGCCTCCCGGCCCCGGGACCGGGCCGGACCCACCGGCCAGGAACGCCGCGACAACCAGCAGCACCACCGGCACGACCCGCCGACGCATCCACGCGGACACCCTGCCGGGCGCGCCGCCGGACGTGCTGCCGGGCCCATTTCCAGGCCCGCTGCCGGACCCCCTGTCGGACACGCTGCCCGATCGTAGCCGCCGATCCTGAGCGTCGCCCGGGAAGGCCGAAGGCCCCGTCCCGGGGCGGGGACGGGGCCTTCGGCGCAGGTCACAGACCGGGACGCACCGCGCCCGCGAACGACGCCTTGCGCCAGCCGCGAAGCTTCTCGACGCGCACGCGCTGGCCCGTTCTCGGCGAGTGGACCATCTTGCCGTCGCCGACGTACATGCCCACGTGCCCGAGCCCGCGGAAGAACATCAGGTCACCCGGCTGCAGGTGCTTGTAGGAGACCTTCTTCCTGATGCGCGCGAACTGGCTGTTCGTCACGCGCGGGATCTTCACCCCGGCCTTCTTCCAGGCGTACTGGACGAGGCCCGAGCAGTCGAACGACCCGGGGCCGGTGGCGCCGTAACGGTACGGGTCGCCGATCTGCTTCTTGGCCACGGCCACGGCCTTGCGGGCCTTGGCCTTCTGCCGAGCGACCTTGGCCACCTTCGACGACTTGACGGACTTCTCCGTCTTGGTCACCGCAGTGGTGGCGAACTCATTCGTCGTCGCCGCCTGCGCCGCCGGGGCGTGGACGACCAGACCTCCGGCCGTCACGGTGATCAGCGCTACGCCACTCAGGGCGAGACGGGACAGACGGGGGTTGTGCGAGAGGGTAGACAGGATTGCTCCTAGGGGCTTCCACGAACGCCTACCGGGTTAGCTGACGGATTCGGGCCTGGAAGTCGCCCTACGGCGCTGAACGCGCCGATTCACCCCTGATCACCGCGTACGGGATCGTTGGGTCCCCGGCTCCGTGCCTCCTGGCTGCACGGACTCGGCAGGCCACCGCCGCGTCTTCGCGCCTCGGGGGCGCTGGCCGCGGTGACCGGCGGATGATTCTCTCTGTCGAACATCGGGGGACCCGATGGTGACCGGCGGGCGTCCTGGCTGGAACGCCGCGACGCCAGAAGTTACGCCGAAAAGTCACGTAATGGCAAAGCCTGAGTAAGCGAGTAAAGATCAGACACGCCGGGAGTCAGGTCCTCATACCCCGCCGGAGCAGCGGGTTTCGTTACCCAAGTGTGACCCTCCTCACACTTGGGCCGACCCCGTCTTGTCAGGGGCGTACGGCGCCCACGAGACGGCGCCCGTACGACGAGAGTGTGACCACCTTCACCACGTCACCCGTCTGCGGCGCATGCACGATCTTGCCGCCGCCCGCATAGATGCTCACGTGCCCGAGGCCCTCGCTGAAGATCAGGTCGCCGGGCTCCAGCGCGTTGAGCGACACCTTGCGGCTGGCGCCCCACGACCACTGCTGCCAGGTCGTGCGCGGCAGCGACACGCCACCGGCCCGCCAGGCGGCCTGCGTGAGCCCCGAGCAGTCGTAGCCGCCCGGCCCGGTGCCGCCGAACACGTACGGCTTGCCGACCTGCGCGTACGCGAAGCGCAGCACGGCCGCCGCGTTGCCCGAGGCGGGACCCGTGTACTTGAGGCCGGTGCTGTTGGGATTGCCCGCCTTGTACGCGCCCAGCCGGTCGAGGAGCTTCTTCTGGTCCTTGATGAGGTCCAGGATCTCCGCCCGGTCCTTCTTGACCGCGTCCCGCTCCTTGTCGGCCGCGGCCAGCGCCTCCTCGGCGCGGTCACGGTCGGCCTTCAGCCCCCGGTTCGCCCGGTCGAAGGCGGCGAGCTTCTGGGTGCGCTCCTGCGCGAGCTGCCCGCGTAACGCCATCCCGTACAGCAGATCGGCCGGATCGTCGCTGGTCATCATGCTGGGCAGGGTCGAGAAGTCGCCCCCCAGCTTGTACGTCTCGACGGCCATGTTGACGACCTCGCCGCGCAGATCCGCGACGGTCGCCAGCTTGCGCTTGTACGTGTCGTTCAGCCGGCTGTAGCGCGCCTTGGCCTCTTTGTACTTCTCGGTGGCCGTGTTGTAGCGGTCCACGACCTTGTCGGCCTTGTCGTTGAGCTTGTCGAGCTTCGCTCTCGCCTGCGCGAGAGTCGGCTTGGGATCGGCCAGCACCCCTCCGACGGGGGTCATCACCAGTCCGAACACCAGACCCGCGGCCAGCGGCACCCGGCCCAACCTCACAGCGTCGCCTCCCAGGGGATCATCCTCGGGGCGAAATAGTACAGAAGTGGCGAGTAATCCTCACCTAAACGCCATATTCGTCATCTATGCGCGACCGAGCCGCCTCAGCAGCAGCGCGGACGGAACGGGCCTGGCGCCCATCCGCCTGACGGACTCGGCCACCTCGCGGTCGGAGGACACCACGGCGATCGCCCGGCCGGGCGGCTCGGCCCGGACGAGCTGGCGGATCAGGTCGTCGGCGATCTCACCCGGCGCGCTGAACAGCACCCGCACCCCGCGCGGCGCCACCACCTGCACCGGAGAGTTGAGCTCGGCGCCGTCGAACACCACGGTCACCTCGACGCGCGTCTGCGCGACCAGCCCGCCGAGCCCGGTCATCAGGCGGGCGCGCTGGTCGGCGAGCGTGAGCGTGCCGTAGCCGGACTTGGTCACGTTGTAGCCGTCGATGATCAGATGCACCTGCGGCAGCGCCAGAAGCTGATCGAGCAGCTGCGGGTCGTCGTCGGCCAGCGCGCGGGCGGGCACGCCGCGCACGCCCGGCCGCTCACCGGTGAGCGCCGCGACCGAGTCGGCCGGCCGGCTGATCATTGTGGGCAGCGCCAGCTCCCTGCGCAGCCCCGCCGAGGCGTCCTGCAGCGCGTCGAGCAGCACCCGGATGCGCGCGTCCTCGACGCTGCGGCCCTCACGCGCGGCCCGGCGCGAGGCTTCGAGCTGCTTCTCCACATCGGCCAGGCGCTCACGCAACCGCCGCAGCTCCGACTCCCCCGCGCTGCCGGCGGCCGTGGCGGCGTGCCTGGCCTCCTCCGCGGCCTGCTCCATCTCCTCGGCCCGCCGCACCGCGCCCTTCGCGCGCTCGCGGGCCTCGTGCAGCTTGCGGCGCAGCTCGGAGTTCTCGCCGCGGGCCGCCTTCAACTGCTCACGCAGCCGCTCGGCCTCCTCCTTGGCCGCGCTCTTCTGCGCGGCGAGCTGCTCACGCAGCCGGGAGACGACCTCCTCGCGCTCCGACCCCTCGGCCGCGGCGGCGGACTGCTCCAGGTCGGCGCGGGCCGACTCCACCATGTCGGCCCAGCCGGGCGGCCGCGTGAGATAAGCCGCGGCGGCGACCAGCACCGGATCGGCGGCGGGCGGCACGTTGCCCTCGGCCAGCGAGGCCACCAGCTCCGGCCAGCCGGAGGCCACCGACTCGGCGACCACCTCGCGGAACTTCTTGTCGTTCTCCAACTGCGCGGCGATCGGCGCACTGCCCAGCCGGGCACGCTTACGCGGGTCGAACTTGGCGATGCCGCGCAACGGCGCCGGCACCGCCACAGCGGGCATCGAACCGAGAACCTGGGCCGCGAGGTCGACCACATTGAGCCGCACCTGCTCGGGAAGCGGGCGAGACAGGCCTTCACCCGCTGAACTCATCCCACTGTCCCTTCATGACATGCCCTTTCAGACAAGGGTACGGCTGCCCGCTACCTGTCCGTAACGGCCACCCATGATGGGACAAGCGCTCGTCCAACCCTCGCACCCCCACACGCAGCCCCCACAGGCCCCGGCAGCACCCTCTCCGAACCCGGCACAGCCCGCACAGGCCCGACCACAGCACGCACGGAGTCGGACCCGGCCCCTCCCCCTCCCCGGGACCGGACGCGGCACCCCCGGGCCCGGCACTCCGCGTAGCCGACACGGCAACCCCAGGGCCTGACCTCGCCGATGCCCACACGGCGCTGCCGGGACCCCGCACAGTCCCCCAGGGATCCTGCACAGCATCCCCCGGACCCCGCACGGCACCCTCCTGGCCTGGCAGGGCACCCTCCGGACCCGGCACGGCCCTCGCGGACCCGACACCCACGCCCCAGCTACGGCGCCCAGCCCCGCCCCCAAATGCCCGCTCCCAGCCTCGCCTCCGGCCGGTACGCCTCACGGACCGGTGGCCTGCCTGGACGGCTCCGCTGCGACAGAGCCCGGGAAAGCTGGAATCCCAGCCCCGTCAGCTCGCGTCGTAGACCAGCAGCGCGATCTGGACCCGGTTGTTCAGCGCCAGTTTGGTAAGGATGCGCGAAACGTGCGCCTTGACCGTGGGCACGCTCATGTACAGCTCGCGGCCGATCTCCGCGTTGGACCTGCCCCTCCCGACCGCCAGCGCCACCTCACGCTCGCGCTCGCTGAGCCGGGCCAGCAGCCCGCGCGCCCGCTCGGCCCGTCCGACAGCGCCGCCGTGCGACACGTGGGTGATGAGCTGCCGGGTGACGGCGGGCGACAGGATCGGCTCCCCCGCGGCCACCTTCCTGATCGCGGCCACCAGCTCGACGGGCGGGATGTCCTTGAGCAGGAATCCGGCGGCACCCGCGCGCAGCGCCCGCAGCACCTGCGCGTCGGCGTGGAACGTGGTCAGCACCACGACCTCCGGCGGCGCCTTGGTCGCCCGCAGCGCCTCGGTCGCGGCCAGTCCGTCGACGCCGGGCATCCTGATGTCCATCAGCACCACGTCGGGCCGGTGCTCGGCGACCAGCGGCGGCACCTGCGCCCCGTCACCCGCCTCGCCCACGATCTCGATCCCGTCCACGCCGCCCAGGATCATCGCCAGCCCGGCCCGCACCAGCGCGTCATCATCAACGATCAGCACCCGAATCGACCCAGCCGCCGACCCGGCCGTCAGCCCACGCCTTGACTCGCTCATCACCCCGCCTGTCGCCCTTGTCAGCCCGCTCACCGCCCCGGTCGTCACCCCGTTCTCCGCCCCGCTCATGGCCCCGGGAGGGGCCCAGCGACCGGTCCAGGAACCCGCTGTGGGGTCGGTCCGGAGATCGGTTCGGCGGCCGCCCCGGCATCGCTCCGGGACCGGTCCGGAGGCCGACCCGGCGGCCCGCCCCGGGATCGGCCTGGCGGTTGCTCCAGGGACCGGTCCGGAGGCCGGTCGGCAGGTCGGCCCGGAGGCCGGGCGGGACGTCGGCCCGGGAGTCGGGCGGGACGTCGGCCCGGGAGTCGGGCGGCAGGTCGGTTCGGGAACCCGGCCCGGGATCGGGTCCGTCATGCGCTCTCCTCCGGGCAAGGCCACGGCAGCCAAGCACGCACCACGAACTCGCCGTCCGGCGTCGGCCCGTGCTCCAACCGGCCGCCCGCGAGCTCAGCCCGCTCGGCCAGCCCGATGAGCCCGGCCCCGGCGCCCGGGATGCGGGCGGCATGCCGCGACCCGAGTGCGTTGTGCCTGGACCCCAGCGCGTTGCGTACCTCGGCCGACAGCCCACGCCCCGGCGCACCCGTCACCGTCACGGTGGCCGGTGCCCCGCCCGCATGCTTGCGCGCGTTGGTGAGCGCCTCCTGCACGATCCGGTAGACGTTGCGCCCCAACGCCTCGGGCAACCGCTGCCCTCCGTACGGCGCGGGCCCTTCGGGCGACGCGGGCATCTCGGACGGCGCAAACCCTCCAGCGGCCGGTCCGACAGGGGGCGCGCCGGTGGGAAGGGCGGCGGGCACGTCGGCAGGCACGATGGCGGGCACGGCAACGGGCGCGTCCGTGGACACAACGACAGGCGCGGCGGCGCGTACGTCGGAGGGCGCTTCTGCGGACACCTCGGCAGGCGGGTCCACGTGCAGGTCGAGGCGGACGTCGAGGCCGGCGCGGCGGCATTCGGCCACCAGCGCGGGGAGGTCGTCGAGGGTGGGCTGGGGCCGGTCGGGGACGGGGTCGTCGGCGGGCGCGCCGGAGTGGCGCAGCACCCCGATGACCTCCCGCAGGTCCTGGAGCGCCTGGTGGGCGCCCTGGCGGATGGCGCCGGCGGCGCGGGCGACCTCGGCCTCCGGCGCCCCGGGACGGAACTCGAGCGCGCCGGCGTGCAGGCTGAGCATCGACAGACGGTGCGCGAGCACGTCGTGCATCTCGCGGGCGATCCGCTCGCGCTCCAGCCGTCTGGCCTCCTCGGCGGCCCCGTCAGCGCGCTGCCGGAGGGACCAGACGAGCTGCCGCCTGGCCCGTATGACGATGCCCCAGGCGAACACGGTCAGCAGGATCGCCAGCCCGAAGACGAACGTGCCGAGCCAGCCGAGCTCGGCGTCGGGCCAGATCATCGCGTTGGGCGCCAGGGTGAGGACGCCGAGCAGCGCGACCGGCCCGGAGATCTTGAACGGCCGGTGGACGGCGACGGTGAACAGGGCGACCACGGCCGCCCCGCCGATGAGCAGCAGCGAGGAGGACAGGGTCAAGGTGACCAGCGCGAGCGCGACCGGCCATCGGCGGCGCAGCCAGACGGCGAGGCAGGACAGCACGCCCAGCGCCTGCTCGACGGCCTGGACGGGCTCGGGCGCGTCGCGGATCTCGGCGAGGGTCATCAGGGTCAGGCCGCAGGCGCCGAGGAAGAGCGTGAGGTCGACGATCCAGTCGCGCGTCGAGCGGCGCACGGGCCGGCCCGCGCCGCCGTCGCCGAGCAGCACGGACGGCAGGGCCCACCGGTATTCGGGGGCGTGCTCGGGTCCGTTCACGTTTCCCGAGGTTATGCGGTGGGCACGGGCGGGCGGTAGCGACCAAAGTCGATGCTTCCCCCTGACCTGGGTCGGCCCCCGCCGCGTCACCAGGCGGCGAAGCAGCGAGCCGCCCCGGTCGTGAGCCGCGCGAATCCCCATCGGTCCTGCCCAGGCCCCTGTGCTGGGCAGGCGTGCTCGCGCGGCTCACGTACTGCTTGCTGACATAACCGTATTTGTCACGCTTGCAGGGGAGTTGCAGGATCTTTAACTGTTGACGTATGCCCCCGGCTGGCGGAGGATCTCCGCGTGGCGCCCGGACCGGTGATCTCGTGCCGCGCTCTCACCTGCCGTGCGGGCGGCCGCACGGTCGTCGAGGATCTGTCGCTCGACCTGGGCGAGGGCGAGCGGGTCGCGCTCATGGGCCCGTCCGGGTCGGGCAAGACGACCCTCCTCACGACGCTCGCCGGGCTGGCGCCGCCGGTGGCGGGCCGGGTGCTGGTGGGCGGCGTGCCGCTGGACGAGCAGCCGGGGCTGCGGGCCGGGCTGGCGCTCGTCTTCCAGTCGTACGGCCTGCTGAGCCTGCTCACGGCGGCCGAGAACGTCGAGGTGGCGTTGCGCGCGGCCGGCCGGTCGCCGCGTGAGGCGATGCGGCTGGCGGCGGAGGCGCTGGACCGGCTGCGGGTGGAGAGGTTCGCCGATCACCTGGTGGAGGAGCTGTCCGGCGGCCAGCAGCAGCGGGTGGCGGTGGCCAGGGCGCTGGCGTTGCGGCCGGTGGCGCTGCTGGCCGACGAGCCGACGGCCGAGCAGGACGCCGGGCACCGGGAGGTCGTGCTGGAGGAGCTGCTGGCGGCGGCCGGTGACGGCGTCGCGCTGCTGATCGCGACCCACGACCCCGAGGTGGCCGAGCGGTGCGACCGGGTGGTCGAGCTCCGCGCGCCCCGGGCCCGGCAGGCGGTGGGCGGCCCGTGATCGACGAACCCTGGCGCGGCGGGGAGCGGCCCACGAGCCCCACGAGCCCCACGAGCCCCACGAGCCCCACGAGCATGGTGCGCTGCGACGGGGTCGTGCAGATCTACCGGGCCCGCGACGTCGAGGTGGTCGCGCTGCGCGACGTGGACCTGGTGATCGACGCGGGCGAGACGGTGGCGCTGCTGGGCCCGTCCGGGGCGGGCAAGTCGACGCTGCTGTGGCTGCTGGCGGGGCTGTTGCGGCCGAGCGCCGGGCGGCTGTGGCTGGACGGCGTGGAGGTGGGCCGGCTCGACCAGCGCCGCCTGGACCGGCTGCGCGCCCGGCGGATCGGCACCGTGCTGCAGAACCCGGCCCGCAACCTGATCGGCTACCTGCCGGCCGCGCAGAACGTGGCGTTCGCCCAGCGGGCGGTCAGGCGGGATCGTGGCAGGGTGCGTGAGCTGCTGCGCCGGGTCGGCCTGGACGACGCGGGCAACCGGCCGGCGAACCGGATGTCGGGCGGCGAGCAGCAGCGGCTGGCCCTGGCGGTGGCGCTGGCGCTGGCGAACGCGCCCGCGCTCCTGCTGGCCGACGAGCCCACGAGCCAGCTCGACGCCGCGTCGGGGGCGCGGGTGATCGAGCTGATCAAGCATGCGGCGCAGGCGGACGGCACGACGGCGGTGGTGGTGACGCACGACGTGGCGGTCAGCGAGGCGCTGAGCCGTACGGTGACGATCCGCGACGGCCGGGTCGGCTCGGAGGGCAGGCGCGGCGAGGACCTGGTGGTGGTCGGCCGGGAGGGCGCGGTGCAGGTGCCGCCGGAGTTCCACCATCTGCTCCCGCCCGGCTCGATGGCCCGCATCGAGCCGCTGGACGACGGCATCGTGCTCAGGAGGGCCGGCTCGTGACCCTGCGCGGCCTGTGGGAACGCCGTACGCTCTCGCTGGTCGTGCTGCTCATCGCCGTCGTGCCGATCGCCTGCGCGGCGGTGGGCCCGATCTACACGGCGGCGGCCGCCACCACGGTGGTCCGTGACGCGCTGCTGGCGGCGCCGGTGGACGGGCGCGGCTGGCGTTACACGACCAGGACCGGCGGCATCCAGGCGAAGGCCGCCGCGCTGACGGCGTCGTTCACGGCCGCCCCGGTGTACGGGATGGAGATCTCCAGCGGCGACGCCGACCTGTCGAGGGAGCTCTCGTACACCCTGGTGTGGCAGGACGGCCAGTGCGAGCGCCTGCGGCCGGTCGAGGGCCGCTGCCCCCGGGCGGCGGGCGAGGTGATGGCGAGCCGGGCGTCGGGGATGGCGGTCGGCTCAGAGGTGCGGCTGGCGGCTCTGGTCAGGCGCGAGCCCGGCACCACGGAGCTGCGGCCCGCGCCGCTGAAGGTCGTCGGCGTCTACGGGCACGAGTCGGCGGGCGACCCGTTCTGGTTCGGCCGCACGCTGACCACGCCCGGGGGCGAGAGCGGTTCGTCGCGGATCGACCCGCTGTTCACGGTGCCGCAGACGCGCGAGGAGACGGCCGTCGCGGGCGCCGCGCTGACGGCGGACCCGGCGCAGCGTGGCGGGTGGACCGACTACGCCATCGTCACCGTCGACGCGGGGCGCGTCCTCGGCTCCGACCTGGGCGCGCTGACGGCCCTGCAGGCGGCGGCCGACACGGCGGGCCGCGAGACCGGCGACATCGTCTACTCACGGATGCCCGTCACGCTGCGGGCGATGACGACGAGCTCAGAGACGCTCGGCGTGCCGACGCTGCTGGTGTCGGCGCAGCTCGTGGGGCTGGCCTGGCTGCTGCTGTTCCAGACCGTGGGCGATCTGGTACGGGCGCGCGGCGCGGAGATCGCCCTGGCCCGGCTGCGCGGTCACGGCCGGGCGCGGGTGTGGCGGTTCGCGCTGGCCGAGCCGCTGCTGCTGCTCGCGCTGGCCGTGCCGCTCGGGCTGGCGGCGGGGCTGCTGGCCGCGCGGGCGATGGTGGAGGCGCTGCTCCCGCCGGGCATCCCCGCCGTGTTCCCGGCGCAGGCGGCGTACGCGGGGCTGGCCGCGACAGCGGGCGGCCTGATGGCGGCGGTCGTGTCGGCCTGGCGGGTGGCGACGCGCCCGGTCACCGAGGAGTGGCGGCGCACACCGCGCCGCAGCGCGCGCGGCTGGGTGCCGGACGCGGTCGTGCTGGTGGTGACGGCGCTCGGCCTGGTCGAGCTGCTGGCGGGCGGGGTGATCAGCGACACGACGGGGCAGTCCTCCAGCGCGCTGGCCGTGCCCGGCCTGATGGCGCTGGGCGTGGCGCTGCTGGCCGCGCGCGGGCTGCCGGTGCTGGCGCGGCGGCTGTTCGGCCTCACCCGGCGGCGGGGCGGCCTCGGCCCGTTCCTGGCGTTGCGGCAGGTGGCGCGCGGGCCGGTCACCACGGGGAGCGTGATCGTGCTCGGCACGGCGTTCGGGCTGGCGACGTTCGCGGTGTCGGCGTGGACGGCCACGTCCGCCGACTACCGGCGGGCCGCCGCCTTCCACAACGGCGCCCCGGCGGCGATCACGGTCCAGCCGGTCGGGCCGCGCGCGTTCGCCGACGCGGTGGAAGCCGCCGACCCGGGCGGCACTGCAGCCCCGGTGATCAAGGTTCCGGGCCCGCCCCAGCTGATCGCCACGGACCCGGAACGGCTGGCCCGCGTCGCGGCCTGGGACCCGGAGCTGGCCGGTGGGATGCGGCTGGCCGAGGCGGCGGCGGCGCTGCCCGGACCCGGGACGCCCAGGGTCATGGTGAGCGGCGACCGGTTCCGGCTCACGGCCCGCCATGACGTGCCGCCCGAGGGCTGGCAGGTGCGGCTGTTCGCCACGTTCCGCATCCCGGACCGGCTCAAGCCCGCCGCGATCCCGCTCGGCGTCCTGCGCCCGGGCGGCCGCGGCTCGTACGCGTGGAACCTGCCGCTGTCCTGCCGTGACGCGCCGTGCGAGCTGCGCCGGGTGCACGCCGAGTTCACCCCGCTGGACGAGCAGGCGACGATCCCGCGGATGGAGGTCGTCGTGACGCGGCTGGAGCTCCGGGACGAGGGCCGCTGGCAGCGCGTCCCCACCCCGCGCTGGCGGGTGGACGGCGACCCGGGCCGTGACGACGGCGGCTTCGTCGTCTCGCTCCAGAACAACCAGACGCTCCGGCCCGCCACCTACGATCCGCGGCCGGCCGCCGTGGTCGTCGGCGTGGGCGCCAAGCTGGTGCCGGGCCTGGACCACGCCTTCGCCACGGGCGTGCGGGCGGTCGCGACGGCCTCGGCCGCGCCCGGCCTGACCGGGCCCGGCGTCGTGATGGATCTGGAACAGGCCGACCGGATCGCGTACGGAGTGCACGAGCAGGCCGTCTACCAGGTGTGGACCCGTGCGGCGGGCGTCCCGGCGCTGGAGCGGGCGCTGCGCGAGCAGGGGCTCACCGTGGTCTCCACCCGCTACGAGAGCGAGGTGGCCGCCGCCTTCGTCCGGCAGGGTCCGGGACTGGCCCTGGTCCTGCTGCTGATCTCCGCGCTGGCCGCCGCCTCGCTCGCGCTCGGCCGCACCGTGCTGGCGCTGCACACGGCGGCCAAGCGGCGCGGCTACGAGCTGGCCGCCCTGGAGGCGTCCGGCGCGAAGGTGGCGGCGCTGCGCGTGGCGCTGCTGCTGGAGCAGCTCATCACGGCGGCGGCCGGCACGCTGGCCGGGCTGGTCGCCGGGCTGCTCGCGGCCGGGGCCGCGCTGGGCCGGATCCCGCAGTTCGCCGAGCCGCTGGTGACGCCGCCGCTCGCGCACGACGTGGCGGCGGCCCCCGTGGCGCTGCTCACGGGCGCCGGCCTGCTGGCCGCCCTGCTGTGCGCGGTCGCCGTGTCGGAGGCGCTGCTGCGCGGCATCCGCGTGGAACGCCTGCGCGACACCCCCGCGTGAGCCTCAGCTGCCGACCGGCTGCTGCGACAGCGCCTGCATGAACGCCCTGGCCATGGTCAGCGCGCCGTCGAGCCCCTCCTTCTCGGGGATCAGCACGACGTTGCCGGAGGCCGCGGGCTCGCCCTTGGGCCGCTGCGCGCCCGCGTAGTCGATCTCCACCACGACGGCGCCCCGCCGCACGGTCACGGTGCCGCTGCCCGCGAACACCTCGCCCTTACGGGTCCCGACATAGACGCTGTACGCCTCCTCGCCCAGGCCGGGCACGTCGCGCACCTTGCCCCACGAGATGCCGCCGAGCGACGACTGCGCCAGGTTCTTGTCGCCGCCGAGCTGGCCCGTGTAGAACGACCGGGCGGCGGTCTCGTCGGCCACGCCGGCCCGGTTGGTGAAGGAGTGCACGGTGATGAGCACGCTGCGGATCTTGGTCACCTTGTCGCCGGCGGGCACGTCCAGGTTGAGCCAGCGGCACTCGGTCTGCGTGTCGTCGCCCACCTCCAGGCCGCGCGCCCGGGGCGTGTGGCCGGGCACGAGCTTGGCGGCCGTCGGCGTGACCGTCTCGCAGACGGGCGGGAAGACGACCAGCGGCGTCGGCGAGGGCGTGGCGGCGGCGCTGGGCGAGGCGGTCGCCGCCTTGTACGGCTGCGCCAGGACGTCCGGGTGCTGCGCCTTCCAGTCGGCCACGCCCTTGGCGAAGTGCTTGACCAGGCCGCTGACCTCGCGGATCGCGTTCGACTCGGTGACGGACTGGGTGGTCTCGTTGCTGAGGATCTGCGCGTCCTTGCGCTGCTGGCTCGCCTGGTAGCGGATTTCGATCGTGATGTCCTGGACGCGCGCGTACGCCTTGCCGTAGGAGTACCACATCAGGCTGCCGGAGCGGCGCCAGGTGTACTGGGCGAAGGCGGCGTCGCCGGCGCCCTGGATGTCGGTGACCGGGGAGGTGTAGTCCTTCTCGCCCTTCTTCGGCGTGGGCTTGGCGGTCTCGGCGTACTTGGCGCCGCCGTAGTCGACCTCGTAGGAGTTCTGCGCCATGGCGCGGCCGGTCTTGGCGCCGTCGCCGCGGTGCTGCTGGACCTTGACGTCGACCTCGCGGCTGCGCCACCACTCGCCGTGGGAGATGCGCTGGTTGTTCCAGTTGCAGGAGAAGTTGACCGTGTATTCGCTGTCGCGGGAGTCCTTGGACACGGTCGCGCCGGGCACGAGGCGCTCGGCCTCCTCCTTGGGCAGCATGGCGCACACGTCGGGGCCGGTCACGGCGGCGGGCTTGGTCAGCCCGGCCGTGGACGGCTGGCCCGTGGCGGGCGGCCCGGCGATGCCCTGGCCCCGGGTGAGCTGGCCGTACAGCAGGTAGGCGCCCGCGCCCGCGCCGACGAGCACCACGAGGGTGGCGGCGACGACCGGCAGGATCCACGGGCGGCGCCGCGGCGGCCGAGGGGGCAGCGGCACGGGAGGCGGCATCGGCGGCTGGGTCGGCGGCTCGAACTGCCCTCCGGGCACCGGGTGCGGGTGGGTCGGCGGCTGGTGCTCGCTACCGGGATTCACGAGGGACTCCTGGGGTTTGCCATGACGTGCGGTGAAACATGCTAGTCAGCCCGGTTGCAGGATGCTTGCACCAGTTCAGGACCGCAACGCGGCCGAGACCATCGCGGCGGCGGCGCGGGCGGGCTCCTCGTCGGCCGGATCGTCCTTCGGCAGGTCCCTGCGCTGCCAGACCACCTCGGCGAGCACGTTGCTGGTGCGCAGCAGCACGGTGCTGGTGCCGGTGCCGAGCTGATCGGAGTTGCTGTAGAAGCGGAAGGAGTTCTGGACGAACGCGGCCTCCCCCAGGCCCGGCACGTCGCGGACCTTGCCGACGTGGTTGCTGAACGCCTTTCCCGCGGCTCCGGCGCGGCTGGCGCGCTCGATGGCGAAGCGCTGGACGGCCACCTCGGGCGCGCCCCGGCCGGCGGCGGGCCGCTCGGCCCACACCCTGACGGTGAGCGAGGAGATCTCGCGCGGCCCCTTGCTCAGGCGCCACTCGCACTCGCCGGGTCTGGTCTGCTGCCCCCGCACCTCGCTCTTCATCACCTCGGTCACCTGGGCGCCGGTGAGCAGGCCGCAGGCGGCGGGCGCGGCGGCGAACCGGCCGGTGTCCTCCTGGGTGAGCGCGCGCACGCCGTACCAGCCGCCGGCGCCCAGCACGGCGACGGCGGCGAGCGCGGCCACGGCCGGCCACCAGCGGCGGCGAAGGGCGCGCGGCGGGACGGCGCCGGGGCCCGTGCTCGTGCCGAGCAGCCGCTGGAGCCCGTCGCGGACCTGCGCCGCGCCGGGCCGGACGGCCGGGTCCTTGGCGAGCATGGCCAGCAGCAGCCCGCCGAGCTCGCGCCCGGCCCGGACCGGCGGCGGCGGGTCGTGCAGCAGCACCGCGGCGGCGACGGCGGCGGGCATCGCCCGCTCGAACGGCGCCCGCCCCTCCACGGCGGTGTAGAGGCTGGCGCCGAGCGACCACAGGTCGGAGGCGGGGCCGGAGGGCTGCTCGTTGAGCCGCTCGGGCGCCATGTAGCCGGGCGAGCCGGCGCTGCCGTAGCGGTCGCCGCGCCCGCCGAGCGGGACGGCGATGCCGAAGTCGGTGAGCATGGCGGAGCCGTCGGCGTCGAGCAGGATGTTGGCCGGTTTGACGTCCTGGTGCACGATGCCGTGGGAGTGGGCGACGGTCAGCGCCGACAGCACGCGCAGGCCGATGCGGGCCACGGCCTCGGGCGGGAGCGGCCCGTCCTCCTTGATCACCCGGTCGAGCGACCGGCCGCTGACCAGGTCGAGGATGATCCACGGCTGCTCGCCGGTGAGCACCACGTCGTGGACCAGCACGATGGCCGGGTCGCGCAGCCGCCCGGCGGACCTGGCCTCGTGGATGGCCCGGTCGGCGAACTCGGCGCGCTCACGCGGCGACAGCTCGGCCGGGACGCGGACCTGCTTGACCGCGACCTCCCGGTTGAGCATCTCGTCGCGGGCCCGCCACACCGTGCCCGCGCCGCCCTCCCCGAGCCGCTCGACGAGCCGGTAGCGGCCCGCCAGCACGTAGCCGTCACCCCGCACCGCGAAGCTCCCGCTCGGCCGTCCTGGCCGCCCTCAGGGCGGACTCCTTGATCTGGTCGTCGGTGGTGCGGTCGTCGACCCTGGTGAACTCGGCGGCGACCACGAGGTTGGCCAGGCGGAAGTAGACGATGGCCGAGTGCATCCGGCCGGTCTGCCCCAGCAGCTCGAACGCGAACGCCTCCTGCCCCAGGCCGCCGAACGACCTGACGGAGGTACGGGTGACGTCCTGCGGCTTGGTGACGCCGATCTCCTTCCACACCCAGCCGAAGCTCCCGTGCTTGGCCCAGTAGCGCTGCTGGTTGGCGAAGAGGCTGCGGGCCGTGACGGGGGTCATGCTCCACGGGTCGCGGGTGTCGGAGTCCTTCTGGAGCTGCACCGAGACGCCGATGCCGGGCTTGGTCCAGTTGCACTCGGGGCCGTACTCGTCGGAGGCCGGCACGCCCTTGGGGATCTGCTGGGTGCGCATCAGCAAGCCGACGTCCTGTGGGGGGAGCAGCGTGCACAGGTCCATCGGCACGGTGAAGGCGGCCGGCACCCCGTTGTCCTGATTTTTCAGGACCAGGAAGACGATGGTGGTGGCCGCCGCGATCGCCAGCGCCGCCGCCGACGCGATCCACAGCACGGCCCTGCTCCGCTTCCTGACGTGGCCGGGCACGGTGGCGTCGTGCTGCGGCGGCAGCGCGGCCGGCTCGCCCGCGGCGACCCGGCGCAGCGCCTGGGCCATCAGCGGCGCCACCGGCCGGGCCGCCGGGTGGCGCGCCATCATCGCGGCCAGCAGCGGGCCGAGCGGCTGCGGCGCGACCGGGACCGGCTGGGTCAGCGTCGCCCTGATCCGGTCGGCGGTGGTGCCGTCGTAGGCGGCCCTGCCGGTGGCCGCGAGGAACAGCGTCGCGCCGAGCGACCACACGTCGCTGGCCGGGCCGCCGGGCTCGCCCTCCAGCCGCTCGGGCGCGATGAACCCGGGCGAGCCGATCATCAGGCCCTGCTCGGTGAGCGTCGCCTGGCCCTCCTGCCGCGCGATGCCGAAGTCGGTGAGCACCACCCGGCCGCTGTCGGTGAGGAACACGTTGCCCGGCTTGACGTCGCGGTGCTGCAGCCCGCGGGCGTGCGCGGCCGACAGCGCGTCGAGCATGTCGGCGCCGATCCTGGCCACGTACTCCGTCGGCATGGGGCCGTGCGCCTGCACCGCCTCGCCCAGTGTGCGGCCGCGCAGCAGCTCCATCACCAGCCACGGCCGCTCGTGCTCGACGACGACGTCGTGCAGCGCCACGATGCCCGGATGGCGCAGCTGCGCGGTGGCCTGCGCCTCGCGCACCGCCCGGGTGACCAGCTCGGCGCGCTCGCCGGGGGACAGCCCCTCGGGCAGCGTCAGCTCCTTGACCGCCACCTCGCGGTCGAGCATCTCGTCCCTGGCCAGCCACACCCGGCCCATGCCGCCGCTGCCGAGCGGCCGCAGCAGGGAGTAGCGGTTGGCGAGTCTTGCCCCGGACATAGAGGGAAGACTAACTAAGGATCAAGCGCAATAGTTATTCGTTCGGATCCGTATCTGTCGGTGCCCGTCTCTATGGTCTTGGTTCGTGGACCCGGTACAAGGCACTCTCGACGAGCTCGGCACCCCGCTGAGCGACGTCACGTTCGTGGTGTTCGACCTCGAGACCACCGGCGGCTCGCCGGCCGAGCACATGATCACCGAGATCGGGGCGGTCAAGGTCCGGGCGGGCGAGGTGCTCGGCGAGTTCTCCACCCTGGTCGATCCCGGCGGGCCGATCCCGCCGTTCATCTCCGTGCTGACCGGCATCACCGACGCCATGGTGGTGGCCGCGCCGCGCATCGAGTCGGTGCTGCCGAGCTTCCTGGAGTTCATCAAGGGCGCCACGCTGGTCGCCCACAACGCGAGCTTCGACACCCGCTTCGTCAAGGCCGCCTGCGCCGCCCACGGCTATCCCCCGCCGGTCAACCCGGTGGTCGACACCGTCGACCTGGCCCGCCGGGTGCTGACCCGCGACGAGACGCCCAACGCCAAGCTGTCCACGCTGGCCCGGTTCTTCCGCAGCGCCACCGAGCCGTGCCACCGCGCCCTCCAGGACGCCAGGGCCACCGTCGACGTGCTCCACGGCCTCATCGAGCGGGCCGGCTCCTTCCAGGTCCACACCCTCGAAGAGCTCAAGTCGTTCGTCCGCGCCCCCACGCCCGAGCAGCAGCGCAAGCGCCACCTGGCCGAGTCGGTGCCGCACGCCCCCGGCGTCTACATGTTCGAGGACGAGCGCGGCGAGGTCCTCTACATCGGCAAGTCCACCAACCTGCGCAACCGCGTGCGCTCCTACTTCACCGCGAGCGAGACCAGGCCGCGCATCCGCGAGATGATCGGCATCGCCGAGCGGGTCCGCCACATCGTCTGCGCCACCGCGCTGGAGGCCGAGGTCAGGGAGCTGCGCCTGATCGGCGGCGCCAAACCGCGCTACAACCGCCGCTCCCGCTTCCCGGAGAAGGTCGTCTGGCTCAAGCTCACCGGCGAGCCGTTCCCGCGCCTGTCGATCGTGCGCGACCTGAAGGACGACGGCGCCTCCTACCTCGGCCCGTTCTCCAGCACCCGGCTCGCCGACGAGGCCCGCATCGCGCTGCACGAGGCGGTGCCGCTGCGCCAGTGCACCCAGCCGATCAGCCTGCGCACCCGGCGCTCGGCCTGCGTGCTGCACGAGATGGGCCGTTGCGGCGCGCCGTGCGAGGGCAAGCAGTCGCAGGCCGACTACGCCGTCCACGTCGAGACCGCGCGCCGGGCCATGACGCTCGACGCCTCGCCGGTCTTCTCCGCCGTCTCGGCCCGGATGGAGCGCCTGTCGGTCGAGCAGCGCTACGAGGAGGCCTCCGTCGACCGCGACCGGCTGGCCGCGTTCGTCCGCGCCGCCGCCCGCATGCAGCGGCTCACCTCGATCACCAGCATCCCCCACCTCGTGGCCGCCAGCCCGGCGTTCGACGGCGGCTGGGAGATGCACGTCGTGCGCTACGGGCGGCTCGCCGCCGCCGCCGTCATGCCGCGCGGCGCCCACCCCAAGCCGTTCGTGGCCTCGCTCACCGCCACCGCCGAGGCGGTCATCCCCGGCCCCGGGCCCGTCCACGCGGCCAGCGCCGAGGAGACCGAGTGCATCCTGCGCTGGCTGGAGTCGCCGGGCGTGCGGCTGGTGGAGGTCGACGGGCAGTGGAGCCTGCCCGCCCACGGCGCCGCCCGCCACAAGGCCCGCATCGACCTGGCCTATCGCGGCCTGTGATTCGATACAGTTGGCACATGGTCACGGCTATCGTTCACATCAACGCCGAGGTCGACCGGATTCCGGAGGTTGCGGCGCAGATCGCCGAGATCGACGGCGTCAGCGAGGTCTACTCCATCACCGGCGACTACGACCTGCTGGCGATGGTCCGCGTGGCGGCCTACGAGCAGATCGCCGAGGTCGTCCCGGGCCGGCTCAACAAGGTCCCCGGCGTGCTCCAGACGGAGACCCACATCGCCTTCCGCGCCTACTCCAAGCACGACCTCGACGCGGCGTTCTCCATCGGCCTGCACGAGGCCGACTGACCCGTCCCGCCCCTCACCTCACCGGAGCCCCCGCCCGCGGCGGGGGCTTTCGCGTTCCCGGAGCCTCCGCGAGCCCCGGGAACGGGACAGGCCCGGACCTCTCGCGAAGTCCGGGCCTGTCCGTCAGCGGTGTGTCAGTGGGTGAGCGACTTGTCCTCGCCCGGGCCCACCGCCGCGTGCTCGTCCTCGTGGCCGTGCTCGTGCCCCTCGTCCAGCGGGATCTTCTCCCCGCCGTACGCCTTGGACATGCGGCCGCGCAGCTTGCCGAGCGGCCCGCGCATGCCCTTGGGCGGGATGCCCGAGGTGTCCTCGTCCACCGGGAGCATCGGGACGGCTTCCTTGCCGCGCATGTGCGCCGCGATGTCCTCCGCCGGAGGGGTGTGGACCTCGATGAACTCGCCGTGCGGCAGACGCTTGATCACACCCGACTCCACACCGTGGCTGATCACCGCGGCGTCGGAACGCTGCAGGCCCAGGCAGATGCGGTAGGTGATGATGTACGCCAGCGCCGGCCCCACGAAGATGAGCGCCCGGCCCACGTACGTGGTCATGTTCAGGTTGATGTGGAAGAACGCCGACAGTTCGTCGTTGGCGCCCAGCAGCCACAGCACGCCGTAGAACACGATGGCGGACATGCCGATCGAGGTGCGGTGCGGGTTGTTGCGCGGACGGTCGGCCACGTGGTGCTCGCGGTGGTCGCCGGTGATCCACCGTTCGAGGAACGGATAGAGCGCCAGGCCCGTCATGACCAGTCCGAGCGGCACCAGGGCCGGGATGATCACGCTGAGCGGCAGCGTGCCCGCCTGGGCCGTGCCGAACAGGTTGATCTCCCACGCCGGCATCAGGCGCAGCGAGCCTTCGAGGAAGCCCATGTACCAGTCAGGCTGCGAACCCGCCGAGATGTCGGCCGGTGTGTACGGGCCGAAGATCCAGATCGGGTTGATCTGCGCGAACGTGCCCAGCCCCGCGACCACGGCCAGCGTGAACAGGAAGTACGCGCCCGCCTTGGCCATGAAGGCCGGGTAGAACGGCGCGCCCACCACGTTCTTGTTGGTGCGGCCCTTGCCGGGCATCTGCGTGTGCTTCTGCACCCACATGAGCACCATGTGGGCGGTGACGAGCGCCAGCAGGATGCCGGGGATGAGCAGGATGTGCAGCGAGTAGAAGCGGGCGATGACGTCCTCGCCCGGGTACTCGCCGCCGAACAGGAAGAACGAGATGTACGTGCCGACCAGCGGCAGCGAGATCGCCACACCCTGGGTGATCCGCAGACCGGCGCCGGAGAGCAGGTCGTCGGGCAGGGAGTAGCCCGTCAGGCCCTCGGCGAGGGCCAGCGTCAGCAGCAGGATGCCGATGATCCAGTTGATCTCGCGCGGCTTGCGGTAGGCGCCGGTGAAGAACACCCGGAGCATGTGCACCATCATGCCCGCGACGAAGAGCAGGGCCGCCCAGTGGTGCATCTGCCTCATGAGCAGTCCACCCCGGACGTCGAAGCTGATGTTCAGCGCCGACGCGTAGGCCTCCGACATCATGACGCCCTTGAGCGGGGCGTACGAACCCTCGTAGATCACGTGTCCCATGCCCGGCTGGAACCAGAACGTCAGGAACGTACCGGTGAGCAGCAGGATGATGAACGCGTAGAGGGCGATCTCCCCCAGCAGGAACGACCAGTGGTCAGGGAAGATCTTGCGCATGTTGCGCTTGAGGAAGTTGGCCCCGCCCAGCCGCTCGTCCAGGACGCTGGATGTGCCGGCGATGGCCTTGGGCACCTTGTTCAGGTCGTCACTCATGCCTGGCCTCCCTTGGCCCGGACAGCGGCCTCGGCGTCGCCACGCTCCCAGAAGCTGGGACCGACCGGCACCGCGAAGTCACCCTGCGCGATGAGGTAGCCCTGGTCGTCGACCGAGATCGGCAGCTGCGGCAGCGGCCGCGCGGCCGGACCGAAGATCACCTTGGCGCCGTCGGCGGCGTCGAAGGTCGACTGGTGACACGGGCACAGGATGTGGTGGGTCGTCTGCTCGTACAGGGCCGCCGGGCAGCCCACGTGCGTGCAGATCTTCGAGTAGGCCACGATCCCGTCGTGCGTCCAGTTCTTGTTGGTGCCCGACTTGATCTCCTCGGGCCGGAACTTGATCAGGATCAGCGTGGCCTTGGCGAGCACGGTCAGGTCGTGCTCGTAGCCCTCGGGCACCACCGACAGGATGCCGCCGGGCGAGTTGAAGTCGGCCGCGCGGATCGGCTGGCCGGTGCCCTCGACGACCAGGCGGAGGTTCTTGCCCTCCTTGGTCTTCTCGCCCCACACCGTGTGGCGCAGCTCGTTGTGGAACTGCGACGCCGGCATGTCGTTGTTGTCCAGGTCGCGCAGCAGGATCAGCGGGATCAGGCCGAGCGGCGCGGCGCCGAGCAGCAGCGTGCGGCGCAGCATCTTGCGCTTGACGAAGCCGCTCTCGTTGGCGCCCTGGAGGAACGTCTCGGCCACGACGGCCCGGTCCTCCTTGGCGGAGACCATGTCGTGGCGGTCCTGGACCAGGGAGTACTTCGGCATGATCTGGCGGACCCAGACCACGATGCCGACCGCCAGGCCCAGCACGGCCAGCGTGAGCGTGCCGCCGAGCGCCAGGTTGGACAGGCCCGTCGCCTCCGGGCTGCCCACCGGGAGGATCACGTAGAAGATGAGGAAGGCGATGCCGGCGGCGAAGGTGATCAGGAAGCAGAGCGACACGATCCTCTCCGCCTTGCGCGCCTTCTGCTCGTCCTGCAGGGTGACGCCGGGAGTCTCGCCGCCGGCCGTCGCGGCGGCGCCGGCCTCGGGCTGGTCGCCGAGCAGCGAGGTGCCCGGCGCGGGGGTGCCGATGACGCGCTTGGGGACGCGCTCGTCCGGCTGCTCGATCTCGTGCTCGTTGTCTGTCATGACTTCTGTCGCTTCTTCGCGGTGATCCAGATCGAGGCGAGGACCAGGGCCAGGATGCCCACGATCCACACGACGAGGCCTTCGGTGACCGGGCCGATGCGCCCGAGGCCGAAACCTCCGGGATCCTTCTGCTCGCGGACCTGGGTGATGTAGGCGATCATGTTGCGCTTCTCTTCGGGCGTGATCGTCGAGTCGTTGAAGACCGGCATCGCCTGGGGACCGGTCACCATGGCCTCGTAGATCTGCTCGGGGGTGGCCTCGTTGAGGTTGGGCGCGTACTTGCCGCGCGTCAGCGCGCCGCCGGCGCCCGCCCAGTTGTGGCACTGGATGCAGTTGGCGCGGAACAGCTCACCGCCCTTGGCCGCGTCGCCGAGCTTGGGGTCGACCTGCTCCTTGCCCGGCACCTGCGGGCCGCCGCCGAGCGACTGCACGTAGGCGGAGATCTGCCGGATCGCGTCCGGGTTCTTCTTCACCCAGTCGGGCAGCGGCTTGCGCGGCACCTGGGCGCCCGGGTCGGAGGCCGGCATGCGGCCGGTGCTCATCTGGAAGTCGACCGCCGCGGCGCCCACGCCGATGAGCGTCGGCCCTGTCGCCGTGCCCTGCGCGTTGAGCCCGTGGCAGCTGGAGCAGTGGGCCTCGAAGAGGCTCTTGCCCTCCGCCACGTCGTCGACCTTGCCCGCCGCGAGTGCCGCGTCAGCGGGCCTGCTCACCTGCACAAACGTGGCATATACCGTCCCGACCAGCGCCAACGCCAGGATCAGGACGGCGTATCTCGCGAGCGGATGCCGCCGCCATGCGGTGATCCTAGTCACAGAGATCCCGTTCCTTACTGAATGATGTAGATGGTCGCGAAAAGGCCGATCCAGACGACGTCCACGAAGTGCCAGTAATAGGACACGACGATCGCACTGGTGGCCTGCTCATGCGTGAAGCGCTTCGCGGCGTACGTACGTCCCAGCATGAACAGGAACGCGATCAGTCCACCGGTCACGTGCAGGCCGTGGAAGCCTGTCGTGAGGTAGAACACCGAGGTGTAGGCGTTGGCGGACAGGGTCGCGCCCTCGCTCGCGAGCTCCATGTACTCGTACAGCTGGCCCGCGATGAAGACGGAGCCCATGAGGAAGCTGACGAAGTACCAGAACCGGAGCTTGCCGACCTGCCCCTTCTCCGCGGCCCACACGCCGAGCTGGCACGTCACACTCGACAGAACCAGGATGATCGTGTTGGCCGTCGCGAACGGGATGTTCAGGTGAGCCGCGTGCTCGCTCGAGGCGCCCTGCTGCAGGAGCGCGGGACCCCACTCGAGACCTTGGCCGAGGCTCACCGACCGGATGGTGAAGTACATCGCGAACAGCGCCGCGAAGAACATGAGCTCAGAGGACAGCCAGACGATCGTCCCGACGCTGACCAGGTTCGGTCGTCGGTACGGCTGGGCTGTCGTCGTCGAAGTTATTGCGGATGCTGTCGCCACGGGCAGCATTATTGCGGCTCCGGTGGTCGGTCCGGCGCACGACCCCCCGTTAGCGGGTACAAACCGGGAGCCAAGCTGGGATAATTGCCACAAAACACCCACAAGAGGTGCCAGCCTGGGCTTCCACACCACACCACCGGTACGATCCCAGGTGACCATACCGCTACGACCGATAGTGAGCGCGACCGTGAGCACCGACGACACGATGAGGGTCCTCGTCTACAGCGACGACGCCGCCACCCGTGAAGAGGTCCGGCAGGCCATCGGACGGCGGCCGGCTGCTGACGTCCCCTTCGTGGAGATCGTGGAGTGCGCCACCGAGCCCAAGGTCCACCAGTGGCTCGCCTCCGGCGAGATCGACGTGGCCGTGCTCGACGGCGAGACCCAGCCCGCCGGCGGCATGGGCGTCGCCCGCCAGGCCAAGGACGAGGTCTACGACTGCCCTCCCATCTGCCTGATCATCGCCAGGCGCGACGACCGCTGGCTGGCCGAATGGTCCAAGGCCGACGCCGTCGTCCCGCAGCCCCTCGAGCCCATCGCGCTCGCCGACGCCGTGGCCGGCCTGATGCGCCGCCGCTCCTCCAGCCGACTCAACGCTAAGTAGGTGCCTACCGTGGACTCGCGGACGACCTGGCCGGCGCTGCTCTCCGCCCTCCTGTCCGGCGAGCACCTCACGGCCGACGAGGCCGCCTGGGCCATGCGGGAGATCATGTCCGGCTCGGCGACGCCCTCGCAGATCGCCGGGTTCGTGATCGCGCTGCGCGCCAAGGGCGAGACCGTGGCCGAGGTGGTCGGGCTGGCCCGCACCATGCTCGACCTCGCCACCCCGCTCCACGTCGAAGGCCCCGTCGTCGACGTCGTCGGCACCGGCGGCGACCGCGCCCACACCGTCAACGTGTCCACCATGGCCGCCATCGTCGCCGCCGCCGCCGGCGCCCGCGTCGTCAAGCACGGCAACCGCGCCGCCTCCTCCTCCTGCGGCGCCGCCGACGTCCTGGAGCACCTCGGCATCCGCCTCGACCTCACCCCCGAGCAGACCGCCCGGGTGGCCGCCGAGGCCGGCATCGCCTTCTGCTTCGCGCCCGTCTACCACCCCGCGCTCCGCTTCGCCGGGCCGACGCGCAAGGAGATCGGCGTCCCCACGGTCTTCAACTTCCTCGGCCCGCTCACCAACCCGGCCCGCCCCTCCGCGCAGGCCATCGGCGTCTACGACGCCAACATGCTGCCGGTCCTGGCCGGCGTCTTCGCCGAGCGCGGCGTGTCCGCCCTGGTCTTCCGCGGCGACGACGGCCTCGACGAGCTCACCATCGCCACCACCTCGACGGTCTGGACGGTCCACGACGGCGCCGCCACCCGGACGACGTTCGACCCGGCGGTCCTCGGCATCCCGCGCGCCGAGGTCGGCGCCCTGCGCGGCGGCGACGTCGCCTTCAACGCCCAGGCGGTGCACGACCTCGTCGGCGGCAAGACCGGGCCGGTGCGCGACGCCGTCCTCCTCAACACCGCCGCCGCCCTCGTGGCCCTCGACGGGCCCGGCGACGACCTCGACTCCGCCATGATCGACGCCTACTCGCGCGCCGTGCAGGCCGTCGACTCCGGGCAGGCCGCCCGGACCCTCGACAACTGGATCGCCGTCAGCAGCGCCTTCCCCGCCCGCTGACCCTCGTCCAGGCCCTCAGGGGGCTCTGCCGCCCTTCAGGGCCTGCGGCGCGCTCGTACGGGCGCGCAAGGGCCCGGGGCCCGGCCGGAGGCGTCAGGAGAAGGCCAGGGTGGGGCCCGCCTTCAGAGAGCTCCACCTGAGCCACTGCTTCCAGCTCTCCTGCCAGTGCCCCCACCCGTTGGTCGGCTCCAGCTTGCGCGGCGACCCGGTGATGACGATGGGGTCGCCGATCAGCGTGTTCTTGATGAACCAGGCCGCGTTGTCCGGGCTGATGTTCACGCAGCCGTGGCTGACGTTGGAGTTGCCCTGGGAGCCCACCGACCAGGGCGCGCTGTGCACGTACTCGCCGCTGTTGGAGATGCGGACGGTGTTGTAGACGGTCATCCGGTAGTAGCCGGGAGAGCCGGGCCCGATGCCGGGCGAGATCATGATGGTGACCGGTTCGCGGGACATGGCCAGGTGGATGCCGGAGGTCGTGTAGTACTTCCACTGGCCACCCTGCCCGGCGCTCATCGGCATCTCGCGGATCTTCTTGCCGTCGCGCCTGACGTGCAGGACGTGCTCGTCGGTGCTGCCCTTGGTGATCTGGGAGCGGCCGATCCTGAAGTCGAGCGCCAGGTCGCGCTTGCCGTACAGGCCGTTGCCGCCCCGTACGCCCGCGAGGTTGGCCTCGACGCGGACGTCGGTGCGGGCGGGCCAGTACTCGCGCGGCCGGAAGTCGACGTGGCGGTCGTCGAACCAGTGCCAGGCCCCCTCGACGGGCTTGGAACTGCGGACGAGCAGGTTGCGCTCGACGGAGACGCGGTCGGTGATCGGCTGGTCGAAGGCGATCATGATGGGCATGCCGACG
Organism: Nonomuraea sp. ATR24; assembly: GCF_041950485.1. Lineage (NCBI taxonomy): Bacteria > Bacillati > Actinomycetota > Actinomycetes > Streptosporangiales > Streptosporangiaceae > Nonomuraea > Nonomuraea sp. ATR24. The sequence goes on from NZ_JBGNUU010000002.1 coordinate 322,259, forward strand.
CCGACGGTGAGGCCGGTGTCGTCCCGGTTCGGGGTGATGCGCTCGATGTCGAACGTCTTGACCGCCTTGACCGTGGAGAACGTGCTCTTCTGCTCGGACTCCTTGCCGTCGGCGTTGGCGACGACGGAGGTGATCGTGTACGTGGTGCCGGGGCGGGCGGTGGCGGTGCTGCGCCAGCGGGTGCGGTCGGCGCTGAGCGTGCCCGGCAGGGCGCCGTCCTTGCCGCGCACGGTGACGCTCTTGAGCGTGCCCGCCTGGGCCGCCACGACGACGGTCTGGTCGGTCGGCACGTTGGCGGCCCTGTCGTGCGGGTACATCGTCACGGTGGCGTCGGGCGCCTTGGCGGCCTTCTCCTCGTCGGCGGCGCTGCTCGTCGAGCAGGCCGTCAGCAGCGCCAGTGCCAGCAGGCCGGCTGTTCGATACGCAACGCGCCCCACGAGTACTCCCCCGTCCGAGTAGAGCAGATTCACCTCCCTTATTACCCTGAGTGATCGAATCACCACATCCGCCCCCCGGTAAAGAACGCCAAAAAGCGGGCGTCCCTCCCGAAAAGGAGGGGCGCCCGCCCGGCGGGGTCGCTCAGTGCGAGAAGTGGCCCCGGTAGTACTGGAAGACGAATCCGATCATCGCCATGATGACCAGGAACACGCCGATGATGAACATCCACAGGCCGATGACGAACCCGGCGAAGGCGAAGGCCGCCGCCAGGCAGACGAACAGCGGCCACCAGCTGCTGGGGCTGAAGAAGCCGATCTCGCCGGCCCCGTCGCTGATGTCGGCCTGCTTGTTGTCCTCCGGCTGGGCGCCGATGCGCTTGGCCGTGAACATCAGGTAGTAGCCGATCATGAACGCGAAGCCGACCGAGATCGCCATCGCGGTGGTGCCGACCGGCTCACCCTGCCCCGTGGCCGCCTTGGTCCAGAACCAGTAGGCGACGTCGACGCCGGCGAAGAACAGGCCGCACAGGAGGAACAGCCAACCCTGGACCTTCATCAGTCCTCAACCTCCTTGGCGGGCTTCGCGGACGTGTGCGGGTACTTCAGGTCGAACGCGGGGCGCTCGGACCGGATGGGCGGCAGCGAGGTGAAGTTGTGCCGCGGCGGCGGGCAGGAGGTCGCCCATTCGAGCGAGCCGCCGTAGCCCCACGGGTCGTCCACGGTGACCTTGGGCGCGGTGCGCCAGGTCTTCCAGACGTTGTAGAAGAACGGCAGCGTCGAGGCGCCCAGCACGAACGCGCCGACCGACGAGATCATGTTCAGGTCGGTGAAGCCGTCAGCCGGGCTGTAGTCGGCGTAGCGGCGCGGGAAGCCGAGCACGCCGAGCCAGTGCTGGATGAGGAACGTGGCGTGGAAGCCGACGAACAGCAGCCAGAACTGGAGCTTGCCGAGCTTGTCGTCGAGCATCTTGCCGGTGAACTTGGGCCACCAGAAGAAGAACCCGGCGAACATCGCGAACACCACGGTGCCGAACACGACGTAGTGGAAGTGCGCCACCACGAAGTACGTGTCGCTGATGTGGAAGTCGAGCGGCGGCGAGGCCAGGATGACGCCCGTCAGGCCGCCCAGCAGGAACGTCACCAGGAAGCCGATGGAGAACAGCATGGGCGACTCGAAGCTGAGATGCCCTCGCCACATCGTGCCGACCCAGTTGAAGAACTTCACGCCCGTCGGCACCGCGATGAGGAACGTCATGAACGAGAAGAACGGGAGGAGCACCTGCCCGGTCGGGAACATGTGGTGCGCCCAGACCGTGATGGAGAGGCCCGCGATGGAGATCGTGGCGCCCACCAGGCTGATGTAGCCGAAGATCGGCTTGCGGCTGAAGACCGGCAGGATCTCGGTCACGATGCCGAAGAACGGCAAGGCGATGATGTAGACCTCTGGATGGCCGAAGAACCAGAACAGGTGCTGCCAGAGCATCGGCCCGCCGTTGTCCGGCGAGAAGATGTGGGTGCCGAACTTGCGGTCGGCCTCCAGGGCGAGCAGCGCGGCGGCCAGCACCGGGAAGGCCATCAGCACGAGCATGCTGGTCAGCAGCACGTTCCAGGTGAAGATCGGCATGCGGAACATGGTCAGGCCGGGCGCCCGCATGCAGATGATCGTGGTGATGAAGTTGACCGAGCCGAGGATGGTGCCCAGGCCGCTCAGCGCCAGACCCATGATCCACAGGTCACCGCCGATGCCCGGCGAGCTGATCGCGTTGGACAGTGGCGTGTAGGCGAACCAGCCGAACGCGGCCGCGCCCTCCGGGGTGAAGAAGCCGGAGACGGCGATGATGCTGCCGAACAGGTAGAGCCAGTAGCTGACCATGTTGAGGCGCGGGAACGCCACGTCGGGCGCGCCGATCTGCAGCGGCATCAGCTCGTTGGCGAAGCCGGCGAACAGCGGCGTCGCGAACATCAGCAGCATGATCGTGCCGTGCATGGTGAACAGCTGGTTGAACTGCTCGTTACTGGTGAACTGCAGCCCCGGCTGCGCCAGCTCGGCCCGCATGACCAGCGCCATGATGCCGCCGATCAGGAAGAACACGAACGAGGTGATCAGGTAGAGGTGTCCGATGATCTTGTGATCGGTGGAGGACAGCCACTTGGCGATCACCTGACCCTTCGTCACGGGCCGGGGGGCACTCGTCACGAGTGGTTCATGGATGGCGGTCACTGGGCACTCCCAGCCTGGTTGGACGCGATGTACGACTTGAACTCATCCTGGCTGACGAGCTTCACCGAGAAGAGCATGCGACTGTGGTCGGCGCCGCACAGCTCGGCGCACCGTCCGGCGTAGACACCGGTCTCCCCCAGCGTCTTGATCTCGAACTTGCGCCCGGGGTTGTCGTCCGGGATGCCGGGGATGATGTCACGCTTGAAGATCATGTTCGGCACCCAGAACGAGTGGATGACGTCATCGGTGAACAGGTCGAACTCGACCGTGGAGTTCACCGGCAGCACGAGCTGCGGGCCCTGCTGGTAGTCGCTGACCGGCATGCCGACCACCGGCTTGCCGGTCTTCCCGTCGACGGTCGTGGTGAAGCGCCAGCTCCACTGGAACGCCTCGACCTTGACCTTGACGTCAGGGTTGCCGGACACCTTGGTGAGCGTGTCGCTGTCGCGCGCGGTGAAGAAGAAGAACACCGACACCATGACGAGCGGGACCAGGGTGTAGAGCATCTCGATCGGCAGGTTGTAACGCACCTGCGGCGGAAGCTCGGCCTTGGCCTTGCGCTTGGTGTGGAAGATGCACGCCCACACGATCAGGGCGATGACCACGGCGCCCGTGGCCAGCGCGGCGATCCACGCCCCGTTCCACAGATTCGTGACGACGTCACCCTGCGTGGTGATGGATTCCGGCAGAAGGCCACGGGACCAATCGGCCTCGGGAACGTCATTTGCACACGCCGTAGCGGAGGCCAGAAGCAACGCCAAAGCGGCGGCGCGCGGCACTCTACGCCGGGCCAACGAACGCCGCGTCGTACGGCGGGTCGGACTCACGGATCGCCTACCCCACAGATGAAGCCCAGGAGTCTTCTCCTGAGCGCTCGTATTTCCAGATGCACAGCTGATTGCAGACACATTAGCGTGCAAGGGCCTCGCCCTTCCGCGCGCCCCCTCGGTGGCGCGCCGCGGATGGGACGATAGGTCTCGTGGCGTACTTTGACGCGGCCTCGACCGAACCGCTTCACCCTCAGGCGCGCGAAGCGCTCCTGGCGGCGATCGACGTCGGCTGGGCCGACCCCGCGAGACTCTATGGCCAGGCCCGCCGTGCCCACCTGCTGCTGGAGCAGGCTCGCACGGAGGTGGCCGAGGCGCTGGGCGCGCGCCCCGACGAGGTGTCGTTCACCTCGTCCGGCACGCAGGCCGTGCATCTCGGCGTGCTCGGCACAATACAGGGCAGACGCCGAGTCGGCCGACATCTGGTGACCAGTGCCGTCGAACACTCCAGCGTCCTGCACGCCGCCGCGCTGCACGAGCGCGACGGCGGCACGGTCGAGACGGTGGGCGTGGATCTGATGGGCCGGGTCGACCTGGCGGCCTTCACCGAGGCCGTGGCCAGGCCGGACACCGCGCTGGCCTGCCTGCAGACGGCCAACCACGAGGTCGGCACGCTCCAGCCGGTGGCCGAGGCCGCCGCGGCGTGCCGGCGCAACGGGGTGCCGCTGCTGGTCGACGCGGCCCAGACGGCGGGCCGGATGCCGGTGCCGCCGGGCTGGTCGGTGCTGACGGCCAGCGCCCACAAGTGGGGCGGGCCGCCCGGGGTGGGCGTGCTGGCCGTGCGCAAGGGCACCCGGTTCCGCTCCTTCGTGCCGGAGGACGAGCGCGAGCGCCGCCGGGTGCCCGGGTTCGAGAACGTGCCGGGCATCGTGGCCGCCGCCGCGGCGCTGCGCGCGATGGCGGCCGAGGCGTCGCGGGAGCGCTCCAGGCTGTCGGCCCTGGTCGACAAGATCCGCGAGACCGTGCCCAAGGTCGTGCCGGACGTGGAGGTGATCGGCGACCCGGTCGAGCGGGCGCCGCACATCGTCACGTTCTCCTGCCTGTACGTCGACGGCGAGGCGCTGCTGGCGGAGCTGGACAAGGCCGGGTTCGCCGTGTCGTCCGGCAGTTCGTGCACCGCTAGTACGCTTCGTCCATCGCACGTCCTGGAAGCGATGGGCGTGCTGACGCACGGGAATGTCCGGGTGTCACTGCCCAGGGGCGCTTCGGCGGCCGAGGTCGACAGGTTCCTCGCCGTGCTGCCCGAGCTGGTGAGCCGGATCCGCCACGACGCAGGAGTCTCATGACCGAGGCCACTCAGCCGGCATTGACGATCGACGCGCTCGGGAAGAAGTGCCCGATCCCGATCATCATGCTCGCCGAGCAGATCAACCACATCCCGCTCAACGCGGTGGTGGCCGTGCTGGCCGACGACCCCGCCGCGTTCACCGACGTGCCCGCGTGGTGCCGGCTCAAGTCGCACCGCCACGTGGGCTCGTACGAGCTTCCGCAGGGGGGCTGGGCGATTCACGTACGGCGTAACTACTGACGCCCGAACTGGGTAGGGCCCCCGGAAAGCACCGATATCCGGGGGAAAGAGACATGACCGATCAGACTGCTCGCGACCTCATGAATCCGGGCGCGGAGTGCATCCAGGCTCACGAGACGCTCGACCGCGCCTCGCAGATGATGCGTGACATGGGGGTCGGGGCGCTGCCGGTGTGCACCGACGACCGCGTGAGCGGCATCATCACCGACCGCGACATCGTCATCAAGTGCGTGGCGGCGGGCCACGACCCCGCCAAGGTGCGGGCCGGTGACCTGGCGACCGGGCTGGTGTGGGTGGCCGCCGACGCCACCGTGGAAGAGGCGCTGGCGCGCATGGAGGAGCACCAGATCAAGCGGCTGCCGGTGATGCACGACAACCGCATCGTCGGCATGATCACCGAGGCCGACCTGGCCAGGCGCCTGCCCGACGACCAGCTCGCCGAGTTCGTGCACCGCGTCTACGCGCGGTCCTGAGCGGCCCCGCCGCCGGGCGGGGCCTGCCCGGGCCCGGGATCAGGGGTGGTAGCAGCGGATGTGCGGGGCGATCTCGGCGGCCGCCTCGGCGCCGTAGGCGGAGCTGAAGCGCTCCATGAACGCCCGCTGCCCCAGCTCGTACTCCTGGCCGCCGACGCGCTCCAGCACGTGCGTGGCGGTCAGGTTGCCGATCTGGCCGCACCGCTCCAGGGACAGGTCCCAGGCCAGGCCCGCGAGGAAGCCGGCCCGGAAGGCGTCGCCGACGCCGGTCGGGTCGGCCTTTCCGCGCTCGGGGGCGGGGGCGACGGCGATGGACGGCTCGCCCTTGCGGTCGATGACGGCGCCCTTGGGCCCGAGCGTGGTGACGCGGACGCCGACGCGGTCGAGGATCTCCTCGTCGCTCCAGCCGGTCTTCTGCTCGATGAGGCCCTTCTCGTAGTCGTTGGAGAAGAGGTAGGCGGCCCCGTCGACGAGCTGGCGGATCTGCTCGTCCTCCATGCGGGCGAGCTGCTGGGAGATGTCGGCGGCGAACGGGATACCGCGGTGGCGGCACTCGTCGGTGTGGCGCAGCATGCCGTCGGGGTCGTTGGGGCCGACGAGCACCAGGTCGAGCCCGCCCACCCGGTCGGCGACCGGCTGCAGCTCGATGAGCCGCGCCTCGGCCATCGCCCCGGTGTAGAAGGAGGCGATCTGGTTGTGGTGCTTGTCGGTGGTGCACAGGAATCGCGCGGTGTGCTGGGTCTCGGAGACGTGCACCGAGTCGCAGTCGACGCCGTGGCGCTCCAGCCAGGACCGGTAGTCGGCGAAGTCGTTGCCGACGGCGCCCACGAGATAGGGCTTCAGGCCGAGACAGGCCATGCCGAAGGCGATGTTGGCGGCGCATCCTCCGCGCCGGATCTGCAGATCGTCGACCAGGAACGACAGTGACACCCGGTCGAGTTGCTCGGCGATGAGCTGATCGCCGAAGCTGCCGGGGAACGTCATCAGGTGGTCTGTGGCGATGGAGCCGGTGACGGCGATGCGCACGGGATTCTTCTTCCTCGTTGTCAGCAGGCCATGGACATCCTCCCCCTCCGGGAGCGAGGGGGGTCCTCACGGTCGCCCGTGAAGGTTCCTGCTTCACCGCCGGTCGCCCTCCTGAGAGGACTCTCGTCAGGGTCGTGCGCCGGATCCGCAGGCGTTTCAGCTCTCCGCCGGCCCGGCGGCGAGGTGGTGCCGATGTTCGTCCGGTGGCTCGGTTGCGGCCACCGCCCGGACACCCTACCGAACCGTGCGGCCCCCTGGGGCCCGGCCAAGGGCACGCGAAGGCCCCGTACGCACCAGGGCGGACGGGGCCTGCGGGCGCACCCGACTAGTTGAAGGAGTCGCCGCAGGCGCAGGAGCCCGTGGCGTTCGGGTTGTCGATGGTGAAGCCCTGCTTCTCGATCGTGTCGACGAAGTCGATGGAGGCGCCCATCAGGTAGGGGGCGCTCATCCGGTCGGTGACGACGCTGACGCCACCGAAGTCCGTCACGACGTCGCCGTCCATCGAACGGTCGTCGAAGAAGAGCTGGTAGCGCAGGCCGGAACAGCCGCCCGGCTGCACGGCCACGCGCAGCTGCAGGCCCTCCTCGCCCTGCTGCTCGAGCAGGCTCTTGACCTTGGCGGCGGCCGCGTCGGTCAGGATCAGGCCCTGCGTCGTGGTCTCGCTGCTCTCAACCGTCATCTGCTGACTCCCTAACCCGGCTGTCTGTTCCGACGTCTACTGATGACGCTACCAACACCTGCCGGGTGCTACACATTCCCTCCCCCACCGGACCCCGGAATATATGCCCCCATACCGTGTGTCATAGTTAGTCGTCAGTTAGACGATAAGGGGGTACGGCCATGGCCACCCAGACTGGGCTGCCACTCTTCGTCCTCGGCCGGGGCGCCGATCCGCACAGCGAGACGGGGGTGGACTGTCCGGGCGAGCTGCCGCCCGCCTCCGACCCGCACCTGGTGGAACGGGCGCGCAAGGCCAAGCAGGCGCTCGGCGACCGGCTCTTCGTGCTCGGCCACCACTACCAGCGCGACGAGGTCATCCAGTTCGCCGACGTGACCGGCGACTCCTTCAAGCTGGCGCAGCAGGCCGCCGCCCGGCCCGAGGCCGAGTACATCGTGTTCTGCGGCGTGCACTTCATGGCCGAGTCGGCCGACATCCTGACCACCGGCTCCCAGCGGGTGGTGCTGCCGGACCTCGCGGCGGGCTGCTCGATGGCCGACATGGCCACCTTCGACCAGGTCGAGGAGTGCTGGGAGGCGCTGGAGGACGCGGGCCTGGCCGACCAGGTCGTGCCCGTCACGTACATGAACTCCAGCGCCGACATCAAGGCCTTCTGCGGTCGCAACGGCGGCGTGGTGTGCACCTCGTCCAACGCCAGGCGTGCCCTGGACTGGGCCTTCGAGCAGGGCTCCAAGGTGCTGTTCCTGCCCGACCAGCACCTGGGCCGCAACACGGCGGTGCTGGAGATGGGCATGTCGCTCGACGACTGCGCCGTGTGGAACCCGCACCGCCCCAACGGCGGCCTCACCCCCGAGCAGCTCGAGCGGGCGCGCATGCTCCTGTGGAAGGGCCACTGCTCGGTCCACGGCCGCTTCACGGCCGAGTCGGTCGACGACGTACGCGAGCGCGTCCCGGGCGTGAACGTGCTGGTGCACCCCGAGTGCCGGCACGAGGTGGTGCTCAAGGCCGACCACGTGGGCTCGACCGAGCACATCATCAAGACGCTGGCCGCCGCCCCCGCCGGGTCGAGCTGGGCCGTGGGCACCGAGCTCAACCTGGTCAAGCGGCTGGCCCAGATGTTCCCGGACAAGAACGTCTCGTTCCTGGACCGGACCGTCTGCTACTGCTCGACGATGAACCGCATCGACCTGCCCCACCTGGTGTGGGCGCTGGAGTCGCTGGCGCTGGGCGAGGTCGTCAACCAGATCACGGTCGACGCCGACACCGCCCACTGGGCGCGCGTCGCCCTGGACCGGATGCTCGCCCTGGCCTAGCCCCGGCTAGGACGCCTGGTCGCCGAAGGCGTGCACCACCCGCACAGTGACGGTCAGGCCCTGCTGCCCGGGGCTGACCGAGCCCTGCTCGGCGGCCGCGGCCAGCCGCATCGGCTGCGGCCCCCGCTCCACCTCCTCGCTCACCGCGACGACCCCGCCCAGGGGTCGTCCGGCGAGCTCGGCGTACTGGGCGGCCTTGGCCCGGGCGTCGGCGAACGCCGCCGCCCTGGCCTCCCTGAGCACGGCGGCCGGGTCGGAGACCTCGAAGACCACGCCGTGCAGCCTGGCCTCCTCGCCCACCCGGGCGACGGTGTCGATGACCTCGTCGGCCCGGGACAGGTCGCGGATCACGGCCTCGACGCCCTGGGCCGCCCGGTAGGCCGACACCTTCGGGTACGCCTCGTACTCCGGGCCGAGCGACAGCTCGGTGGTGCGCAGGTCGCGCTCGGCGATCCCGGCCTGCCGCAGCGCCTCGGCGAGCCTGCTCGCGGCGGCCCTGGCCCCGGCGAAGGACTCGGCGGCCGTCTGCCGGCGCACCTCGACCCCGGCCTGCAGCCGCATGACGTCCGGCACGGCCGCGACCGTGCCCTCTCCGACGACGGTGATGTCCACCCTTGCCCCTTTCCCGAGGGCCATGCCGACCACACTAGCCTTCAGACGGCGTCGGCGATCGCGGGCAGCACGTTCAGGTGCACGCGCAGCCGCGTGACGGGCAGCCGGACGAGCCTGCCGTTCAGCTCCTCCACCAGCCTGGCGCCACGGGCGCGCCCGCTGACGAGCACGGTCACCGGCACGTCGGGGAAGGCGTGCTCGGCGCGGATGAGACGCAGGTCGGCGGCCATGTCGCGGCGCGCCAGCCACTCCCCCACGGCGGCGGCGAGCACCCGGCCCTGGCTGTAGAGGCCGTGGGCGTCGGCGGTCCCGCAGAGCAGCCGGTGGAGCGCCGGGCCGGTGAGGCGGGCCAGCGCCGCCGCGCCCCAGGTGCCGCCCAGCGCGGGCAGCCAGCGGCCGAGCGCCCTGCCGGGCGAGGACGTGCCCCGCCGGCCCCGGGGCGCCGCCGCAGGGTCGACGAGGACGAGCGCCGACACGCGCAGCGGGTGCAGCCGGGCGAACGCCTCGGCGTGCCAGGCGGCGGCCCGGTGCGCGACGACCGTGACCCGTTCGGGGTGCTCGGGGGCCAGCGCCGCCAGCCGTGCCGCCTCGCCGTGCAGCGTGGGCGGCACCGGGGAGGCGGGGCTGAGCCCCAGCCCCGGCCGGTCGAACCTGATCACCGTACGGGTGCGGGCCAGCTCCCTGGCGACGCCGTCCCAGTGGCACCAGGCCGCCGAGGGGCCCCCGGCGATCAGCACGGCCGGTCCCCGGCCCTGGCGGACCACGTGCGGCAGGGCGGGCGCCGGGACGGGCACGTCCGCGACGAGCAGCCGCAGCGCCGCGTACACCAGCCAGGCGGCCACGACGAGGAGCTGAAAGCGCTGCGCCAGCCCGGCCAGGTGCCCGGCGGCCAGGGCGGCGGCGGTGACGAGCGTGGAGGCGACGGTCAGGCCGGTGAGGACCCAGGCGGGCCAGGTGCGCCAGCGGGCGGCCAGGAGCGCCATCGCGGCCGGCGCGGCGACGGCCGCGAGCAGGCCGGTCACGACGTGCGCGTGGTGGGCCGGCGTCAGCGGGCCGCGCCCGCACGCCGGGGAGCTCAGCGCGGCGCAGTCGAGCGGGAACAGCCCCCCGGCGGTCGTCAGCGCGCCGAACGCGGCCAGCGCCAGCCAGCCGGGCCACTCACGGCCGGCCCTCGGCATCAGCGCCACCCCGGCCAGGCAGGCCAGCCCCGCCAGCGCGTCGCTGGTGCGGAACAGGCGCGTCCACGGCTGGTCGCGGGCCGCCAGCTCGCTCACGTAGCCGTGCGCGCGGTCGACCGCCGGCGTGGTGAACTGGCCGGTGATCCACGCGGAGTACAGCACGGCGGTCACGATGAACGCGGAAGCCGCGAGCACGTACAATCTTCGCTCCACGTGATGATTACATCACCGAGCGCACTCAAAGGCCCGGAGCGCCCCAGACCGGGAACCAGCGGCCGAGGTCCTCCTCCAGCGGCAGCTCCCCCGCCAGCGCGCCTCTGACCTGCAGCTCGAGCGCGTTGTCGCGGCGGTCGCCGTCCAGCGGGGCGAACGGGTAGAAGGTGCCGCGCTTGTAGAGGTAGACGACGGCCAGCCTCCTGCCGTCGGGGCCGGCGAACGACACCAGCGAGCACAGCAGCGACGGGCCGAACCCGGCCGACTCCAGCGACGAGTTGACCGCGTGCAGCTCGGTGACCAGGTCGCCGAGCAGGTCGGGCGCGCGCCGCACCAGCAGCCAGGTGTAGCCGTAGCCGTCGTCGGACTCCTCGACCCGGCCGCCGAGCAGCGCCTTGACGTCCTGTTCGAGCCGGGCGAACGCGCCGCCCTCAGCCGCGCGGAAGGCCACCGAGCCGCGCCCGGTGGGCGCCAGCCCCGTGGCCGCCTGCAGCGTCACGGCCGCCGACGGCAGCGCGAACAGCGCGTCCAGGTCGGGCTTGGCCGGCTTGGAACGGCCCAGGATCGCATCGAGCCAGCCCATCGTCGTCAGCCCCTCCCGAGCTGCGCGGAGATCCGCGCGAGCTGCTCCAGCCGCCGCTCCAGCGGCGGATGCGTGGAGAACAGGTTGGCCAGCGTCTCCCCCTTGGCGAGCGCCGGGGCGAAGTAGAAGGCGTTGAACGGCTCGGCCTCGCGCAGGTCGCGGGTCGGGATCCTGGCCATCTCGCCGGACACCTTGGTCAGCGCGCTGGCCAGCGCCGACGGCTGCTGCGTGAGCAGGGCGCCGGCCCGGTCGGCCGACAGCTCACGGTAGCGCGACAGGGCACGGGTGAGGACGAAGCTGATCGCGTACACGAGAACCGAGACCAGCATGACGATCAGGCCGATGGGAAGGCCGCCCTGGCCGTTCTGGCGGCGGCCGCCGAGGCCCGTGTAGAGGGCGACGCGCGTCATGAGCCCGGCGACGATGCCGAGGAACGAGGCGATCGTCATCACCGCCACATCGCGGTGCGCGACGTGGGACAGCTCGTGGGCCAGCACGCCCTCCAGCTCGCGCGGCTCCAGGCGGCGCAGGATGCCGGTCGTCACGCACACGACCGCCTTCTTCTGGTTACGGCCGGTGGCGAAGGCGTTGGGCACGTCCGACTGGGCGACGGCGACGCGCGGCTTGGGCATGTCGGCCAGCGCGCACAGCCGGTCGATCAGGCCGTGGAGCTCGGGGGCCTCCTGGGGCGAGACCTCCCGCCCGTGCATCGCGTAAAGGGCGATGCGGTCGGACAGGAAGTACTGCGCGAGCAGCAGGACCCCCGCGATCACCAGCACGGTCAGCGCCCGCACGCCCAAGGCGACGAGGACGCCGACGAACACCACGTAGAGCAGGCCGAGCAGGAACATCGTCACGACCATGCGGCGGGTCAGGCCGCGGTCGGCCGCGAACCGGGTGCGCACGGGCTCAGCCCGGGATGAGGCCCTGGTCGCCCAGCATCTCCCGGACTTCCTCGATCGAGGCGTCCGCGGGGGGAAGGATCAGCTCTGACGGCTCAAGGCTGTCGTCGGGAAGCGCCTTGCCCACATGGCGCACCTTGTCGAGCAGGGCGTGCAGCTTGACCCGGAAGGCCTTCTGGTCGTCGGCGTCGATGGCCGCCTCGAGCTCGGTGTCGAGCTCGTTGAGCACGGCGATGTCGTCGGCCGAGATCTCCACCTGGCCCTCGCCCATGATCCTGACGATCATGCGCCCTCCCCTGGCTGGCGCAACTGCTGCGTCTGCTGGTTGGGCTGCTGCTGAGGCTGCTGCTGCTGCCCCTGCTCGATGGCGCCCTGCGGGGCCGGGCCCTGGCCGAGCTCGGCCTTCATCCGGGCCAGCTCCAGCTCGACGTCCATGCCGCCGCCCATGCGGTCGAGCTCGGCCTGGATGTCGTCACCGCGGGTGCCGCTGAAGTCGTCGAGCGCGCCCGAGGCGAGCAGCTCGTCGATGGCGCCGGCGCGGGCCTGCATCTGGGCCGTCTTGTCCTCGGCACGCTGGATCGCCAGGCCGACGTCGCCCATCTCCTCGGAGATGCCGGAGAACGCCTCGTTGATGCGGGTCTGCGCCTCGGCCGCGGTGTAGGTCGCCTTGATGGTCTCCTTCTTGGTGCGGAAGGAGTCGACCTTGGCCTGCAGCCGCTGGGAGGCCGTGGTGAGCTTCTCCTCCTCGGCCTGCAGGTTGTCATGCTGCACGCGCAGATCCGCGATCTGCGACTGCAGGCCGGAGCGGCGCGACAGCGCCTCACGGGCGAGGTCCTCGCGCCCCACCGACAGCGCCTTGCGGCCCTGCTCCTCAAGCCTCTTGCCCTGCTGCTCCAGACCGTTGATCTGGAGCTCCACACGCTTGCGAGAGGTGGCGACGTCCGCCACGCCACGACGCACCTTTTGCAGCAGCTCCAGCTGCCGCTGGTAGGAGTAGTCGAGGGTCTCGCGTGGATCCTCCATCTTGTCCAGGGCCTTGTTGGCCTTGGACTTGAAGATCATCGAAAGTCTCTTCATCACGCTCATGCGCGTCGGCCGTCCCCTTCTTAGGTCGTGCTGTCGTTCACCCACTGCAGCGCAGCCGCCTTGGGATTACCCTACGCATAACGCACGAGGGCGTCACTAAGTTGCACTCCAGGTAGGGTTGACGTCGTGTTGCGACGCCGTTCCCAAACCTCCGTGGACGACACCCCCGTCCCCGTTGACGATCCTAAGCCCCAAGGTAAGGGTCGTCCCACACCCAAGCGCCGAGATGCCGAAGGCAGGCGGCGCCAGCTGGTCAGCGCGCCGAAGGACCGCAAGGAGGCCTATCGGCAGATGCGCGCCAAGCAGGCCGCCGAGCGCGACCGGGCCCGGCGCGGCATGCTGGCCGGTGACGAGCGCTACTTCCCGGCCCGTGACAAGGGGCCGGCGCGCAAGTTCGCCCGCGACTGGGTCGACTCCCGCCGCCTCCCGAGCCAGTACTTCCTGCCCTTCTCGCTACTGATCCTGCTGGCGACCTGGGTGCCGTGGCCGCCGGCCGTCCGCGTCCAGGTGCTCAACGCGGTGATCGTGTTCGGCTGGCCGATCATGATGATCGGCGTCGTCTTCACCTCCGTCTACGTGGCGTGGAAGGTGAAGAAGGAGGTCGCGGCCAAGCTGCCCAACGAGAGCCTCAAGGGCGTGGGCTTCTACGCGGCGATGCGGGCGCTGCAGATCCGCAAGCTGCGCTTCCCGCCGCCCCAGCTGCTGCCGGGCGGCAAGCCGGTGCCGCCCAAGAAGTAGCTCAACGGGCGCGGGTCCACCGCAGGACGCCGCCCTTGACGACCGGGCGGCGGCCGTCGACCGGGGCACCCGTCTCCAGGGCGGCGGCGACCTCGCGCATCAGCGCGTAGTAGGACGGCCGGTCACCGGCCGCGGCCGCTCGCCCTGTCACGGCCTCCCGCCCCGCCGCGCCGTCCCGCCTGGCGGCGGTGACGAGCGTGTGGCCGCCGCGCCCCGGTCTGAGCCCGAACGGGACCAGCCCGCGGTGGCGGCCCTCGGCGTCGCGCGCGCACCTGGCCCGCCAGGCGTCCCTGATCTCCCGGACGCGCAGGTTGACCCCGCCGCCGAACCCGAAGCCCCGCGCGCCGTCGTGGCGCAGCAGCGAGGCCCTCAAATCGTCGGGGAACTCCAGCCCCGTCTGCGCCTCGGCGACCGCGATCGTGCGCGCCCTGCCGGGACGGCCGAGCCCCGCGTAGGTCTTCGGCGCGTGTGTCCTCAGCCAGCGCTCGATGCGCCGCCACTGCCGGTTGACGGCCCGCTTCACCTGCGGGTCCAGCGGGCGCACCGTCACCACAGGGTGCCCGGGATCGCACGGCTGCGGCGCCGCGCTCCCCTGCCGCGAGGGCAGGGCATGCGGCTCCGTGGGGAACTCCGCCGGCGGCTCGGCCCGCTCCGTCGCGGCGTCGCGTACGGGAGAGCCGCCGGGCGAGGACGCCTCACGCGCGGGCTGCCCCGGCCACAGGCCCGTCCCGAGGAGCGCCAGCGCGGCCACGACGGCCACCGTGGCCGCCACGGCGCCCGCCACGAGCGCGCCCGTCCGCCCCAGGCCCGGCCGCCGCCGTCGCGGGCGCGGCGCGGGGAGGGCGTCGGGGACGGGCGGCTCGGTGCGTGGCAGGCGGGCGCGACGGCGCAGCCGCACGGCGATCGCCGCCAGGACGGCGGCGGTGAGCGCCGCCCGGAGGAGATTGGGCACCGGCCGACCCTATCGCCCCGCACCGACGGATGATCTCCCCTCCGCGCCCCTGGTGACCGTGATGCCGGGACAACCCCTAAGGTCGGATGTATGGAATTCCGTCACCTCGGCCGCAGCGGTCTCCTGGTCAGCGAGATCAGCTACGGCAACTGGCTCACCCACGGCTCCCAGGTCGAGGAGGACGCCGCCAAGCAGTGCGTGCAGGCGGCTCTCGACGAGGGGATCACCACGTTCGACACCGCCGACGTCTACGCGGGGACGAAGGCGGAGGAGGTGCTCGGCAGGGCGCTCAAGGGCGTCCGCAGGGAGTCCCTGGAGATTTTCACCAAGGTCTACTGGCCGACGGGGGAGGGCCCGAACGACCGCGGCCTGTCGCGCAAGCACATCACCGAGTCGATCAACGGCTCGCTGCGCCGCCTGCAGACCGACTACGTCGACCTCTACCAGGCGCACCGCTACGACTACGAGACGCCGCTGGAGGAGACGCTCAAGACCTTCGACGACCTGGTGCGCCAGGGCAAGGTCCTGTACGTGGGCGTCAGCGAGTGGACCGCCGGCCAGATCGCCGACGCGCTCAGGATCGCCGACGAGATGGGCTTCGACCGGATCGTGTCCAACCAGCCGCAGTACTCGATGCTGTGGCGGGTCATCGAGTCGGAGATCGTGCCGCTGAGCGAGCGTGAGGGCGTCAGCCAGATCGTCTGGTCGCCGATCGCGCAGGGCGTGCTCACCGGCAAGTACCTGCCGGGCCAGGCCCCGCCCGAGGGCTCGCGCGCCACGGACACGGCCGGCGGCAGCGGCATGATCGCCCGGTTCATGAACGACGACGTGCTGGCCCGCGTGCAGGAGCTCAAGCCGATCGCCGCCGACCTGGGCCTGACGATGGCGCAGCTCGCGGTCGCCTGGGTCCTGCAGAACCCGAACGTGGCCAGCGCCATCGTCGGCGCCTCCCGCCCCGAGCAGGTGCGCGACAACGTCAAGGCCGCGGGCGTCAAGCTCGACGCCGAGGTGATGAAGCGGATCGACGACGTGGTGGCGCCCATCATGGAGCGCGACCCGGCCAAGACCGCCAGCCCGCCCAAGCGCCCCTAGTCACGCGCGTAACGAAAACCCCTTGAGCGGCGTACGCGCTCAAGGGGTTTCTCCATTCCGGCGGTTATTGCTGGCGCAATGACAGACCCGTGTACTCGACCCGGTCCTCGTCGAGCAGGGCTACCTGCTCGACGCCGGATTCGAGGAGTTCACGCCAGTTCTCCCCGAGCCAGGACTCCGCGTCGGCCTGGCTCGGGAAAACCTCTCGCGGCAAAGGGCGATCCGTCACCTCACCGCCCTGCGCGTTTTCATAACGCCACCGCCATGTCATGCCATACGCTCCTTTTTCCGCGGGTTCGCCGGCGCAGCCTCTCGACGGCACTGGAACCCTACTCCGGCTCGCCGCCGCGCCCGGCACGGCCGTCCTCCTGTCCTCCCCCGTCCCACCGGCGCCACTCGTGCGGGGCGTGTGACGGCCGGCTCACGGAGGTTTGTACGCTCGGCCCGGTGGAGCTGCTTCTCACCGGGACCGCCGGCGACGCGGGCTGGCCCGAACCGGGCTGCCCCTGCGCGTCGTGCCTGACCCGCCCGTCGGGCCGGGCGCCGTTCGGGCTCGTGGTCGACGGGAGGGCGGCGTACCCGTGGACGGACGCGCCGCCCGGCTACCGCGCGCACGCGGGCGGCCTCGGGCTCACCGCCCCGGACGGCTCAGCCCTCCTGTACGCGCCCGCGGGGGCGCCGCCGCCCCCCGACGGCCCCGGACGCTACGACGCGGTGCTGATCGACCTCCTGGAGCGCCCTGAGCGGCTGGGGGAGATGCGCCGGGCCGGGCTGGTGGACGAGGGCACCCACGTCGTCGCCGTCGGCCTGGACCACCGCGTCCGATCCGAGGACGAGCTGGCCAGGCGGCTGCGCCTGTGGGGCGCCCGCGCGGTGCCCGACGGCGCCGTCCTGGACACGCGCGTGCCGCCGTCGCCGCCCGCCCCCGCGCCCCGGCGGACGCTGCTGCTGGGCGGGTCGCGTTCGGGCAAGTCGGCCGAGGCCGAGCTGCGCCTGGCCGCCGAGCCGTACGTGACCTATGTCGCCACCGGGCCCCGCGGGGAGGGCGACGGCGAGTGGGCGGCGCGGGTGCGCGCCCACCGGGTGCGCAGGCCCGCGCACTGGGCGACGGCCGAGACGACGGACCTGACGGGCGCGATCGGGGCCGCCACGGGGCCGCTGCTGGTCGACGGGCTCGGCACCTGGCTGGCGGCGGTGTTCGACGAGCACGCGGCCTGGGAGGGCGACCGCGCGCCGGTGGAGCGGCGCTGCGACGAGCTGGTGCGCGCCTGGCGGCACGCGCCGCGCCGGGTCGTGGCCGTGTCGGACGAGACGGGCATGGGCGTGGTGCCCGCGACGGCCGGCGTGCGCGCCTTCAGGGACGCGCTGGGCCGGCTGAACGAGCGCCTGGCCGCCGAGTCGGAGGACGTCGCCCTGGTCGTGGCGGGGCGCCCGCTGCCGCTGTGAGCCTCAGGGCCGGACCGAACGGGCGTACCAGCGGCCGTCGAGGCGGTCGACGTGCAGCGGCAGGCCGAAGCAGTCGGACAGGTTGGCCGGGGTGAGGACGTCGTCGACCGGCCCGGCAGCCAGCACGCGGGCGTCGCGCATGAGCAGCGCGTGCGTGGTCGTCGCCGGGACCTCCTCCAGGTGGTGGGTCACGGTGACGGTGGTGAGCACCGGCCGGGTCCCGGCCAGGTTCTCCACGGCGCTGATCAGGTCCTCGCGGGCCGGCAGGTCGAGACCGGCGAACGGCTCGTCCAGCAGCAGCACCGCCGGGTCCCCCATGAGCGCCCTGGCCACCCTGACCCGGGCCCGCTCGCCCTGGGAGCACACCCGGAAGGGCCGCTCGGCCAGGTCCTTGCAGCCGAGGTCGGCCAGCAGGCGCAGCGCCCGCTCCCGCTCCGCGTCGCCGTACTTGTCCCAGATCGGGGCGCTCGTGCCGGTGTGGCCGGTGAGTACCACGGTGTGGGCGGTCGCCCCCTCCTCCTCCATCAGGTCCTCGTCGATCAGCCGCTGGCTGGCCGCGACCAGGCCGATGTGGCGGCGCAGCTCCCGCAGGTCGACGCGGCCGAGCCGGTGGCCCAGGACGTTCACCGCGCCCGTCGTCGGATGCCGCACGGCCGCGGCCAGCGAGAGCAGCGTCGTCTTCCCGGCGCCGTTGGGACCCAGGATCACCCAGTGGTCGCCGTAGGCCACCTGCCAGTCGATCCCGTCCAGCAACGTCTTGCCGACGACCCGGACGCCTACGCCTTCGAGTTCAAGCACGTGCATCCGGCCACCCTAGTCGGCCCCATAGGATCGTCGGTTATGCAGCTCCCTGGGCGGATGTTCGATCTCTTCGGCGAGGACGCGATCTGGTCCGACGACCACGAGGGTCTCAGCGGCGAGACGCTGCGCGTCACCGGCCCCACCGGCGCCTTCTACGTCAAGCAGGGCCCGGGGGCGCGGGCCGAGCACGAGCGGCTGCTGTGGCTCAAGCGGTGGATGAGCGTGCCGGACGTGGTGGCCTTCGAGGGCGACGCGCTCGTGCTGGCCGACGCCGGGTGGCTCAGCCTGGAGCGCAGGCCGTCCGCGGACGCCGGGGCCGTCATGGGCGCGGCGCTGCGCGCGCTGCACGACGTGCCGGTCGCGGAGTGCCCGTTCGACGAGCGGCTCGACGTCAAGCTGGCGCGGGCGGCCGGGCGGGTGCGCGACGGGCTGGTCGACGACGGCGACTTCGACGACGACACCGCCGGGCTCACCCCCGCGCAGGTCTACGACCGGCTGGTGGCCGAACGGCCCGCGCGCGAGGACCTGGTGGTCACGCACGGCGACTACACCCCGGCCAACGTGCTGGCCTCGCCGTCGGGCGAAGCGGTCCTGATCGACGTGGGCGCGCTCGGGGTGGCCGACCGGCACGTGGACCTGGCGCTCGCGCTGCGCGAGCTCGACGGGCCCGCCGCCGGGGAGTTCCTGCGCGCGTACGGGGCGGCCGAGGTGGACGACGACAGGCTGCGCTACTACCGGCTGCTGGACGAGCTGTTCTGATGCGCGGGCTTCTCTGATGGACGGGCTGCGGTTCGCCGTCGGGACGCTGAGCGTGTTCCCCGTGCGGGTGGAGCGGGTCGACCGGGAGGTGGCGGGGCGGGCGATGGCGCTGGCCCCGCTGGTGGGGCTGGCGCTGGGCGTCGTGGCGTCGCTCGCGCTGCTGCTGCCGGGCCCGCCGCTGATGGGCGCGGCCCTGGCTCTCGGCCTGCTGGCGGTCCTGACGCGCGGCCTGCACCTGGACGGGCTGGCGGACCTGGCCGACGGGCTCGGCAGCGGCAGGCCGGCGTCTCAGGCGCTCGACATCATGAAAAAGTCGGACATCGGGCCGTTCGGCGTGGTGACGCTGGTGTTCACGCTGCTGATCCAGGCGGCCGCGCTCTCCGCCGCCGGGGCCGGGACGGCGGGCGGCGGTCCGGCGCTGTTCCTGGCGGGCGCGCCCGCGCTGGTGACCGCCTGCGTGACCGGCCGGCTGGCGCTCACCTGGGCCTGCCGGGCGGGCGTCCCCGCCGCCCGCCCCGACGGCCTCGGCGTCCTGGTCGCGGGCACGGTACGCGCGCGCACCGCCTGGCTCGTCACCGGGGCCGCCCTGGCAGGCTGGGCGGCCCTCGGGACCGGGCGGGCCGGTGAGACGGGTGTCCCCGGGCCGGTCGCGCTCGTGGCGGGGGCGCTGGCCGGGCTGGGAGCGGCGCTGGCGCTGCTGCGGCACGCCCGGCGGCGGCTCGGCGGGGTCACCGGGGACGTGCTCGGCGCCCTGGTCGAGACGGCCACGGCGGTCACGCTCGTGGTGTGCGCCGCGCTCGGCTGATCACACCGCCGGCGTGCCCCGTACCGGGAGCTTCTTCAGCAGCACGGCCGCGCAGGCCGCGAGCAGGACCCAGCCGACGAGACCGGACGGCCCGGCGAGCACCAGGTCGGGCGGCGACGCGACGTCGCCGAGCAGGAAGACCGCGGGCCCGACCGCGTTGAGCGAGCCGTGCGCCACGACGGCGGGCCACACGCTGCCCGAGCGCAGCCGCAGCCACCCGAGCAGCACCCCGGCCAGCACGCAGAAGCCGACGAAGTAGACGGCGGCCCACGAGCCGAGCATCGGGTAGTTGTAGCCGAGCAGCGTCAGCGGCGCGTGCCACAGCCCCCAGACGACGCCCGACAGCGCCAGCCCGGGCAGCACGCCGCGCCGCTCCGCCAGCAGCGGCGCCAGGTAGCCGCGCCATCCCCACTCCTCGCCCAGCGAGGGCAGCACGTTGAGCAGCGGCCCGGCCAGCGCGGCGACCACGACCTGGGTGACGGCGACGGGCGCCAGGTTCTCGGGGACCGGCACGCCGGTGGCCCGCAACTGCTCGCGGAACAGGCTCATCTCGTCGAGGTCCAGCGTGATCAGCCCGAGACCGGCGCTGATCGCGACCGCGGCGAGCACCAGCAGCGGCACGCCCAGCCAGGCGGCCAGCACGAGCAGGCCCGTGCGTCCCTTGCGCTCGCCCAGGGTGAGCCCGGTCTCGCGGGCCCACTGGCGCGGCGGCGTCCGGCTGACCAGCCAGGCCGCCAGCACGCCGATCGCGGGCGTGAACATCATCAGCAGCGCCAGCGGCCGGGCCAGCGGCGAGGCCAGCCCGCCGGCCAGCCACAGGGGCAGCGCGACCACCCAGGACAGGACGAACGCGACGGCGAGGAAGACGGGCAGCGGCTTCACGCGACGCTCCTTTCGGCGACGAGCGCGTTGATCAGGGCGGCGCCGCGGCCGGCGTCGTCGACGCTGACGGCCAGCTCGCCGCCGGTCCGGTAGCGGATGACGAGGCAGTCGCCGCCGCGCAGCATGATGGTCGCGCCGCCGGGCAGCCCGCGCACGCCCCAGCCGCCGACCTGGCTCGGGTAGCGCTGCTCCGGCCAGGCGCTGTCGATCTTGGCGAGGGAG
Organism: Nonomuraea sp. ATR24; assembly: GCF_041950485.1. NCBI lineage: Bacteria > Bacillati > Actinomycetota > Actinomycetes > Streptosporangiales > Streptosporangiaceae > Nonomuraea > Nonomuraea sp. ATR24. Next base: position 343,033 of record NZ_JBGNUU010000002.1, read on the forward strand.
ATGCGGCGCACCGGCCAACCCAGCGGGCCGAACCCGATCGCCACCCCGTCCGCCGTCACCCGCACACGCGCCGACGAGGTGAACAGACCGGCGATCAGCACCACGGTCAGCACGGGCACCAGCGCGTCGAGCGGTGCGCCGGAGGCGATGCCGGTCAGGTGCAGCACCCCTGCCACGGCGAGCGCCGCGGCGGCGGCGCAGGTGGCGGCGAGCAGCCACGGGTTGCCCACCCGGCTCACCCACACCGCGCGCTGGCCGGGGCGCAGCTCCAGCGACGGCGGCTCCCCCTCGGGGGCCCGCTCCGCGCCGCCCCGGCCGAGCCAGGCGGCGGCCGCCATCGCGGCGAGCGGCACCACGGCGACGGCCAGGGGCGCCCAGACGGGCAGGCGCGCGTCGGACCAGCTCGCCGCGTCGAGGTTGGCCAGCACCGTGGAGACGGCCACGCCCAGCGCGAGCAGCCCGCCACCGGCGAGCAACGCCCACGCCCCCAGCGCCCGCACCCGCCCCGGCCCGGCAGCCGCCCGCCCCGGGCCCGCGCCCGGCCGGACGGCGCCGCGTGCCACCGCCGCCAGGGCGAACAGCCACATCAGCGCCCAGGTGCCGAGCAGCGTGGTGACGAACACGGCGAGCGGCGCCGAGCCGTCGGGCACCGAGCCCGGCCCCCAGTGCACGGCCAGCGGCTCGGGCAGCCGGTCACGCACCGCCAGCGGCAGCAGGATCAGGACGGCGGTGACGGCCGCCCCCGTGAGGGCGGCGATCCGGATGTTCATGCGAGCTCCTCCAGCAGCGTGATGACGTCCTCCCGGCGGTATCCGTACCTCTTGGCCTCGTCCAGCAGGTCGCGCGCCCGCTCGCGGAGCAGGGCGCGTCCGTCGGCGTGGCGCGCGACGCTGACGCCGCGCCCCCGCCGGAACTCCAGCAGCCCCTCCTCCCGCAGCTCACGCAGGGCGCGCAGCACGGTGTTGGGGTTGATGCCGAGCGCGTCGGCGAGGTCGCGGGCCGGCGGCAGCCGGTCGCCCGGCGCGTAGGAGCCCTCGCCGATGGCGCGGCGGATCGCGCCCGCGACCTGCTCGTGCAGGGGACGGGCGTCGTTGAGGTCGAGCGTCAGCAACATGGTGCTAATGACAATAGCACCATGTCGCTGGTCATGATTCATGGGATGAACCCCTGTTTGTGGGGCCTGGAAACCCTGGATAGCATCGGTTTACGTGACCACTGTGCGGCTGAACTCAGCAGATCCCGTCTCGTTCGACACCGACGCGCTCATCGTCGGGTTCCTGTCCGGCCCCGGCGGTCCCAGCCCCGCCACAGGCGCCGAATCCCTCGACGCGGCCTTCGGTGGCAAGCTCGCCTCCTCGCTGACCTCCGTGGGCTTCTCCGGCAGGCCGGGCGAGCTGGCCAAACTGCCCACGTTCGGCTCCGTCACCGCTCCGGTGCTGGTGGCCGTCGGGCTCGGCGAGTCCCCTGACGCCGAAGGGCTGCGCCGCGCCGCCGGCGCCGCCGTGCGCTCGCTGGCCGGCACCGCCCGCGCCGCGCTCGCCCTCCCCGCCGGCTCCGCCGCCGAGGCCGAGGCCGTCGCGCTGGGCGGTCTGCTGGGCGCCTACGGCTTCTCGCGCTACCGCACCGGCGAGGGCCAGAAGGAGCCGGTGAGCGAGCTGACCGTCCTGTCGGGCGAGGACGCCGCCGCCGGCGAGCGTGCCGCGATCCTGGCCGACGCCGTCACGCTGGTGCGCGACCTGGTCAACACGCCGCCGTCCGACCTGTGGCCGGCCAAGTTCGCCGAGATCGCCGAGCGCACCGGCGCCGAGCACGGGCTGAGCGTCGAGGTGCTCGACGACAAGCAGCTGCGCGACGGCGGCTACGGCGGCCTCGTCGGCGTCGGCCAGGGCTCGGTCAACCCGCCGCGGCTCGTCCGGCTCTCCTACACCCACCCCGAGGCCACCAAGACGCTGGCGTACGTGGGCAAGGGCATCACGTTCGACTCCGGCGGCCTGTCGCTGAAGCCGTCGGCGTCCATGGACTGGATGAAGTCCGACATGGGAGGCGCGGGCGCCGTTTTCGGGGCGCTCGTCGGCATCGCCCGCCTGGGCCTGCCGGTCAACGCCATCGGCTACCTCTGCCTGGCGGAGAACCTGCCGAGCGGCACCGCCCAGCGCCCCTCCGACGTCATCCACAGCTACAGCGGCAAGACCGTCGAGGTGCTCGACACCGACGCCGAGGGCCGCCTCGTCCTCATGGACGGCATCGCCCGCGCCGCCGAGGACAACCCCGACCTGATCGTCGACGTCGCCACGCTGACCGGCGCGCAGATCGTCGCCCTCGGCTGGCGCACCGCCGGCGTCATGGCCAACGACGACGCCGTGCGCGAGCTCGTCGTCGAGGCCGCGACCGCCGCCGGCGAGGGCGCCTGGGGCATGCCGCTGCCCGAGGAGCTGCGCAAGGGCCTCGACTCCCCCGTCGCCGACATCGCCAACCTGCAGCCCGAGCGCTGGGGCAGCATGCTGGCCGCGGGCATCTTCCTCAAGGAGTTCGTGCCCGACGGCGTCCGCTGGGCGCACATCGACATGGCCGGCCCGGCCTTCAACAAGGGCGAGGCGCACGGCTACACCCCCAAGGGCGGCACCGGCGCCTTCGCCCGCACCCTTATCGCGCTCGCCGAACGGCACGCGAGCATCTGAGGGGACCGGCACCCGAGCGCCCGGAACAGATGAAAAGATGACGGCATCACGAACACCCCGACAAGGAGCCTTCCTGTGGCCTACGACATCGTCGTCCTAGGTGGCGGCAGCGGCGGTTACGCCTGCGCGCTGCGGGCAGCCGAGCTGGGCATGACGGTCGCCCTGATCGAGAAGGACAAGATCGGCGGCACCTGCCTGCACCGGGGATGCATCCCCACCAAGGCCCTGCTGCACTCCGCGGAGGTCGCCGACGAGACCCGCGAGAGCGCCTCGTTCGGCGTCAAGGCGCACTTCGAGGGCATCGACGTGGCCGGCGTGCACGCCTTCAAGGACAAGATCGTCAGCCGCGCCTGGAAGGGCGTGCAGGGCCTGCTCAAGGCCGCGGGCGTGACGGTGGTCGAGGGCGAGGGCCGCCTGCTCGCCGAGCGCCGCGTCCAGGTCGGCGACGAGGTGTACGAGGGCCGCAACGTGGTGCTCGCCACCGGTTCGGCGCCCCGCAGCCTGCCCGGCCTCGACATCGACGGCGAGCGGATCATCACCAGCGAGCACACGCTGAAGATGGACCGGGTGCCCGCCTCCGTGGTCGTCCTCGGCGGCGGCGTCATCGGCGTCGAGCTGGCCAGCGTCTACCGCTCCTTCGGCGCCGAGGTCACCATCGTCGAAGGGCTGCCGCACCTGCTGCCCACCGAGGAGGAGTCCAGCTCCAAGCTGCTGGAGCGGGCCTTCCGCCGGCGCGGCATCAAGTACGAGCTCGGCGTCTTCTTCGAGAGCGTCAAGACCACCGACACCGGCGTGCTCGTCACCCTGGCCAACGGCAAGACCCTCGACGCCGAGATCCTGCTCGTCGCGGTCGGCCGCGGCGCCGTCTCGGCCGGCATGGGCTTCGAGGAGGCCGGCGTCACGATCGAGCGCGGCGCCGTCACGGTCGACGAGCACTGCCGCACCACCGCGCCCGGCGTCTACGCCGTCGGCGACCTGATCCCCACGCTGCAGCTGGCCCACGCCGGGTTCGCCGAGGGCATCATGGTGGCCGAGCACATCGCGGGCCTCAACCCGCCGCCCATCGACTACGCGGGCGTGCCCCGGATCACCTACTCCGACCCCGAGGTCGCCTCGGTGGGCATCACGTCCGCGCAGGCCGCCGAGCGCGGCATCGAGATCGTCGAGCAGGTCTACGACCTCGCGGGCAACCCCAAGAGCCAGATCCTCGGCACGGGCGGCGCCGTCAAGGTCCTCGCCCGCAAGGACGGGCCGGTCGTCGGCGTCCACATGGTGGGCCGCCGCATCGGCGAGCTCGTCACCGAAGGCCAGCTCATCTACAACTGGGAGGCGCTGCCCGCAGAGGTCGCCCAGCTCATCCACGCACACCCGACCCAGTCCGAGGCGGTCGGTGAGGCGATGCTGGCCCTGGCCGGCAAGCCGCTGCACGTACACAACTAATCCGCCCTCGAGATCAGAACGCGAGAGAAGAATAACGATGCCGGTCTCCGTACAGATGCCCCAGCTCGGCGAGAGCGTCACCGAGGGCACCGTCACCCGTTGGCTGAAGAAGGAGGGCGAGCGCGTCGAGGCCGACGAGCCGCTCCTTGAAGTGTCGACCGACAAGGTCGACACCGAGATCCCGTCGCCTTCCGCGGGTGTCATCACCAAGATCGTCGTGGCTGAGGACGAGACCGTCGAGGTCGGCGCGGAGCTGGCCATCATCGACGAGAGCGGCCAGGCCGGCGCGGCCGCCCCCGCCGAGGAGGCCGCCCCCGCCGCCCAGCCCGAGCCGGAGCCCGAGCCTGAGCCCGCTCCGGCCCCCGCCTCCTCCATCCCGCAGCCCGCCCCGCAGCCCGCCCCGGCCCCGCAGCCGGAGCCCGCTCCGGCGCCGGCCCCCGCCCCGGCTCCCGCGCCCGCGCCCGCCCAGGCCGCCGCTCCCGCGCCGCTGCCCACCTCGGGCGACAGCCCGTACGTGACGCCGCTGGTGCGCAAGCTGGCCAACGAGCACGGCGTGGACCTCGACGCCATCACCGGCACCGGCGTCGGCGGCCGCATCCGCAAGCAGGACGTGCTCGAGGCCGCCAAGAGCCGCCGCGAGCAGGCTCCCGCCGCCCAGGCCGCCCCGGCCGCGGCTGCTCCCGCCACTCCCGCCGCCCAGGCCGCCGCTCCGGCGCAGGCCGCCCCGGCTGCCGCGCCCGAGCCGGTCGAGGTCGACACGACGCTGCGCGGGCGCACCGAGAAGATGACCCGCCTGCGCCAGACGATCGCCAAGCGCATGGTCGAGTCGCTTCAGACGGCCGCCCAGCTCACCTCGGTCGTCGAGGTCGACGTCACCAAGATCGCGCGGCTGCGGGCGCAGGCGAAGGACGAGTTCTTCCGCCGCGAGGGCGTCAAGCTGACGTTCACCCCGTTCTTCGCGATGGCCACCGTCGAGGCGCTCAAGCAGCACCCCAAGCTCAACGCGACCATCAACAACGAGACCAACGAGGTGACCTACTTCGACGTCGAGAACCTCGGCATCGCGGTCGACACCGACCGTGGCCTGCTCGCCGCCGTGGTCAAGGACGCCGGCGACCTCAACCTCGCCGGGCTCGCCCGCAAGGTCACCGACCTGGCCGAGCGCACCCGCGCCAACAAGGTGACCCCGGACGAGATCACCGGCGGCACGTTCACGCTGACCAACACCGGCAGCCGCGGCGCCCTGTTCGACACGCCGATCCTCAACCAGCCGCAGGTCGGCATGCTCGGCACCGGCGCCGTCGTCAAGCGTCCCGTCGTGGTCGACACGCCGGAGGGCGAGGTCATCGCGGTCCGGTCGATGGTCTACCTGGCGCTCACGTACGACCACCGCCTGGTCGACGGCGCCGACGCGGCCCGCTTCCTCACCACGATCAAGCGGCGCCTGGAGGAAGGGCGCTTCGAGGCCCAGCTCGGCCTCGCCTGACCACCGCACGCCCCTGGGGCCGGACGCGCACCCGCGCGTCCGGCCCCGCGCGTTTCCGGGGGCCTCCGCCCGGTCCGGAGCGGTCCCGTACGCGCCTCAAAGGCCCCACAGGACCGGACCGGCGCTAGGTCCCCCACAGGACCGGGCCGCCGCTAGTTCCCCAACAGGACCGTGCCCTCCGCTAGGTTCCCCACCTGACCGGGCCCGCGCGGGGAGCCGCCCCAAGCGGCCAGCGGTCCCCCGGCCCTACGGTCCCCGGCCTCCCCGGTCCCCAGACCCGGGCCCCGCGGGCACCGAACGGCGAGCCGCCCAGGCCAGCCCCAGGAGGGCCCCACTGCCCCGAGGGGCCGCCTGGCCGCAACCTCCGCATGCGGCCACCCGTGAGGGCGGGGCAGGCGGGAGGGGACGCCTGCCGAAGCCTCGGAGGGCGGGGTTCTCGGAGGGCGGGGTTCTCGGAGGACGGGGTTCTCGGAGGACGGGGTTCTCGGAGGACGGGGTTCTCGGAGGGCGGTGGTCCCTGGACGGCGGGGCCCCGTGGGGCGGGATGGGTGGGAGGGGACCGCCTCCCGAAGTCCCCGAGGGGCGGGGGTCTTGGGGGAGGTCCTCGGGAGGGCGCGGACCTCGGAGGACGGGGAGCCCGAAAGGCGGGGACCCCAGAGGCGGGGACCCCGAAAGGCCCCCGGAGGGCCGCGTCCTCGGAAGGTGGGGTGGGGCGGCGTAGGGTTGGGGGATGGCGATCGTTGTGACCGGGGCGTCGGGGTTGCTCGGCGGGCCGCTGGTCGAGGCGTTGCGGGCAGGCGGGGAGCGGGTCGTGACGCTGGTGCGGCGGGAGCCGCGCGGGCCCGACGAGGCGCGGTGGGAGCCGCGTGCGGGGGTGCTGGATCCGGCGGTGCTCGACGGGGCGCGGGCGGTGGTGCATCTGGCCGGGGCGCCCATCGCGGACCGGCGGTGGAGCGCGGACTACAAGCGGGAGCTGGTGCGCAGCCGGGTGGACAGCACGCGGCTGCTGGTGGAGGCGATGCGGGGGCTGGAGCGTCCGCCGGCGACGCTGGTGACGGCGTCGGGCGTGGACTTCTACGGCGACACCGGCGACGAGGTGGTCGACGAGAGCCGGGGCAAGGGCGAGGGGTTCCTGGCGGAGCTGTGCGAGCGGTGGGAGCGTGAGGGCCGGGCCGCCGGGGAGTTCGGGGTGCGGGCGGCGCAGTTGCGGACGGGGCTGGTGCTGAGCCGTCGCGGCGGGGCGCTGGGCCGGATGCTGCCGATCTTCCGGGCGGGGCTGGGGGCGCCGCTGGGGTCGGGGAAGCAGTTCTGGTCGTGGATCTCGGAGGACGACTGGGTCCAGGCGACCATCCATGTGGTGAAAAATCGGGATCTGGTGGGGCCGGTGAACCTCACCTCACCGACGCCGGTCACGAACGCCGAGTTCACCCGCACGCTCGGCCGGGCGGTGCGACGCGCCACGATGCCGATCCCGGTGCCGGGGTTCGCGCTGCGGCTCGGGCTGGGCGAGTTCGCGCAGGAAGGGCTGCTCCCGGGGCACCGGATCGTCCCTGACAAGCTGGTGAACAGCGGTTATGGCTTCGCGCATACGCGCCTCGGCGATGCGCTGCGCGCCGTACTCTAGTGTGCTGTTCGTCCTACGCATCGGGGAGATTCCGACATGACCAGGTCAGGGCAGTCCCACATTCTCGCCATCGGCGGCGGATCGTTCCGCGCCACCGAGCGCCACGGCTTCCTGGAGGCGAGCCCGCTGCTGCGCTACGGGCTTGATCTGACCGGGCAGGACCGGCCCAAGCTGGGCCTGCTCGCGACCGCGGTGGGTGACAGCGCCGATTGGGTGCTGAAGATGTACGGCGCGTTCGCGGGCTGGGACGTCGAGCTGAGCCATCTGACGGTGTTCCCGATGCCCAACGTGACCGATCCGCGGGCGTGGATGCTGGAACAGGACATGATCTACGTCAGCGGCGGCAGCGTGGCCAATCTGATGGCGTTGTGGCGGCTGCACGGCCTGGACGAGGCGTTCGAGGAGGCGTGGCGGGCCGGGGTGGTGCTGTCGGGGCAGAGCGCGGGCGCCCTGTGCTGGCACGTGGGCGGCAACACCGACTCCTTCGGCCCCGAGCTGCGGGTGTGGGCCGACGGCCTGGGCTTGCTGCCCTACTCGTGCGGCGTGCACTACAACGCCGAGCCGCAGCGCCGCCCGCTGCTGCAGCAGTCGGTGGCCTCGGGCGAGCTGCCGGGCGGCTACGCGGCCGACGAGGGCGTGGCGCTGCACTACGTCGGCACCGAGTTCATCCAGGCGGTGACGACCGATCCTGACGGCTATGCGTACAAGCTGGAGCATGACGGCGCGGGCGGCGTGAAGGAGTTCAGGATCGAACCCCGCCTGCTGACTTCCTGAATTACCCTACAAGGGTGAGGGAACGGCACAATGGACACATGCGCCCCACCCATGGGGTCGATCCCCACGCACTCGCCGTCGTCCGCCTGGGCGTCGACGTCCCGTACGAGCAGGCCTGGTCGCTCCAGCGCTGGGTGCACGGCAAGCGGGCCGCCGGTGAGCTCACCGACACGCTGCTGATGCTGGAGCACGCGCCCGTCTACACGGCGGGCAAGCGGGCCAGGCCGGACGAGCGGCCGTCCGACGGCACTCCGGTGGTCGACGTCGACCGCGGCGGGCGGGTCACCTGGCACGGGCCGGGACAGCTGGTCGGCTATCCGATCGTGGCCGTCTCCGACGTGACCGACTACGTCTGCCGGCTCGAGGAGACGATGATCCAGATCTGCGCCGACTTCGGGGTGACCGCCCGGCGGGTGCGCGGGCGGGCCGGGGTGTGGGCGGTGGGCGACGCCGGTCTGGGGCTGCCCGACCGGCAGCTCGGCGCGGTGGGCATCCGGGTGTCGCGCGGTGTCGCGATGCATGGTTTCGCGCTCAACTGCGCCAATGATCCGCGGTGGTTCAACCGGATCGTCCCGTGCGGGCTGCCCGACGTGGGCGTCTCCACGCTCTCCGCGGAGACGGGACGGCGGATCGTGGTGGAGGAGGTCATGCCGATCGCCGAGAAGCGTCTGGCCGAGGCGCTCGGGCGGGAGCCGTTCGACCTGCACGAAGAGGATCTTCTCCGCAGATAGTGGCCGATGGGCGACATGCCGCTCTACTATCGCGATGTGAAACGGGTCACAGCGTTCCTCCTCGCCCTGCTCGTGCACGCGCTCACCGTCGCCTTCGTGGTGCTCGGCGGCTGGACGATCGCGGTCAACGCGGAGTTCGCCGTCGCCTGGGTGCTGGGCGGCCTGCTGATCGGCATCGGCTGGATGCTGCGCCCGCGCCTGGGGCGGCTGCCCGGCGACGCCGAGGTGCTCGACCGCGAGTCGGCCGGTGAGCTGTACGGCACGGCCGAGCGCGTGGCGGACCGGATGGGCGTCAGGCGTCCGGCGAGGATCGCGGTCAGGGACATCGCCCCGGCCGCCTCGTACGAGAAGCTGGGGCTTTTCCGGACGCCCGTGCTGGTCGTCGGGCTGCCGTTGTGGATGGCGCTGCCGGCCAGGCAGCGGGTGACGCTGCTGGCGACGGCGTACGCCGGGTCGGCGGACGGCGACGGCGTGGTGATCGGCGGCGCGCTGTCGACGCTGGCCGAGTGGCGCGGGGCGCTGCTGGGCGCCGCGCCGCTGCAGGCGCGCGAGGACGCCGAGGTCAAGATCACCGTCACGCTGGGCGCGCTCGACGCGCCCACCACCGGCTACCAGGCGGCGGGGCTGCTGGGCCGGCTGATCGGCCGGGTGTTCGGCGCGCCGGTGCTGCTGCTGGAGTACGGCCTGACGCGGCTGGCGCGGTCGGGCGACGGGCAGGCGGCCGAGCGCAGGCGGGCGCTGGCGCTGCGGGTGGCGACGGCCGAGGAGCTGGCCGAGCTGGAGGACCTGGTCGCCGGGCACCGCTACCTGGCGCCGATGCAGGCCGCGGTGCTGCGCGGCGAGAACGTGACGGCGATCCGGCAGGGCGCGCTGGCCCGCTTCGGCGCGCGGGCGAGCGAGGTGCCCGGCTCGTCCAACGCCGTCCTGCTGGGCGAGGCGGAGTCCGATCGGATCGACGCCGAGCTGCTGCGCCACTACACGCGGGCGATCCGCAGCTTCGGCCTCATCACCTGAGAGCGACCCTCGATCCGGCTCGGGCGGCCGGAGACGTAAGCTGTGAGGGTGACCGTTGCTCCTGAAGGCCGAAAGCTCCTCCGCCTGGAGGTGCGCAACGCCGAAACCCCTATCGAGCGCAAGCCCCCGTGGATCAAGACCAAGCTGAAGACGGGCCCCGAATACACCGAGCTCAAATCGCTCGTGCGCCGGGAGGGCCTGCACACGGTCTGTGAAGAGGCGGGCTGTCCCAACATCTACGAGTGCTGGGAGGACCGCGAGGCGACCTTCCTCATCGGCGGCGACCAGTGCACGCGCCGCTGCGACTTCTGCCTCATCGACACCGGCAAGCCCACGGAGTACGACCGTGACGAGCCGCGCCGGGTGGCCGAGTCGGTCCAGCAGATGGGCCTGCGCTACGCGACCGTGACGGGCGTGGCCCGCGACGACCTGCCGGACGGCGGCGCCTGGCTCTACGCCGAGACGGCCCGCCAGATCCACGCGCTGCTGCCGGGCTGCGGCGTCGAGCTGCTGGTGCCCGACTTCAACGGCAACCGCGAGCAGCTGGAGGAGGTCTTCTCCAGCAAGCCCGAGGTGTTCGCGCACAACGTCGAGACCGTGCCGCGCATCTTCAAGCGGATCCGTCCCGGGTTCCGTTACGAGCGTTCGCTGGAGGTGCTCACGATGGCCCGCGAGGCCGGGCTGGTCACCAAGTCCAACCTGATCCTCGGCATGGGCGAGACCCGTGAGGAGATCGTCGAGGCGATGCGCGGCCTGCACGAGGCCGGCACCGACCTGATCACGATCACCCAGTACCTGCGCCCGACCCCGCGCCACCACCCGGTGGACCGCTGGGTCAAGCCGGAGGAGTTCGTCGAGCTGCAGGCCGAGGCCGAGGCGATCGGCTTCGCGGGCGTGCTGTCCGGGCCGCTGGTCCGCTCCTCCTACCGCGCCGGCAAGCTCTACCAGCAGGCGATCGCGGCCCGCCAGACGGCCTGATCGAATCGCTACCATGGGGTGAGCATCCTGAGGGAGGCTCCCCCCATGGCCGTGTTGATCCGCGCCGCCGACGTGCCGGCGGCCGAGCGCCGCGAGGCGTGGCTGAGCGTCGTGTGCGACGCGCTCGGGCCGCTCGACGTGCGTGTCGACGCCGACGCGCCGCTGCGCGGGCAGATCGAGGCGGGGCAGCTCGGGCCGGTGGGCGTCGGCAAGGTGCAGACCTCGACGCCGCACAGCGTGCACCGCACGCCCGGCCTGATCCGCCGCGACAGCCCCGAGCTCTACCGGCTGGTGCTGCCCGTGTCGGGCACCCCGCTGCTGGGCCAGGACGGCAGGCAGGCGCGGCTGCGCCCGGGCGAGTTCGCCCTCTACGACTTCACCCGGCCCTACGAGCTGGTCTACGACTCCGCGGTGCGGCTGGCGGTGTTCAGCTTCCCGCGTGAGCTGCTGCGGTTACCGCCCGGCGCGGCGTCGGTCACGGCGGTGCCGATCGCCTCGGGCGAGGGCGCCGGGGCGCTGGCCGCGCCGCTGCTGCGCCGGGTGGCGCTCGACCTCGACTCCTACCGGCCCGCCAGCGCGGCCCGGCTGGCCGGCGTGGTGATGGACCTGGTCACCACGGCCGTGGCCGAGCGGGTCGAGGAGCTGGGCGCGGTGCCGCACGAGACACGGCAGGAGGCGCTGCTGGCCCGGGTGCACGCCTTCATCGAGAAGCACCTGGGTGACGCCGGGCTCGATCCGGCGGGCGTGGCGGCGGCGCACCACATCTCGCCGCGCTACCTGCACCGGCTGTTCGAGGCGCGGGAGACCACGGTGGCGGCGTGGATCCGGCACCGGCGGCTCGAACGCTGCCGCGCCGACCTGGCCGACCCGGCGCTGCGCGACACCCCGGTGAGCGTGCTCGCGGCGCGCTGGGGGCTGCCCGACCCGGCGCACTTCAGCCGCCTGTTCCGCAGCGCCTACGGAGTGCCGCCGGCCGCCTACCGGCGCGCCTGCGGGTAGTGCGCTGATCGTCAAGTCCCCGGCGCGCACGTGCAAGACCGGGGCCGGTCCCGGCGAGCATGCTTGAGGCACGAACTCACCGGAAGGGCTGGAAGAAGATGCAGCTGTTCGTGAACCTCCCCGTCAAGGACCTCGCCCGGTCGAAGGCGTTCTTCACCGAGCTCGGCTTCACGCTGTTCGGCGCCGCCGACGACATGGCCTCCGTCGTCGTCAACGACGAGACGCAGGTGATGCTGCTGGCCGAGCCCACGTTCGCGTCCTACGCGCACCGCGAGGTCGGCGACGCCACCAAGGCCACCGAGGCGATCCTGGTGCTCGGCGTGGAGAACGAGGCGCGGGTGGACGAGCTGGCCGCCAAGGCCGTCGAGGCCGGCGGCACCGCGCTGGGCGGGGCCCGGCGTGACGCCTTCCGCTACCAGCGCGCCTTCGCCGACCTCGACGGCCACCACTGGGAGGTCCTGTGCCTCGTCCAGCCTTCGTGACCGGGACCTTCATCGTCACCTCGGCCGACGGCACCGCGATCGCCGTCGACCGGCACGGCTCCGGTCCGGCGCTCGTGCTGGTGCACGGGGCGTTCACCGGCCGCGGTCATCCGCTCATGGCCGCGGTGGCCTCGGGGCTGGCGCCGTGGTTCACGGTGTTCGACTACGACCGCCGGGGGCGCGGGGCCAGCGGCGACACGCCTCCCTACTCGGCCGAGCGTGAGATCGACGACCTGGCCGCCGTCGTGGCGGCGGCCGGCGGGCGGGCCATGGTGTTCGGCGGCTCCTCCGGCGCCGCCCTCGCCCTGGAGGCCGCCGTACGGATGCCGCAGATCTCCAAGCTGGCCCTGTGGGAGCCGCCCTACCACGTCGGCGCGGACGCGCCCGGGCTGCCCGCGGACTTCGCCGCCCGGCTCGCCGATCTGGTGGGGCGGGGCAGCCGGGGTGAGGCGGTGGAGCTGTTCATGACGGCCGCCGCCGAGACGCCCGCGGAGACGGTCGCCGCGATGCGGGCCGGCCCGCACTGGGCGGAGCTGGAGGCGCTGGCCCACACGCTGGCCTACGAGGCGGCCGTGATGGGGCCGGGCAACGCGCTTCCTGCGGCCCGCCTCGCCGGGCTCGACCGGCCCGCGCTCGTGCTCAACGGCGAGCTCAGCCCCTCCTGGATGGGTGCGGCGGGCCGTGCCGTGGCCGCGTGCGTGCCCGGCGCGGCGCACCGGGTCCTGGAGGGCCAGACGCACAACGTGGCGGCCGGGGCGCTGCTGCCCGAGCTGCTGGAGTTCTTCGTGGCGGCGTGACCCCTGCCGGGTTCCCGTACTTGTCCGGTTCGTTTGTATCCTTCCTTGCATGGCGAAGTCCGAGGACCCAGATAAGCCGGGGCGCATCAAGCAGCTCCGCATGATCGCGCAGATCATCAAGCAGGCCAATCCCAAGGGGATGCCGATCGTCTTCCTCTCGGCGGTGGGCACGCTGGCTGTGGTCGTCGTGATCGGCCTGGTCACGGACTACCTGTGGTATTCCGTGTTCCTGGGCATCCTGGCCGCCTTCACGGTCGGCCTGGTGGTGTTCGGGCAGCTCGCGCAGCGGGCCCAGTATTCGATCCTGCACGGCCAGACCGGCGCGGCCGCCGCAGTGCTGCAGGGCATGCGCGGCAACTGGCAGGTCACCCCCGCCATCGCGGTCAACCGTGACCAGGACCTGATCCACATGGTGGTCGGCTTTCCGGGCGTCGTGCTGGTGTCGGAGGGTCCCGGCAACCGGGTGGCCAAGATGCTGGCGGCGGAGAAGAAGCGGGTCGCCCGGGTGGTGCTGGGCGTCGAGATCTACGACGTGCAGTGCGGTGACGGCGAGGGCCAGGTGCCGCTCGGCAAGCTGCAGCGCCACCTGATGAAGCTGCCGCGCAACCTGAAGAAGCCGGCCGTCAACGAGGTCAAGGACCGGCTGCGGTCGCTGCCGAAGAACATGCCGATGCCCAAGGGCCCGATGCCCAAGGGCGCCCGCATGCCGCGCGGCCCCAAGATGCGCTAGTGATCTCACCCTCGTCGCGGGCCAACCGGGGCTGGTGGGACGGCAACGCCGACGACTACCAGCTGGAGCACGGCGACTTCCTGCGCGACGACGGCTTCGTCTGGTGCCCCGAGGGCGTCGACGAGGCCGACGCGCGGCTGCTCGGCGACGTGCGCGGGCGGCGGGTGCTGGAGATCGGCTGCGGGGCGGCGCAGTGCGCCCGCTGGCTGCTGGGCCAGGGGGCGCGGGTGGCGGCGTTCGACCTGTCGCATCGCCAGTTGCGCCACGCCCAGCGCATCGACCTCGACGGCGCTCCCGGCGGCCGGGCGGTGCCGCTGGTGCAGGCCGACGCCGAGGCGCTGCCGTTCGCCGCGGAGAGCTTCGACCTGGCGTGCTCGGCGTTCGGGGCGCTGCCGTTCGTCGCCGACCCGCTGGGGGTGCTGCGCGAGGTGCGCCGGGTGCTGGTGCCGGACGGGCGGTTCGTGTTCTCGGTCAGCCATCCGATCCGGTGGGCGTTCCCGGACGATCCGGGCCCGCGCGGGCTGACGTCCGACCGCTCCTACTTCGACCGTTCGCCCTACACCGAGCACGACGAGGACGGCAATCTCAGCTACGTCGAGCACCACCGGACCTTGGGCGACTGGGTGGGTCTCGTCGTCGCCTCGGGGCTGGCCCTCACGGGCCTGCTGGAGCCGGAGTGGCCGGAGGGCCACGAGCGGGTGTGGGGCGGCTGGAGCCCGCTGCGGGGCCGCCACCTGCCGGGCACCGCGATCTTCAGCTGCGCGCGTACCTAGCGGCCATGGCGTGGAAGACCTGGCGGGGCCGCCAGCGGGTCTCGTCGAGCATGCTGACGACGCCGTAGGAGCCGAGGTCGGCGGCGCCGCCGATCCGCGTGTAGCCGGCGAACGTGAACCACATCGCGGCCTCGACGCCCTCCTGTTCGAACACGTCGAGCAGCTCCTCCAGGTAGCGGACCTGCTCGCCCTCGTCGGGCACGGCGTCGCCGGGGACCGCCCAGGCCGAGCCGCCCCGCTCGGCGGCGCCCCGGTAGGGGCAGGTGCCGAACTCGGTGACGACGACCGGTTTGCCGTGCCCGAAGTGGGCGCGCATCTCGTCGCGGAAGGCGTCCGCGTTGTAGGCGGCACGGTAGGCGTCGACGCCGACCAGGTCGAACGGCGTCCAGTCGACGAACTCCCACGGCCCGGCGGCGTAGGTGAGCCGCCCGCCGAACAGCGGCCTGACCGTCTCGGCGGCCTCGGCGAGGAACGCGTCGAGCCGCGCGACGACGGGCGGGACCGTGGTCGCCCACCATGCGGCGTCGGCCTCGCCCATGGCGGCCATGCGGGCGCCGTAGGTGGCGCCGGGCAGGTAGCCGTGGCCGAAGGCGCTGGTCTCGCAGCCCGTCACCAGGACCACCTCGGCGCCGGTGCGGCGCAGCGCCTCGGCCCGGCGGGCCGACTCGGCGTACAGCTCCAGCGTCTCGCCCGGGTGCAGGTCGACGGGGAAGGGCGCGTAGTAGACCGCCAGCCCGGCCGCGGCGGCCTCCTCGGCGGCGACGGTGAGCCGGGCGGGGTCGGCGCCGGAGACGCGGACCACTGTGCAGTGCAGTTCCTCGGCGATCACGCGCATCTCGCGGCGGGCGGTGTCGCGGTCGAAGCGGAGGCGGCTGCGGCCGGGCTCGGGCAGGAACCCGGTGTCGTAGTTGATGCCCTTCTTCACTGCTTGATCCCGTTCTCGAGGAGGTCGAAGGCGAGCTCGACGTCGGCGGCCAGCAGCCGCCGCGCCTCCTCCAGCGGCGTCCCGGCGGCCAGGCGCTGGAAGAACGACTCCTGGAGGGTGGTGAGCGCGGCGGTGATCTGCCCGGCCAGCAGCGGCGCGAGCGCCTCCCCCACGTCGGCGGCCAGCGCGGCGGCCAGCTCGTAACGGCGGCCCAGGTGAGCCTGGTAGACGCCGGCCATGAGCGCGGGGGTCGCGGCGATCACCCGCACCTGGGTGAGCAGGTGGCCGACGTCGATCTCGTCCACCGCGCCGGCCGCCGCCCGCCGGTAGTGCTCGCGCAGCGCGGCCAGCGGCGGCTGCCCCTCCGGCCGCCCGGCGACGACGGCCGCCGTGTCGTCGGCCACGCCGTCGAGGACCAGGCAGTCCTTGGACGGGAAGTAGTTGAACAGCGTCACCTTGGCGACGCCGGCCGCCTCGGCGATCTCGTTGACCGTCACCGCGTCGTAGCCGCGCTCGTCGAACAGCCGCAGCGCCACCTCGGCGAGGTGCCGCCGGGTGCGTTCCTTCTTGAGCTCCCTGAGCCCTGCCATCATCACGAGGGCAGCGTAAACCGTACCGGGTACAAATTCAAACCCGGTACAGTTTTCGTCGTCACATGCGGACGACCATCGTGTTGGACGCCCGGTCGTGCAGGCCGCGATGGTCGCGGTCGAAGATCAACGCCGGGATCGCCAGCGCGAGCAGCGCCGTGCGCGCCAGCACCGGCACCCAGCGCGGGTCGCCGCCGTCCATCGCCGCCACGCGGATGCCCGCCAGCCGGTGGCCGAACGTCTGGCCCATGGCGCCCACCAGCACCAGATATTGCGCGGCGAACACCACGGCGGGCAGCCACGGCGCCTGGGCCGGGTCGGTGCGCAGCAGCAACTGCGTGATCACCCAGGTGCAGATCATCCAATCGATCACCAGGGCGGCGATCCTGCGGCCCCACCCGGCGATCGCGCCGCTGCCCTCCTCCGGCAGCCCCAGCCGCTCCCCCGGGTAGCCGAGGTCGACTCCGGCGGCGCGCACGCCGCCCAGCCAGGTCTGCGTCCAGCGCGGCTCGTTCCTGCTCATGACTCAAAGGTATCCGGCGGGGCGGGCGCCCTGGATCGTGACCTGCCCGCGCTTCACCGCGCCGCCGTTCACGGCCATCATGTACGCCATGCCGTACGGGGACGACCTAGACGCGCGTTTCAACGAGCTGGTCGCGCAGATCGGCGCGGACGAGCGGCGCCGGATGAGGGCGGCGGCGAGCAAGGCGGCCGGGGAGCCGCACCCGGGCCGCCGCCTGTGGCTGGCCGCCGCGGCCGTGCTCGCGGTGATCGCCGCCGCCGGCCTGGTCGTGGCCTTCCGGCCCGACCTGCTCACCTCCGCTCCCCCGCCCCCGCCGCGCGGCAGCGCCCCCGCGTTCACCGTCCCGCCGTCCGTGAACGGGGCCTCCGACCCCGCGTAACACATGCGAAACAATCGAGACACCGTACGGAAACGGCCTCGTCCTACGGTCGGGCTCATAGCCCGTCCCCAGGGAGGTTCGAGAGTGTTCAACTCCGCCGACGACGTCCTGAAGTTCATCAGGGACGAAGGGGTGCAGTTCGTCGATGTCAGGTTCACCGACCTGCCGGGGACGACGCACCACTTCACCTTCCCGGTCGAGAACTTCGGCGCCAGCGTGTTCACCGACGGCCTGATGTTCGACGGCTCGTCGATCCGGGGCTTCCAGGCCATCCACGAGTCCGACATGCTGCTCCTGCCGGACCCGTCCAGCGCCGTGGTCGACCCGTTCCGCCAGCACAAGACGCTCAACATCAACTTCTTCGTGCACGACCCGCTGACCGGCGAGGCCTACAGCCGCGACCCGCGCAACGTCGCCCGCAAGGCGGAGGAATACCTCAAGGGCACCGGCATCGCCGACACCGTCTACTTCGGGCCGGAGGCGGAGTTCTACATCTTCGACGACGTCCGCTTCGAGACGAAGGCCAACGCCGGCTACTACTACATCGACTCCATCGAAGGCGCCTGGAACACCGGCAAGGCCACCGAGGGCGGCAACCTCGGCTACAAGCCGCGCTACAAGGGCGGCTACTTCCCCGTGCCCCCGATGGACCACTTCACCGACCTGCGCTCGGAGATGGTCCGCAACCTCATCGAATGCGGCATCGACGTCGAGATGCAGCACCACGAGGTCGGCACGGCGGGCCAGGCGGAGATCGACTTCAAGTTCGGCACCCTGCTGCGGACCGCCGACAACCTGATGCTCTACAAGTACATCATCAAGAGCACCGCCCAGGAGTACGGCCACACCGTCACGTTCATGCCCAAGCCGATCTTCGGCGACAACGGGTCCGGCATGCACTGCCACCAGTCGCTGTGGAAGGACGGCTCGCCGCTGTTCTACGACGAGGTCGGCTACGCCGGGCTCTCCGACACCGCCCGCTACTACATCGGCGGCCTGCTCAAGCACGCGCCGTCGCTGCTGGCGTTCACCAACCCGACGGTCAACTCCTACCACCGCCTGGTCCCCGGCTACGAGGCGCCGGTCAACCTGGTCTACTCGCAGCGCAACCGGTCGGCCTGCGTCCGCATCCCGATCACCGGCTCCAACCCGAAGGCCAAGCGCATCGAGTTCCGGGTGCCCGACCCGTCGTGCAACCCGTACTTCGCGTTCGCCGCCATGCTGATGGCGGGCATCGACGGCATCCGCAACAAGATCGAGCCGCCGGAGCCGGTCGACAAGGACCTGTACGAGCTGCCGCCGGAGGAGGCCCGCCAGGTGCCCCAGGTGCCCGGCTCGCTGACCGACGTGCTCAACGCCCTCGAGGCCGACCACGACTACCTGCTCGAAGGCGGCGTCTTCACGCCCGACCTGATCGAGACGTGGGTGGCCTACAAGCGCGAGAACGAGGTCGACCCGATCCGCCTGCGCCCGCACCCGCACGAGTTCGAGCTCTACTACGATTGCTAGAACGCGCAACAGGACGACCCGGCATCGCGGCGCCGGGTCGTTCGCGTGTCCGCGCCCCGCATAGCACGAGGCGCCGCTCCTCAGGAGTGGGTTATAGGTGGCGCATGAGGCATGGAACTGTGCATAGACACCCAGAGTAATCAATTGAACACTCTTGGTGAGAGCACTCCCCATCGGGAAAGGACCCTCCATGCCGACTGCACGCATCGCCGCCGGGCAGACCAGCTCCGGCCAGGGCTGGAAAGCGTACGGCGCCAACGGCATCTTCATCGACGTCGACACCACCTCCGCCCGCTTCTCCGGCCGCCCCCACTACGTCACCTCCATCTCCGGCCCCGGCGGCAGCCAGTGGAACCTGGTCGGTCCCAGCGCCGTCTACTCCTCCACCGCCACCTCGTTCCGCGTCTACGTCCAGTGGAAGGACGGCAGCGCGATCACGCCGGCCACCGCCCAGCAGTACGGCTGGTACATCACCTGGATCGGCTACGACAACCCCTGACACCCGGACCCCCGAGAACGGCCCCCGCACCCCCTGCGGGGGCCGTCCCTTTGGACCCTGCCGAAGACGCGGCGCGCGGGCCGGCGCGGCGGCGACCAGGCCCGGGACTGACGCGCGGACGGCGGGTTCACCCCCGGGGCCCGGATGGCGCCTCAGGTCAGGGTCGCTGGGTTCACGACCAGGTGCACTGACCGCGCCTGGCCGAGTGGACGTCGAAGCCGAAGTCCTCGACGAGCTCCCACGGGGAGACTTCGCGGCGCTCGCCGTTGTAGTCCGGCTCCGCGTAGAAGCACCACGGCTCGTGGTCCTGGCTCACCGCCCGGACGACGGGCGGGACGATGGAGGGCTGGTCCGCCGTGAAGAATCTCAGCTCGCCCTCCGCGGTCTGGGCGCAGACCACCCCGATGATCTTCGGGCAGGGAATCGGCGCGGCGGCCTGGGCCGCGGCGGCGGGCAGGGCCAGACCGGCGGCGGCGGTCGCCGTGGCCAGCAGCAGCCCGGCGGCTTTGCGGAGGCGGGTCGTCATGGGGGGACTCCTTTGCTGTGTCGGCATGCCTGCGGAGGCAGACACCCCACTCAACAGCGGAGCGTAGCGGTCTGACAACAGAGAGTTACATGACTCTGGCGTTCCCGCTCACCGGGGCCCCGATCAGGCGACCTTCCGGAAGACGACGACGGCGCGGTAGCGGTTGTGGTGCTCTCCGTCGGGCTCGGCTTCGGCGCTGATGACGTCCAGTTCCGCCCCTGACCCGAAGAACTCGAGCGCCTGCGCCACGGCGCCCTCCCTTATCTCGTCCGGGGTCGCGCCGTTCACCGTGACGCGCAGGGTAAGCGGAAACGATCGCACACCCATACGATGACCTCCTCCACCCATAGGCGATCTTCTTTGAGCGTAACACCGCAAATAAGCACAAAGGGGTTCCGCCGTCGACGCGGCGGAACCCCCTGACGCCGCCGTTACGGCGCGGAGATCTCGTTCACCAGGCGGGAGCTCCACGGGCACCAGACGAGGCCGGGCAGGAACGCGCCGCCCGCCTCGTCCAGGTGGTTCTCGACGTACGGGATGCTGGCGTCGCACACCTCGATGGCCACGTCGAAGAAGTCGACGGTGTCGGGGCGGAAGTGGTAGCTCCAGCGGGGGTTGTAGGAGGCGGTGCGCTTGTCGATCCGGCCGTAGAGGTGCGGCCGCTCGTCGGTCGCGCCGCTCAGCAGGTCGCGGGCGTGCTGGATGTCGGCGGGGTCGGTGAGCTGGACGACGAACTGTTCACGGGTGATGTCGGTCATCGTGAAGTACGCCGGCGTGGCCTGGAGCGCGGTGGCCGGAGCCGCCGCGGTGAGGACGGCGAGCGCGGCGGCGGCGGACATGACGCCGATCTTGCGGGTGATGCTGGGCATGGGTGCCTCCCGGTAGTCGTTGTGTCACTTAACGTAGTTATACGAATGCGTAGAGTGACAGTCACCGGATGGTCAGTTCTGCCATGCCTGCCGGCGGGCCCGTACGTGGCCTGCCAGGGCGTAGCAGGCGGCGGTGGCGGCCGTCAGGAGGGCGGCGGCGAGCAGGGGGCGGGCCAGGCCGGCCAGGACCGCGACGCCGAGGGTGGCGCCGGCCTGGCGGGCGGCGTTGAGGACGCCGCCGGCGGTGCCCGCCGTGCCGGGCGGGGCGCCCGCGATCACGCCCGCGACCAGGGCGGGCAGGCACAGCGACAACCCCGTGCCGGTCACCAGGAGCCAGGGTACGAGCGCGTCCGTCAGCGCCAGGCCCGCCAGGCCCGCCGTGAGGAGCGCCAGCCCGGCCAGGATCGGCGGGCGGGCCCCGTAGCGGGCGACGATCCGGCCGGTGAGCAGCGGGTTGACGGTCATGGGCAGCGTCAGCGGCAGGAACGCCAGCCCGGCGGCCATCGGCGTCAGGTGGCGCACGTCCTGAAGGAACAGGGTAAGGACGAACAGGGCGCCCGCGAACGCGAAGTTCGCCGCCGCCCCGGCCACGAGCTCCGGCCACACCGCCCTGACCAGCCCCGGAGGCGCCGCACCGGCCGCCGACCCGGCATCCCGCCGCCCGGTCCGCGCCGATACGACGCCCCGCCGTACCAGCAGGGTCGCCGCCGGGAGGGCCGCGGCGGCGGCGAGGGCGGCTGCGGAGCGGGTGGTGGCGGCGTGGGCGAGGAGGGCGAGCGTCAGGCAGGCCGCCGCCTGGGCCGCCCAGGCGACCGGCCGCCGTCCCGCCGGGGACCGGACGCCGCGGAGGGCGAGCAGGCCGAGGGCGGCGAGCGGGGCGTTCACCAGGAACACCGCCCGCCATCCGGCCAGCTCCACGAGCAGGCCGCCGAGGAGCGGCCCGGCGGCGAGGGCGGTGCCGGCGGCGGCGGCCCACACGCCGGTGGCACGCGCCCGCGCGGCCGGCGCCGGGTACAGCTCGGCGAGCAGGCCGAGCGAGCCGCCCACGCAGAGCGCGCCCGCCACGCCGAGCAACGCCCGCGCGCCGACGAGCACGCCGAGCGCGGGCGCGGCGGCGCATGCCAGGGAGAGCAGCCCGAACGCGGCCACGCCCGTCCTGAACACCCGGGCGGCCCCGTAGCGGTCGGCGACGGCCCCGCCGGTGAGGAGGGTGGCCGCGAAGGCGACGGTGTAGGCGTTGACGGCCCACTGCTGCCCGGCGACCGATCCGCCGAGGGAGGCGCGCAGGTCGGGCAGGGCGATGGTGAGCACGGTGGTGTCCAGCAGGACGAGGAAGTAGGCGAGGCAGACCCCGAGGAGCTTCATGCGGGCCAGCCTGCGGGCGGGCCGGGGGCGCGTTCAACAGCCGGGACCGTGGGGCGCGTTCGGGCGGACCGTATGCTCGGCATCGTGGATCTGCGTCATTTGCGATGCTTCGTAGCGGTGGCCGGGGCGGGCACGGTCACCGGGGCCGCGCACGGGCTCGGGCTGGCTCCGGCGTCGGTGTCGGAGCAGGTGCGCAGGCTGGAGGCGGGGCTCGGGGTGTCGTTGTTCGAGCGGACGCCGCGCGGGATGCGCCTGACCGGCCACGGCACGGAGCTGCTCGGCCGGGCGCAGGCGCTGCTCGACCATGCCGAGGAGGTGCGGCGCGCGGTCACGGGCGCGCGGCGGCGGGTCACGGTGGGGGCGCTGGAGATGCTGGCGGCCACCCGGCTGCCCGGCGTGGTGCGCCGCCTCTCAGAGCGCCGGCCCGACCTGGACGTGGACGTGCGGTCGCTGCCCCGGCAGGCGCTGCTGGCCGAGCTGGCGGGCGGCGGCGTGGACGCGGCGCTGCTGCTCGACGCGGGCCCGGCCGTGGGCACGCTGGGCTTCGACGCGCCGCCGGACCTGGACTTCGCCGACGTGGGCGAGGTCGAGCTGCTGCTGGTCGCGGCCCCGGACGGCGACCGCGACCCGCTGCTCGTCTCCGCGCCCGGCTGCTCGATCCGGCTGGCCGCCGACCGGCTGCCGGAGGTGACGGGCCCGCGCCGGGAGCTGACCAGCGTCGCCACGGCCCGCGAGTGGGCCAGGCGGGGCTTCGGCAGGGCGCTGCTGCCGGACTTCGCCGTCGAGGACGACCTGGCGTCGGGCGCGCTGGTGGCGCTCGCGCCAGGGGCGCACCGGCCTGCGCACCGGCTGGCACTGCGGCTGGTCTGGCCGCGCGGCCGGGAGGAGGCGCTGCGCGACGTGCTCTACGCGATGAGCGAGCCGCGCCCGAGCCGGTAGAGGACGTGCGGGCGCAGCGGGCTGCCCTCGGGGACGCTCGGGTGCTCGAAGTCGCAGGAGTGGTCGCGGGTCATGCCGAGCCGCCGCATCACCGCCTGGGAACGGGTGTTGGTCAGGGCCGTCATGGAGATGATCTCCGTCAGCCCGGCCTCTCCGAAGGCGTGGGCGGCGGCCCGGCGGGCGGCCTCGATGGCATAACCGTGGCCCCACGCCTTCCTGGCCAGCCGCCAGCCGATCTCCACCGCGGGCAGGAACGGCGCGTCGAACGTCTGCAGCGCCAGCCCGGTGAACCCGATGAACTCGCCGCTCTCCCGCACCTCCAGCGCCCACAGCCCGTAGCCGTGCTCGTCGAAGCGCTGCTCGATCTTGTCGGCGAAGGCGTCGCTCTCGGCCCGGCTCAGCGTGGCCGGGAAATGCTCCATGACCTCGGGGTCGGCGTTGAGCGCCGCGAACGGCTCACGGTCGGCCTCGCGCCACCTGCGCATGATCAGACGTTCGGTCTCCACGTCCGGCATGCTAACGCCGCGACCGGATGCCGGTGATCCGCCGCAGGACGTCCCACCAGAACGGCGCCCCGAACAGCAGCGCCACGTACGTCAGCAGGAAGCCGGGCCAGTGGCTCGGCGTGGTGAGCCGGTCCCACCACAGGCCGCCGTTCCAGTGCACCGACGGATCACCCTCGGCCGGGATCGACACGCTGACGATCGCGTGGTCGAACAGCTTGACCAGCGCCGGCTCGCTGAGCGTGTCGGTGATGCAGCCCACCGGGTCGGCCTGCTCGCAGCGGGCCTTGAGCTCCTCGTACGCCTCGGGCCCGGACACGGCGGTCACCGAGGCGCGGAAGGCGTTGTCGCGCAGCAGCGTCTTGCCGTACTCCAGGCCGTCCATGGTGAACAGCAGCGTCACCAGCAGCCCCAGCGCGGTCACCACCCACTTGACGTAGCGCTTGTAGAGCATCGACAGCCGCTGCATCTCGCTGTCGAACCAGCTCTCCACGCCCTGCCGGAACCGGTCGAGGTCACGCTGGGCGCTCTCCCACACGCCGTTGAGGTGGCCGTACAGCGGGCTGCCCATGGCCTTGAGCTTCTCCAGCAGCCCTTCGACGCCGCCGGGCTCGCGGGCGGCCATCTCCATGACCGCCACGGAGAAGCGGCCGGGCGGCAGGTTGGAGATGCTGGTGCGGCCCCGTTTGGGGTGGTCGATCTCGCGGACGCGCTCGTACAGCAGGCTCGTCAGGGCGCCGCCGCCGTCGCTCGCCGGCACCTCGGCCGACTCGGCGGGCGCCGGCTTCGGGTCGTGCGCGGGCCTGGGGTCGCGGGCGAACGGCAGCGCCGCGAACACGTCGCGCACCCGGCCCGGCAGCCACGACCTGCCGCGCGCGTCGGCGCCGTCGAGAGTGTCGCGCAGGTAGGCCCACAGGAACTTGCTGCGGATCGACAGGACCCGGACGACCGCCTCGTTCAGCCCGCTGACCAGCAGCGACAGCAGCAGGAACGACAGCACGAGGCCGAGGGCGAGATCAACGTAGGCGGATAACACCTCTGATACTTACACCCTGGGCCTCGGGGGGTGTCAACCTTCGTAGAAGACGCGCTCGACGACCTGGCGGGCGCGGCGGGTGACGCGGCGGTAGTCGTCGAGGAAGTCCTCCGAGCCGTCGGGCGGGTAGCCGAGCGCCTGGGCGAGCAGGCGGCGTTCGCGCGCGTCGGCGGGCACGCTGTCGCCGGGCCGCCCCTTGACCAGCATGATCGCGTCGCGGACGCGGGAGGCGCACCGCCACGCCTCGCCGAGCACAGCCTCGTCGGCGGCGCCGAGCAGCCCCGCGGCGACGGCCGCGCGCAGCGCCTCCAGGGTACGGGTGGTGCGCAACGACGGCGTGTCACCGGCGTGCCGGAGCTGCAGGAGCTGCGCCACCCACTCGACGTCCGACAGCCCGCCGGGGCCGAGCTTGGTGTGCAGCGCGGGGTCGGCGCCGCGCGGCAGCCGTTCGGCCTCCATGCGCGCCTTGAGCCGCCTGATGTGGCGTACGGCCTCGCCGGTGAGCCCGCCGGCGGGGTAGCGCAGCTCGTCCACCATCGCGGTGAAGGCGGCGCCGACCTCGGCGTCGCCGGCCGAGAAGCGGGCGCGCAGCAGCGCCTGCGCCTCCCACGGCGCCGACCAGCGCGCGTAGTAGGCGCCGTAGGAGGCGAGTGTGCGCACGAGCGGGCCCTGCCTGCCCTCGGGGCGCAGGTCGGGGTCGATGTGCAGGGGCGGGTCGGGGGCGGGCAGCGACAGCAGCCGGCGCAGCTCGTTGGCGACGGCGTGGGCGGCGTCGGTGGCCTCGCGCTCGCCGGCGCCGGGCAGCGGCAGGTGCACGAACATCACGTCGGCGTCGCTGGCGTAGGACGACTCCATGCCGCCGAGCCGGCCCATCGCGATGACCGCGAACCGGGTGGGGAGCGGGCTGCGGCGCTCGGCCTCGACCTTGCCGAGCGCGGCGCCGAGCGCGGCCCGGATCGTCACGTCGTTGAGCGCCGACAGCGCGGCCCCGACCTGCTCGATGTCGGCCAGCCCCGACACGTCGGCGACGGCGGTGCGGAACAGCTCGCGGCGGCGCAGCGCCCGCACCGCCGCCACGGCCGTCTCGGCGTCGTCGCCGTAGCGGGAGACGGCCGCCGACGCCTCGCCGAGCAGCGACTCCGGCGGCCTGGGGGCCAGGTCGTCGTCGCTGCCGAGCAGCGCGACCGCGTCGGGGGCGTGCATGAGCAGCCCGGCGGCGTAGCGGCTGGTGCCCAGCACCCGCGCCATCCGGGCGGCCACGGCCGTCTCGTCGCGCAGCAGCCGCAGGTACCACGGCGTGGTGCCGAGCTTGTCGCTCACCTGCCGGAAGCCGAGCAGCCCGGCGTCGGGGTCGGGCGTGTCGGCGAACCAGCCGAGCATGACCGGCAGCAGCGTCCGCTGGATCGCCGCCCGCCGGGACACCCCGGCGGTCAGCGCGGCGATGTGGCGCAGCGCGCCCTCCGGGTCGACGAACCCGAGCGCCGACAGGCGGGCCGCCGCCGCCGACGGCGACAGCCTGGCCTCCGACTCCGGCAGCCGGGCCACCGCCTGGAGCAGCGGCCGGTAGAACAGCTTCTCGTGCAGCCGCCGCGCCTCCCGGGCGTGGCGCCGCCAGCGCTGGGTGAACTCCCCCACCGGGTCGGCCTGCATGCCGAGCGCCCGGCCGAGCCGGCGCAGGTCGGCCGGGTCCTCCGGCAGCACGTGGGTGCGCCGCAGCCGGTGAAGCTGCAGCAGGTGCTCGACCTGGCGCAGGAACGTGTACGCCTCGGCCAGCCCCCGCGAGTCGTCGCGGCCCACGTAGCCGCCCCGCGAGAGCGCGGCCAGCGCCGGCAGCGTCGCCCGGCGGCGCAGCAGCGGGTCGAGCCGGCCGTGCACGAGCTGGAGGAGCTGCACCGCGAACTCGATGTCGCGCAGCCCGCCCGGCCCGAGCTTGATCTGGCGCTCGCCCTCCGTCTTGACGTGCGCCTCCACGCGGCGGCGCATCGCCTGGACGTCCTCGACGAAGTTCTCCCGGGTGGCGGCCGACCAGACGAGCTCGTTGACCGCCTCCACGTACGCGGCGCCCAGCTCCAGGTCGCCCGCCACCGGCCGGGCCTTCAGCAGGGCCTGGAACTCCCATGTCTTGGCCCAGCGCCGGTAGTAGGCCAGGTGGCTGGCCAGGGTCCGCACCAGCGGGCCTGACCTGCCCTCGGGCCGCAGCCCGGCGTCCACCTCCCACAGCGCGCCCTCGGGGGTGGCGGTCGAGCAGGCGCGCATCATGGCCTGCGCGAGCCGGGTGGCGGTGCGCAGCGCCTTGGTCTCGTCGGCGCCCTCGCGCGGCTCCGCCACGAAGATCACGTCGACGTCGCTGATGTAGTTGAGCTCCCGGGCGCCGCACTTGCCCATCCCGATCACGGCCAGGCGCACGTCACCCTCGCCGCCCTCGCCGATCTCAGCGACCTCACCGCCCTCGCCGACCTCGGCGCGTGCCACGGCCAGCGCCGCCTCCAGCGCGGCCCCGGCCAGGTCGGACAGCTCCGCGGTCACCTCGGCCTGGGACGCCTCCCTGGTCAGGTCGCGGGCGGCCAGGTGCGCCAGCCGTCCCCGGTAGGCGACGCGCAACGCGACCAGGGCGTCGTCCCGTCCGGCCACGGGCCGCTGGAGGTCGGCGCGGGCGCCCACGGCGTCGAGGAGCGCCGTGCGGGGATCGTCCGGGCGGGGTGTAGCCAGCAGGTCGAGGTGGGCGGGGTGGCGTACGAGGTGATCGCCCAGGGCGGCGCTGACGCCGAGGACGGCGAGGACGCGCTCGCGGAGCCGGGCGTCGGCGCGGAGCCTGTCGAGGGCGCCCGGGTCGCTCTCGGCGAGCCGGGCGAGCGAGGCCAGCGCCAGGTCGGGGTCGGCGACCCCGACGAGCGCGTCGAGCAGTTCGGTGAGGTCGGCGGGGGCCTGCTGGACGAGCCGCGCCGCCGTGGCTCCGTCGGCGAATCCGAGCTTGGCGAGGCGCGCGGCGGTGGACTCGATCCTGGGCACCCCTCCATCTTGACAGGCCCGGACCGGCGCGGCCTAGACTGCAACGCAACGTTGCGTTGTGTTTCATAGAAAGGAGGCGGACGTGGAGAGGGTGCCGGCGACGGTGACGTGGGGGCTGCTCGCGGCCTGGATGGTGCACGACGCGGAGGAGCTGGCCACCATGGCCGGCTGGGCGCGGGCGGCCAGGCCCCGGCTGGAGAAGCGGTTCCCGGGCGTGCCGTGGGAGCGCCTGGAGGTGTCGCAGCGGCACGTCAACGTGGCCATCGGGCTCATGGGCGGCGTGATGGCCGGCGCGTCGGCGCTGGGGGCGCGCACCGGCGGGCGCAGCGCCACCTTCCAGACGGTGCTGCTGGGCTTCGGCGC
This sequence comes from Nonomuraea sp. ATR24, assembly GCF_041950485.1. Taxonomy (NCBI): domain Bacteria; kingdom Bacillati; phylum Actinomycetota; class Actinomycetes; order Streptosporangiales; family Streptosporangiaceae; genus Nonomuraea; species Nonomuraea sp. ATR24. Next base: position 370,574 of record NZ_JBGNUU010000002.1, read on the forward strand.
GCACGGGGTGGTGCACCTCGCCCAGGCCGCCGCCACGCGCGGCTACACGCCGGGCGTGGTGACGTCGCCGCTGGTGGTGATCCCGTTCTCGGTGTGGGCGTGGCGCCGGCTCAAGGCGTCCGGCGTGCCCGTAGCGGGCGGGGCGAAGAGCTGGGCGGGGCTGGCGGCGTTCCCGCTGCTGCTGGGGGGCGTCCACGCGGTCGCCCACGCCGTCGCCGCCCGCCGCCCCGCTGATGGCCCCGGCAACGGTCCCGGCGAGGGCCCCGGCGAGGGCCCCGGCGACGGCCCCGCTCCCGGGGCGCGGGTGCGGCGGCGGTTCAGCCGCGATCGCTGGTTCTGAGGTCGCCCGCGCGCTGCTGGGCGGCGGCGCGGATCGTCGCGGTGAACGCCTCGGCCAGCGGGCGCCAGGCCGACTCCAGGGCGGGGGCGGCGGCGCGCACCTGCTCGTCGAGGCGGCCGGCCGATTCCAGGCCGGTGGCGGCCGTCCAGGAGGCGAAGATGTCCGGCGTCGCCTCGGGGTGGAACTGCACCGCCCAGGCCGCCGGGCCGAGCCGGTACGCCTGGTTGGGGTACTGGGCGCCGGTCATCAGCGGCACCGCGCCGTCGGGCAGGCGCGTCATCGCGTCGCCGTGGTACTGGACGGCCGGCACCGGGCCGGGCCGCGCGGCGATCCCGGCGAAGAGGGGGTCGGAGGCGGCCTGCGGCAGGGCGGTCAGCTCGGACACGCCGGCCTCCAGCCCGTTGCCGCCGCGCTCGACCGTGCCGCCGCAGGCCAGGGTGAGGAGCTGGGCGCCCAGGCAGACGGCCAGCGTGGGGGTCGCGTCGGCGACCGAGCGGCGCAGCAGCTCGCGGGTGGCGGGCAGCCAGGGCCAGCGCTCGTCCTCCCAGGCGGCGGCCTCGCCACCGAGCACGACGAGCCCGTCCGCTGCGGCTTCGGGCACGGGCTCTCCCCGGTACGGCCGGACGACGTCACAGGGGAGCTCCAGCCAGCGGCCCAGGTAGCCGAGCCCGGCGTCGGCCTCGTGCTCGATCACGGTGATGCGCATATTTCAGGATTGTGCCGGACAATCTTGCGCTCGACACCAGCGCGCGACCTCGGGCGGGTCTCGTTCCGGTCCGCCCCCGGCCGACAGGGGCGGACCGGACGGACGTGCTAGCGGGGCGTGATCCAGGTGGCCTGGGCGGCGGCGACGAGGGTGCCGTCCACCTCGTACACGGCACTCTCGCCGAACAGCTTGCGGCCCTCGCGGCCGGTGGCGCGGCCGACGACCGAGTAGGCGCCGCCTGGGATGACGTCGCGGTGGAACTGGACGGCCAGGCGGCCGAGCAGGGCGGACTCGCCGGGCTGGAAGTGGGCCCAGCCGGTGACGCAGTCGAGGGCGGCGGCGACGATCGAGGCGGGGACGCCGTCCTCGTCCGCGACCGTGAACGGCACCCGCCAGCCGGCCGCGACGAGGCCGTCGCCGTCCACCGGGCCGGGGAAGATGCGCAGGCCGTCGCCCGGCTCGCGCAGGCCGCAGGCGAAGCACTCGGGGAAGGCGTGGCCGCGGTGCCCGGCGAAGCCGGCCTCGGCGCGGGCGGCCTCGGTGAAGGCGACGAACGGCGGCGCGGGCACGTCCTCGGCCACGGGGATGGCCTCAACGAGCAGCTTGTCCCCGTCGTAGAGGGAGACGGTGTTGGCGACGTGCTCCAGGCGCAGCTCGCTGTCGAGGGGCGTGGGGGCGTGCAGCGTGACCTCGACCGCCGATCGTTTGCCGTTGAGCGCGTCGGCGAGGGTTCCGGCCAGCCAGCCGCCGTTGGCGACACCCGCGGGGCCCCGGAAGCGCTCGGGAACGGTCAGCACGGTCTGCAGGGCAGCCGTCGTCATGCCACACCCTCCAATATCGCCACTAAGGGCGTTAAGTCCAGAAATATCATTTAGAACAGGCCGATTTTACTGGAAGCATTGATCTACCAGCACCCGGGGCCTGCGCTACGACATAACGCAACAAACCCACACGAACTTCCCCACTCCCCCGCGTGGAACGGTTCAGGTGATCGCTAAAAGATACGGCGGGCCCGGCGTTCCCACGTGACTTCCGGGCCGAAGTGACAATGGTCACGTTCTGTACCGCGCCCGGCACCCGGCAGACTGGCCCGCATGGACCGGCTGACCCTCTGGGAACGACGCACCGGACCGGCGCTCCTGGCCATCGGCGTCTGCTTCCTGGCGAGCTGGGCGCTGCCCGTCGTCGTGCCGACCCTGCCTCCCGGGGCCGACCGCGTCCTGTGGTATGTCCAGGTCGCCGCGTGGGCGCTGTTCGCGCTGGACTACGCGGTGCGGCTGACGCTCGCGCCGCGCCGGCTGCGGTTCGTGGTGCGCAACGTGCCCGCCCTGGTGGTGGTGCTGCTGCCGATGCTGCGCCCGCTCTGGCTGCTGCGGGCGCTGCTGCTGCTCCAGGTGGTCGCGGCCCGGGTCAGGCTGCCGCTGCGCGTGCGCGCGGTCGTGTACGTGAGCGGCACGGCGCTGTTCCTGGCGCTGGTGGGCAGCGTCGCCGTGCTCGACATCGAGCGCTCGCACGCCGACGGCAACATCAAGACGATCGGCGACGCGCTGTGGTGGGCGCTGACGACGATGACCACCGTCGGCTACGGCGACCGCTTCCCCGTCACCCCGGAGGGCAGGCTGGTGGCGGCGGGCCTGATGACGGCGGGCATCGCGCTGCTGGGCGTCGTGACCGCGGCCATCGCCTCCTGGTTCGTGGAGCGCTTCCAGGCGAGCGCGGCGGCGGAGCGGCGCAGCGAGGCCGAGCTGAAGCAGGCGCTGGAGGAGCTGGCCGGGATGCGGCGCGAGCTCGGCGAGCTGCGGCAGGCGGTCGGCGAGCTGGGCCGGCTGCGCGAGGAGCTGGCGGCCCTGACCGAGCGCCTGGGGGGCCGCTGACCGGCCCGCCCGCGTCTACAGGACCGGCAGGTAGCGGCCCAGCTCGAACTCGGTGACGTGGCGCCGGTATTCGCGCCATTCCGAGCGCTTGTTGCGCAGGAAGAAGTCGAAGACGTGCTCGCCGAGCGTCTCGGCGACCAGCTCGCTCTGCTCCATGACGGCGATGGCGTCGTCGAGCGACTGCGGCAGCGGCCGGATGCCGAGCGCGCGCCGCTCGGCGCTGGTCAGGGTCCAGACGTTGTCCTCGGCGGCCGGCGGCAGCTCGTAGCCGTGCTCGATGCCCTTGAGCCCGGCGGCCAGGATGAGCGCGAAGGCCAGGTAGGGGTTGCAGGCGGAGTCGAGCGAGCGGAACTCGATGCGCGACGAGCCGCCCTTGTGCGGCTTGTACATGGGCACCCGGACGAGCGCGGAGCGGTTGTTGTGGCCCCAGCACACGTAGGAGGGCGCCTCGCCGCCCTGCCCGGCGATGGCCTCGGCGCCGCCCCACAGCCGCTTGTAGGAGTTGACCCACTGGTTGGTGATGGCGGTGATCTCGGCGGCGTGCTTGAGCAGCCCGGCGATGAACGAGCGGCCGATCTTGGACAGCTGGTAGTCGGCGCCGGCCTCGTAGAAGGCGTTGCGGTCGCCCTCGAACAGCGACATGTGGGTGTGCATGCCGGAGCCCGGGTGCTCGGTGAACGGCTTGGGCATGAACGAGGCCCAGATGCCCTGCTCCAGCGCGACCTCCTTCATGACCAGGCGGAAGGTCATGATGTTGTCGGCGGTGGTGAGGGCGTCGGCGTAGCGCAGGTCGATCTCCTGCTGGCCGGGCGCGCCCTCGTGGTGGCTGAACTCGACCGAGATGCCCATCGACTCCAGCATCATGATCGCCTGGCGGCGGAAGTCGTGGCCGGAGCTGTGGGGGGTGTGGTCGAAGTAGCCGCCGGAGTCGATGGGCTCGGGCCGCACGCCGGGCTCGGGCCGGTTCTTCAGCAGGAAGAACTCGATCTCCGGGTGGGTGTAGAAGGTGAAGCCCATGTCGGCGCACTTGGCGAGCGTGCGCTTGAGCACCCAGCGGGGGTCGGCGTGGGAGGGCGAGCCGTCGGGCATGAGGATGTCGCAGAAGATGCGGCCGGCGCCGGGCGTCTCGCTGCGCCAGGGCAGGATCTGGAACGTCGACGGGTCGGGCTTGGCCAGCATGTCGGCCTCGTAGACGCGGGCGAAGCCCTCGATGGCCGAGCCGTCGAAGCCGATGCCCTCGGCGAAGGCGCCCTCCAGCTCGGCGGGGGCGATCGCGACGGACTTGAGGAAGCCGAGCACGTCGGTGAACCAGAGCCGGATGAACCGGATGTCGCGTTCCTCAAGGGTGCGGAGCACGAACTCCTGCTGGCGGTCCACGGCGTCCCCTCGTCAGTGGCAGTACAGGTCTCATATCAGCATGCCGTGTCCGTGTTTCGCACAGGTTACGCGGGCCGCCGGTGCGAGCCTCGCTGACAAAGGGCCCGGCCGGACTTACTGTGATCACGCAGTCAGTCTCGGGGGAGGCATTGGTGGCTATCGACCTGCTCAATCACAAGCTCGATCGGGCCTTCGACCACATCGACGCCGGGGGCGCGGGCGTCGTGGCGCGTGAGGACCTGCTGGGGCTGGGCGCCCGCCTGCTGGTGGGTTTCGGGGAGTCCCCCACCTCGGTCACCGGCAGCAGCCTCGTCGACAGCTTCGACGGGATCTGGACGGCGCTGTCGGAGGCGCTCGGCCGCGACCGCGATCTGGGCCTGACGCGGGAGGACTTCCGCGTGGGCATGACTGCCGCGTTCGTCACCGGCGGCGGCTACGACGAGGTGTTCCGGCCGGCGGCGGTGGCGGTCGCGGAGCTGTGCGACATCGACGGCGACGGGCACGTGGGCCCGAAGGAGTTCCGCACGATGCTGGCCGCGTTCGGCACCGCCTACGACGACGTGGACGAGGCGTTCGAGCGGCTGGACCGCTCAGGCAGAGGGGCGCTCACCGTGGAGGAGCTGGTCCTGGCGGCTCGCGAGTACTACGTGAGCGAAGATCCGAACGCCGCGGGCAACTGGCTCTACGGACCGCTGTGAACGCCACCAGGGACACGACGGCGAACACGACGGCCAACACGGCGGCGAACACGACCGTGCTGGCGTCGGTGCGGTCCGCGCTGCGGTCGGTGCTGCACTGGAAGCCGCTGCTGCCGTTGCCCCGCAGGGGCGGCTCGGCGGCGGTGGCGCTGCTGGCGCTGACCGAGCGGGTGCCGGCGATGGCGGCGCCGTGCCGCATGCATCCGGCGGTCTACGCGATCGAGGCGGCCGTCATCGACTGGGCGCGGCGCACCGGGCTGCACGCCGATCCGGGGGTGGGCTTCCACCGGATGGCGGGGCGGGCGTTCGCCGAGTTCGACGCGGCGGCGGCGGCGCTGTTCGCGCAGTGGCTGACGTGGCTGTTCCACCTGGACGACGAGCTGGACGAGGGGCAGTGCCGGCTGGAGGTGTTCCAGGGCATGCTGGAGGGCTCGACCGGGCATCCGCTGGAGGCCGCGTTCGCCGATCTGTGGCGGGTGACGAGCTCGCGGATGAGCGACCAGTGGCGGCGGCGGTTCGCGGTCAACCTGCAGCGCCAGCACTACGCCTGCCGGACGGAGGCGGCCAACCGGGCGTCGGGCGCGGCGCCGTCGCTGGCCGACTACCCGGCGCTGCGCCGGGGCACGGTCGGCCCCTACCTGTACGACCTGGTGGAGCCGTGCCTGCGGGTGGAGGTGCCGGCGTGGGTGCACCGGTCGGAGCCGTGGCAGGAGCTGGTGAACGCCTGCAGCGACGTCACCGCCTGGTGCAACGACGTGGCGTCGCGGCCCAAGGAGCGCGGCGACGCGCACAACCTGGTGGTGATCGCGGGGCGGGAGCTGGGCCTGGGCGAGCGTGAGGCGGTGGCCTGGGTGGTGGACCGGATCGCCGAGCGCTGCCGCGACATGCAGGAGGCGGCCAGGCGGCTGCCGCTGGACGACCTCGGACCGCGTACGGCCAGGGACGTGAGCAAGGTGGCGTGCGCCTATCTGGCGGCGCCGCGCGCGCACCTGGACTGGCTGATGGAGTCCACCCGCTACAGCTGAGCGCCGGTGGCGGCCAGCGCGTCGCCGGTGGGGGTGCGGCGGTAGACGACCTGCTTGCCGACGCGCATGCCGACGGCCAGGCCGCTGCCGCTGAGCACGCCGAGGTGCTGGCTGACGGCGCCGGGGGTGAGCGCCATCCGCCCGGCGAGCGCGGAAGTGGTGCTGGGCTCGTCCAGCGCGAGCAGGATCGCGGCCCGGCTGCGGCCGATGAGCGCGGCGAGCGCGCCGGGCGCGGGCGGCGGCCCGCTCTCCCACAGCGTGCCGACGCCGAGGACCGGGTAGACGAGCATCGACTGGTAGGGCGCGGACATGACGGCCACCGACGGCCAGTAGAAGGCGGTCGGCACCAGCACCAGGCCGTCGCCGTGCAGCCCGCCCGTGGCGCACCAGGGCCGGTCGACGAGCAGCCGCTCCCCCGTCCAGGTCACGGCCGGGCCGAGGCCGGCGAACAGCTCTCGGGCGCCGCCCTGGGCGAGCTGCCGCGAGCGGCGCAGCACGTCGCGTTCCAGCAGGCCGTAGACGCGCGGCCAGAACTCGGCGAAGCACGTCTCCCAGTACGCCTCCAGCGCGGCGGCGACGCGTTCGACCCCGGCCGCCGGGTCGGCCAGGAACCGGTCGAGCACCGCCCGGTCGGTGCCCTGGACGCGGGCGGCCTCGGCGGCCGCGCGTTCGGGGCGGGTGGCGCGTACGCGGGCGAGCTCGGCGGCGAAGTCGGGCAGTGGCGTGTCGGGCGGCGGGGTGAGGAAGTCGGCGAGGTAGCCGGAGGCGGGCACGAGCGCGAACAGCTCGGCCAGGTCGAGGCCCGCCAGGCGGGGCCGCACGCACTTGATCCACGGCAGGTGGATGGACTGGCGGGCGGGGTCCTGGAGCGTGCGCAGGCTGGCCACGAGCTCCCACATCGGGGAGAACGCGAACCGGATGCGCGCCATGTCCTCGGGCTTGAGAGTCCAGGTCACCGACATGCCTTTTAGTGTGCGCTAAATCGTTCGCCCCACCAAATCCCCCAATATCACTCTTAGCGGGTGAATAGCACGACTGTCGAGAAGCCGTCCTTCCTGCGTTCGCAGCTCGGCGGGCTGCCCCGCCCGTTCTGGGCCCTGTGGGGCGGCACTCTGGTGAACCGCCTCGGCACCATGGTGATGCCGTTCACCGGCGTCTACCTGACCCAGGCGCGCGGCCTGTCGCTGGCCGCCGCCGGGATGGTGATGGCGGTGTTCGGCGCCGGGTCGCTGGTGTCGCAGCTCCTGGCGGGGGTGCTCGCCGACCGGATCGGCCGCCGGGCGACGCTGGCGGGCGGCATGCTGGCCACCGCCGTGATGATGTTGTCGCTCGGCTACAGCACGACGCTGCCCGCGATCCTGGCCTCGATGTTCGTGCTCGGCCTGGTCGTCGACGCCTACCGGCCGGCCTCCAACGCGCTGGTCGCCGACCTGGTCTCGCCGGTCGAGCGGCCGCGCGCGTACGGGCTGCTGTTCTGGGCGATCAACCTGGGCTACTCGGTCGGGATGACGGCGGGCGGGTGGCTGGCGCAGCTCGGGTTCCACTGGCTGTTCTGGGTGGACGCGGTGGGCTGCGTGGCGTTCGCGGTGCTGGTCTGGCGGGCGATCCCGGAGACCCGGCCGGCCGAGCGGGAGTCGTCGGGCGGGTTCGGGATGGTGCTGCGCGACCGGCTGATGGTCGCGTTCACGCTGGTGACGCTCGGCAACGCGCTGGTCTACGCGCAGACGTACACCACGCTGCCGATGGCCATGACCGAGCTGACCGGGCTCACCACCGGGCAGTTCGGGCTGGCCATGGCGCTCAACGGGGTGCTCATCGTGATCGTGCAGCCACTGGTGTCGGGCTGGCTGGGCCGGCTCGACCCGGCCAGGACGCTGGCGCTGGGGCTGGCGGTGATGGGCGTCGGGTTCGCGCTAACGGCGTTCGTCACGACCACCTTCTGGCTGGCGGTGACGATCGTGGTGTGGACGGCGGGCGAGATCGTGACGGCGGGCATCGCGGGCGCGATCGTGGCCCGGCTGGCCCCCGCCCATCTGCGCGGGCGCTACTCGGGACTGTTCGGGTTCGCCTGGTCGGCTGCGGCCGTGCTGGCGCCGCTGCTGGGGAGCTGGCTGCTGGAGGCCGGCGGGCAGGCGGCGCTGTGGTTCACGGTCGGCGGCATCGGCCTGGTCTCGGCCGTCGCGATGCTGGCGCTCGGGCCCGCGATCCGCCGCCGCTGACCGCTGTACCGGGGCCGCCGGTGGCCCTACGCTTGCGCCTACCATGCTGACCTTCACCGCCTTGGGGCCGTTCCGGGCCTGGATCGGTCCCGACCCCCTCGACCTGGGCGGGCAGCGGCAGCGGGCGGTGCTCGCGCGCCTGCTCGTCGCCGGCGGCCGCGCCGTGCCCGTGAGCACGCTCATCGACGAGCTGTGGCCCGCCGGGCCGCCCGCGCAGGCGCTGTCGACCATCCAGGGCTACGTCTCCCGCCTGCGCCGCGCGCTCGAACCCGGCCGGGCTCCCCGGGAGGAGGCCGCCGTGCTGGTGTCGGCGCCGCCCGGCTACGCCCTGCGCGCCGGGCAGGACCAGGTCGACGCGTGGCGGTTCGAGGCGCTGGCCAGGACCGAGGGCACCGCCGCCGAGGTGTGGGCGGCCCTCGACACGGCGCTGGCGCTGTGGCGCGGACCGGCGCTGGCCGAGTTCGGCGAGCTGCTGTGGGCGGTGACGGAGGCGGCCCGCCTGGAGGAGCTGCGGCTGACCGCCGTGGAGCGGCGCGCCGCCGCCGGACTGGCGCTCGGCCGCGCCACCGCGCTGGTGCCCGACCTGGAGGCGCACGCCGCCGCCTGCCCGCTGCGCGAGGAGCCGTGGCGGCTGCTCGCGCTGGCCCTCTACCGCACCGGCCGCCAGGGCGACGCGCTGGCAGCGCTGCGCCGCGCCCGCGCGCTGTGGCGCGACGAGCTGGGCCTCGACCTCACGGCCGGGCTCAAGCGCCTGGAGGGCGACATCCTCGCCCAGCGCCTCGACGCCCCCGCCCCGCAGCCCGCCGCCTTCACGCCCCCCGCCGCCGCCTTACCCTCCGGGAGCGCCGGCCGGCCGTTGCGGGTGCTGGTGGCCGACGACCAGGCCCTCGTACGGACGGGCCTGCGGGTGATGCTGTCCGCCGAGCCCGGGCTGGAGTTCGCCGGCGAGGCCACCGACGGCGAGCGGGCGATCGCCGCGGTCCGCGAGGCCGCCCCGGACGTGGTGCTGCTCGACATCCAGATGCCGCACCTCGACGGCCTGGCCGCGGCCCGCCGCATCCTCGCCGACCCGGACCCGCCCAAGGTCATCATGATGACCACGTTCGGCAGCGACGAGAACCTCTACGCCGCGCTGCGCGCCGGGGTGAGCGGCTTCGTCCTGAAGACCTCGCCGCCCGAGCAGCTCGTGGCGGCGATCCGCGCCGCGTCGGCGGGCGACGCGCTCATCGACCCGGCGGTCACGACGCGGCTCATCGCGGGCTTCGCCGGCCGCGCCGACCCGGGCTCGCCGCCCGCGCTGGCTGGGCTGTCCGACTCCCGGCTCGACGTGCTGCGACTGGTGGCGCGCGGCCTGACGAACGCGCAGATCGCCCAGACGCTCGCGCTGCCCGAGGAGGAGGCCGCGGCGTCGGTGCGGGCGCTGCTGGCGCATCTGGGGCTGTCGCAGCGGGCGCAGCTCGTGGTGGCCGCCTACGAGTCGGGCCTGGTGACTCCCGGCACGACCGTCCCGCGATGACCGACTTTTCGTCGCTTGGACGATAAAAACGGGGCCGTACTAGGCTGGTGCCCGTGGCACAACTGCGCATTGCCTTGGCACAGACCAACCCGACCGTCGGCGATCTGGCGGGCAACGCCGACAAGCTCGTCGCGTGGACCCGCGACGCCGCCGACCGCGGTGCTCACCTGGCCGTGTTCACCGAGATGTTCCTCACCGGCTATCCCGCCGAGGACCTGGTGCTGCGGACGTCCTTCGTGGACGCGAGCATCGCCGCCCTCGAAGCGGTGGCGGTCAGGCTGGCCGAGGAGGGGCTGGGCGAGCTGCCGGTGGTCGTCGGCTACGTCGACCGCGCCGGCCTGGAGCCCCGGCTCGGCCGCCCGAAGGGCGCCCCGCTCGACGCGGCCGCCCTGCTCCACCGGGGCCGCGTCGTCACCCGCACGGCCAAGCACCACCTGCCCAACTACGGCGTGTTCGACGAATACCGCTACTTCGTGCGCGGCGACCGGCTGCCGATCTTCCGGCTGCACGGGGTCGACGTGGCGATCGCGGTGTGCGAGGACCTGTGGCAGGAGGGCGGCCCGGTCGCCGTCGTGGGCGAAGCGGGCGCGGGCCTGCTCGTCGTGCCCAACGCCTCGCCGTACGAGAAGGAGAAGGACGACGTACGCCTGGAGCTGTGCGCCCGCAGGGCGCGCGAGGCCGGGTGCGCGCTCGTCTACGTCAACCAGGTCGGCGGCCAGGACGAGCTGGTCTTCGACGGCGACTCGCTGGTGGTCGGCGACGCGGGCGAGCTGGTGGCGCGGGCTGCCCAGTTCCGCGAGGAGCTGCTGATCGCCGACCTCGACCTGCCGGTCTCCTCGGCCGAGCCCGGCACGTTCCCGTACGACGCGGGCGACGGCACGGCGATCACCGTGGAGCGGCTGGTGCTCTCCCAGGACCCGGTCGAGCCGTACGAGCCCGAACCCCCGTCGATCGCCGAGCCGCTCGGCACGCACGCCGAGGTCTATTCGGCGCTGGTGCTCGCGGTGCGCGACTACGTGGCCAAGAACGGCTTCCGTTCGGTCATCCTGGGCCTGTCCGGCGGCATCGACTCGGCGCTGACCGCGACGATCGCCGCCGACGCGATCGGCCCCGACCGGGTCAACGTGGTGCTCATGCCCTCGCGCTACTCCTCCGAGCACTCGCTGGCCGACGCCGAGGAGCTGGTGCGGCGGCAGGGGCTGCGCTCGCAGGTGGTGCCCATCGCCGAGATCGTCAACTCCTTCGAGAAGGAGATCGACCTGTCCGGCCTGGCCGCCGAGAACCTCCAGGCCAGGGTGCGCGGCATGATCCTCATGGGCCTGTCGAACGAGCACGGCCACCTGGTGCTGACCACCGGCAACAAGAGCGAGCTGGCGACCGGCTACTCGACCCTCTACGGCGATTCGGCCGGCGGGTTCGCGCCGATCAAGGACGTGCCGAAACTGATGGTGTGGGAGCTGGCCCGCTGGCGCAACGAGCACACCGACCCGGGCTTCCTGCTGGAGGCGGAGCGGCCCGTGCCGGAGAACTCCATCACCAAGGAGCCCAGCGCCGAGCTGCGGCCCGACCAGCGCGACACCGACTCGCTGCCGCCCTACGAGGTGCTGGACCGGCTGCTGGACGACTACGTGGAGAAGGACCTGGGCTCGCGCGAGCTCATCGCCGCCGGGCACGACCCGGCGCTGGTGGAGCGGGTGATCCGGCTGGTGGACCTGGCCGAGTACAAGCGGCGGCAGTATCCGCCCGGCCCCAAGATCACGCCGAAGAACTTCGGCCGCGACCGCAGGCTGCCCATCACCAACCGGTGGCGCGAGGCCGCGCCCTGACGGACCGGCCCCGGCCGCCGCGAGGGTTCAGGGCCGGGGCAGCAGGCCGGCGAGGACCCGGTCGACGACCCGCTCGGCCAGGTCGGCCGGGAGGTCGCCGGCGGGGCCCCACTTGGTGTACCAGACCATGGCGCCCGACAGCAGCGCCATGCCGACCTCCACGTCGAGGTCCGGGTCCAGCTCGCCGGTGGCGACGCCGCGCGCCAGCACGTCCTCCATGGCCCGCCGGCGCGGCTCGACCGCCCGCTTGAAGAAGCGCTCGGTCAGGCGCGGGTGCCGGTCGGCCTCGCCCATCACGACGTTCATGATGCAGCGGGAGCGCGTCGAGCGGCCGCCCTCCAGCCGGATCACGTCGACCAGCGCGATCAGGTCGTCGCGCACCGACAGACCGGCCAGCGGCGGCAGCGGCGCCTTCAGCGTGGCGAGGGCGTCGACGACCAGGTCCTCCTTGTTGGACCACCGCCGGTAGATCGTCGTCTTGCCGACGCCTGCCCGCGCGGCGATCGCCTCGATGGACAGCTCGGAGATCCCCATGCCGTCGGCTATCAGGTCGAGGGTCGCCTCGACGATCGCCTTCTCGGCCTTCTCGCTGCGTGGGCGGCCCGCTGGGCGGGTCGTCACCGGTTCCCGGATGGTCATCGAGGCCTCACACTACCGCTGGTTCCTTCTGCTCCGCCTGCTGCGCCGGCCGGGGCTTTCCCGGCATCCAGCGTGCCACGACGGCGATGCCCACCAGGCCGATGGCCGCCGACACCCACGCCGTGGTGTGCATGCCGTGGACGAAGGCGTCGAAAGCGGGCTGCAGCAGGGCCTGGCCGCGCTCGCCGAGCGACCGGGCGACCTCGACGGTCGCCATGACCGACTCGCCACCGGCGTGCTGGACGTCGGCGGGCAGCCCGGCCAGCGCGGGCGCGATCTCGCCCCGGTAGCTGGAGGACAGGACGGAGCCGAGCACGGCCACGCCGAGCGCGCCCGCGACCTGCCGGACGGTGTTGCTCATGGCCGAGCCGACGCCGGCCTTCTCCCGGGGCAGCGACTCCATGATCGCGGTGGTGGCGGGCGGCATGACGTTGGCCATCGCCGCGCCCTGCACGAAGAACACCGCCTCGATGAGCACGATCGGCGTGTTCTGATCGAAGAAGGCGTAGGAGGCCAGCGCCAGCGTGACCACGGTCAGGCTGACCGTCGCCGAGAGCTTGGCCCCGAACCGCTGGGTGATCCGCTGGCTGAGCGGCGCGAAGATGAGCTGCGCCGCGGCGAACGGGATCATCAGCGCCCCCGCCTGCACCGGGCTGTAGTCCAGCACGATCTGCAGGTAGAAGGTCAGGAAGAACATCCCGCCCATCATCGCGAAGAAGACGATGCCCATCATGCCGATGGCCGAGCTGAACCGGACGTTGCCGAAGCTGCGCACGTCGAAGACCGGGTTGTCGATGCGCCGCTCCCACCAGACGAACACGGCGAGCACCGCCAGGCCGGCCAGGGTGGGCACGAGGACCTCGGCCGAGGCGATCGTGGCCAGCTCGCCGCCCCGGATGATGCCGTAGACGACGGCCACCAGGCCGACGATCGACAGCAGCACGCCGACCGGGTCGAGCCTGGACGGCTTGGGGTCACGCGACTCGGGCACGACGGTGGCGATGAGCACGAGGCTGATGAGCACGATCGGCACGTTGATCAGGAAGACCGAGCCCCACCAGAAGTGCTCGATGAGCAGCCCGCCGGTGATGGGGCCGACCGCCACGGCGAGGCCGACGCCGCCGGCCCAGAAGCCGATGGCCTTGCCGCGCTCGCCGGGCGGGAAGACGTTGGAGATGATGGCCAGCGTGGCGGGCATGATGGCCGCGCCGCCGATGCCCATCGCCGCCCTGGCCATGATGAGCTGCGTGGGGTCCTGGGCGTAGGCGCTGGCCAGTGACGACAGGCCGAACAGCACCATGCCGACGAACAGCATGCGCTTGCGCCCGGTGCGGTCACCGATCACGCCGAAGGTGAACAGGAGCCCGGCGAACACCAGCGTGTAGGAGTTGATCGCCCATTCCAGCTCGCTCTGCGTCGCCCCCAGCCCCGCCACCGGGTCGGCGATGGTCTTCATCGCCACGTTGAGGATCGTGTTGTCGATCACGACCGCCAGCAGGCTGAACACCAGTACGCCGAGGATGGCCCAGCGGCGTGGGTGTCCTGTGTTCTCGTCCATCAAAGGGAAGCCTTAATTTCGATACGGCAATGTTTCGCTACGCCACCGTATCGCAAGGCATTCCGATACGCAACGGTATCGTTTCGTTAGCTCAGGCGGGCAGCTCGTCCGGCACCGTCTCCGAGGCCTCGTCCGGGCGCTCCGCCGCGGTGCCGCCCTTGCCGCCGCCCTCGTCGCCCCGGCTCGCGCCGCCTCGCCAGAACGGCAGCGCCACCAGCACCATCAGCACCGCGGCCAGCCCCGCCACCGCGAACGCCCAGGCCGAGCCGTGCGCGTCGATGACCGCGCCCGCGATGGGCGCAGACGCCGCGCCGCCGATGAGCAGGGCGGTGCCGTGCAGCCCCATCGCCTCACCCCTGGCCGCCGCCGGCACCCAGCGGGTCATGGTCTCGACCGTGGACGACAGCGATGGCGCGCACAGCAGACCGGCGGGCAGCAGCGCCAGCACCAGCCACCACCAGCCGCCCGAGACCAGCCCCACCGGGACGGTCAGCAGCCCCATGCCGCCGATGAGCACCAGCGGCGAGAACCCGCGCGACAGCCCGCCGTAGACGAACCCGCCGATCAGCGAGTAGAGGCACCAGATGCCGACCGCCAGCCCGATCCACTCGGTCTGGCCCGCGCCCTCGATGCTGCCGACCAGGGCCAGCTCGCTGGCGGTGAGCACGAACGTGGCGGCGGCCGTGGTGCCGAGCAGCGCGGCCAGCCGGGGCGTGAGCCACTGGCGGCGCGGCACCTTGACGACCGCCTCCGCCAGCTCCGCCTCCGACCTGACCGGCGGGTTGAGCACGATCAGCGCCAGCCCCGAGCCCGTCAGGCCCACGGCGATGACGGCCAGCGTCGGCCCGCTGCCGAAGGCGGTCATGCCGAACACCGCCAGCGCGGGCCCGGCCATGTAGGACAGCTCGACGAACATCGAGTCGAGCGAGAAGGCCACCCGGCGCTGGTCCAGCGGCACCATGGCGGCCATGCACTGCCGGATCACGCTGAACACCGGCAGCCCCAGCAGCCCGGCCAGGGCCGCCGCGGGGATCAGCGCCGGATAGGGCAGCGAGGGCGCCGCCGCCCAGAACGCGGCCTGCGCGGCCGTGGTGACGATCAGCACGGGACGGAGCCCGTACTTGTCGACGAACCTTCCCGACAGCGGCGAGCCGAGGGCCATGCCCACGGTGCTCGCCATCGTGACCACGCCGGCCTGGGTGTAGCCGAGCCCGAGGCCCTTGACGACATGCAGCGTCAGGGCCATGCCCGTCGCCGTCGAGGGCACCCTGGCCAGCAGGCCGACCAGGAGCAGAACGCCCACACCGGGCAGCCGGAACAGGCGTCGGTAAGGTTCGATAGCCATGGTGATTGCTTACCTCCCGAGCCATTGTGTCAAGGAGCACCGACACTTTCGCCACCGGTTTGTTCCGCGTGACATCATCGGGAGGAGTCCGGGGACGCCACCGGGGCGCCTCGAGACGTTTCTGGAGGCTGACCCATGTCTTCACCGTCCCTCTACGGCGGCGTCACCGGCCGCCGTGTCACCGTCCGCGACCTCGCCGCCGCCAAGCAGCGCGGAGAGCGGTGGCCCATGGTCACCGCCTACGACGCGATGACCGCCCGCGTGTTCGACCGCGCGGGCATCCCCGTCCTGCTCGTGGGCGACTCGGCCGCGATGGTCGTGTACGGGCACGACTCGACCCTGCCGGTCACCGTCGACGAGCTGCTGCCGCTGACCGCGGCCGTGGTGCGCGGCTCGTCCCGTGCGCTCGTCGTGGCCGACCTGCCGTTCGGCTCCTACCAGTCCTCGCCCGCGCAGGCGCTGGAGACGGCGGCCCGCTTCATGAAGGAGGCGGGCGCGCACGCCGTCAAGCTGGAGGGCGGCCGCCGCGTGCTGCCCCAGGTCGAGGCGCTGACCGGGGCCGGCGTGCCGGTCATGGCGCACCTCGGGCTGACGCCGCAGTCGGTCGGCACGCTCGGCGGCTACCGAATCCAGGGGCGCGGCCAGGCCGGCGACGAGCTGATGGCCGACGCCAAGGACCTGGCCAGGGCCGGGGCGTTCGCGCTCGTGCTGGAGTGCGTGCCCGCCGACCTGGCCGAACGGGTGACCACGTCGCTGGCGATCCCCGTGATCGGCATCGGCGCGGGCCCCGCCACGGACGCCCAGGTGCTCGTCTGGCAGGACCTCATGGGGCTGACGCCCGAGCCGGCGCGGTTCGTCAAGCGCTACGCCGACCTGGACGCCGACCTGGAACGGGCGGTGCGGGAGTTCGCCGGCGACGTCGCCTCCGGCGCCTTCCCCGCCGCCGAGCACACCTACCGCTAGCGTCCCTGCCCGGCCGTCGTCCCGGGAGGGACGCGCGCGTTCGCACGGCGCCGCCGGCGGGGCGGGGTCACGCCCGTCCCGGCCTGCTCAGAGGGTGGCCGGGTCGGTGTTGGAGCCGCACACCAGCACCGCGACCCGCTCGCCCGGCGCGGGCTCGTACGCGCCCGACAGCAGGGCGGCGTACGCGGTGGCGCCCGCGTGCTCGGCGACCACGCGGTGCTCGGCCCACAGCGTGTGGCGGGCCGCCACGATGGCCTCGTCGCTGACCAGCACGCTCCGCGCGCCCGCCCCGGCCAGGATGCCGTAGGCGAGCTCGCCCAGGCGGCTGGCGCCCAGCGCGTCGGCCGCCACCCCGCTCACCTCGACCGGGACCGGCCGCCCGGCCGCCAGCGCGGCATGGAAGGTGGGGATGCGCTCGGGCTCCACGGCCACGATCCGCGGCCCCTCACCACCCGCCGCGCCGGCGCCGACGGTTATGCCGGCGGCGAAGCCGCCGCCGCCCACCGCCACCAGGACGGTGTCGACGCCGCCGGTCTGGGCCATGAGCTCCAGCCCGGCGGTGCCCTGCCCGGCGACGACCTCGGGCTGGTCGTAGGCGTGCACGGGCAGCGCGCCCGTCTCGGCGGCGCGCTTGGCGGCGGCCTCGGCCGCCTCCGCGTAGATGGCGCCGGTCTGCGTGATCTCCGCGCCGAGCGCGCGCAGCCCGGCGACCTTGACCGCGCTCGTCACCTCCGGCACGAAGATCTCCGCCCGGACGCCGAGCGCGCGGGCGGCATAGGCGACGGCGAGCCCGTGGTTGCCGCCGCTGGCCGCGATCACCCCGCTGTCCGGCACCTCCCCGGCCGACAGCAGCCGGTTGAACGCGCCCCGCACCTTGAACGACCCGGAGTGCTGGAGCAGCTCCAGCTTGAGGATCAGGCCGGGCGACACCTCGAGGACCGGGGTGCGCAGCACGTGCCCGCCGATGCGCCCGGCGGCGGCCACCACGTCCTCGTACGACACCGGCATCACAGTTCCTCCACGATCGTCCGTTTGAGCTGTGCCATCCGCTCCTCGTCGCGCCGGTAGAACACCCACTGCCCGATGCGCCTGCCGCGGATGAGCCCGGCACGCTCCAGGATCTTCAGGTGCCCGGTGGCGCTCGGCTGGGTCATGTCCAGCTTGTTCGCGATGAACTGCGCGCACACCCCGTCGTCCACGAGGTCGCCGTGAACCTGGGGCGGGAAGTGCGCGACCGGGTCCTTGAGCCAGCTCAGGATGAGCAGCCTCGGTTCGCTGGCGAGCGCGCGCAGATCGGACAGCACTTAGGCATTTTCCTAAATGCCTAAGCGTTATGTCAAAGCCTGCTCGATGTCGGCCCAGAGGTCCTCCGGGTGCTCGATGCCGACGGCGATCCGTACCGTGCCCTCGCCGATCCCGTGGCGTGCCAGCTCCTCGGCGGGCAGCGCACGGTGGGAGGTGGTGGCCGGGTGCAGGACGAGCGTCTCGACGCCGCCCAGCGACGGGGCCAGCAGCGCGAGCCGTACCGAGCGCATGAACCGCTCCCCCGCGGCCCGCCCGCCGGTCAGGTCGAAGGCCAGCACGCCGCCGAAGTCGGGCAGCAGCTTGCCCGCCAGCTCGTACGACGGGTGCGAGGGCAGGCCGGGCCAGTGCACGGCGGCCACGGCGGGGTGCTCGGCGAGCCGGGTCGCCAGCAGCCGGGTGTTGGCGCAGTGCCGTTCCATGCGCAGGGCGAGCGTCTGCAGGCCGCGCAGCGTCAGCCAGGCCGCGAACGGGTCGGCCGACGCGCCGAGCTCGATGGCGAAGTGCCACGTCTTCCGGTGCAGGGCGTCGTCGGCGAACACCGCGAGGCCGCCGACGACGTCGGTGTGCCCGGACAGGTACTTGGTCGTGGAGTGCAGGACGATGTCGGCGCCGTGCTCGATCGGGCGGCACAGCATGGGCGTGGCGAAGGTGTTGTCCACGGCGACCGGGACGCCGAGCTCGCGGGCCGCCGCGCACATGCCGGGCAGGTCGGCGACGCGGCCCATCGGGTTGGCGATCGTCTCCAGGTAGACGAGCCTGGTCTCGGGCCGCACCGCCGCGCGCAGGGCGTCGGGGTCGTTCTCGGGGACGAAGCCGACCTCGATCCCGAACCTGGCCGCCAGCTCGTTGATCATCGCCGCTGTGCCGCCGTACAGGGCCTGCTGGGCGATCAGGTGGTCGCCGGGCTTGAGCAGGCCGAGCAGGACGGTGCTGATCGCGCCCATGCCGGAGCCGGTGGCGATCGCGGCGGCGCCGCCCTCCAGGTCGGCGACCGCCTCCTCCAGGGAGCGGACGGTCGGGTTGCCGTAGCGGCCGTAGACGAACGAGCCGTCGGGGCGGCTCATCGCGTCGGCCATGACCGCGGGGTCGTCGAAGACGAATCCGGACGTCTGGTACAGGGGGACGGCGATCGGGCGGCTGCCCTCGACCGGGGGCTGGGGCAGGTGGACCGCTCGGGTTTCGGGGCGGTATGCGCTCATGACGGTAAGCGTCTCCGGAAATGCCGTGGTAAGTCAGGGCCAATCTGACAAAATTGGTTCATGAATGGGGCCAATCTCGATGATCTCGTCGACCTGCTGGGCCGGTGGGCGTCCGGGCGCGGGCCGCTCTACCTGCTCCTGGCCGCCCGGCTGCGGGCCCTCGTCGACGACGGCGTGCTGGCCCCGGGCGAGACGCTGCCGCCCGACCGGGCGCTGGCCGCGCGGCTCGCGGTCGGCCGGGGCACCGTGGTGGCCGCCTACGACCTGCTCCAGCAGGAGGGCCGGGTGGTACGCCGGCAGGGCAGCGGCACCCGGGTCGCCCCGCTCGACCTGTCCGCCGCCCGCTCGCTGGACGGCGTGCCCGCCAACCCGCTGCTCATGCACATCCTGCATCCGCCGGACGGCGTGGCGCTGCTGACCTGCGCCGCCCCCGACGAGCCGCCGCCCGAGCTGGCCGAGGCGTACGCGGAGGCCGCCGCCGCCCTGTCCGGCGTGCGCGACCTGGGCTACCAGCCCGCCGGGAACGCGACGCTGCGCCAGGCCGTGGCCGACTACTACACCGGCCGGGGACTGCCCACCACCCCGCACGAGATCGTCGTGACGAACGGCGCGCAGCAGGCGCTCACCCTGCTCGCGGGGCTGCTGCTGACGCCGGGCGACACGGTCCTGACGGGCTCGCCGACGTACCCGGGCGCGCTGGAGGTCTTCCGCCACGCCGCCGCCGTCGTCCGCCCGGCCCGCCTCGACCCCGCCCTCGATCCGGCCCGCCCGGATCCTGGCGCGGCCTCCGTGCCGGACGTGGCCGCCGCGATGAGGGACCGGCCCGCCCTGGTGTACGCGGTGCCGACGGCGAGCAACCCGACCGGTTCGGTGATGCCCGCCGGGGCGCGGCGGCGGCTCGCCGAGCTGGCCGCCCGGCATGACGTGCCGCTGATCGACGACGAGGTGTGCGCGGAGCTCTGCTTCACCGGCGAGACCCCGCCGCCCCTCGCCGCGTACTCCCCGGGCTCCCCCGGCTCGCGCGGCTTCCCCGGCTCGCGCGGCGAGCAGGTGATCACGATCGCGTCGCTGTCGAAGGTGGTGTGGGGCGGGCTGCGGATCGGCTGGATCCGCGCCCCCGCCGCGCTGGCGTCGCGGCTGTCGCGGCTGCGCGCCGTGCACGACCTCGGCGGCGAGGTGATGGGCCAGCTCGCCGCCGCCGCGCTGCTGCGCCGCCTCGACGGCATCCGGCGGGCGCGCGTGGCGGAGCTGCGCGCCCGCCACGACCACCTCCGCGCCGAGCTGCGCGCCCTGTTGCCGTCGTGGTCGTTCGAGCCCGCCGCGGGCGGCCAGACGATCTGGGTACGGCTGCCGCGCGGCGACGCCGACTCCTTCGCCCAGGTCGCGCTCAGGCACGGGGTCGCGGTGCCGCCGGGCCGCTCCTTCGACCCGCTCGGCGGCCACCCCCGTCACCTGCGGCTGCACTTCCTCTTCCCGGAGGAGGAGCTGTCCCGGGCGGTGCGCGCGCTGGCCGCCGCCTGGGACGCCTACGACGGCACGGCCAGGCCCGCCGCCCGGCAGCCGCTCGTCGTCTGATCGCCGGTAGCTGACACGCCGCCGCCGGGCGGGCCGGGTGCGGCAAGGTGAGCACATGACGTTCGTGCTCGTACACAGCCCCAGCGTGGGACCGTCCACCTGGGCCCCCGTGGCGGCGGCGCTGGAGCGCCGGGGCCACACCGCCGTCGTGCCCGACCTGACCGGGGTGACGGCCGGCCCCGCGCCCTACTGGCCGCGCGTCGTCGCCGCCGTGCGCGACGCGGTCCAGGAGGCCGCGCCCGGCGGCGGGCCGCTCGTGCTGGCCGCGCACAGCAACGCCGGCCTGTTCGTGCCGGTGATCAAGGAGGGGCTGGGCGAGCGGGTGGTGGCGTGCGTGTTCGCCGACGCCCACCTGCCGCCGCCGCGCGGCCTGGTGCGCCCCGGGCAGGACGACTTCCTGCCGTTCCTGCGCGAGCTGACCGGCGACGACGGGCTGCTGCCGCGCTGGACCGACTGGTGGGACGAGCAGGACGTCGCCCCCATGTTCCCGCCCGACGCGGCGGCGCGGGCCCGGGTGGAGGCCGAGCAGCCGCGCCTCCCGCTCGCCTTCTACACCGACCCCGTCCCGGTGCCCGCCGGGTGGGACGCCGTCCGCTGCTCCTGCCTCTGGTACGGGCCGCCGTACGACACCGTGGCCGACGACGCGCGCCGGCGCGGCTGGCCGGTGCTGCACGCGCCCGGCCTGCACCTGCACCAGCTCGTCGACCCCGAGGGGGTGACCGCCGCCCTGCTGAAGCTCTCGCGCAGGTCGTGAATTCCTCACTGCCGCCGCGGCTCCGGCTCCGGAAGAGTCGTCCGCATGACAGCGATTCAAGTGCGGGGGCTCGGCAAGAGCTACGGCGGCTTCCCGGCCGTGCGTGACGTCTCGTTCGAGGTGCCCCAGGGGGAGATCTTCGCGCTGCTCGGCAGGAACGGCTCCGGCAAGACCACGACCGTCGAGCTGCTGACCGGGCTGCGCCGGCCCGACGCCGGGACGGTGCGGGTGCACGGCCTCGACCCGGTGGCCGACCGGGCGGCCGTGCGGCAGCGCACGGGCGTCATGCTCCAGGAGGCGGGGTTCTTCCCCGACCTGACGGTGGCGCAGACCGTCGACACGTGGCGCGGCTTCACCGCCGCGCCCCGGCCCGGCGGGGAGGCTCTGGAGCTCGCGGGGCTGTCGGCCAAGGCGGGCACCCGGGTGCGGCAGCTGTCCGGCGGCGAGAAGCGGCGGCTCGACCTGGCGCTCGCCCTGCTCGGCCGCCCGGACGTGCTCTTCCTCGACGAGCCGACCACCGGCATGGACCCCGAGGGCCGCCGCGACACCTGGCAGGTGATCCGCGAGCTCGCCGGGCGCGGCACCACCGTCCTGCTGACCACCCACTACCTGGAGGAGGCGCAGCGGCTCGCCTCGTCCCTGGCCGTCATGGACGCGGGCCGGATCGTCGCCTCGGGCGGCATGGCCGAGACGCTGGCCGCGCGGGGCGGCCGGGTCGCGTTCCGGCTGCCCGACGGGGTGGACCCGGAGAGCCTGCCGCTGCCCGTCACCCTCGAAGGCGACCTGGCCGTGTGCCGCGCCGACGACCCCGACCTGGCGGCGCAGACGCTGCTGACCTGGGCCGCCGGGCGCGGCCTGCGGCTGGCGGGCCTGGAGGTCCGCGCCGCCACCCTCGAAGACCTCTTCCTCGACCTGCCCGGGAGCGTTCGATGACCCTCGCCGCCGCCTACAACCTCGGCACCCGGCTGTTCTGGCGGGACAAGGCCATGCTCTTCGCCTCCGTCGTCACGCCCGTCGGGCTGGCCGTCGGCATGCCGGTGCTCATGCGCAACGTGACCTCCGAGGGCGTGACCGCCGCCACCGAGATCTTCCAGGGCACGCTGGCGATCCTGCTGTCGATCACCACGTTCATGAACATCGCCGTCGCCCTCACCGGCCGGCGCGACCAGCTCGTGCTCAAGCGGCTGCGCACCAGCAGGCTGACCGACGCGCAGATCCTGGCCGGGCAGATCGCCAGCACGGTCACGCAGACCGTGGCGCTCGTCGCGCTGTCCACGGTCGCGGTGCGGGTGCTGGCCGACGTGCCGTTCCCGCCCGACCCGGTGCTGTACGCGGCCGCCGTGGTGCTCGGGTCGGCCGTGATGGCCGTGCTCGGCGCCGCCTACACCGCCGCGATCCCCCGTGCCGAGCTGGCCGCCGCGTACACCATGCCGGTGTTCCTGCTCGCCGCGGTGGGCGCGGGCGCGATGCCGATCCCGCTGCCGGGCTGGGCCGGCACGCTGCTCGGGCTGCTGCCGACGAGCGCCGTGGTCGACGCCGTCGCCCGGGGGGACGTGCTGGCGCCCGCGCTCAACCTGGCCGCTTGGGGGGCCGCCGGGCTGGTCGCGCTGCGGTGGTTCAGGTGGGAGCCTCGGCGATAATCGTGGCCGTGACGTCCTCCCCGGCCTCCTCCGCCGTCTCCTCCGCGTCCTCCGCGTCCTCCGCACGACGGCTGGCGAGCGGCCTGCTGATCGCCGTGTCCGTGGCCTACTCGATCATCGGGCTGCTCTACTTCCTCACCGGCACGCTGGCGAACGGGCTCGTGGCCAGCGCCGCGATGGCGGGCGTCGTCGGGCTGAACCACGTCAACATGCGGGCCGCCCTGCGCGGCGCGCGGCCGCCGCTGTTCCCGCTCACCGTGCTGCTGCAGGCGGTGGTCACCTACGTGCCCGACTACCTGCTGCCCGCGGGCTACTCTGCGGTGGCCGCGCCGATGCTCGCCGGCGCCGCGCTGGTGTTCCTGCCCCTGGGCTGGGGCGCCGCGACGGTCGGCCTCATGATGGCCTACATGTGGGCCGGGCTCTTCCAGGTTCTTCCGCCCGTCGTCATGCTCTTCTACCTGATGACCGTCCCCATCACCGGCGCGCTCAGCTACGCCCTCGTCCGGTTCGTCCGGGTGTCGGCCGACCTGGAGGAGGCCAGGGCCGAGCTGGCCGAGGCGGCCGTGCTCAAGGAACGGCTGCGCATCTCCCGCGACCTGCACGACGGGCTGGGCCACAGCCTCACCGCGATCGCGCTCAAGGGCGACCTGGCCGCGCGCCTGATCCCCCGCGACCCCTCCGCCGCCCACGGCGAGGTCACCGCGCTCGTCAAGGTGGCCAGGGAGGCGGCCCAGGACGTCCGCCAGGTGGCGCGCGGCTACCGCAGGCTGTCGCTCACCGGCGAGGTCGACCGCGCCGTGGCGCTGCTGGAGTCGTCCGGCGTGAGCTGCCAGGCGCACCTGGCCGACGCGCCGCTGCCCCGGCACGCCGACGAGGCGCTCGCCTGGGCCGTCCGCGAGGCCGCCACGAACGTCCTGCGCCACACCCGCGCCACCACCTGCACGATCACCACCTCCGCCCACGCCGGCCGGCTCCGCCTGGAAGTGGCCAACGACGGCGTCACCCCGCCCGCCACCATGTCCGCCACCCTGCCCGCCGCCATGTCCGGCGGGTACGCGCATCCGGTCCCCGGAGACGCGGCCGTCACGGAGCCGCCCGCCGGGGGCGGGCTCGTCGGGCTGGCGGAGCGGGTGGAGCAGGCGGGCGGCACGTTGCACGCGGCGCGGTCGGGCCCCGACGGGTTCCTGCTGGCGCTGGAGGTGCCGGCGTGATCCGGGTGCTGCTGGCCGAGGACATGCACATGATCCGCGCCGCCCTCACGGCGCTGCTGCGGCTGGAGCCGGACCTCGAGGTGGCCGCCGAGGTCACGCGCGGCGACGAGATCGTGCCCGCCGCCCTGCGGACGCGCCCCGACGTGGCGATCGTCGACATCGACCTGCCGGGCGTCGACGGCATCACCGCCGCCGCCGAGCTGCGCGAACGCCTCCCGTCGTGCCGGATCCTGGTGCTGACCGCGCTGGGCCAGCCGGGCCAGGTGCGGCGCGCGCTGGCCGCCGGCATCGAGGCGTTCCTGGTCAAGGACGCGCCCGGCGACCGGCTGGCCGACGCCGTCAGGCGCACCGCCGCCGGGCTGCGCGTGCTGGACGCGGAGCTGGTGTCGTCGGCGATGGAGTACGGCGAGAGCCCGCTCACGCCGCGCGAGGCGACGGTGCTGAAGGAGGCGGCCAGGGGCGCCCCCGCCGAGGAGATCGCCGCCCGCCTGCACCTGTCGCCCGGCACCGTGCGCAACTACCTGACGGGCGCGATCACGAAGACCGGCGCCCGCAACAAGATCGACGCCATCCGCATCGCCGAGGACGCCGGCTGGCTGTGACCGCCGTCAGATGTCGGTGATCCGCACGCCGGCGTGCGCCTTGTAGCGGCGGTTCACCGAGATGAGGTTGGCGGTCAGCGCCTCGACCTGGTGGGCGTTGCGCAGCCGCCCGCCGTAGACGCCGCGCACCCCCGGGATGACCCCGGCCAGGGCCTGCACGGTGTCGGTGGCCTCCCGGTCGTCGCCGAGCACCAGCACGTCGAGGTCCACCTCGTCCACCGCCGGGTCCAGGAGCACGACGGCCGACACGTGGTGGAACGCGGCCACCACCCGGCTGCCGGGCAGCACCGCCGCCGCCTGCTGGGCCGCGCTGCCCTCGGCCACGGGCAGTGCGTAGGCGCCCTGCTTGTCGAACCCGAGCGGGTTCACGCAGTCCACGACGATCTTCCCGGCCAGCTCGGCGGTCAGCGATTCGAGCAGCGCCTTGTGCCCGTCGTACGGGACGGCCACGATCACGATGTCGGCGCCGGCGGCCACGTCGGCGTTGGCGCCGCCGGTCGCGCCGGAGCCGATGGACTCGGCCGCCTCCCGCGCCCGTTCGGCGCTGCGCGACCCGATCGCCACCTGGAGCCCCGCCAGCGCGAACCGGCGCGCCAGCCCCTTCCCCTGGTCACCGGTGCCGCCGAGAATGCCGATGGAAAGCCCGCTCACGTCAGTCATAGGCTCGATCATGCCAGCCCGGCAGGTCAGCGCGTCCCTCCGGGGCCGCCGCTGCCCACCGGGCCCGGGGATGGCGGGCCCGGTGGGGTGGCGGTCAGCAGTTGCCCGACGCGGGCAGCCCGTACAGGCGCAGGGCCAGCCACTCGATCGCGAGCGGCCCGCCCTGGACGGCGCCGAGCACGTGGCTGGAGGCCGACAGCGACGCCCAGCGGACGTTCGCGCCGGCGGCGCAGTACTCGTCGCGCAGGGTCGCGCCGACCGCGTGCGGGATCGTCTCGTCGCCGCGCGCGTGATAGAGGAACAGCGGCACCCTCGGCGTGGCCGAGCCGAGCCGGTTCTCGGCGAGGCGGGCCAGCCACTTGGGCTGGTTCAGCAGGTCGACGGGGCTCAGGTCGGCGAAGCTCAGCCCGGCGAGCTCGTCCAGGTCGCCCACGCAGTCGTCGGCGGCGTCGGCCAGCAGCGCGCGGCCCCGCTCGTTGAGGTCGGCCTCCAGGTCGAGCTCCGGGTAGGCGGCGTCGAGCCCGACGCCGGCCGCCGCGGCCAGGCCGAAGTCGGCGGTGCCGTCGAGGTGGTCGGCCACCGCGTGCAGGTCGGCGGGCACGCCGCCCGCGGCGACGCCCTTGAGCCGCAGCTCCGGCGCGTACGAGGCGTGCAGCTCGGCGGCCCAGCCGGCCGTGGCGCCGCCCTGCGAGTAGCCCATGACCGCCACCGGCGCGCGGTCGGACAGCCCCGCGCCGGGCACGCGCGTCGCGGCCCTGATCGCGTCGAGCACGGCGTGGCCCTGGGAGACGCCCGCCATGTACGTGTGCTGGCCCGGCGTGCCGAGCCCCTCGTAGTCGGTCACCGCGACCGCGAAGCCCTTGAGCAGGAGCAGGCTGACGAACGCCAGCTCGGCCTCGGTGCCCTGCCGCATGGCGGCCGACGGCGCGCACTGGTCGCCCAACCCGTGGGTGCCGGGCGCGTAGCCGACGATGGGCCGCCTGCCCAGCGGGTAGCCGGCCTTGGGCACCAGGAGCGTGCCGGAGACGGCGTTGGGCTGACCGGTCGCGGAGGTGGAGCGGTAGACGACGTGCCAGGCGTTCACCGGCACCTTCAGCAGTTCGCCGGGCAGCAGGTAGACGGTCGTCGGCTCGGCGGAGACGACGTCCCCCGCCGACTCCGCCCGGGCCGGGGCGGCGACGAGGGACATGATCAGTAACAGGGCGATGGACATGCTGACGCGGACACGTAATCTCATGTGCCGCCCCTCCTCAGGGTGGGATCGCTCACGGGACGGCGGCGCCGCGAGCCGATCGTTACCCGAGAGTAACCACCTGTCAAGGCCCGAAATGACACCATCTGTCAGAAGATTTGCGACGCCCGAACGGCACATCCGGGAGAACGGTCACCGAAACGGCACCAGTCATGCACCATGGGTGGATGGACTCAGGATCGGTCAGCCTCCTGCGCGAGCTCCTCGCCGATACCGGCTGGGTGGAACGCACCCGCGAGCTGGGCCGCGCCCTCCGGACCACCCGCACACCCGGCGGCCTGCTGCTCGTCGGCACCCCCGACGACGAACCCTGGCACCTGACCGCCCACCTCGCCGACGAAGCCCGCCTGTCCGACCTGCCCCAGCTCACCCCCACGCTGGTGCGCTGGTCCCCGCCCCCCGGCGCCCCGCCCCACCTCAGCGTCACCCTCGACCGCATCCAGCAGGCGGCCCGGGGCGAGACGCTGTTCGTCGTCGCCGGGCAGCAGGCGCCCGTCCCGCTCCTCGAACGCGTCGACGACGCCCGCCGCACCGGGGCCACCATCCTCGCCCTGGAGTCCGGCGACCCCGAACTGTCGAGCCTCGCCCACGACTCGCTCGCCGTCCCCGCCCGCGGGCCCGTCACCTTCGACGGCGCCCAGCACCTCGTCAGCACCGCCGCCGGCGAGATCCCCCAACGCCCCGGCCTCCGCGACCGCCTCGCCCGCCTCCTCACCCGAGTAAGCGGCCCCCACATCCCCGACTAGGAGTGTTCAGGCCCGTCCGACCGCCCGCCCCTTCGATGGCGGCCGTCCCTTCGGGGTGCCGGACCCTTCGGGGTGCCGGGCCCTTCGGTGGTGGCCGACCTTCCCGTGGACGGCCGGGCGCTCTAGGGTGGCCGTCCCGGAGGCAGCCAGGCGGCCGCGCTGAGGCGCGCGTACGTGCTGAGGGCCGCCCCCTTCCCGGCGCCGGGGCCCTTCGGTGGTGGCCGTCCCTTCGGGGTGCCGGGCCCTTCGGGGGTGGCCGACCTTCCCGTGGACAGCCGGGCCCTCCAGGGTGACCGCCCCGGAGGCAGCCAGGCGTCCGCGCTGAGGCGCGCGTACGTGCTGAGGGCCGCCCCCTTTCCGGCGCCGGGTCGGCGAGGGGGTGGACGGCGGAGTCCGCCGCCCGCGTACGGCGGCCCGCACGGGCGCCCGCGTACGGCGACCAGCCCGTACGGGGCGGACCAGCCCCAGGACGCGGCCGGCCCGTCGGGGGCGAGCCGCCGGGGCCAGCCGACGTGGGCGGGCCGTGGGGGCGGGCTGTGGGGGCGGGCCGTGGGGGCGGGCCGTGGGGGATCTGGGCCTTCAAGGGGCCTGGACCCTCGGCGGCCAGGCAGCGGGCGAGGGCCGGCGGGCGGGCCTTCCGGGTCACCTGAGCGCCTCAGGGGGGCGGGGCCGACGGGCAACAGCGCAGGCGGGTCAGGGGTTCTGCGGTTGGGGGAGGTGGGTGCGGAGGGTGGGGTCGAGGGCGGCGGTGGCGGTGGCGATGGCGGAGATGACGACGGCCTGGACGGGGTCGGGTTCGCCGGAGCGGGTGCGGCTGACGCGGGTGACGGCGTCGATGCGGCGGGAGCCGACGTCGCGGATGTCGGTCACCCGTACCTGGCCTTCGGGGACGTCGAGGAGGGCGAGGGTGGGGACGATGGCGACGCCGTGCCCGGCGGCGACGAGGGCGAGGGCGGGGCCGAACTCGGTGATGACGTGGAGCTTGCGCGGTTCGAAGCCGTGCAGGCCGGCGAGGCGGTCGAGGGCCTGGCCGCTGGCCTGGCCGGGTTCGCCGGTGATCCAGGGGACGTCGGCGAGGTCGGCGACGTCGCGGGGCGGGTCGGTCCAGGAGGCGGGGACGACGATGCGGTATTCGTCGACGTAGAGGGCGCGGGTGGACAGGGACGGCTGGGCGAGCACGGGCAGGCTCATGTCCTGCTCGGTGATGAGGACGTCGACGACGCCGTGCCTGAGTTCCTGGAGGGCGGGCTGGCCGTACACCTCGTGGATGGAGGGGACGATGCGGGGGTGGCGGTCGGCGAGGTCGCGCAGGGCGGGGACCAGCACGTGCGTGATCACGGTGGGGAAGGCGGCGATGCGGACGGGTCCGGCGAGGCGGTCGGTGAAGCGGGTGAGCTCGCGCCGGGCCTCGGCGAGCTCGTCCTCGACGCGTTCGGCGTATCCGGCGAGGACGCGCCCGGCGGGGGTGAGGGAGACGCGGCGCTGGGAGCGGTCGATGAGGGGGAGGCCGACTTCGCGTTCGAGCTGGGCGAGTTGCTGGGAGATCGCCGAGGGGGTGAGGTACAGCGCCTCGGCGGCCCGCATGACGCCGCCCCGGCGGGCGACCTCGTGGAGAATCCGCAGCCGTCGAGGGTCGATCTCCATAAAGGACAGCTTACGACATCATTTAGGATCTTTTATTTGCGCTTTAACCCTATAAATCCGGACAATGGCGCGCATGGATCTGCTCCTCGACGTCGTGGGCTGGATCGGCGCGGCGCTGCTGCTGACCGGCTACTACCTGGTCTCCTCGTCCCGCCTGAACGGGGACGCGGTCCCGTACCAGCTCATCAACCTGGCCGGATCCATCGGCCTGATGGTCAACAGCGCCTACTACGCCGCCTGGCCGTCGGCGGGGCTCAACCTCGTGTGGGCGGCCATCGGCATCGTCGCCCTCGTCAAGCTGGCCCGCCTCGCCGCCGCCAGAACCCCGTCGGAAGCCCAGGAGCAAGGATGATCGTCGAACTGAGCCACCGCATCACCCCCGGCCTGGTGACCTACCCCGGCATCCCCGGCCCCGAGCTGGGCGTGCACCTGTCGCGGGAGGACTCCAGGAAGGTGTACGCGCCGGGCACCGAGTTCCACATGGGCACGGTCACGCTCGTCGGCAACACGGGCACGTACGTCGACACGCCCTTCCACCGCTACGCCGACGGCCCCGACCTGGCCGCGGTCCCGCTCGACAAGCTGGCCGACCTGCCGGGCCTGGTGGTGCGCGCGGGCCAGGAGCGCGAGGTGACGGTCGGCGAGGTCCTGGACGTACGGGGCCGCGCGGTGCTGATCCACACCGGCTGGGACCGCCACTTCGGCACCGCCGCCTACACCCACGGCCACCCCTACCTGGCGCCGGAGTCGGCACGCAGCCTGGCCGAGCGTGGCGCGGCGCTGGTCGGCATCGACTCGCTCAACATCGACGACACCCCGCCGCACGGCGAACGGCCCGCGCACACGATCCTGCTGGCGGCGGGCATCCCCGTGGTGGAGCACCTGACGGGCCTGGGCGGGCTGCCCGCCGAGGGCTTCAGGTTTCACGCCGCCCCGCCGATGATCGCGGGCCTAGGCACGTTCCCCGTACGGGCCTACGCGGTGGTCTAGTCGTCGGCCTCGTCGGCCTCGTCCCAGGTCTTGTTGCGCTCGGCGGCGCGCTGCAGGGCGCCGGCCGCCTCCTGCTCGCTCTCGTAGGGGCCGAGCCGGTCCTTGTTGGGGCAGCCCTGGTCAGGCTCGACGCGCATGTGCTTGAGGCAGAACCACCACTGGCCATCGCTCACGTGACCAATTCTGCCCCGTAGACTCGGTTTTCATGACGACTCTGCTCCAGCCCGGCCGAATTTCGCCCATGCGAAAGGTCCCCGCCCACATCGAGCGGCCGGAGTACGTCGGCAAGAAGCGCCCCAAGACCGGCGAGCCCGACGTGAAGACCCCCGAGATGATCGAGCGGATGCGCGTGGCGGGCCGGATCGCCGGTCAGGCCCTCGAAGAGGTCGGCCGGCACGTCCGGCCGGGCGTCACCACCGACGAGCTCGACCGCATCGGCCACGACTTCCTCGTCTCCCACGGCGCCTACCCGAGCACGCTCGGCTACAAGGGCTACCCCAAGTCGCTGTGCACCTCGATCAACGAGGTGATCTGCCACGGCATCCCCGACGACACCGTGCTGCGTGACGGCGACATCGTCAACGTCGACATCACCGCCTACATCGGCGGCGTGCACGGCGACACCGACGCGACGTTCCTGGTGGGCGAGGTCGACGAGGAGTCGCGCCTGCTGGTCGAGCGCACCCGCGAGGCGATGATGCGGGCGATCAAGGCGGTGGCGCCGGGCCGCCAGCTCAACGTCGTGGGCCGGGTCATCGAGGCGTACGCCAAGCGGTTCGGCTACGGCGTGGTGCGTGACTTCACCGGTCACGGCATCGGCACCACGTTTCACTCGGGCCTGATGGTGCCGCACTACGACGACCCGTCGCTGCGGGTGGAGCTGGTGCCGGGCATGACGTTCACGATCGAGCCGATGCTGACGCTGGGCACGATCGAGTACGACATCTGGCCCGACAAGTGGACGGCCGTGACCAAGGACGGCAAGCGCACCGCCCAGTTCGAGCACACGATCGTGGTGACCGACACCGGCAGCGAGATCCTCACTCTCGCCTAGGCACGACCCCTGACACGGTGGTGCCCTCGCCCTCCACGCTGCGGACGGTGAGGGTGCCGCCGATCTCGGCGAACGCGGCCCGCATGCGGGCGATGCCGCGCCCGGACCGGCCGGGCGCGAAGCCGCGGCCGTGGTCGCTGACCGTCATGCGCAGCCCCCCGCTGCTGACGGTCACGGCGACCGACACGACGGAGGCGCCGCTGTGGCGCTCGGCGTTGGCCAGGGCCTCACGCATCGCCGTGAGCACGCCTTCGGCGATGGGCGCGGGCACGTCCTCGGCGGGCAGCGCCCACGTCTCGACGGTGACACCGGTGCGCCGCGACCAGTCCGCGAGGTAGCTTTCGAGCGCCTCCGCCAGGCTCTCTCCCCCGCGCATGCGCGTCTCTTCCGTCAACCGACTTCCGCCTTCCTCAGCGCCCCGAACGGGCGCGGCCCGCCTGCGGCCTGGCGGATCGCGCACACCTTCCCCCTTGCCGAAAAGGCTACCCGCCGGGGCCGGAGGGTGGGGGGCAGGAGGGCGCGCGGCGGCTATTCGGTCTTGTCGAGGCGGTTGAGCTTGGCCAGGTAGTCGTTGTAGGAGTTGAGCTCGGGGTCGCCGCCCTCGGCGCGGTCGGCCTTGCGGTCGTCGCGGCGGGCCTTGCGGTCCTCGCTCTGATACCACTGCACGGCGATGGCCAGCAGCACGATCAGCGTGGGGATCTCGCCGAAGCCCCAGGCGATGGCGCCGCCGTTCTGCTGTTCCTGCAGCAGGGGGCCGCCCCAGGAGCGGTCGAGCTGCTCGTACCAGCCGGAGGCGATGACCGAGCCGGTCATCATCAGCGCGATGCCGAAGAACGCGTGGAACGGCATGGTGACGAACAGCAGCAGCAGCCGTCCGACGTGCGGGAGCTGGTGGGGGCCGGGGTCGACGCCGATGACGACCCAGAAGAACAGGCTGCCGCTGATGAGGAAGTGCAGCGTCATCGCGATGTGCCCGAGGTGCTCCTGCATGGCCGCCTCGAACAGCGGCGTGAAGTAGAGCGCGTAGGTCGACGCGATGAAGATCGCGGTCGCGATGGCGGGGTGGGCGGCGACGCGGACGAACCTGCTGTGCAGGATCGCCAGCAGCCATTCGCGGGGGCCCCGGTCGCCCCGGACGGCGGCCGGCTTGAGGGCGCGCAGCGCGAGCGTGACGGGCCCGCCGAGGACCAGGAAGATCGGCACGATCATGGCCAGCGTCATGTGCTCGATCATGTGCACGTCGAACATGACCTTGGAGTAGCGGGCCAGGCCGGTCTGCGTGGCGATGACGAGCACCACGACGCCGATGAACCAGGACGCGGTGCGGCCCCACGACCAGGTGTCGCCGCGCCGCCGCAGCCTGACCACGCCCGCCCCGTACAGTCCGGCCAGCAGGGCGGCGACGGTGGCGAAGAACAGGTCGAACCACCACAGCGAGGCGATGTTGGCCAGCGAGATCGGCGGCGGGACCGGGTAGCCGAGCAGGTCGAAGGCGCGGTCGGCGGGCAGGCTGACGGGCGGCGGCGGGGTGCGCGCGAGCG
Source organism: Nonomuraea sp. ATR24 (assembly GCF_041950485.1). NCBI lineage: Bacteria > Bacillati > Actinomycetota > Actinomycetes > Streptosporangiales > Streptosporangiaceae > Nonomuraea > Nonomuraea sp. ATR24. The sequence goes on from NZ_JBGNUU010000002.1 coordinate 402,833, forward strand.
CGACGGCCAGGCCGATGGTGGCGAGCATGAGCATCAGCTCGCCGACGGCCAGGCGGGTGAAGGCGCGCGGCGCGCCGGCCTCCAGGGCGACGAGCGTGCGCTGCCGGTGCCACCAGCCGACGTAGCCGAGCAGGACGAACGCGACGGTCTTGGCGACGAGGAGGATGCCGTAGCTGGACGTCCACAGGTCGGAGACGGCGGTGAGCCGGGCGAGCACGCTGAAGACGCCGGACAGGCCGACGCCGACGAAGAGCCACACGGCGAGCCGGGAGAAGCGCTCGGCGGCGACGCCGAGCTGCGGCTGCTTGCGCACCGCGTGCAGGGCGAGCACGCCCAGCCCGCCCACCCACAGCGCCAGCGTCAGCAGGTGCAGCGACAGGCCGATGGTGGCCAGGCCGTGGTTGGGCGAGGACGAGGAGTGGCCGGTGAGCGCCGGGGGCAGCATCGTGACCAGCGAGAACACCAGCAGCGCGCCCGCCGCCCCGGCGGTGATGGCGCCCCGCGAGAACAGCGCGATCGACACCCCGAACAGGATCACCAGCGTGAGCGAGATGCCGGGGCTCTCCTGGGTGGCGTAGCCGACGAGGAAGTCGCGGTTGAGGATCTCCGGCACGGGCTTGGCCCACACGTCGGAGACGCTGAAGACCATCGTGAGGAACGCGGCCCCGGCCCAGGTCAGGGCGGTCCAGGAGGCCGCGCGCAGGTAGTCGAGCGCGCTCGTGCCGAGCAGGCCCTTGCCGGACTTGCCGTTGGGCAGCAGGACCGCCGCCGCCAGCAGGAGCCCGACGGTGGTCACGCCGGCGACGTCCATGAAGAGCTTGGACACCGGCAGGCCCCACCGGGTGAGCACCCCCGAGGAGGGGACGCCGAGGATGATGCGGGGGAAGGCCGCGCCTCCGGCGACCATGGCGACCACGAGGGCGGCGAGCGCCGCCCCGGCCGCCGCAAGCGCGAGACGCGCGGCCCTGGTCACGGCTTCTTCTTCCGTGCGCTGAGCAGGAAGCCGATGCCGATGCCGACGAGCGCGCCGACGACGACGATCAGCCAGACGGGGAACGTGCCGGAGCTCTCCTCGGCCGCCGCCTGGTCGGCGGCGGGCGCCGCGCTGGACGGCGCGGCGGAGGGCGCGGCGGAGGCCGCCGTGCTCGCCTCGGCGGTGGCCTCAGCGCTGCTCTCGGCGCTCGCCTCCGGGGACGGGGACGCGCCCTTGACCGTGAACGGGATCTCCCCCTCGATCGGGTGCCCGTCGGAGGAGACGACGCGGTAGGCGATCGTGTACTTGCCGTCGGGCAGCTCGCCCTTGAGCCGCTGCTTCACCACCGGCCCGTCGGACTCGGGGTCGCCGGCCTGGTGCTGGGCGTCGCCGGGCCCGCGCACGATCACGAACGGCATCCGCACCTTGTTGGAGAACTCGAGCGTGACCTCGTCCACGGACTTGACCGTGGCGCCCTTGGCGGGATCACTGCTCTTGAGCGTGTCGTGCGCCTGCGCGGGGGCGGCGGTGGCGAGCACGAACAGGGCGGCGAGAATCGCGGTGAGGGCCGCGAGCGGGGATTTCTTCATGGCACCCCCAAGGCTACCGACGCCGCCGCCCGGTCCGGACTCCGCCGTTACAATCCCGCGCAGGCGAGCGCACGGCGGTAGAGGTCGGCGCTGCCCTCGGCGTCGCCGAGGACCTCCATCGTCTCGGCGGCCGCGTACCAGGTGCGGGCGGCGCGGCGGGAGTCGGGCAGCGGCTCCAGCCAGTCGCGCACCCCGCGCAGCTCGGCCTCGGCCTCGGCCTGCCTGCCGAGCGCGCCCTTGGCGCGGCTGAGCAGCAGGTGCGCCTCGGCCTCCAGGGCCCTGGAGTTGCCCGCCATCAGCGCCTGGCCGGCCTCGCCGTGGACGATCGCCTGCTCGTGGTCGCCGGCGATGAGGGCGGCGCGGGCCAGCTCGACCTCGCTGTTGGCGCGGTCGGTGGTGCTGGCGGAGGTCTGGGCGAGCTCCTGGCGGGCGCGCAGCAGCGCCTGGCGCGCCTCCTCGACGGCGGTGGGGCGCAGCCGCAGCAGCATGCTCGCGTACGCCATGCGGATGCGGGCGCTGTTGCGCGGCTGGCCGTTCTCCGTCTGGACGGCCAGGGCGCGCTCGGCCAGGCTCAGCGACTCCTCGCCGTGGCCGGTGCTCTCGGCGACCAGGGCGGCGTTCCAGTAGGCGGCGACGGTGGCCCTGGGGGTGTTGAGCATGTCGGCGGCGTTGAGCAGCTCGCCGGCGAACTGGCGGGCGCGCAGCAGGTCGCCGCTGTCGAGGTAGGCGGCCAGCAGCGTCGCGCCGAACTCGACGAGCGCGTCTGACCAGGCCGGCCGGGCCGGGCCGCCGAGGATGTCCTCGCCGACCTTGACCGCCTCGCTGAGCCGGTCGCTGACGCGGTAGGCGCGGCACAGGGCGATGGCGACCTCGATGCGGCGCTCCGGGCTGAGCTCCTCGGCCTGGAGGCGGCGGAGGATGGAGATCGCCTCGTCAAGGTCACCGCACGCCTCGACGGCGAGCGCCAGGCCGTATTCGGTGTCTTGACGCAGCGCCGTCAGACCTGTCAGGTTATTGTTCTCCAGCAGCTCGGCGAAGCGCGTGCGAGCCTCGCGAACCTCTCCGTTCTCGAGGGCGAGCCTCGCGTAACCGAGTGCGAGTTCGATATCTTCCATCTGCTCGGCAGTCACGCCATTGAGCAGATAGGAGAGCGAACAGTCCAGCTTCTGAGCGAGCAGCTCCAGCACCGAAGGGGTGGGAGTACGTTTGCCGCTCTCGATCAAGGAAACGTAGCTGTCCGACAATTCAGGGTGCGCGAGCTGTGCCTGCGACATGCCGCGCTGTCGCCGGACCGTCTTGATACGGAGTCCGACCAGGTCTGATGTGGTCACAGCCGCTGCTCCCTGAGATGATGATGTCCAAGCAACGCACACCGCCCGAGGGAGAACCCCCCATGCGCACACGTCTTGCCCTGACCGCACTTACCGCCATCTTCACGGCCGTTGTGGCCGTTGGCAGCAATGGTACGACCGTGGTGGCCGAAACGTCTCCTGCCATCGCGCATTTCGAGGTCTCGCCCTGCTGCTGACCCCCGAGGGCTCCCGCTCTCACGAGTCTACGCAACGGCCCGGGAGATGCCGCCTTCCGCACAAGGAGGCGTCTTCCGGGCCCGCGAACAGCACCGGGAGGCCGTCCGGACACCTCGGACGCCCCCGCATCACGCACAGCCCCCTCAAGCTAGACGATAGTTCTATATTTCTTCTACAGAGCTTCTAGTCGCCCCTTCCAGGACGATCCGGATCACGCAGCGTCGCACGCGGGGAGATCGCTCATGGCCGAGCACGTCCGCATCCGGCTCCTCGGTCCGGTCGCGGCGTTACGCGGCGCCGCCGCCGTCGACCCCGGCTCACCGCGCCAGCGCGCCGTCCTCGCCGTCCTCGCCTCCCACCCCGGGCAGGTAGTGCCGATCCCCCGCCTCGTCGAGAGCCTGTGGGGCGAGCACCCTCCGCGCAGCGCCGAGCAGAGCGTCTACACGTACGTGGCCGGGCTCAGGCGCGCCCTGGAGCCGTCCAGGAAGCAGCACCGCCACTCCGAGCTGCTGGTCGGCGGCGGTGGCGGCTACCGGCTGGAGGTCGAGGCGCGCCACGTCGACGCCGTCGCCTTCGCCGGCCACGTCGAGTCGGCCCGGCTGGCGATGCGCCGCGACGGCGCCGCCGAGGCGCTGACCAGCCTGGAGGAGGCGCTGTCGCTGTGGCACGGCGACCCGCTGACGGGCGTGCCCGGCCCCTTCGCCGACGCCGAGCGCGCCCGGCTGGCCGAGCTGCGCCTGACCGCCGCGGAGCGGCACGCCGAGGCCCTGCTCGGGCTCGGCCGCCCGCACGACGCGCTCCCGCCGCTGCGCGACCTGACCCGCCGCCACCCGATCCGCGAACGGCTGCGCGAGCTGCTCGTCCTGGCCCTGCTGCGCAGCGGCAACCGGGCCGAGGCGCTGGAGGTCTACAACGAGGGCGGCCGCATCCTGCGCGAGGAGCTGGGCGTCGACCCGGGCGCCGCCCTGCGCGCCGCCTACGAGCTGGCCCTGCGCGAGCCCGGCCCGGCCCCCGCAGCGCCCCCGCCCGGCCGGTCCCGCTCCCCCGAGGCCGCCCCCGCGGCGGGACGCATGCCGGTGGTGCCCCGGGAGCTGCCGCGCGATCTGGGCGGGTTCGTGGGCAGACGGCTGGAGATCATCCGCATCCAGACGCACCTGGCCCCCTGGGACGGCTCCGCGCCCAGCCCCCTGGTCGTCATCTCCGGCCCGCCCGGCGTGGGCAAGTCCGCGCTGGCCGCCCGGGTCGCCGCGATGGTGAAGGACCGCTTTCCCGACGGGCAGCTGTACGTGAACCTGCGCGGCGCCACGACCGGGATGCCGGGGCTGGAGCCGCTGGAGGTGCTCGGCCGGTTCCTGCGGGCGCTCGGCGCCGCCGGCGACGCCGTGCCCGCCGACGTGGACGAGGCCGCCGCGGCCTGGCGCAGCCGCATGGCGGGCCGGCGCATGCTGGTCCTGCTGGACGACGCCGCCGGGCTGCCGCAGATCCAGCCGCTGCTGTCGGCGCCGCGCGGCACCGCGATCCTCGTGACGAGCCGCGAGAGCCTGGCCGCGGGCGACGACTCCGTGCGGATCCACCTGCCCCGGATGGCCGGCCCCGAGGCCGCCGCCGTGCTGTCCACGCTGGCCGGCGCGCAGCGGATCACCGCCGACCCCGAGCAGACGGCCCGGCTCGTACGCTTCTGCGACGGGCTGCCGCTGGCCCTGCGGATCGCCGGCGCCCGCCTGGCCGACCGGCCCGACTGGAGCGTGGCCGCGCTCAACGCCCGGCTCGGCGACGAGCGCAGGCGGCTGCACGAGCTGGAGGCCGGCGAGCTCGCCGTCCGCTCCAGCCTGGCCGCGAGCTGGAACGCGCTGGCCCGCAGCGCCAGGCCGCTCGACCGGCTGGCCGCCCGCACGCTCGCCCTGATCGGCCTGCCGCACGTGCACGACATCACCGCCGAGGCCGCCGCCGCCCTGCTCGGCACCGGCGTCCTGGAGGCCGAACGCGCGCTGGAGCGGCTGGTCGACGCCCACCTCCTCGACCAGTCCGGCTCCGACCCGGCCGCGCCGCCCCGCTACCAGCTCCACGACCTCGTCCGCATCTTCGCCGCCGAGCTGACCTGCGGCCCCGCCGGGCCCGCCGACACCCACGCCGCGCCCGGGCGGCTGTCACCCGGCGAGGCGGCCGCCGCGCTGGCCCGCGTGCTGGGCCACTGGATCGCCTCGGCCCGCCTGGCCAGCACCACCATGGACCCGCACCGCGTCCAGCCCGACGGGCCCGAGCTCGACCCCGTCGACGCGACCCCGCACCACGTGGGCGACGCCGACGAGGCCCGCGACTGGCTCGCCCGCGAGGAGCCCAACCTCGTCGCCGCCGCGGCCCAGGCCATGGCGTGCCCCGACGAGCGGCTCGCCAGACTCGGCGTGGCCCTCGTCTTCTCCCTCCAGTGGTACCTGCACGGCGCGCACGACTCGGCCAACCTCATCGCGCTCAACCGTGAGGCGCTGCGGGTCAGCCGGCGGCTCGGCGACCGGCTGAGCACCTACCACGCGCTCGGCCACCTCGCCGGCGGGCTCAGCTTCCAGCGCCGCACCGCCGAGGCCGTCGAGCACCTGCGCGCCCAGCTCGTCCTCGCCCGCGAGCTGGGCGACCGCTTCAGCGAGCAGCGGACGCTCGGCAACCTCGCCAACACCTTCCTGGTACGGCGCGCGTACCGCGAATGCCTGAGCCACGCCCGCGCCCAGCTCGCCCTGGCCAGGGAGATCGGCTCCCAGGTGGGCGAGCGGTACGCGCTCATCATGCTCGGCACCGCCCGCCACGGCCTCGGCCGCTCCGCCGAGGCGCGCCAGGCCCTGACCGAGGCGCTGGCCAGTGCGCGGCGGGTCGGCGACATCAGCCACGAAGGGCTCGTCCAGACGGTGCTCGGCGAGATCTTCCTCGACGAGGGCGAACCGGCGGCTGCGCTGGAGCCGCTGCGGCAGGCGCTCGGGCTGCGCCGGGCGAGCTGGTTCCGGATCGGCCAGCTCCGCTGCCTCGTCCGCCTGTCGCAGGCGCACCGGGCGCTCGGCGCGCCCCGGGCGGCGCTGCCGTACGTCACCGAGGCGCTGCCCCTGGCCGTGGAGCTGGGCAACCCCGAGTGGCTGGTCATCACCGAGGAGGAGCACGCCGCCGTGCACGCGCTCCTCGGCGCGGTCACCCCGCCCTGAGCGCCAGGAAGAAGTCGACCCGGTCGGCCATCGTCGACAGGTCCCTGCCCGTCAGGTCCTCCACCCGCTTCACCCGGTAGCGGACCGTGTTGACGTGCACGTGCATCCGCGCGGCGCAGGCGTTCCACGAGCCGGCGCAGTCCAGGAACGCGCGCAGCGTCGCCACCAGCTCCGACTGGTGCCGGGCGTCGTACTCCAGCACCGGGCCCAGCAGGCGGGCGGCGAACGAGCTCCGCACCTCGCCCGGCACCGTCGCCAGGAGCAGCGCGTGCGTGTAGATCTCGTCGCTGGTGACCACGCCGCCGCCGCGCGCCGCCGCCAGCCGCCTGGCGTGCCCGGCCTCCTCGACACCGCCCCTGAGCGCCGCCGCCCCCGTCAGCTCCCCGCTCACCCCGGCGCACACCCGCACGCCGGGCAGCGCCCCCAGCACCTCCGCCCCGGCCCGCACCCGCGCCGCCACCTCCCCGGCGCTCCGCCCCCGCAACGGCACCACGGCCACGGCCCCCTCCTCCCCCGCGACCGCCACCACCTCCCACCCCAGCAACCCCTCCAACACCGCCACCTCAACCCCAAACCCGCCCTCCCCATAAGGAGCACGAGCAGCCGAACCGGCACCCCCAACGGAAGCGCCCACCCCTCCGGAGGGCACACCACCAGCGGCGGGCGCGCCCCCGACGGGCAGCTCGGCCCCGGCGGAACCGCCGACCCCTACGGGAGCGGCACCGCCACGGGTGCCAACCCCCTCCCCGGAAAGCGCGCCACCAGCGGCGGGGGCGCCCTCAGCGGGAGCGCCCACCCTCCCGGGGGCGGTACCGCCACGGGCGCCGGCCCCGTCCCGAGAAGGCGCGCCACCGGCGGGGAGCGCGCCGCCACCGGTGGAGGGCGCCGCATCGGTAGGGGTGGTTGTCGGCCTGGGGGCCGTTGTCGGTCTGGGGGTGGTGCCGGTTCTGGGGAGCGCGCCGTCGGTGGGCGGGTCGGGGTGGGGGCTGGGGTGGGTGGTGGTGGAGATGATCGTGTAGGGCTCGGCGGGGTCGAGGGCGCAGGTGCGGAGGCGGGCGGTGAGGTCGGCGGGGTCGGCGCCCGTGAGGGCGGCGGTGACGAGCTGGGCGGCGAGCCTGCGTTCGACGCGGCGCCCTTCCTCCATGCGGGCCCGCTCCAGCGCCACGAAGGCGGCCAGTTCGTAGCCGAGGTCGGCCCGGTCGAGCAGGTCGCCGTCGCAGGCGAGGGCCCAGGCGGCGGCCCGGGGCCCGCGTCCGGCGGCGAAGAGCGTGTGCCCGCCGGCCAGGCAGGGCAGCCGGGGCGCGGTGAGGAAGGCGCGCGCGAGCCGTACGGGGTCGTCGGGGGCGCCGGCGACGACCTGGCCGGTGGCGGAGACGACGGCGCCGGTGACGCCGAGTTCGGCGGCGGTGAGGGCGAACAGTTCGGGCAGCCCGGCGCCTTCGGCGACGGCGGCGACGAGCCGCCGGTGGCGGCCGAGGGCGTCGCGGGCGTCGCCTGAGAGGCGGGGGGCGACGAGCTCGGCGAGGGTGCGGAAGGAGGTCTCGGTGGGCACGTCGAGCAGCGGCAGCCCGGCTTCGCGGCAGGCGTCGACGAGGTCGGCGGGGACGTGCCCGAGCCGGGCCTGGCCGGCGCCGAGCGCGGCGACCCCGGCGTCGGCGAGGGCGGTGACGAAGGGGCGGGAGTCGGCGGCGGTGTGCCACCACATGAGGCCGGTGAGCACGAGTTCGCCGCCGGACAGGTAGCGGCCGGGCTCGGGCAGGTCGGTGATGTGGACGGTGCCGAACTCGCGCCCGGCGTCGCCGGTGAGCAGCGTCAGCCGCAGCTCCTCCATGGCCAGCAGATCGCATATCCGCACTTGGAGGAATATACAAGGCGGCCGGTGAACCGCTTACCGTGATTTCACTCCGCGCGCATTCCGGGGCCGGTCGGCCGGTGCTCTACTCGAAGGATGACGGAGCTCGGACGATGACGGAGACGGCACGGGCGTCGCGGCACGGCGTGGGCGAGAGCGCGCGGCGGCCCGACGCGGCGCTGAAGGTGCGGGGCGAGTTCGCGTACGCGTCGGACCTGTGGCTGGAGGGCATGGTGTGGGGCGCGACGCTGCGCAGCCCGCATCCGTCGGCGTGGATCCGGTCGATCGACGTGGGCCCGGCGCTGGCGATCCCGGGCGTGCGGGCGGTGCTGACGCACGAGGACGTGCCGGGCGAGAAGTTCTACGGCCTGGAGCGCAGGGACCAGCCGGTGCTCGCCATCGACCAGGTGCGTTATCAGGGCGAGCCGGTGGCGCTGGTGGCCGCCGACCATCCGGAGACGGCGCGGCGGGCGGTGGCGGCGATCCGGGTGGACTACGAGCCGCGCCCGGCGGTGACGGATCCGCGTGAGTCGCGGGAGTTCGTCAGGAGCCAGCCGGTGGTGAAGGGCGACACGTTCGAGGCGGAGGTCGTGGTCACCGGCGAGTACGAGGTGGGCATGCAGGACCAGGCGTTCCTGGGCCCGGAGTCGGGGCTGGCGGTGCCCGCGGACGACGGCGGCGTGGACCTGTTCATCGCCACGCAGTGGCTGCACGTGGACCGCGACCAGCTCGCGCCCTGCCTGGGGCTGCCGCCGGAGAAGGTGCGGCTGACGCTGTCGGGGGTGGGCGGCGCGTTCGGGGCCAGGGAGGACCTGTCGATGCAGGTCCACGCGTGCATGCTGGCGCTGCGGCTGGACCGGCCCGTCAAGATCGTGTACGGGCGGGAGGAGTCGTTCTTCGGGCACGTGCACCGGCATCCGGCGCGGATGCGCTACGAGCACGGCGCCACGCGCGACGGCCGGCTCGTCTACGTCAAGGCCGACATCCTGCTCGACGGCGGCGCCTACTGCTCCTCCTCCCCCGCGGTCGTGGGCAACGCGGCGTCGCTGGGGGCGGGCCCGTACGAGGTGCCGAACGTGCGGGTGCGGGCGACCGGCGTCTACACGAACAACCCGCCGTGCGGGGCGATGCGCGGGTTCGGCGCGGTGCAGGCGTGTTACGCGTACGAGTCGCAGATGGACCGGCTGGCGGAGGCGTGCGGGCTGTCGCCGGTGGAGATCCGGGTGCGCAACGCCGTCTCGCAGGGATCGGCGCTGATCACCGGCCAGGTGATCGACTCACCGGCGCCGCTGGCGGAGATGCTGCGCGAGCTCGAACGCTTCCCGCTCCCGCCGCCCGCCGGGAGCGACCTGCGCGGGCTGCCGGGCGGGGTGTCGCAGACCACGCACGGGGAGTCGGTGCGGCGCGGCGTCGGCTACGGGGTGGGCATCAAGAACATCTGCTTCTCGGAGGGCTTCGACGACTTCTCCACGGCGCGGGTGCGGGCGGAGCTGGTCGGCGGGGAGCCGCACGTCACCGTGCACACGGCCGCCGCCGAGGTGGGGCAGGGGCTGGTGACGATCCAGGCGCAGATCGCCCGGACGGAGCTGGGCGTGGACGACGTGACGGTGGCGACGGCCGACACGTCGGTGGGCTCGGCGGGCTCGTCGTCGGCGTCGCGGCAGTCGTACGTGACGGGCGGGGCGGTGCGGGAGGCGTGCCGGGCGGTGCGGGAGCGGTTCGGCGGGCTGCCGGCGCGGGAGGCGCTGGCGCTGTTCGGGCCGATCGAGGAGACGCGCGAGTACCGGCACCGGCCGACGTACCCGCTGGACCCGGCGACGGGGCAGGGCGACTCCCACACGCAGCTCGCGCTGTGCGTGCACCGGGCGGTGGTGGACGTGGACGTGGAGCTGGGCCTGGTCAAGGTGGTGGAGCTGGCGGCGGTGCAGGACGTGGGCCGGATCCTGAACCCGCAGGCGCTGGAGGGCCAGATCCACGGCGGTTCGGCGCAGGGGCTGGGGCTGGCGCTGATGGAGGAGATCCGGGTGCGTGACGGCGTGGTGCTGAACCCGTCGTTCACCGACTACCTGATCCCCACCATTCTCGACATGCCGCCCATGACGATGAAAATCCTGGAAAATCCGGACCCGGCCGCGCCGTACGGATTGCGCGGCGCAGGCGAGCCTCCGACGCTTTCCTCCACCCCGGCGATCGCGTCGGCGGTGCGCGCGGCGACCGGGCTCCGGTTGACGCGCGTTCCGATCAGACCCGAAGATATCGCCTTGGTTCAAGACGGGGAGGGATCCTGATGACGGACGCGCGTGAAGCGGCCAAGGCGGAGTTCACACGGTTCGACGCCGACGGCGACGGCCTGCTGACGGCCGAGGAGATCCGGAAGGCCAACGACGCCCTGGGCGGGCTCGGCGCCTCCGAGGCGGAGATCGAGGCGTTCATCGCCTCGGCCGACCGCGACGGCGACGGCCGGATCGGGCTGGAGGAGTTCGCCGGCCTGGTCGGCGGCGGGCGGCACGAGCAGGCGTGATCACGTCCCCCGCCGGGTAGGCCACCCGGCACTCCCCCTTGATCGCGAAGGGGGTTGGCGGTGCTCGACAGGTTCTTCGAGCTGTCCGGGCGGGGGACCACCGTCGGCCGTGAGGTGCGTGGCGGCGTCACGACCTTCATGGCGATGGCGTACATCATCCTGCTCAACCCGATCATCCTGGCGGGCGCGCAGGACGTCACCGGCGCGAAGCTGACGATCGCGCAGCTCACCACCTCGACGGCGCTCGCGGCGGCCATCTCGACGCTGCTCATGGCGGTGGTCGGCAACGCGCCGTTCGGCCTGGCGGCCGGGCTGGGGCTGAACGCGGTGGTCGCCTACCAGGCGGCGCCCTTCATGACGTGGGCGCAGGCGATGGGCCTGGTCGTGCTCGAAGGCTTCGTCATCATCCTGCTGGCCGTCACCGGGCTGCGCACCCTGATCATGAACGCGATCCCGCTCGCGCTCAAGCACGCCATCAGCGTCGGCATCGGGCTGTTCATCGCCCTGATCGGGCTGGTCGACGCCGGGTTCGTCGCGGCGGGCAGCGGCACGCCGGTGCAGCTCGGCGCCACCGGCCACCTCACGGGCTGGCCGGTCGCGGTGTTCTGCTTCGGCCTGCTGCTGATGATCGTGCTGTATGTGCGCCGCACGCCGGCGGCCATCCTGATCAGCATCGCGGTGACGGCGGCCCTGGCCGTGCTGGTCAACTCGGTGGCCGAGATCGAGCCGGGCGCGTGGGGCGTGGTGACGCCGCACCTGCCCGAGCGGCTGATCGCGGCGCCCGACTTCGGGCTGGTGGGGCAGTTCGACCTGTTCGGCGGGTTCGCCAGGGCGGGCGTGGTGACGGCGACCGTGGTGCTGTTCACGCTGGTGCTGTCCGGGTTCTTCGACGCGATGGGCACGATCATCGGTGTCAGCGACGAGGCCGGGATGGTGGACCAGGTCGGGCGGGTGCCCCGGCTGGGCCGCATCCTCACGGTCGACGGCGTCGCCGGCGTGGTGGGCGGCGTGTCGAGCTCGTCGGCGAACACGGTGTTCGTCGAGTCGGCCGCCGGTGTCGGCGAGGGCGCGCGGACCGGCCTGGCCAGCGTCTTCACCGGGGCGCTGCTGGCGCTGACGCTGCTGTTCACGCCGCTGGCCGCCGTGGTGCCCGCCGCCGCTGCCGCCCCGGCGCTGGTGCTGGTCGGGGCGCTGATGATGACGCAGAGCCGGAACGTGCCGTGGCAGGACCTGGAGCTGGCGGTGCCGGCGTTCCTGACGATCGCGCTGATGCCGTTCACGTACTCGATCACCAACGGGGTGGGAGCCGGGGTGATCTCGTACACGCTGATCAAGGCGGCTCGGGGCAAGTTCGCCGAGATCCCGTGGCTGCTGTGGATCGTGTCGCTGGTGTTCCTGGCCTACTTCGGGATCAACGGGCTGGAGGAGCTGTTCGGCTAGCGGATGTCGCCGGAGTTGCAGGCGATGCCGTTGCCGTCGACGTCGGTGTACCACTCGTACTCGGCGCGGAAGCCCTTGCTGTAGGGGCCGTAGCCGCGCGCGACGGCCTCCTTGCAGCTGTCGAACTTGGGGTCGAGGGCGCCGTCGGCGGCCGGGTTGCCGGTGTTCGGCCGGCCGGTGTCGGGCTGGCCGGTGTTCGGTTGACCCGTGTTGGGCTGGCCCGTGTCCGGCTGACCGGTGGTGGGCTGGCCGGTGTCCGGGGGCGTGGTGGCCGGAGGGGCGGTGGCCGGGGGCGCCGTGGAGCCCGCCAGGCGGGCCGCCAGGGTCTCGGCCTCCGCCTTGGCGAAGCCGACGATGCTCAGGCTGTCGCCGTCCATCGCCTGCGTGACGATCGGCGCGGCGACCACCGTCCGCGGCACCAGCACGACCGCCACCTGCCGCTGGTCGGTGACCTGCTCGTCGATGAGGTCGACGAGCTTCTGCTTGAACGCCGGCGCGACGGCGATGCGGACCGAGTAGGTGCCGTCGGCCTCACGGATGGCCTCGATCTCCTGCACGGCGTTGACCGTGACGCCGTCCTCCAGCAGGTAGCACGTGGTCTGCGTGTCGTCGAGCGCGGCCTCCTCACCCGGGCAGGGGGCGGCCTTGGTCTCGCGCACCGGGGCGAAGTGGATGGGCGTCGGCAGCCGCTGCGGCGGGGCGCCGCCGAGGAACGGGCTGTCGGGGCTGCGGGTCATCAGGACGGCGATGGTGCCCAGCACGCCCGCGATCAGCACGACCAGGACGAGCGAGACCGTCAGCACGACGGTGGTGAGCCTGCTGGCCCGCGGCGGCCCCGGATCGGCGGGTGGTGGCTCTTCCGGCTTGTCCAACGTTGACGACCCCATCCTGACGTCCGTGCTGCCGGTGAGCTTATCGAGGACGACCGGATGCCGGGTAATCAGCCGAATATTTCTCGCATGTCCGTCCACACCGGGCAAACGGCCGCCCGGCCGCTACGGGCGGGGTCATCACCGGCGGCCGTCCGTCAGGATGGCGAGCAGGTCACCGTCGCAGGAGAGCGCGGCCTCGCGCAGGGCCGCGACGCGGGCGCCCTGCTCCCGTTCCGGCACGGCGCGCAGTTCCGGCCACGCCTGCTCGACGAGCGCGTTGAGCTCCTGGAAGACCGGGTCGGCCGTGGGGGCGGCGACGTCGCCCATGAGCCAGCCCGCCGCCATCCTCCGCGCGGCCTCCTCGCGCAGCCGGCCGTCGAAGTCGTCGCCCCTCAGGCTGTGGCAGGACGGGGTCCCGGCCCCCGCGAGCAGGTGGCGCGTCAGCTTCTCCCCGGTGCTCCGCGCGTCGCGAACGTCGAAGTCCACGTACACGACCCCGGCGTCCCTGGCGGGCGGGTGGTGGACCGCGTCGCGCTCGGCGGACTCGCGCACCTGGCGGGGCGGGCCGGGCAGCCGGGCGAGCAGCCGCAGCGCCTCCTCCCCCGGCCCGGCGACCACGGGCAGGAGGTCCTCGTGCGCCCTGGTCACGCAGACCCGGCCGGAGCACACGGGCTCGGCGGCCGCGTTGACGACGTAAACCGGCTCGGAGCCGGACGGCAGCAGCGGCAGCGCGACGGCCGCGCCGAGCACAGCCGGAAGCAGGGCGGCCGGCCGGGTGCCCGGCCGCGTGGCCGCCAGCAGCCCGAACCCGGTGGCGGCGACCCCGAGCAGCCACACCGCCTGCGCCAGGCTGACCCACCCGGACAGGTCGTGGACGAGGCTGCGCGCGTTGTCCAGCGCCGGGGCCAGATACGCGACCTTGGGCACGACCTCCTCCTGCCACAGGCCCACCACGGGGAACATGGCCAGGAGCGTCGCGATCGCCAGCGCCGGCGGCGTCAGCACGGACGGCAGCGTCCGGGCGACGCCCAGGCCCAGCCAGCCCGCCGCCACGAGCGACAGCGCCCCCACCGCCACGACGGGCGCCCAGCCCAGGTGGAAGACCCCGCCCCCGGCCGCCACCTGCACGGCCCCGACGCCGTACAGCAGCAGGTACGCCGCCACCAGCGCGATCGCCAGCGCCCCTGCGGTCGCGGCGGCGCGCTGCCAGGCGGGCCTGGGCGTGGCCGCCAGCAGCTCACCGGTGCCCGCCCGGCGGTCGCGCAACCCCTGCAGCGCCCCCGCCCCGACGACCAGCGGCAGCAGGAAGAGCAGCAGGTGACGCTCCCACAGCGCGGCCGCGCTCCACTGCGCCGTCCACCTCTCCCCGTACGCCGTCCAGGGCCCGGTGAGCCCGAACAGGAAGGCGAGGGCCACCAGCAGAAACACCGTTCCCGCCCACACCGCGATGGAGCGGCGCAGCTCGATGCGGAGGATCCGGCCGCTCACCACGCGCCCCGATCGTCGCCGGGGGCCGCCAGCAGCGCCGAGTAGCCGCGCTCGATCGGGCTGTCGCCGACGTCGCCGGGCCCGCCGGCGGCGGCGAGCCGGTCCGGCGTCCCCTGGAACACCAGCCGCCCCCGCGCCATCAGCACGACGTCCGAGCACGCGGCGGCGACGTCCTCGACCAGATGCGTGGAGACCACCACGCAGCTGTCGGCGCCGAGCACCTGCAGCAGCTCGCGCAGGCGCAGCCGCTGCGCCGGGTCGAGGCCGACGGTCGGCTCGTCCAGCAGCAGGACGCGCGGGTCGTTGACGATCGCCTGGGCGATCCCGGCCCGCCGCACCATGCCGCCCGACAGCGTCCGCATCCGGTCGTCGGCGCGGTCGGCCAGGCCCACCCGCTCGATCGCCCGCTGCACCGCGCCGGGCACCTCCCGCTTCGGCATCTCCTTCAGCCAGGCCATGTACTCGACGAACTCCCGTACGGTGAACCGCTTGTAGTAGCCGAACTCCTGCGGCAGATAGCCGATGGCGCGGCGCAGCTCCCGCCGGCCCGCCTGGGCGGAGGCGTCGGCGCCCAGCAGCGTCAGCTTCCCGCCTGCCGGGCGCAGCACCGTGGCCAGGGCCCGGATGAGAGTCGTCTTGCCCGCGCCGTTCGGGCCGAGCAGTCCGTGCACGCCCGTGCCCAGCGCCAGGTCGAGGCCGTCGACGGCCATCGTGCGCCGACCCGCCCGCACCCTCAGCCCGTCCGCCTGGATCTCCCAGGCGTACGTGGCCGGCGCGATCTCCGCCGCGCCCACCGCGCGTGTCATGAAAGTGTCCTTCCGCTCGTTCATCGATGTGCGTCCAGCAGGGAGTAGGCGCTTCCGCGCGCCAGCACCCCGGCGATCCCCAGCGCGGCGAGCGCGCCCCACACGGGCACGCTGCCGGGCTCCAGGGCGAAGGAGAGGCGGCTGAGCAGCGTCGTCGGCGCGACGATCACCACGGCCCACACGCCCGCCAGGACGGCGGCGGCGCGGACCATCCCGACGAGCCCGCCGAGCAGGAGCGTCCCGGCGGTGAACGCCAGGCACGGCAGCAGCCACAGCGCCACCATGACGCCGCTCGCCCAGCCGGCGGCGGCCAGCACGGGCAGCACCACGGCGAGCACCGCCGCGGTGCGCCGCGCCAGCAGCCCCAGCCCGGCCCTCGGCGTCGCCGCCACCACCTCGTACGCCGGATCGATGGCGCGTCCCCACGCGACGGCCACGCCCGCCACGGGCAGGACCGGCGCGACCAGCAGCACCAGGGACACGCCGCCGGGGGCCGGCCGTTCGAGCGCCACGCCCAGCGCCGTCACCAGCACCGTCATCAGCACCCACGGCGCGGTCACCGGAGAGGCCCAGCGGGCCCACACCGGTCCGCGCCGCCGGGGCGCCGGGGCGACGCGTCCCAGCCGGGGCCGCAGCTCGTCCCACACGCCGCCGACCAGCGCCGCCACCTCCGGCGCCGCCGCCCGCGCCAGCCGCTCGCGGCACGGCGCGCACGCCTCCAGGTGCGCCTCCAGCGCCCACAGCTCGTCACCCGCCAGCGTGCCGCCGCGCGCGTAGCCGGTGATCTGCCGGTCGGACGCGTGCGCGCCATCCCAGGATCCGCTCATGACAGCGCCTCCCGTACGATCTCCCGCAGGTTCTGCCGCATGGCGATCCGCGCACGCCTGGCGCGGGTCTTGATGGTGCCCTCGGGCACGCCGAGCAGCACGGCGGTCTCGCGGACCGACAGGCCGTCCAGGACCATCGCCTGCAGCACCTGCCGCAGCTCCGGGGCGAGCAGGCGCAGCGCGTCGCCGACGTCGCCGCCGACGGCCGAGGCCAGCGCCTCCTCCTCCGCCGCCGGAGCCGTCCCGGTCAGCGCCGCCGCCGGGGGCGGCTCGGCGTGGTGCGCCCGCCGCCGGAACGCGTCCACCAGCCGGCGGGCGGCGATCGTCCACAGCCAGCCCACGGCCGTGCCGTCGGCCGCCACGCCCGCGAACGCGCCCGCCGCCCGCCACACCGCCAGGTACGTCTCCTGCATCACCTCGGCGACGATCTGCTCGTCGGCGCAGCGGCGGCGCAGCCGCGTCGCGATCCACGGCGCGGTGCGCCGGTAGAGCTCCTCGAACGCCGCCTGGTCACCCTTGGCGACGCGCCGGACGAGCTGTTCCTCGTCCGGTGCCTTCCTCGACCTCACACTTCACAGACGCCACGCCCTGCCCGTCCGGTTCTCGCCGGCCGGTGACATGGGTCACACCCGCTCGGCCACGTCCTTGAGATGGCGGTTGCGCAGGACGATCAGCTCCTCCATGTGACGCCGCAGCACCAGCGCCTCGGCCACCCGCCCCAGCGGCCCCAGCGGCGCGGCGAAGTCGATCACGTCCCGCATGAACGTGCCGCCCTCGCCGTCGTCCTCGAAGTGGTGCGCGTGCCACCAGCGCCGGAACGGGCCCGCCACCTGCTCGTCGACGAAGTACGCGGGCGGGTCGCAGGCGCTGATCAGCGACGTCATCCGCCAGCGGAGGCCGAAGTGGCGCGCCTCCCAGGTGACGCGGTCGCCGGCCGCGAGCTGCCCGGACGTGACGCCGCCGACGGCCCGCTCCCCCGAGCGGGCCATCGAGGCGGTGTGCAGCTCGACGGAGAGCGACACGTCGAAGACGCGCCGGGGCGGGGCGAGGACGCGCGTGCTCACCTCGAAGCGGGGCATGCCGCGGAGCCTAACGGGCGGCACGCGAACGGCCCGCGCCCCCGGAGGGAACGCGGGCCGCCGGTGTCGATGGCGTGCTGCCCGAGGGCCTTACTGGGAGGCCGAAGGGCTGGCCGAGGGGCTGGCGCTGTCGTGCGGCGTCTGCGTCTGCTGCTGCGGCTCCGGCGGGAGCGGCGCCTCGTCGGCGGTCGTCTCGACCGCCTGGGGGCCGCCGCAGGTCGCGCCGGGCTCAGGGGTGTCGGGGCCGTTCTGGTACTTCTTGATGAACGCGCCCAGCTTCGGGTCGCCCGGGTCGGTCAGCTTGAGCTGGTGCCCCCAGGAGGAGACCACGATCGGCGACGGCAGGTTGGGGAACGGGCTGACCAGCATGTAGTCCTGCTGCCCCGTCGAACCGGCGACGTCCTTCAGCTGGTCGATCTGCGCCTTGGGCAGGTCGGGCCGGTAGGTGATCCAGATGGCGCCGTGCTCCAGCGAGTGGACGGCGTGCTCGGAGTGGATCGGCTTGTCGTAGACCCGGCACAGCTGCCAGTAGTTGTTGTGCTCGCCGCCGACCGGCGGGGTCTCCTTGTACGAGACCGTGTTCCACACGTGCTGACCGGCCTCATACTTGACGCTGGCGACCCCGTCGAGCGAGGTCTCCTGTGCGCGTTTGACCAGGTAGAAGCCGACCACGCCGATGAGCAGCACGATGACGAGGCCGCCCGCGCCCCACATCAGAAAGGCTGCACGGCGCTCCTTGCGCTTCTGCGCGGCCCGCATCTGCTGCAGATGCTCGCGCCGGGCCTGCGCCTTCTCCTTCGTCATCGTTCCTCCATCGGCGTACCAACTTGGGTCACCCTATGCCCTCCGGGCGTATGCGGAGAATAAGCGGCGTATAAGCATGCGATCACAACCGCTCGCGCAGGTGGGTAACCTGGTCATGCCATGGAGAAGCCCGCCGGAAAGCCGCTGTTCGCCGTCCTCGCCGTCCTCGTCGTCGTGGTCGCGGCGGCCTTTCTCGTGTTCGGGGGCCGGGGCACGCCGGGTGAGACGTCGGCGGAGGCCGGCTTCGCCCGCGACATGGCCACGCATCACGCGCAGGCGGTCGACATGTCGTTCACGATCCGCGACAAGAGCGAGTCGCGCGAGATCCGCAACCTGGCCTTCGACATCATCAACACGCAGGCCAACCAGCGCGGCATGTTCCTGGGCTGGTTGCAGCAGTGGGAGCTGACGCAGGCGACGGACCTGCGGCCGATGGCGTGGATGAGCGGTCACGGTCACGGCGCGCAGCAGCCTCAGGGCGGCGCGATGCCGGGCATGGCGTCGCGGGCGGAGCTCGACCAGCTCGGCGAGCTTCAGGGCACGGAGGCGGAGGTGCTGTTCCTCCAGCTGATGATCCGCCACCACGAGGGCGGGGTGCAGATGGCGGAGGGCCTGCTCAAGCTGTCCGACCGGGCCGAGGTGACCGGCATGGCCCGCAAGATCGTCGAGGGGCAGTCGGGCGAGATCGACCTGATGACGAAGCTCCTCGCGCTCCGGGGCGCGCAGCCGTTCCCGACGATCCTGAAATGAGCTGATGGGCGCCGACGCGGTCGTGGTCGGATCGGGCCCCAACGGGCTCGTGGCGGCCGTGACGCTCGCCTCGGCCGGGCGGCGGGTGCTGCTGCTGGAGGCCGCCCGGAAGTTCGGGGGCGCGCTGCGGTCGGCGGAGCTGACGACGCCGGGCCGGGTGCACGACCTCGGCGCCACCGTGATGGCGATGGCGCTGGCCTCCCCCGCGATGCGCGGCCTCGCGCTGGACGGGGTGGAGTTCGCCCATCCGCCGGTGGTGGCGGCCCATCCTCTCGACGACGGCCCGGCGGTGCTCGTGCACCGTGACGTGGACCGCACCGCCGAGGGCCTGGGGCGTGACGCGGGCGTGTGGCGGGCGATCGTGGGGGCGGCGGTGCGGGCCGGGTTCCCGCTCACCGACCTGCTGCTGAAGCCGCTGGGCCCGTGGGAGCCGCGGCCCGCCGCGTTCGCGGCGGCGGCCCGGTTCGGGGTGGCGGCGGCGCTGCCGGCGACGACGCTGGCGCGGCGGGCGTTCCGCACGACGCGCGGGCGGGCGCTGCTGGCGGGCATGGCGGCGCACTCGATGCTGGACCTGCGCGCGCCCCTCACCGCCGGCTACGGGCTGACGCTGGCCGTGCTCGCCCATCTGGTGGGCTGGCCGCTGGTGGCGGGCGGCTCGCAGCGGCTGGCCGACGCGCTGGTCGCCCGGCTGCGGGAGCTCGGCGGCGAGGCGGTGGCCGGCCACCGGGTGCGCTCGCTGCGCGAGCTCGACGCGCCGACGGTGGTGCTGGACGTGTCGCCGCGCGAGTTCGCGGCGCTGGCGGAGGAGCCGGGCCGCCACGGCCCGCTGCCCGCCCGCTACCGGGAGCGGCTGCTGCGCTTCCGCCACGGGCCCGGCGCGTTCAAGGTCGACTGGGCGCTCGACGGGCCGGTGCCGTGGCGCGACCCGGCGGTGGCGGGCGCGGGCACCGTCCACCTGGGCGGCACGCTGGAGGAGATCGCGCTCGGCGAGGCGGAGACGGCCGCCGGCCGCCTCTCGCCGCGCCCGTACGTGCTGCTGGTGCAGCCCTACGCGGCCGACCCCGGCCGGGGCGGGCACACGCTGTGGGCCTACTGCCACGTCCCGAACGGCTCCCGCGCCGACCTGAGCCGGGCGATCGAGGCGCAGATCGAGCGGTACGCGCCCGGCTTCCGCGACCGGGTGCTGGCCCGCCACGTCATGGGGCCGGCCGCGCTGGAGGCCGCCGACCGCAACCTGGTCGGCGGCGACATCGGCGGCGGGCTGGCGAGCCTCGGCCAGTTCGTGCGGCGGCCGGTGTGGTCGCCGGCGCCGTGGCGCACCCCTCTGCCGGGCGTGTTCCTGTGCTCGGCCTCGACGCCGCCGGGGCCGGGCGTGCACGGCATGGGCGGCTGGCAGGCCGCCCGCCTGGCCCTCGGGCGCTAGCCGGCCGCCAGCTCCTCGGCGATCGCCGCGGCGAACGCGTCGACGTCCTCCTCGGTGGTGTCGAACGCGCACATCCAGCGCACCTCGCCGGTCGCCTCGTTCCAGGTGTAGAAGCGGAAGCGCTTCTGCAGCCGGGCCGTGACGTCCGCGGGCAGCACCGCGAAGACGGCGTTGGCCTCGACGGGCCGGGGCACCTCGACGCCGGGCAGCTCGCGCACGGCCTCGGCCAGCCGCCTGCCCATGGCGTTGGCCTGCCGGGCGTTGCGCAGCCACAGGTCGCCCGAGAGCAGCGCCTCGAACTGCGCCGACACGAACCGCATCTTCGACGACAGCTGCATGAACGTCTTGCGCAGGTAGTCGATGCCCGTGGCCGCCTCCGGGTTGAGCACCACGACGGCCTCGCCGTACAGCAGCCCGATCTTCGTGCCTCCGAAGGAGAGCACGTCGACGCCCGCGTCGGTGGTGAGCGCCCGCAGGGGCACGTCGAGCGCGGCGGCGGCGTTGGTGAGGCGGGAGCCGTCGAGGTGGACGAGCATGCCGAGCTCGTGCGCGTGGTCGCAGATCGCGGCGATCTCGGCGGGGGTGTAGACGGTGCCCAGCTCGGTGGTGTTGGAGATGGAGACGACCTTCGGCTGGGCGCGGTGCACGTCGCCGAAGCCCCACGCCTGGCGGTCGATCAGCTCGGGGGTGAGCTTGCCGTCGGGCGTGGGCACGGTGAGCAGCTTGATGCCGCCGGTCACCTCGGGGGCGCCGCCCTCGTCGGTGTTGATGTGGGCGGTCTCGGCGCAGACGACCGCCTCCCAGTGCGCGGTCATCGCGCGCAGGGAGACGACGTTGGCTGCGGTGCCGTTGAACACCGGCCATGCCCGCGCCCCCTCGCCGAAGTGGCGGCGGAAGACGTCCTGGAGCGCCTCGGTGTAGACGTCCTCGCCGTAGGCGATCTGGTGGCCGCCGTTGGCCTCGGCGATGGCCTGGAGGATCTCGGGATGGACCCCGGCGTAGTTGTCGCTGGCGAACGCCTTGAGCCGGGGGTCGTGCCGGGGAGTCACGTAGTGAGGTCCAATCGGGTGGCGTTGATCTGGTCGGCCGGCTGGTCGTAGAGGCCGCCGATGGCTTCGGCCAGGTCGCGCACGTCGGTGAAGCCGGGGAACCTCGCCTCCGGCTTGGCGGCCCGCATGGCGTCGTTGACCAGGGCTTTCACGACCAGGATAGTGGCCGCGGAGCCGGTGCCCCGCAGCGCGTCGGCCAGGGAGAGCGTCCACGCCTCGGCGGCGGCCTTGGCGGCGGCGTAGGCGGCGCCGCCGGTCTCGGGCTTGCCGGCGGCCTTGGCGGAGACGATCACGAACCGGCCGTTGCCGCTCTTGCGCAGCAGCGGCTCGAAGGCCAGCGACACGTGCTGCAGGGTGCGGATGAGCAGGTCGTGCAGGGTGTCCCAGTCGGCGAGGTCGGTGCGGTCGAACGAGGGCGAGCCGCGCCAGCCGCCGACGAGGTGGACGACGCCGTCGACGCGGCCGTGCTCGGCGTCGATCCGCGCGGCCAGCTCCTGGACGGCGGCGCGGTCGAGGAGGTCGACGTCGTCCTTGTCGACGCCGATCACGGTGTGGCCGTGCTTGGTGAAGTGCTCGGTCACCGCGGCGCCGGTGGGACCGGCCGCGCCCGTCACAAGAATGATCATGCCCGGATCCCCTTCATCGACTCGACCACGTCGGCCAGCTTACGGCGCAGCGCCTCGTAGAACATGCTGAGGGGGAACTCGTCCGGCAGCACCGCGTCCACCTTGGCCTTCTGCTCCTCGGGCAGCGCGGCGACGCCCTTGGCCCACACGGAGGCGGGGTCGGGGGCCACGTAGGCGCTGACCAGCTCGTGGGCGGCCAGCCAGTGGGCCAGCTTGGAGCGGTCGATGCTGTCGCGGTAGAGCTTCTCCACCTCGCCGCGCAGGTCGGCGACGCCGTCGGCGACGCGCTCCCAGTCGATGGACAGCCGGTTGTCGGTCCACCGCACGATGTCGTTGCGGTGCAGGTAGGCGAACAGGAGCTGGCCGCCGAGCCCGTCGTAGTTGCGCACCCGCGCCCCGGTGATCGGGAAGCGGAACAGCCGGTCGAACAGGATCGCGTGCTGGACGTACCGGGCGTGCGGCACCCCGCGCCGCTCCAGCTCCACGGCCTCGCCGAACGCGGTCAGGTCGCAGCGCAGCTCCTCCAGCGAGTACAGCCAGTACGGCATCCGCTGCTTGATCATGAACGGGTCGAACGGCAGGTCGCCGTGGCTGTGCGTGCGGTCGTGCACCAGATCCCACAGCACGAACGTGTCCTGGGCGAGCTGCTGCGACTCCAGCAGGCGGGCGGCGTCCGGCGGCAGGTCGAGCTTGAGCGTCTCGGTCGCGGCCTTGGACACGCGGCGGAACCGGGCGGCCTCGCGGTCGGCGAAGATGCCGCCCCAGGTGAAGCGGGCGGGCGCCTGCCGGACGGCGACGGTCTCGGGGAACAGCACGGCCGAGTGCGTGTCGTAGCCGGAGGTGAAGTCCTCGAACGCGATCGGCACGAACATCGGGTTGTCGTAGCCGCCCGCCTCCAGCTCGGCCAGCCAGTCCGGCCAGATGGTGCGGATCCAGACGGCTTCCAGGTTGCGGTCCGGGTTGCCGTTCTGCGTGTACATGGGGAAGACGACGAGGTGCTCCAGGCCGTCCACGCGCTGCGTGTCGGGGTGGAACAGCTCCAGCGAGCGCAGGAAGTCCGGGATGCCGAGGTCCTGCTCGGACCACTGGGCGAGGTCGTCGCGGACGGCCTGGAGGTAGGCGGCGTCATGCGGGAAGCTCGGGGCGATGTCGCCGATCGCGGCGGAGATCTCCGCGACCAGCTCCTTGGCCCGGCCCTTCTCCTCCGGCACCGAGCCGTCCTTGACCTGGAGCGGGCGCAGCTCCTCGACGGCTGCCTTGATTCGGGCGAACAGCGCCGCCTTGACCTCGTCGCGCTCCCCCGCCCCGGCGCCGGCGTCGGGCACCCGGGCGGCCCAGGTGACCACGTTCCCCCACAGCCTGTGGTGGTCGTAGTCGTCGATCGAGTCGTCGCCGAACAGGTCGGAGTCGGCGAACACCACGACCCGGCCGCGCCCGTACGTGAGCGCGACGGCGAGCGGCGCGCCCGCCGGGTCGGCGTCGGCCGAGGTGGCGAACAGGACGGTGGCCTCGTCCCCGGCGGCGAGCACGCCGGAGCGGTAGAAGCAGGCCCGCTTCACGCCGGCCAGCAGGCCGTCACCGGTGGCGCGCTCGCCGAGCACCCAGGTGGCCACCTCGCGGTGGGCGTTCCTGGGGTCGCGCACGGTGGTGTGCCCTACGCTCACGCCGAACCGGGCCAGCAGCTCGGCCAGGTTGTTGCCGTACTTGTCCTGCTCCTCCTCGGCCAGCACGACCAGGCCGCCGCCACCGGAGACGAACGCCTCGACGGAGTCCAGCTCGTCCGCGGTGAACACCGGGCTGCCCTGGCCGGTGGTGCGCTCCCAGCGCTCGCCGGACGGGTGCGCGATGACCAGGACGTCCTGGTCCTGGAGCGTTCCCGCGTCGAGGGCGCCGGCGGTGTGGGCCGTCACCGTGTGGCCCAGGTGGCGCAGCAGCCCGGCGGCGCGCGCGTAACTGTTGTCGTCGGGGTGGGCGGGGTTGATGGCCTCGGCGACATCACGCCGGATGGTCCACGACTCGCTGTGGGCCTCGTCGAACAGCACTCGGGGGAACGCTCGCATGAAAATCTCCTGTTGCTACCGCCTTATGACGAAAAATATACACATACGTCCCCAGTGCCTCGCAAAAGCCTTCCGCATGTTGAGATCAGTTCGCGTCCCCCGGGCGCACCACGCCCGACTCGTAGGCGAACACCACCGCCTGCGCCCGGTCCCGCAGGCCCAGCTTCATCAGCACCCGCGCCACGTGCGTCTTCACCGTGGCCTCCCCCACGTACAGCTCCCGGGCGATCTCCGCGTTCGTCAGCCCGCGCGCCAGCAGCCGCAGCACCTCCAGCTCGCGCGGCGTCAGATCCGCCAGCCGCGGCGACGGCACCGGCTCCGCGCGGCCCGCGAACGAGGCGATCACCCGGCTCGTCACCGCCGGATCCAGCAGCGCGTCACCCGCGTGCACGATGCGGATCGCCTCGATGAGCTGCTCCGGCGGCGACACCTTCAGCAGGAACCCGCTCGTGCCCGCGCGCAGCGCCGCCCACAGGTTCTCGTCCGTGTCGAACGTCGTCAGCGTGATCACCTTCGGCGGCGACGGCGTGTCCAGCAACTGCCGGGCGGCGCTCAGGCCGTCCAGGCGCGGCATGGAGATGTCCATCAGCACGATGTCCGGCCGCGTCCGCCTGGCCACGGCGATCGCGTCACGCCCGTCGGCGGCCTCCCCCACGACCTCCATGCCGGGATCGCTCTCCACGACCATGCGCAGCCCGGCCCTGACCATCGCCTGGTCGTCCACGATGACGATTCGAATGCCCACAGCTGTCGAAGGTAGACGCCGGAAGGGCCGTTGAACACCCAGGTCAAGCCGTACGCAAGTCAGTTCCAAGCCGCTGGTCAGGAGACGACCACGCTCTGCCTCACCCGGACCTGCGTGGCGTCGTCACAGCTGTTGCGGGCGCAGAAGTACAGCATGAGGATCGGCTTGGGGCGGTGGTCGATGACGTAGCCGACGAAGCCCAGCGCGTTGCCGGTGTTGCGGTCGCGCAGCGAGCCGTCGTAGCGGGTGGCGTCGCGGTTGCCCGCCCGGTCCGGCACCGGGGCGCTCACCTCGATCTCGCCCGGCAGCAGGCCCTCCAGCATCGCCTTCATCTCGTCCCGGCCCGCCCCGGCCGCCAGCGTGTCCGACACCTGCACGTACACGCCTACGGCGTTCTCCGGGTCGCCCGTGATGACGCCGTTGACGGCCGCCCAGTCGGCGTTCGCGCCCGAGACGAACATCGCCTCGAACTCCGCCGCCCGCGGCGACGCCAGCGCGAACAGGTCGGCGTGCGTGCGCGCGGTCCACCCCTCCGGGTGCTCGAACGTCAGCGGCGCCGCGCGGGTGTCCTGGAACCGCACCCACGACTCGCCCCGCTGGCTCACCACCAGCATCACCACCAGGGCCAGCGCCGCCACCACCGCCACCAGCCCGGCCACCACGATCGGCAACCTCCCACCCCGCCCCCGGGACCCGCCGAGCCCGTACCCGGCCCCTCCCTCGGACCCGTCTGAGCGAGACCCACCGGGAGAACCGGCGGAGCCGGGACCGTACCCCGGCTTCCCCTCCATCCCCTCCGGGCGAGGACCGCCGGGGGTGTGGCCAGGGCGCGCGTCCGCACCGGACGGGCGGGACGAGCCGGGACCGTACCCCGGCCCTCCCTCCGCCCCATCCGGGCCAGGACCGCCGGGAACGTGGCCCAGGCGCGCGCCCGCACCGGACGGGCGGGACGAGCCGGAGCCGTACCCCGGCCCTCCCTCCGCCCCATCCGGGCCAGGACCGCCGGGAACGTGGCCCAGGCGCGCGCCCTCGCTGTGGGCGCGTCCCGCATCGCGGGCTGCTCCCTCACCCCAGGGAGGCCCGCCGCCGGGCGCCCCGGACTCCCTCCAGGGCGGGCCACCGCGGGCGGCACCGTCGCCCCAGGGCCCGCCACCCTGCGCCGCGCCCTCGCCCCAAGGGAGCCCGCCCGGGACGGCGCCCGGAGCCCGGGACGGGCCGCTGCCGGGGATCGGGCGGCCTTCGGCGTTGGGGGCGGGGCTGTCGATGGCGGCGCGGAGGGCGTCGACGAAGGCGGTGCAGGACGGGTAGCGCTGCTCGGGCGATTTGGCCAGCGCCCGGCTCATCACCGCGTCCACGGCGGGAGGCAGGCCCGGCCGGAGCGTCGTCAGCGGGGCGGGCTGCTCGGCCAGGTGCGCCCACAGCAGCGCGATGTCGTTGTCCCGCTGGAACGGCAGCCGCCCCGACAGCCCCTCGTACACGACGCACGCCAGCGCGTACTGGTCGGCGCTGCCGTCGATGTGCTCCTTGTTGATCTGCTCCGGCGACATGTAGCGCGGCGTGCCGATGAACTGGTCGGTCTGCGTCAGCCCGGAGATGGACGTGCGGTGCTTGGTGATGCCGAAGTCGGTCAGATAGACGTGCTCCCCCGCGAGCAGGATGTTGGCCGGTTTGACGTCGCGGTGGATGAGGTCGTGCGCGTGGGCGGCGTCGAGGGCGGCGGCCACCTGGGCGAAGATCCGGTTGGCCCGGCCGAGCGGCAGCGGCCCGCGGTCGTGGATGAGCCGCCGCAGGTCGAGCCCGTCGACGTAGCGCATGGCGATGTAGAGGACGCCGTCGGCGTCGGCGTTGGCCTCGTAGATGGGGATGATGTTGGGGTGTTCGATGCTGGCGACGGTCCTGGACTCCAGGATGAACCGCTGCCGGAACCGGTCGTCCACGCTCAGCACCGGGTTGAGGATCTTGAGCGCGACCCGGCGGCTGAGCCGGGGGTCCAGCGCCAGGTAGACGACGGCCATGCCGCCTTTGCCGACGATGTCCTCGATGTAGTAGCCGGCCACCTCCTGGCCGATGAGCGCTCTGTCGTTCACGGGCATCACGTCTCGGCGGGGTGGCCGCAGTAGCCGCAGAAACGGTGGGCGGGGCCGAGCCGCATCCCGCAGGCGGTGCAGAACGCGACCGGCGGCTCGCCCGCGGTGAGCACCGGCTGGTGCTGCGGGATCGCCTGCAACGGCGCCGACCGGCGCACCACGACGGTCTGGTCGGCGCCCTCGTCGAGCGGCTGCGGCACCGCGCCCGCCGGGGCCGGGGCCGACGGCGACGGCGACATGTCGGGTGTACGCCTGCGCCGCCACAGCAGGAACGCCCCGGTGCCCGCGGCGACGAACAGCACGGCCGCCGCCACGATGAACGGCCACAGCGGCGTGCCGCCGGAGGCGGGCGTGACGCCGGCCCGCCGGGTGCCCGCGTCCTCCGGGCCGCCCCGCTTGGCCAGGGAGATCTTCAGCAGCTCGGCGGCGACGACGTTGCCGGGGTACAGCTCCAGCACGCGCTGGAAGCCGGGGGCCGCCTCGGTGTAGTACGCGGTGTGGTAGCGGGTCAGCGCGCCCTCGAACGCCGAGTCGATCGCCCCCCGGCGGGGCGCGATGCCGGCCTTGGTCAGCGCGGCGGTGATCTCGCGGACGCCGATCATCTTGGCTTCCTTGCCGCCGCCGATCAGCATGCCGATGACGTGGCCGTCCTTGTCGCCGATCACCGGCGCGCCGATCAGCCCGCGGTCGGCCAGGCCGCCCAGTTTGACGGGTTCGTCGGCCTTCTTCTCCGGGTCGGCGAACGGCCTGCCGGTGTCGCCCTTGCCGCCGCCCTTGCCCAGGTGGGCGATCTCGACGGTGTTCTGCACGTCGGGGCCGGGCCTGCCGAGGAAGCCCGCCACGCTGGTGGGCGAGCCGACCTGGTCGGGCACCTTGTCGGCGAGCGGGGCGGTGGGCATGCCGACGCTGCCGACGGCCCGGCCGATCGGCATGAGCACGGCGGGGCTGTCGGGCCCGGACCCGGCCTTGACCAGGTCGGCCTTGAACCCGTCGGTGTCGGCGGGCGCCACGTTCGGGAAGATCGTGATCTCGGTGGAGACGTCGATGATGCAGGTCGCGGTGGACTTCTTCGGCGGGTAGCACTGCTTGAGGTGGCGGTCGAGCAGCGGGTCGTCGAGCGAGTGGCGGTCGGCGTCCTGCGGGATCTTCACGTCGTGGTGCTCGGCGAAGATCTTGTTCGCGGCCCGTACGGCGACGTCCTCGCCGGTCCGCACGACGCGGGTCAGCGTGACGATCGCGCCCTCGGGGTTGACCACGGTGCCGGTGCCCTGGCCGAGCGGGAAGTCGTAGGAACGCTCCACGTGCCGTAATTCGCCGATGTGGTCGAGGAGGGTGATCTCCACGTGGGAGACGGCCTCGACCCGCACGACGGCGGGGGTGACGAGGTCGGTGATGCCGCTGGGGTGCTCGTGCGCCACCGCGGGCAGGGTGAGCAGCGCGATCGTCGCCGTGAGACCGCCGGCCAGAGCTGATAGACGCGCCATCGCCGCCCCCGTACGAAGGGATATGACCAGGGTCCCAAGCGCCTGCCGTAAGTCAAGAGAACGGCGTGCGGGCATCGGCCGGACGCCGGGAATCCCACCACGACCCCATCGCGCCGACGCCCCGCTTCGTTACGGGCGCGCCCGCCGCCCGATGAGATCTCCCGGGTCGAAGGTGACGGGGAAGGGCGACGCGGGCGAGGCGGCGGCTCCGGCCTTGTAGGAGACCGGGGGGCCGTAGTCGTCGCCGTCGAGCTCGTACACGTAGAGGGAGGGCCCTTCGTCCAGCTCGATCCGCCAGTAGACGGGGATCTTCGCCGCGGCGTAGGCCTCGGCCTTGAAGCCCCGGTCGCGGATCTTGGTGCTCGGGCTGACGATCTCCACGGCCAGGCGGATGTGCTCCGGCGCGAACATCAGCTCGACCGACTCGATCGCGTCGGCGGCCACGACCACCAGGTCGGGGATGTAGAAGCTGTCGGGGCTCACCCGGAGGTTCACGGTCGACAGCGGCTCCAGCTCCGGCGGCGCGGCCAGCTGGAGGAGGTGCAGAGCGCGCGTGATGGCGAGCTGGTGCAGTGGTGTGGGGGCAGGGCTCACCAGAAGGCTCCCGTTGAAGAGCTCGTAGCGATTCCCGTCGTCGGGGAACTTGAGCAGGTCGTCGACGCTGAACGGCGGCGCGCCCGGAAGAACCGTGCGCGCGGTCGTCGGTTCGGTCGCCATCGCGGTCACCCACTCAGTATCGCGGCTCTCCCCTTCACCGACATGGTACTTACCCGGATCCGGTCACTTTCCGTCCCAGGGTCGCCACGTTTCGGCGCCGTAGCGGACGGCGGCGTGGACGGCGCGGGCGAGGCGGGCGCCCCACTCGGAGCGGGGGCCGCCGAACAGCTCCTCGGGCCCGGTGGCCGGGACGGCGAGGCAGACGGCGTCGGAGGCGGTGCCGGTGCCCGCGTAGCCGGTCTCGGCGAGCGCCTGCGTTTTGGCCTCGGTGATCGTCATGACGGCGTTGACCAGGGCGGCGTCGGTCATCGCGACGGGCACGACGGCCAGGATGTTGATCGTGCCGACGCGCATGGGCGCGAGCTCGGGGTCGGCGGCGCCCTCGGGGGCGGCGGCCCAGGTGGGGACGCGCAGGCCGACGGTGGCCACGGCGTGGACGCCGCCGTCGCGGGCCTCGCTGTAGCGGTCGACGGAGGCGGCGGTCATCATGCCGACGCCGTCGCCGGTGGGGCCGAGCGAGGTCAGGTGCTCGACCGGGTCGGTGCGCGAGTAGCCGGCGACGACCTGGGCGTTGAGCACCCATGAGCGCGGCCCGATGCCGCCGCCGAGCATGGCCGAGGAGATCATCCGCCAGCCGGGCCCGAACTCCCAGAGCAGCGACCCGAGGCGGACGCCTTCCTCGACCCGGTAGCTGAGCTTCACGGTCCTCCCCTGACGAGGTGCACGACGGGCCGCCCGCCGGGGCCCGGCTCGATCATGACATGGGCGTCGAAGTGCTCGCCGACGAGCGGCTCGGTGAGCACCTTGTCCGGTTCGCCGCAGGCGACGGCGCGGCCCCGGGCGAGCAGCAGGAGGGTGTCGGCGTACTGGCCGGCGAGGGTCAGGTCGTGCAGCGTGGTGACGACGGTCAGCCCGTCGGCGCGCCTGAGCCGGTCGACGAGCTCCAGCACCTGCTGCTGGTGGCCGAGGTCGAGCGCGGTGGTGGGCTCGTCGAGCAGGAGCACGGGCGCCTGCTGGGCGAGGGCGCGGGCGAGCACGACGCGCTGGCGTTCGCCGCCGGACAGCTCGCCCGCCCTGCGGGTGGCGAACGCCGTCAGGTCGAGCCGGTCCAGGACGGACGCGGTGACCTCCCGGTCATGGCGGCTCTCCCTGCCGAGATAGGGGATGTACGGGGTGCGGCCGAGCAGGGCGTAGTCGAAGACCGTCATGTCGGGCGGCACGGCCGGGGTCTGCGGCGCGTAGGCGATGAGCCGGGCGCGCTGGCGCGGTTTGAGCGTGG
The DNA here is from genome assembly GCF_041950485.1 of Nonomuraea sp. ATR24. Taxonomy (NCBI): domain Bacteria; kingdom Bacillati; phylum Actinomycetota; class Actinomycetes; order Streptosporangiales; family Streptosporangiaceae; genus Nonomuraea; species Nonomuraea sp. ATR24. The sequence continues at coordinate 433,019 of NZ_JBGNUU010000002.1, forward strand.
CGGCGGAGCGGCCGTCGAGGTCCACCTGACCCCGGTGGGCCAGCACGCCCATGACGGCCTTGAGCAGCGTGGACTTGCCGGCGCCGTTGGGCCCGATGATCGCCAGCCATTCGCCGCGCCGTACGGTGGCGTCGACGCCGGTCAGCACCTCGCGGTCGCCGAGCCGTACGGAGAGGTCGCGGACGCCGATCATGGCCGGGGTGCCCGTCATGTCGCGGTCCTCCGCGTCATGCGCAGGACGGCCACGAAGAACGGCGCGCCGACGAACATGGTGACGACGCCGATCGGCAGCTCGGCGGGGGCGATGACGGTGCGCGCGGCGAGGTCGGCGAGCACCAGGAAGGCCGCGCCGACGATCAGCGACAGCGGCAGCACGCTGCGGTAGGAGCCGCCGGCCAGGCGGCGCACCAGGTGCGGGACGACGATGCCGACGAACCCGATGAGCCCGCTGACGGCGACGGCGGCGGCGGTGGCCAGCGAGGCGGCCAGCAGCACCGTGAACCGGACCCGGGCGGCCCGCACGCCGAGGCTCACGGCCTCCTCGTCGCCCACCGACAGCACGTCGAGCATGCGGCCGTGCAGGAGGAGCAGCACGGCGGAGACGGCGGCGTACGGCAGCACGAGCCAGAACTGCTCCCAGCCGCCGCCGACGTCGCCGAGGATCCAGGCGTAGATCCGCTGCAGCTCCTCGACCTTGAACTGCTGCACGAACGTCTGGATCGCGGTGAGGAACGAGGTGACGGCCACCCCGGCCAGCACCAGCGTGGACGTGCCGCCGGAGCGTCCGGCGGTGTTGCCGAGCGCGTAGGCGAGGAAGACGCCGCCGACCGCGCCCGCGAACGCCGCTACCGGGATGCTCGCCGCGAGCTGCGGCAGCAGCACGATGGCCACGGTCGTCATGAGCCCGGCGCCCGCGGCGGCGCCGAGCAGGTACGGGTCGGCCAGCGGGTTCCTGAACACGCCCTGGTAGCCGGCCCCGGCGATGGCCAGCAGCCCGCCGACCACGGCCGCGACCAGCACCCGGGGCAGGCGCAGCTCGTACAGCAGTCCCTGCTCGACGGGCGACAGCCCCGAGTCGGCGGTCACGAACGGCAGCCAGTCGGCGGCCTGGACCACCACCTGCCAGGGCGAGATGTCGGCCGCGCCGCCGAGCAGGCCCGCGACCATGGACAGGGCCAGCGCGCCCAGCGCGCCGGTCACCCAGAGCGGCCGGGCGCGGGACGGCCCGGCCGCCGTTTCGGCGGACCGCACTAGCGGCCGGCCGCCTTGGTGACGGCGTCACCGATCGCCCGCGCCAGGTCGACGACGCGCGGGCCCCAGCGGGAGGCGACGTCGTCGTCCAGCTCGATCACCTGGTCGCCGGTGATGGCGGACAGGTTCTTCCAGCCGGGGCGCTTGGCCAGCGTCTCCTTGCTCTGCTGGCAGCACTTCACGTCGGCCAGGAAGATCAGGTCGGGGTCGGCCTGGGCGACGAACTCGGCCGACAGCTTCGGGTAGCCGCCTGCCGCGTCGGGCGCCTTGTCGGCGATGTTGGTGAGCCCGAACATGCCGTAGATCTGGCCGATGAACGTCGTGGACGTGACCGCGTACGGCGTCTGGTCGAGCTCGTGGTAGTAGGTGAGGTCGGCCTTGGGCGCCTTGGCGGCCAGCTCGGCCATCGCCGTCTTCATCCCGGCGACGACCTCGTCCGCCTTGGCCCGGTTGCCGGTGGCGGCGCCCAGGTCGGTGATCTCGTCGTACGCCTCGTCCAGGTTGGTGGCGGCTGGCTCCAGCAGGACGGGCACGTTCAGCTTGCCCAGCTCGGCGACGACGTGGTCGATGTCGTCGGAGACGACGACGAGGTCGGGCTTCTGGGCGACGATGGCCTCGACGTTCGGCTTGAAGCCGGACAGGTCCGTCTTCGGGGCCTCGGCCGGGTGGTTGGAGCGGTCGTCGACGGCGATCACCTGGGGGCCGGCGCCGATGGCGAACAGCGTCTCGGTGTGGGTGGCCGACAGCGAGATGATCCGCTGCGGCTTGGCGGCGATGGTGACGTCGCCGTTGCCCGCCTTGACCGTGACGGGGAAGGCGTCGCCGGAGGACGAGGCGGAGGAGGAGGGGGCGGGGGTCGCGGGGGTGGCTGTCGTGCCGGTCTGGCCGCAGCCGGCCAGCAGCAGCGTTCCCAGCAGCGCGCCCGCGAAGGCCGTGCGTACGGGCCTCACGAGTAGTCCTTTCACACTGACGGAACCGAGAGACCCGCGAAGAGCGACGGATCACCCTTTTCCACGAGGGTTGATGACGTCACGCAGAGGCAGGCGACCTGGCTATGACAGTTGCGGGACAGCGCCGGATTCGCACCGGACTTCGCTGCAGCACTGCGCGTCGGACAAACGCTATCAACCCCCCAGAACGACAGCGACGTCAAGGGTGGGGCGTCACAGGGCGCGGACTTGGGACTCCGCCTCGGCGATGATCTCCTGGAGCCGCAGCCCGTGCGCGGCGTCGAGCGGGTGCCCGCCGCCCTGCCTGACCGTGCGGGCGAACTCCTCGGCGACCGCCGCCAGCGGGTCGCCGTCGCCGTGGGCGAGCACGGCGCTGCCCTTGCGGCCGTAGACGGCGAAGCTCGACGGGGGCAGCTCGCCCACGCCGGCCTGGCACAGCGACGCCTCGCTGACGGCGCCGCCCTCGTGCTCCAGCAGCAGCCCCACCCAGGTGAGCGGGTCGCCGTGGGCGCGCACGCCGGTGATCGGGCCGAGCGCGGCGTCGAGCAGGTCGATCACGTGCGGGCCGACGTCGAGCAGCGCCCCGCGCTCCAGCCGCCACGGGGTGGCGAACGGGTGGTCGCCCATGAGGGAGCCGGAGATGTTGGCCGCGTGCCCGCCGAACGGGTCGATCTCGGCGCACCGGGCCAGGAACGCGCGGGTCTCGGCGGCGTAGCGGAGGGTGAGCACCATCTGGCTGGGCACGCCCGCCTCGGCCACGGCGGCGGCCAGCCGCCTGGCGCCGTCCAGCGAGCCGGCGAGCGGCTTCTCCAGCAGCAGCGCCTTGCCCGCGCGGGCGGCGCGCACGCCCAGCTCGGCCTGCACGTCCGGCGGCACGCAGAACGCGACGGCCTCGCACGCGTCGAACAGCTCCTCGACCCGCTCGAACACCGGAGCGCCGAGCCGCGCGGCCGACTCCGGCCGCCGCGCCCACACCCCGGCGAGCCTGGTGTGCGGGCCCTCGGCCAGCATCGGCGCGTGCGCCATCTCGGCCCACGGCCCCGCCCCGATCAGCCCCACCGCCACTGGCTCCATGCCCCCGATCTTACGGCGGCCCCGCGGGCGGGAACGGAGCCGGGGGCGCCCCCTGCGGCCCCGGGAGGTTCGCGGCCGCGGCGGGCCGGGATGATGGTGCCATGGACGAGATGGTGTTGCTCAGGCATGGTGAGACCGAGTGGAGCCGGACGGGCAGGCACACCGGCCGCACCGACGTGCCGCTGACCGCGCGCGGCGAGGAGCAGGCGAGGGCGCTCGGGCCGCTGGTCAAGGAGCGCCCGTTCGACCTGGTCATGGTCTCCCCCGCGCAGCGGGCGAGCCGTACGGCGGAGCTGGCGGGGCTGACGGGGTTCGAGGTGGAGCCGGATCTGTGGGAGTGGGACTACGGCGGCTACGAGGGCATCACCACGCCGGAGATCAGGAAGACGCGGCCCGGCTGGTACCTGTGGCGTGACGGCGTGATCCCGGGCGCCCCCGGGCATCCCGGGGAGAGCGCCGCCGAGGCGGGCGCGCGGGCCGACCGGGTGATCGCGCGGGCGAGGCAGGCGGGCGGCCGGGTGGCGGTGGTGGCGCACGGCCACATCCTGCGCGTGCTGACGGCCCGCTGGCTCGGTCTGGAGCCCGCCGACGGGCGGCTGTTCAAGCTCGACACCGGCACGTACTCGCGGCTGGGCCTCGAGCACGGCGAACCGGTCATCACGACCTGGAACGCGCCCGTCGGCTGACGCCGGCCAGGGCGGTCCCCGGCGCCGGACGGGCGGCTCCCCCGTCAGGCCGCCGGGGCGTCGGCGGGCTGCGGCCCCCGGCCGGTCAGCCATTCCAGGACGCGGCGGTGCCCGGAGGCGGCGTCCTCGAAGTGCCCCCAGCGCCAGTAGCGCGGCTGGTCGCGGACGCCCGTCACCCAGGTGCGGTAGGAGACGGAGCCGCCGGCGTCCGCCGGCGCGACGCCGTAGGTGCGGATCACGACCTGGCCACCAGGCGCGAACAGCACGTCGTCGGCGATCGGGTACAGGGTCATCTGCTGAAGCATGACCCGATCCTCCGGGTTCGGGCGGCACGGCCGGTTACGCCTCCGGCGCGCATCGGTTACGTGAACCCGCCGGAGGTGAACAGGCTGTTACACGAGCAGCCCGTCGAACTCCCCGTCCTTCACCCCGAGCACGAGGGCCCGGATCTCGTCGCGGGTGTAGATCAGCGCCGGGCCGTCGGGGAAGCGCGAGTTGCGCACCGCGATGCCCCCGTCGGGCAGTTCGGCAAGCTCGACGCAGTTGCCCTGCGAGTTGCTGTAGCGGCTCTTGCGCCAGGCGACCTGGGTGAGGTCGGTGGCGGGCATGCCGTTGTAGGTCTGGTTCATCTACATCTTTCTGAGAAGGCCGCCGATGAGCTCGACGGTGCCCCCTGGCGTGGTGCTCTCCACGCACAGTTGCTCCATGGCGGTGAGGTACGGGTCGATGTCCTCACGTTTGTCCAGGTAGAGGGCACCCCAGAGCTGTTCGACGTAGACGACGTCCGACAGGTCGGACTCGGGAAACCGCAAGATGCTGAACGCGCCCCCCTCGGCAGCGTGCATGCCGTATTTGAAGGGCATCACCTGAATGGTGATGTTGGGCAGGGCGGCGACTTCCAGCAGATGCCGGAGCTGCTCGGCCATGACCTCTCGGCCGCCGATGGTCCGCTTGAGCGTCGCCTCGTCGATGACGGCCCACAGGCGCGGCCCGTCCTTCTGGGTGAAGCGCTCCTGGCGTTGCATGCGCATATGCACGCGGCGTTCGATCTTGTCGGCGGACAGGTCGGGGTTGCCGAGCTGGAACACCGCCCGCGCGTAGGCGGAGGTCTGCAGCAGGCCGGGCACGAACTGCACCTCGTAGGTGCGGATCACGCTGGCCGCTTCCTCCAGGCCGACGTACGTGGTGAACCAGTGCGGAAGCTCGGCCGAGTATTTGTGCCACCATCCCGGGGTGTTGGCCTCGCGCACCATCTCCAGCAGAGCACGCCGTTCGGCGTTGTCGACGACGCCGTAGAGCGTGAGCAGGTCCTCGACGTCACGTGTCTTGAATCCGACGCGCCCGAGCTCCATCCGGCTGATCTTGGACTCGGAGGCCCGGATGTGGAATCCGGCCTGGTCGCGGGTCAGCCCGCTCTCCTCGCGCAGCCGCCGCAGGCTCGCACCGAGCATGATGCGCCGAACGGTCGAACCGGAACCGGGCGGATCGATGGACACGTGGTGCTCCTTGGTCGTTTCCTTGCCACACAGTCTGTCACTTCACAACCCATAGATCATGGGCTGCGGACAAGATCCCCTTTCCCACTGATTGACCTTTTGACGACCAACCGTAGCGGCTGCACGAGTTGTCTGCACGTGCATTCGCTCTTGCACCTGCACGAGAGTCTGTCGCAGAATGATCACGTGCATCCCACCCTGGCGCCGGGCCTGTGGACCACGTTCGACTGGTGGCCACCGGTCGGCTGGTGGCCCGAGGCCGCGCGCGATCTGCTGGTGCCCGGCCCTGTCTCGAGCGCCACGTTCGTGCTCCCCGCCACCGCCTCGTCCGTCCACGCCGCCCGCAGTTTCACCGCCGGGGTGCTGTCGGCCTGGGACCTTCCGGAAGTGGCCGACAACATGGAGCTGGTGGTCTCCGAGCTGGCCACCAACGCGCTGCGTCACGGCCTGCGCCTGGAGGAGCCCCGCTGCGAACGGCCCGTCCACATGTCGCTGGTGCGCCGCGGACCGCTGGTGACCAGCGCGTTCACCGATCCGGGCACCTCGGTGCCGGTGCTCCGCTATCCGGGCCCGCTCGACCCCGGCGGGCTCGGGCTCCACATCGTCGAGTCGCTCAGCCTCCGCTGGGGCTGGTCCGCCCTCGCCCCGCACGGGAAGATCGTCTGGGCAGTTCTCTCCTGACCGGGTGTGATCTGCATTACCGTGGATGGTCATGGCTCACGGTGAGTCCTACGCGCGACCCATGAGAGTGCTGACCGATGGACGATCACCTGCTCGGCTGGCTCCGGACCCTCGACGAGGACAGGCTCTGCCGTATCCTGTCCAACCGCCCTGACGCCATCGCCGCACCGTGGCCGCGCCGGCTCGACACGCTGGCCCAGCGCCTGAGCAACGGCTTCGCCGCCATGGAGGCGCTGCGCCGCCTGCCGCTGCCCTGCCTCCAGCTCGCCGAGGCCTGCCTGGTGCCGGCCAGGCCGACCGCCGAGCGGCTGGCCGGGCTGCTCGGCAGGCAGCCGGCGGAGCTGAGCCCGTGGCTCGACCGCCTCTACGACCACGCGCTGGCCTGGCCGGGCGACGACGGCGAGATCCACCTGTCGGAGGCCGTGGCGCGCTCGTGGGGCACGCCGCTCGGCCTGGGCGAGCCGCTCGACCACTACCTCAACTCCTGGACGATCAGCACCGACACGCTGCGCGCCCTGGCCCGCAACCTGGGCCTGCCGCCCCACTCCAACAAGCGCCGCACGATCACCCGGGTGAGCGAGGCTCTCGCCGACCCGTCCCGCGTGGAGGCGCTGCTGCGTCACGCCCCCGGCGGCACCCGCGACCTGCTCGACGCCTTCGCCTGGGACGGCCCCGTACGCGACGTCGACGGCGGCCGGTTCGTCACGCCGGGCACGCCGGAGAAGTGGTCGGCCGACCACGGCCTGCTCTACCGGCCGAGCTGGCACGTCGCCGAGATGCCGCGCGAGGTGGCGCTGTGCCTGCGCGGGCCCGGCTACCGTCCGCCGTTCGCGGCGCGGGCGCCCGAGCTGCCCACGCTGCCGGTCGACCCGGAGGAGGTCGACCATCTGATGACGCTGGCCGCGCCGCACGTCGTCGAGCGGTGCGCGGCCCTGCTCGACAACACGGCCAAGACGCCGCTGCCGCTGCTCAAGACCGGCGGCGTCGGCGTGCGCGAGGTGCGCCGGGTGGCCAAGGAGACGGGCTGCGACGAGGACGAGACCCGGCTGCTGCTGGAGGTCTGCGCGGTGGCGCGGCTGCTGGCCTGGGACGAGCCGTCGGGCGGGCTGGTGCCGACCGAGCGGTTCGACCGGTGGCGGCTCGACGAGGGCGCGGCCCGGCTGCGGGTGCTGCTGTCGGCCTGGTGGCGGATGGAGCGTTCGTCGCTGCGCAAGGTCGACGGCCGCTACGGCACGCTGCTGGGCGACGACCAGTCGGGCCCGGCCGTAGCGCGGGTGCGCCGCGCCGTGCTGTCGGTGCTGGCGCACCTGCCGTCGGGCACGGCGTTCGCCGGCCGTGACGGCCTGGTGGCCAGCGTGCACTGGCACGCCCCGCTGCTCGACCGCGAGCTGCTGGGCGCGTGCGCGTCCGCGGTGATCGACGAGGCGCGGCTGCTCGGCCTGCTGGCCAACGACGCGCTCACCGACCTGGGGCGGGCGCTGGCCGGGCTGTCGGACCGGGCGGGCGAGGAGAGCGACGACTCGGTGCCGCTCGTCGAGCACGACCCGGCGCTGGTGGAGGCGTCCACCCGGGCGCTGGCGAGCGTGCGCAGGAGCGCCCTGTTCGGGCCCGACCTGACCGCGGTGGTGACCGGGCCGCCGTCGGCGGAGCTGGCCGCGCTGCTCGACCGGGTGGCCGAGCGCGAGTCGCGCGGCGCCGCCTCGGTCTGGCGTTTCACCACCGAGAGCGTACGGCGCGCGCTCGACCGCGGCTACGACGCCGACGAGCTGCTGGAGGAGCTGGCCGAGGTCGGCACGATCCCGCAGCCGCTCGACTACCTGGTGCGTGACGTGGCGCGGCGGCACGGCGAGGTGACGGTGACCACGGTCGGCTGCGTCGTGCAGGCGTCCGACCCGTCGCTGCTGGCGGAGATCGCCGCCCACCGCAGGCTGTCGCGGCTGGGGCTGCGGCTGCTCGCCCCGACGGTGCTGGTCGCCTCGGCCGACGCCGAGCGGACCCTGGCCGCGCTGCGCGAGCACGGTTACGCGCCGGTCCCGGTCGCCGACACCGGCGAGATCGCCATCCGCCGCACCCGTGCCGAGGAGCCGCACGGCGGCAAGCTCATCCTGCTGCCGGGCGGCCAGGTGGCCGAGCTGGACCGGGCGCCGCACGTGATCGCCGAGCCCTCGCCCGACCCGCAGGAGCACGCCCGCCGCCTGATCGCCGACAGCCGGTCGGCGGCCGAGCAGGGCGGGCGCACCTGGGCGGTGATCGGCAGGATGGCCACCCGGCTGCCGACGGCCCAGCAGTCGCTGCTGGGTTTCGTCGTCGACCGGGGCGTGCGGGCCGGCATCACGCTGACCGGCGGCCTGACCGCCACGGTGAGCCACGGCGAGCTGCGCGGCGGCGCGCTGGACGCGTGGTGCGAGGAGGCGGGCGACTACCTGGAGTTCCCGCTCGCCGAGATCGTCGAGGTCAGGGGAGCTTACTAGCCTTCGCCAGGTTGGCCACCATCTCCTCCAGGACTCCCGCGTACGACTGGTAGCTGAAGGGCGCTTCGGCGCGCCACGCGTAGAGCTGCCCGGCCTTGACCGCGGGCAGCCCGGCGAAGGCGGGCTTCTTGAGCATCTCCTCGGGCTTGAGCGCCTGGGTGCGGGTGTCGTGCAGGATCACGTCGGCCGCGTAGGCGTCGGCGTTCTCCCAGCTGAGGCTCTGGAAGAAGCCCGCCTCGTCCACCTTGTCGGGGGTGACGACGTTCAGGCCGAGCTCGGCGGCGTAGGTGAGGTCGGGGTGGTGGGGCGGGTTGGCGACCCACATGCCGTCGGGCCCGGCGGAGATCACCAGGACCTTGAGGTCCTTGAACCGGGCCAGTTCCTTGCCCGCGGCCGCCATCCTGGCCTTGGCCTCGGCGACGCCCGCCATTCCGGCCTTGAGCGAGGCGGCCAGCTCCTCGTAGCGGCCGATGATCGCGGTGGCGCCGCGGCCGGTGAGCATGATGCCGGCGGTGGGGGCGACCTGCTCGATCGCGTCCTTGGAGCGTTCGGGCACGTACCAGAGGGTGTCCTTGTCGTACATGCCGGTCACGAGGAGTTCGGGGCGCAGGCCGATGTACTGCTCGACGTTGAACTCGTCCCAGGCGTTGCCCAGGCCGGTGACCTGGCTGATGTCGACGCTTCCCGCCTGCGGGTCCTTGGCGCCGTCCTTGAGCTTGTGCGGGCCGAAGACGGCGATGGGGCGGACGCCGAAGTCCCACAGCGCGGCGGCGGCGCCGACCTGGGCGACGACCCGCGTGGGCGTGGCGGCCAGCTCGATCTTCTTGCCGCGGTCGTCGGTGAACGTCCACGCTCCCCCGGCGGTGGCCGGGGCCGAGGACCCCGCCGTGGCCTGTCCGCCGCCACCGCTGCCACCGCCGCCCGTGCCGCAGGCCGACAGCAACAGCGCGCCCGTGGCGGCGAGGAAGCCCCTGCGGGCCAGGACCGGTCCCGGCATGTGCAACTCCTTAGGTTAGGCTTGCCTTTCAAGCAAGGCTTTAGATTAGCCTTACCTAAGCTTGCCGTTGACGAAAGGGGGGCGGGTGCGGCCCGCTGAGCAGACCACGCCGCCCGGCGCCGCCGCAGCGCCCGCCCCGCCGCGCACGGGAGGCCGCCGGGCCGCGCTCGCCACCGGGCTCCTCGTCGCGGCCGCCGCGCTCGTGCTGGTGGCGCTGGCCGGCGTCGCGCTCGGCGCGCGGTCCATGCCGTGGACGGCCGTGTTCGACGCGTTCCTGGCCTTCGACGGCTCCGCCGACCACACCGTCATCCGCGACGTACGGGTGCCGCGCACGCTGCTCGGGATCGGCGTCGGCGCCGCGCTCGGGCTGGCCGGGGCGCTCATGCAGAGCCTGACGCGCAACCCGCTGGCCGACCCCGGGCTGCTCGGCGTCAACCAGGGCGCGGCGCTCGGCGTCACGCTCGCGCTCGGCGTGTTCGGGCTCTCCGACCCCGCCGTGTACGTGTGGTTCGCGTTCGCGGGCGCGGCGGCGGCCTCCGTCGTGGTGTACGCGCTCGGCTCGGCCGGCCGCTCCGGAGGCGGCCCGGTCCGGCTGGCGCTGGCCGGGATCGCCGCCGGCATGGTGTTCACCGCCGCGTGCTCGGCCATCCTGCGCCTGGACACGCAGACGTTCGACCGGATGCGCTTCTGGCTGGCCGGATCGCTGGCCGGGCAGGGCGCCGAGACCGCGGCGCGGCTCGCCCCGTTCCTGGTCGCCGGGCTGGTGCTCGGGCTGCTGCTGGGCCGCCCGCTCAACATGCTGTCGCTGGGCGACGACGCCGGCAGGTCGCTGGGCGTCGCCGTCACCCGGACCCGCGCGCTCACGGCGGTCGCCGTGACGCTCCTGTGCGGCTCGGCCACCGCCGCCGCCGGGCCGCTGTGGTTCGTCGGCCTGGCCGTGCCCCACGCCGTCCGCGCCGTGGTCGGCCCCGACCAGCGCTGGGTGCTGCCCTACTCGGCACTCGTCGCGCCCGTGCTGCTGGTCGGCGCCGACGTGGCCGGACGGCTGATCGCCAGGCCCGGCGAGGTGCAGGTCGGCATCATGTGCGCGGTCATCGGGGCGCCGGTCTTCATCCTGCTGGCCCGGCGCAGGAGGCTGGCCGCGCTATGACCGTACGTGTCGGCCCCTGGTCCGTCCGGCTCGCGCCGAGGGCGCTGCTCACCGGCGCGCTGCTGCTCCTGGCCGCGGTCGCGGTGAGCGTGGTGGCGATCTCGACCGGCGAGTTCACCGTGCCCGTGCCGGACGTGCTCGCCGCCCTGGTCGGCGAGGGCACTCCCGTCGCCGAGCTGATCGTCGCCGAGCTGCGCGCCCCGCGCGTCGTCACCGGGCTGCTGGTCGGGGCCGCGTTCGGGGTGTGCGGCGCGATCTTCCAGAGCCTCACCAGGAACCCTCTCGGCAGCCCCGACTTCATCGGCTTCACCGCCGGCGCCTCGACCGGCGGCATCCTGGCCGTCGTCGCCGGCGGCTCCGCCCTCGCCGTCTCCGGGGGCGCGCTGGCCGGCTGCGTGATCACCGCGCTGCTCGTGTACGGCATGGCGTTCCGGCGCGGCGTCCAGGGCTACCGGCTCGTCCTCGTCGGCATCGGCGCCAACGCCCTTCTCCTGGCCGTGAACTCGTACCTGCTGACCAGGGCGAACATCAACGACGCCGCCACCGCCGGAGCCTGGCTCACCGGCAGCCTGAGCGGGCGCGGCTGGGAGCACGCCGTCCCCGTGGCGCTCGCGCTCGCCGTGCTGCTGCCCGTCGGCGCGGCGCTCGCCAGACCGCTGCGCATGATCGAGATGGGCGACGACGCCGCCCGCGCCGTGGGCATCGGCGTCGAACGCGTCCGCGCCGCCGCCGTCGTCACCGGCGTGCTGCTGTGCGGCGTCGCCGTCGCCGCCGCCGGGCCCGTCGTCTTCGTCGCGCTCGCCGCGCCGCAGCTCGCCCGCCGGCTCACCCGCTCCGCCGGCGTCACCCTGGCCTCCTCCGCGCTCATGGGGGCCGTCCTGCTGACCGTCTCCGACCTGGCCGCCCAGCGCCTGCTCGCCCCCACCCAGCTGCCCGTCGGCGTGGTGACCGCCGCCATCGGCGGCACGTACCTCGCCTTCCTGCTGCGAAAGGACCGTTACTGATGGCCGACGCCCGCCTGTACGGCAGCGACCTCACCCTCGCCTACGACCAGCGGGTGGTCGCCACCGAGCTGAACGTGGCGATCCCGGACCGGTCCTTCACCGTGATCATCGGCCCGAACGCGTGCGGCAAGTCCACCCTGCTGCGCGCCCTGGCCAGGATGCTCAAGCCGAGGACCGGGGCGGTGCACCTCGACGGCAGCGTGATCACCGCGCTGCCGTCCAAGGAGGTCGCCCGGCGGCTCGGCCTGCTGCCGCAGAGCTCGATCGTGCCCGACGGGATCACCGTCGCCGACCTGGTCTCCCGGGGGCGCTACCCGCACCAGCGGCTCATGCGGCAGTGGTCCAGGGCCGACGAGGCGGCGGTGACCGAGGCGATGCGCGCCACCGACGTGACGGAGCTGTCGGACCGCATCGTCGACGAGCTGTCCGGCGGGCAGCGGCAGCGCGTCTGGCTCGCCATGGCGCTGGCCCAGGAGACGCCGATCCTGCTGCTGGACGAGCCGACGACGTTCCTCGACATCGCCCACCAGATCGAGGTGCTCGACCTGTGCGCCGACCTGCACGAGGCCGGGCGTACCCTGGTCGCCGTGCTGCACGACCTCAACCAGGCGTGCCGCTACGCGACGCACCTGATCGTCATGCGGGACGGCCAGGTCGTCGCGGAGGGCGACCCCCGGGAGGTGGTCACGCCGGAGCTGGTGGAGCGGGTGTTCGACCTGCGCTGCGAGATCATCACCGACCCGCAGTCGGGCACCCCGCTCATCGTCCCGGAGCACCGCCGCCGCGTCTCCTCCCCCGCCTGACCGCTGGGGGTTCAGCCGGGCAGGCAGCGGCGTACCGCGAGGAGGGCGACGGCGCGGGTGACGGCGAGCAGTTCGGAGAGGGGGACCTGCTCCCGCGGCGCGTGCGCGTAGCGGGCGTCGCCGGGCCCGTAGTGAAGCGTGGGGATGCCCGCCGCCGCGTACAGCCGCAGGTCGCTGCCGTAGGGGGCGGCGGACTCCGGCAGCGTGACCCCGCTGACGTCGGCCGCCGCCTGCCGGACCTCGGCGAGCAGCGGGTGGCCTGCCGGCAGCCGGCCGCTGGCGAACTGGCCGCCGGGCCAGGTGACGGCGGGCGGGTGGGCGCGCAGGAACGGGTGGGCCGCCGACAGCACCGCCTCCTCGAACGCGGCCCGCGCCTCGGCCGGGTCCTCGTCCAGCCGCACCCCGAGCCGCCCTTCGGCGACGAGCAGGTCGGGGACGCTGCTCGCCCAGTCGCCGGCGCGGACGGTGCCGACCTCGATCGGGTACGGCAGCGCGTTCCCGGCGAACTGGGCCGGGACGTCGCGGTTGCGGTCGGCCTCCAGCCGCCGGATCGCCTGGAACACCGGCCAGAACACCTCGACGGCGTTGACCCCTTCGAGGCGGGTGGCGCCGTGGGCGGCCCTCCCGGCGACCTCGATCCGGAACGTCAGCGCCCCGGCGCAGGCGCTGATGACGGCTCCGCTGGTGGGCTCGGTGATGAGGGCCGCCTCGGCGGTGTGCCCCCGGGCCAGGGTGCCGAACGCGCCGAGCCCGCCGTCCTCCTCGCTGACCACGCAGTGCACGGCGAGGGGTCGTTCCAGGGCGATCCCGGCCCGGTGGACGGCCCGGACGGCGGCCAGGTTGGCGGCCAGCCCGGCCTTCATGTCGCACGCGCCGCGCCCGTGCAGGACGTCGCCGGAGATGCGGGCGGCGAACGGGTCGCTGCCCTCCCACTTGGCCAGGTCGCCGGTGGGCACCACGTCCACGTGCCCCTGCAGCGCGAGCGCGGGCACGCCACCGCCCCCGGTGACGCCCACCACGCCGTACGCCTCCACGCGGGGCGCCTCGGTGCCCGGGAAGCCGTCGCGGGCGCGCAGGTCGTCGAGGTCGAGCTTCCAGACGTCGACGTCCATGCCCGCCTCGGTGAGCAGCCCCGCGACGTGATGTTGCAGCTCGGACTCGGCGTCGGTGCCGGTCACGCTGGGCACCCGGACGAGGTCGGCCAGCAGGTTGACGGTCTCCGCCTCGTCGATGGCGTTGAGGACTCGGGTCTCGGCGTCGCGCATGGTGCACACCATCTCATGTCAGGACGTGAACCCCCAGGGGCCCGGGTGGCGATACAGGGCGTGCGCATTCTGGTGTGGGTGATGGTGGCGCCGTTCGCGGTGTGGGCCGCGGTGCGGGTGTCGGGGTTCGAGCCGGACTGGCCGTGGGTGCCGCTGGTGGCGTTCACCCCGTACGCGGCGGTGGTGGCGGCGGCGGGGCTGGTGCTGGCGGCGCTGGCGAGGCGGCGGGCCGCCGCGGTGGTGGCGCTGGCGGCCACGGTGGCGCTGGGCGGCGCGGTGGCGCCGCGCGCGTTCGCCGACAGCGAGGCGGCCTCGGGCGGGCCGGCGCTGCGGGTGCTGGCGGCCAACCTGATGTTCGGCCTGGCGGACGCGGCGGACCTGGAGGCGCTGGTGACGCGGGTGCGCCCGGACGTGCTGACGTTGCAGGAGCTGACGCCGGACGCGCTGGAGCGCATCGATCCGCGCCTGCGGCGGGCGCTGCCGTACGCGGTGACGAGCCCCAAGCGTGGGGCGGGCGGTTCGGCCGTGTACGCGCGGCATCCGCTGACGGCGGGGCCGCTGCTGGAGTTCGGCGGGTTCCGGCAGGCGGGCGCGGTGCTGACGGCGCCGGGCGGGACGCGGGTGGAGATCGTGTCGGTGCACCCGTGCGCGCCACGCCGCTACGGGCGGCAGCCGTGCTGGCGGGCGGGGCTGGAGGCGCTGCCCCGCGCGGGCGGGCCGCTGCGGGTGCTGGCGGGCGACTTCAACGCCACGCTCGACCATCTGCCGATGCGTGACCTGCTCGCCTCCGGCTACCGGGATGCGGCGGACGTGACGGGGCACGGGCTGGCGGCCACCTGGCCGCAGAGCCGGCTGCCCGGCGTGGCCATCGATCACGTGCTGGCCGACGCCCGCATGGGGGTGCGCGAGTTCGGCGTGCATGGGTTGAAGGGCACCGACCACCGGCCGGTGTTCGCGGTGGTCACGCTGCCGTGAGGGTCAGCAGCCGGCCAGGCGGACGTCGCTGAAGCGGACGGCGAAGCCCTGGCCCGCGGGCGCGGCGGCCATGGCCCCGGCGAGCGCGGGAGCGTCGGGCGGGAAGTAGGCCAGGCGGAGCAGGTGCTGCGGCGCCTCGTCGCCGAGCCCGTAGCGGACGGTCACGGCGTCGCCCTGGCGCTCCAGGTCGATCGTGACCTGGTCCGCCGGGGCGTCGAGCGGCAGCACGGACCAGTCGGAGCGCTCGCGGGTGACGACGGTGCTCAGGTGGTGGTGGCCGTCGACGTACTCGACGCCGGCCTTGATCCAGGTGCTCTCGTCGATGCGGAGCAGCGCGCCGGCCTGGTCGTACTGGTCGGCGTAGTCGCCGCTGAAGGTCACCGTGAGCCGCAGGTCGCCCCGGACCTGGCGGCCGAACTGGTGCGCGGTGTCGAAGGTGTAGCCGTAGTGGGTGCGCCGCCACAGGTCGGTGCCCGCATCGCAGAACAGGCTGAGGCCGTCGTCCGCCGTCCACTGGCGGGGCGGGTTCGTCCATTGCCAGCCGGTCGCGCCGAACGCCATGATCATGGCTTTCATCCTGCCATGATCGGTCATGCCGTGTAAGGAGCGTTCCTCAGGATGAGATGCCGCGTGAGTCCCCGGCCCGGCGCGGAACGTAAACTTGGCCCCGTGGTAGAGCCCAAGTTCGAGATTCAGATGCTGCACGACCGGGTCATGGTCCGGCTGGAGCAGGAGTCCCAGGAGCGCCGCAGCGGCTCCGGCATCGTCATCCCCGCGACGGTCAAGCTGGCCAACCGGCTGGCGTGGGGCGAGGTCTGCGGCGTCGGCTCGAACGTGCGCTCGGTCAAGGTCGGCGACAAGGTGCTGCTCAACCCGGAGGACCAGTTCGAGGTGGAGCTGCACGCCCAGGTCTACCTGGTCATGCGCGAGCGCGACCTGCACGCGGTGGCCACCCAGGAGACCGACCACGGCACCGGCCTCTATCTCTGAGGCCCGGGCGCCGCCCGGGTGAAGGACAGCCACAGGTCGGCGCCCCACGTCCTGGTGGGGACGGCGGCGAGCACCCGGCTCACCCTCCCGTCGAGTCCGACCACGGCCAGCCTGTAGGCGCCGCGGTGCGCCATGACGGCGATCAGGTGGCTCTCGTCCCACCAGCCGAACACCGCCTCCGGCTCGACGGGCACGCGGCGGGCGACGCGCCCGGTCGCGGTGTCGGCCAGGCACACCTGTCCGGCGAACCGCGACGGGCACCACAGCGCCATCCGGTCGCCCGACGGCGAGAACGAGTCCTCCGGCCCGGTGGGCAGCCCGGAGCCGGGCAGGGTCCGCACCACCTTCCCGTCGGACGCGCGGTGCACGCGCAGGCCCGTGCCGTGCCGGGTGACCAGGTTGCCGCCGGGCGTCCACCAGAACCCGGCCTCGGCGCCCAGCCCGGCGACCGTGACGGTGCGGGCGCTGCCCGCCGCCACGTCCACGACGGTGAACCCGGCCGGGCGCCACCGCCCGCCGCTCTTCTTCTCGACGGTGAGCGCCACGCGCCGGCTGTCACGGCTCCAGGAGACGTACGACGCGGTGAGGGGCTTCTTGACAGTGCGGACCCGCCTCGTCTTGCCCGTGGCCCGGTCGGTGAGGAGCAGGCTGTCGTGCCCGGCCCGGTAGGCGCGCGGCACGCCGGCGACGGTGCGGCCGTCGGGCGAGAACGCCGCCTCCGACAGGGCCCGCTGCCGGGCGAACCGGTCGCCGGTGCGCAGGTAGGCGCCCTTGGTGCCGAGCCCGTAGGCGGTGAGGCGCACCGGATCGCCGGAGCGCTCCTGATAGGTCATGCCCGTGCCCGGCAGGGAGAGGTCCGCCTGGACGGCCGGGGCGGTCACGACCAGCGACAGCGCGAGAGCGATGTGGGCGATCACGCCCGAAGAATAGACACCGGGCGGCGCGATCCGGCGGACCGATAGCGAAGCGGTCTAGCGCAGGACGTATTGCCGGGCGAGCTGGACGACGTCGACGCCGATGGTGCGCAGGCCCAGGTAGACGATCGCGGTGGCGGCGATCACGGTGACGAGCGCGACGAGGATCTTGACGGTCCAGCCCTGCCGCTTGTACCACTCGGTCCAGGCGTGCAGCGTGCGCTTGCCGAACTCCAGCACCTTGTGCGCCCAGTGGAACTCGGTGGCCAGCACGGCGAGCCCGGCGAACACCACGAGCCAGCCCGGCCCGGGGAAGGGCACCATGACCAGGCCCCCGCCGACCATGAGCACGCCGATGACGCCGACCACGATCTTGAGGGTGAGCGCTCCCGCGGGGGTCGAGCGGACCCGGTCACGCCAGCCCCGGATGCCGGACCGGTGCGCGGGCATGCTCGACCGGCGCGCCGCCTCGCCCTTGACGATGTCGGCGTCACCCGTTTCGGAATTCTGCGTCGGCACGGTCCCCCCGGACTGGTCGGTGTCGTTCCCAGGATAGGGCCCGGCGTCCGGCCGGGTGTGCCCGAACCCGGAGAACGCAGCAGACGCCACCTAAACGCGATACACAGTAAAATTTCCCGCTTGATCAGGCAACTCCCGACAATCGTCGGATATCGTCTGGTATGCCCGAGGTCATGCTACGCACCGTCACCGGCCCCATCCGCGCGGCCGCCGTCACGGGTGCCATTCTCCCCCACGAGCACCTGCGCACCGACATGCGCTGGGCGGTGGGCATCGACTCCGACCCGCAGCGCTGGCTCGACGAGGAGCAGTCCGTCACCGCCGAGCTCCGCGAGCTGCGCCAGTCCGACGACCTCGGCCTGGTCGTGGACCTGACCTGCCTGGGCATGGGCCGCGACGCCGCCGGGCTCGCCCGCGTGGCGGCGGGCAGCCGGGTGCCTGTCATCGCCGCCACCGGCCTGTTCGCCGAGCCGTTCGCACAGCCGGGTGAGCGGGACGTGGACGAGCTCACCGCCCTGCTCATGACCGACATCTCCGACGGCCTCGACGGCACCGGCGTCTTCCCCGGCGTGATCGGCGAGGTCGGCTGCTGGGGCGCCCGCCCGACGGCCGCCGAGGAGCGCAGCCTGGCCGCCGCCGCCCGCGCGTCGCTGGCCTCCCGCCTGTCGGTGGCCACCTACGGCCAGGACGGCCTGGGCATGCTGGAGATCCTGCTCACCCGCGGCCTGCCGGGCTCGCGCGTGGCCGTCGGCTACGCGGGCGCCGACCCGGCCGTGGCCCGCAAGATCGCCGAGACCGGCGCGTACGTGAGCCTCGGCGCGCTCGGCCTGGGCGCCGAGCAGGCGGCCAGGATCGCGCTCGGCCTCATCGAGGAGGGCCACGCCGGCCGCCTGCTCCTCAGCACCGGCGTGAACCGGGTGGCGCAGCTGCGCCGCTACGACGGCCCCGGCTACCGCACGCTGTTCGGCACGCTGCTGCCCGCGCTGCGCGAGGCCGGGGTGGACGACGGCACGCTGCGCGGCATCACGCACGACAACCCGCTGCGCTGGCTGACCGACGGCCTGAGCTGACCGGCCGCGGGCCGGCGCGGCCCGCCCCCGTGCAGGCCGCCTCCCGGCGCCGGACGCGCCGCGCCCGGGCCGCCGCGACTGGCTAGGATCGTGGCGACACGAGCCTGGCCGGGTGGGGGATGGTGACGCGGAGACACGAGCACGGCCGTGCGCGCCGGGCGCGCGCGGCGCTGTCCCGGCTGTCCCGGCTGGGCCGGCTCGGCGATGTCCCGGTCGTCGTCATGCTGGCGTGGGCCGGCTGGCTGGCGGTCCCGTGGTCGTTCACCGGCCTCGCCCAGGCGCGCGCCGCCGCCGCTGCCGCCGCCACCCCTCCCCCGCCGCCCGCCTTCCATGACGTGCGGCACGCGGCCTCCCCGCCGCCCGCCGATCAGCGCGTACGCGACGCCGCGCCCCCGCTGGAGGTCGCGCCGGCGGCACGGCTGCGCGCGGAGCTGGCCGGGGAGGTGCACGACGCGGCCGGCCACGGGCTGGCGGCGATCGCCATGCAGGCCGGGGTCGCGCTGGTGTCGCTCGACGACGACCCCGAGCAGGCCCGCCGGTCGCTGGAGGCGATCCGCGAGACCAGCACGCGCACGCTCGCCGGGCTCAGGGCCGCCCTCGACCGCATCGACGGCGGCCCGGCTCCCGGCGCGCTGGCCGACGACCTGACGGGGCTGATCGCCGGGGTGCGCGCCGCCGGGCTGCCGGTCGACGTGGAGCTCGCCGATCCGGGCGTCCCGGCCCATCTGCGGGGCGCCGTCTACGGGGTGGTGCGCGAGTCGCTGACCAACGTGCTGCGGCACGCGGGCCCGACCAGGGCGCTGGTGCGGGTGGCCGCCGACCCGTGCGCGTACGTGCTGGAGGTGGCCGACCGGGGCGTGGGCTGGACGGGCGCGGCCGAGGGCCGGGGGCTCGCCGGGATGCGCGCCCGGGTGGCCGACGCGGGCGGCCGGTTCACCGCGGGCCCGCGCGAGGGCGGCGGCTTCCGCGTCGTGGCCCGCTTCCCCCGCGAACAGGCGCCGGCGGCGTGATCCGGGTCGCGGTGGCCGACGACCAGGCCGTGGTGCGGATGGGGCTGCGCGCGCTGGTGCAGCGCGAGCCCGACCTGGAGTTCGCCGGCGAGGCGCCCGACGGCGCGGCGGCGCTGGCGCTGCTGCGGCGCGAGCGCCCCGACGTGCTGCTGCTCGACATCCGGATGCCCGGCATGGACGGCCTCGACACGCTGCGCGCGATCGCCGCCGACGCCGGGCTGGCCGCGACCAGGGTCGTGGTGGTGACGACGTTCGCCGAGGACGCGTACGTGTTCCAGGCGCTTCAGGCGGGCGCGAGCGGGTTCGTGCTGAAGGACGGCGCACCGGAGGAGCTGGTCAACGCGGTGCGCGTGGTGGCGGCGGGCGAGGCGCTGCTGTCCCCGGCGATCACCAGGAAGGTCATCGGCCTGTTCGGCCGGCCCGGCGCGGCCCCGGTGGAGGGCCTGGCGACGCTGACGCCGAGGGAGCGGGAGCTGGTGGCCTGGGTGGCGACCGGCATGTCCAACGAGGAGATCGCCGGCGAGCTGGTGATCAGCCCCGACACGGTCCGCACGCACGTCAGCCGGGCCATGGTCAAGCTGCGCGCCCGCGACCGGGCGCAGCTCGTGGTGTTCGCGATGCGGGCCGGGCTGACGCCGCCTACCTGAGGAACCCCTCGTAGGCGCGCTGCTGCACCTGGGCCTCGACCTGTTTGACGGTTTCGAGGCCGACGCTGACCATGATGAGCACGCTGGTGCCGCCGAACGGGAAGTTCTGCTGGGTGGAGGGGTCGCGCAGGATCGCGAACGCCACCAGCGGCACCAGGGCCAGCACCGCCAGGTAGGCGGCCCCGGGCGCGGTCAGCCGGGTCAGCACGTGGGCCAGGTATTCGGCGGTGGCCCGGCCCGGCCGCACCCCCGGGACGAATCCCCCGTACTTCCTGATGTTGTCGGCCACCTCGACGGGATTGAACGTGATGGACACGTAGAAGTAGGCGAATCCCACGACGAGCAGCACGTACACGCTCATGTAGAGCGGGCTGTCGCCCGTGGCGAGGTGGCGGGAGACCCACGCGCCGGCCTCCGGGCCGAGCATCGGCGCGGCGAGGGCGGGCAGGTAGAGCAGCGCCGAGGCGAAGATCACCGGCACGATCCCGGCCTGGTTGACCTTGAGCGGGATGTAGGTGCTGGTCCCGCCGTACAGCCGCCGGCCCACCAGCCGCCTGGCGTACTGCACCGGCACCCGCCGCTGCGCCTGCTCGACGAACACCACGGCCGCCACCACGAACGCCCCCGACACCATGATCACCGTGAACGCGACGGGGCTCACCAGGAGCATCGTGGACATGTAGCCGGGGAACACGGCCACGACCTGCGTGAACATCAGCAGCGACATGCCGTTGCCGATCCCCCGGGCGGTGATCAGCTCGCCGATCCACATGACCACGCACGTCCCGGCGACCATCGTGACGACGAGCACGGCCACGGCGAGCAGCCCGTCGTCGCGCAGCAGCGGCCTGGCGCAGCCCGGCAGGAGCTGCCCGGAGCGCGCGAGGGCGACGACGGTGGTGGCGTTGAGCACGGCCAGCGCGACGGTCAGGTAGCGGGTGTACTGGGTGATCCGCGCCTGCCCGGACTGTCCCTCCTTGCGCAGCGCCTCCAGCCGGGGCACCACGACGGTGAGCAGCTGCATGACGATGCTCGCGGTGATGTACGGCATCACGCCGAGCGCGAACACCGACAGCCGCAGCATCGCGCCCCCGCTGAGGAGCTGCACCATGTCGAACAGCCCGCCGCGCGCCGCGCCCGCGCACTCCCGCACCGCCAGCACGTCCACGCCCGGCGTCGGCAGCACCTGCCCCAGCCGGAACAGGGCCAGCAGCCCCAGCGTGAACAGCAGCTTCCCGCGCAGTTCCGGCATCCGGAACGCCCTGGTCAAGACCGTCAGCATGGTTCCGAAGTCTGGCCGCGCGCCCCCGTCCCGGTCGTCCGCCCAGCCGCGGCTCCGGCGTACGCGGATCCGCGTACGCTGATCGCGTGCGGGCGACGGTGTGGGTGGTCAGCGGGCCGCCGGGAGCGGGCAAGTCCACGGTGGCGGCGGCGCTGCTCGCGCGCCTGTCCCCCGTCCCGGCCGTCCTGGACAAGGACACGGTGTACGGCGGGATCGTCGCGGAGCTCCTGCGCGCCCACGGCAGGCCGCACGGCGAGCGCGAGGGCCCCTGGTACGACGAGCACGTCAAGCACCACGAGTACGACGGCCTGACCAGGACCGCCGCGCACATCCGGGCGCACGGCTGCCCGGTGCTGCTCGACGGGCCGTTCACCGGGCAGGTGCACGACGCCGGACGGTGGGCGCGCTGGGTGGCCGAGCTGGGCGGCGAGCCGGTGCGGTTGCTGTGGGTGCGCTCCGACGGCCCGACGCTGCGCGCCCGGCTGGCGGAGCGCGGGCTGGCGCGCGACGCGGGCAAGCTCGCCGCGTTCGACGCCTACCTGGCGCGCATCAGGGCCGGCGAGCCGCCGGTCGTGCCGCACGTCGAGATCGACAACCGGCCGGGCGCGCCCGCGCTGGACGCCCAGCTCACGGCGGCGGGGCTCCTGGACCCTTACGGGCCCACCCGGTAGTCGTCGTCACGCACGTCCATGATCGCCATGTGACCGGGCAGGTGGCCGATGGCGAACTCGACGCCGCTCGCCATGATCGCCGCCTGCGGCGTCACCCCGCACGCCCAGAACAGCGGCACCTCGCCCGGTCGCACCTCGGCCGGGTCGCCGAAGTCCGGCCAGCCCAGGTCGGCGATGCCGAGCTCGGCCGGGTCGCCCACGTGCACGGGCGCCCCGTGCACCATCGGGTAGCGTCCGCTCACCTCCACGGCCGTCGCCACCAGCGCCTCCGGCACCGGCCGCATCGACACCACCAGCGGCCCCGACAGCGACCCCGACGGCTCGCACGGCCGGTTCGTGCGGTACATCGGCACGTTCGTCCCCTGCTCCAGGTGCCGCACCGGGACGCCCTCGGCCAGCAGGGCGCGTTCGAAGGTGAAGCTGCAGCCGATGAGGAACGGCACCAGGTCCGGCCGCCAGTCCTCGACCACCTGGTCCACGTCGGCGACCGGCCGCCCGTCGCGGTAGACCCGGTAGGCGGGCAGGTCGGTGCGCAGGTCGCCGCCGAACAGCCGGGTCCGCACCGAGCCCGGCTCGCCCACGTCCAGCACCGGGCACGCCCGCGCGTTGCGGTGCGCGAACAGCAGCAGCTCGTAGGCCAGCTCCTTCGGCACCGCGATCAGGTTCGCCTGCGTCCAGCCCCGGCACCAGCCCGCCGTCGGGGCCCGCTCGCCCGCGCGGAACCGCTCGCGTGCCCGCCCGGGAGTCAGGTCTGCGACATCCACCCTTCGACAGTACGCGTGAAGTCATGATTTTTCGGGATAGCGGGCCGGTCGTGCGTCTCGACGTTAACCTCCTCGACCACGTCCTCATCGCCCTGTACTTCGCCACCGTGCTCGGGATCGGCTTCCCGGCCCGGCGCCGGATCAGCTCCAGCCTGGACTTCTTCCTGGCCGGACGCGGGCTGCCCGCGTGGATCACCAGGCTGGCGTTCGTCTCGGCCAACCTGGGCGAGGACCCCGACGCCACCACGGGCGGCCACCCCCGGGGGGTGCGCCCGACCGCACCCAAGTCCTCCCCGACGCCACACTGGGGGCCGCAATCCGCTCGGAGGGCTTGGGCAGGGGATGGCGCCCGCCCGGTGAAGGAGGTGGGGGCCCTGGCGCGCCCGCGGCCGGGCTCGCGCCGGAGGAGGGCGCGGCTCTGGGCACGGGTCAGCGCCCCGCCCGCCGCCGGATGACCCGAGGCGGCGGCCGTGCGCGCCCCGCCGCGTCGCAGGCGGGCGCGAGCGCTCTAGTACTCGACCTCGAACGTGTGCGGCCCCAGCCCGTAGCCGTCGTCGCCCTTGGGCAGCACGTGCCCCTGGTCGATCAGCGTGCGCAGGCTGTCGCGCACCTCGTCCTCCTCCAGCCCGGTCGCCCGGACGAGTGAGCCGAAGCCGGCCCAGCCGTGCTCGACGGCTTCGGCGGCGATCGCCTCGTACACGTGGATGTCCACGTCCGACAGGACCTGGACGTCATGATCGTCAGCCATCACCGCAACCTCGCCCCCTCGCGCAGCCGGTTCGGGTCGACGTCGCGCTCGGGGAAGCGGCGCAGGTACTCGGCCTCCATCTCGTTGGTGCGTGAGGTGTGCCGGTCAAGGGCGTCGTCAGAGCCGTGCATGAGTGTCTCGGTCCGGGTCGCGTGCAGTTGCCGCAGCTCGCGCAGCAGATCGTCGTCGCTGAGGGCTGCCGGGTCGATTCCCATCGTCGTCATGCGCTCCCCCTACCCCGGAAGCGCGCAACAATATATGTCACAATTCCTGACATATAGGCATTGTCCCGGAGATTGGACCGCCTTACCTTCCGGGTATGGACCTCGAGCTCCGGCACCTCAGAATCGTCCGCGCGGTAGCGGACGCGGGAAGTGTCAGCAAGGCCGCCTCCCTGCTCGGGTTAGCGCAGCCTGCTCTGACCGCCCAGCTGAAACGTATCGAGCGCATGCTCGGCGGCGCGCTGTTCGAGCGCGACCGTCACGGCGCCCGCCCCACCCGGCTCGGCGAGCTGGTGCTCGCCCGCGCCCGGGTGCTCCTGCCCGCCGCCAAGGAACTCCAGGAGGAGGCCGTACGGTTCGCGCACGCCCCCTCCCCCGGCTACCGGATCGGCGCGACGAACGGCCCCGTGCTCGGCGGGCTGGTCGACCGGCTCGCCGCCGAACGGAGCGTGACCACGTACACGAGCTGGTCGACCCACGAGCTCACCACGATGGTCGAGCTCGGCCGCCTCGACTACGTGCTCACCGGCGCGTGCGGCGAGGGCGGCGCCCCCACCGGCACGCTGGTGTGGGAGACGATCAGCCTCGACCCCGTCTTCGTGCTCATGGCCGACACCCACCCGCTGGCCAGGGAGAAGGAGGTGGAGCTCGGCGACCTGGCCGAGGAGCAGTGGGCCGCGACGCCCGGCGACGGCTGCTTCACCGACTGCTTCGCGACGGCGTGCGCGCGGGCGGGGTTCACGCCGCGCACGATGTACGAGACGGACCTCGCCACCTGCGCGCACCTGGCCCAGGTAGGGCGGGCGGTGGTGCTCTGTCAAGCCACTCATCAGGCCGCGCCCGGTCTGGTCGTGGTGCCGCTGAAGAACGCGCCGCTGCGCTGGCGGCAGCTCCTCGGCCGGCATCCCGGCGCCGCCGACGCGCCCTGGGTGATGGTGCAGGCCAAACAGGCCCACCAGGAGGCCGTACGACGCAGCATCGTCTATCACGACTGGCTCGTACGAAATCCGGGTTTCGGCACCGCACCATAACATCGCGATAGGGGCGAAGTAGTACTCCTCGCTCAGTGGGCGGCTGGTTACTTTAACGGCACCCCAGCAGCAAGGAGACATCATGCTCCGCACTCCTGCCACCATCGCGATCGCGATCGGCGCGTTACTCGTGACGGCGACCCCGGCCGTCGCCGAGAAGCCACCCTCCGGCGTCGTCGACGCCATCCAGCGCGACCTCGGCATCACCCAGGAACAGGCGATCAACCGCCTGGCCAACGAGGCGCGCGGCAACAGGGCCGCCCCCGGCCTGCGCAAGAAGCTCGGCGACCGCTTCGCCGGGATCTGGTACGAAGGCGCCGAGAGCGCCCTCGTCGTGGCCACCGTCGACGCGGCCGACACCGCGGCGATCACCCGCGCCGGCGCGCGGGCCCGAGTCGTGCCCAGAACCCTGGCCGACCTCACCGCCGTCAAGGAGCGCCTGGACAAGGCCGCGCCGCCCGCGACCGTGCACGCCTGGTCGGTCTCCGTCGCCGACAACTCCGTCGTCGTCTGGGCCGCCGACCACGACGCCGCCCGCGCCTGGATGGCCACCGCCGGCGTGGACGCCAAGGCCGTCAAGCTGGAGCAGTCCGCCGAACGGGCCAAGCTCTTCTACGACATCCGCGGCGGCGACGCCTACTACACCGGCCCCTACCGCTGCTCGGTCGGCTTCGCGGCCCGGCGCGGCACCCAGATGGGCTACACCACCGCCGGCCACTGCGGCTCCACCGGCGACGCCACCCAGGGCCACAACCGGGTGGCGCAGGGCACGTTCCAGATCTCCTCGTTCCCGGGCAACGACTACGCCTGGGTGCAGACGAACGCCGACTGGACCGGCCCCGGCGTCGTCAACGGCTACTCGGCCGGTATCCTGCCCGTGCGCGGCGCGGCCGTCACCCAGCCCGGCGGCTCCGTGTGCCGCTCCGGCTCCACCACCCAGTGGCACTGCGGCACCGTCACCGCGCTCAACTCCACCGTGAACTACCCCGAGGGCACCGTCTCCGGCCTCACCCGCACCACCGTCTGCGCCGAAGGCGGCGACTCCGGCGGCTCGTTCATCTCCGGCGACCAGGCCCAGGGCATGACCTCCGGCGGCTCCGGCAACTGCACCAGCGGCGGCACCACGTACTTCCAGCCCATCGGGGAGATCATCTCGGTCGGCAACCTGACGCTGGTCACGAGCGGCGGCAACGACCCCGACCCGCCCACCGGCTGCGACGGCTACGAGGACACCTACACCGGCTCCCTCACCTCCGGCCAGAACGCCTACCAGCCCGACGGCTCCTACTACCGCACCACCACCTCGGGCACCCACGCGGCCTGCCTGGACGCCCCTGACAGCGCCGACTTCGACCTGTACCTCCAGCGCTGGAGCGGCTCCGCCTGGAGCACCGTGGCCAGGAGCGACAGCCCGAACGCCGACGAGTCCATCAGCTACAACGGCAGCGCCGGCTACTACCGCTACCGCGTCCACGCCTACAGCGGCTCCGGCTCCTACACCCTCGGCCTGAACCGCCCGTAACCCTGCTTCCCCCGGGCCGGGGAGCCCCGCGCTCCCCGGCCCTCCCACGCCCGAGGGTTTTATCCACTGTGATCCGACTTGGGCTCCATTCCGCCTGCCGGTCGTGGAATGATGTCCGAGGCAGCCGCGCGCACCGCCGGAAGCCACGGCGTCATGCTCTAGCCTTGAGGCCGTACAAATGAATCCAGGGGCGGTAGCTCAGCCGGTCAGAGCATCGGACTCATAATCCGTGGGTCGTGGGTTCAAGTCCCACCCGCCCTACTCTTACATACGGCGTTCGACCTGGGGTTTCTCGGTTTCCTGGGGCCTCGTGGCACCTTGTTGATCATGATTGGCTGCTCGCGGGCACGGACCGGGCACATCGGTAGATCGTTCAAGCGGCCAATCCCGACACAGGCTTCACAGCGCCGCCGAGCTCGCCATTCCTGGCGACGCCCGACACTGCCTCAAGCACGGATCGAACCGCATCGACAGTGCGCCTGCCGAAAATGCGCCCGTGCAGGTCAAGCGGCGTTGGAGTATTCGTGGAGGATTCCGCCGAGTCGATCGTGTCGGCGGATGTTCAGATCGAGGATGCGCGCCGGTTTGGATCGGGTCGGGTGCGGCGCGGAGTGGGGCGGCTTGGTCGAGAGCTTGATGAGCGCGATGCTCGTTGCAGAGACGCTCATACTCGCCGAGAGCGTGGCGTAGATGGAGTTCATCCGCGGCATACGAGTGCCGGTGAGCACAGTCTGGATCCGGTTTCGGCGAGAATCCCATCCATGAGAGCGGGGAACGTGCCGTCTCGGTCGCGAATCAGGAGCCGTGCCCGGCAGGTCCGGGCATGCTGCCGTTTCACGATCTCGCGGTGCCAGCGCAGGATGGTGTCCGGGCGGACGACAAGCCGGAGCCGGCGCAAGACTGCGCGGGAAAGCGAGGTCAGGAGAGTCGCCAGGAAGAAGCGGTCTTCGGGGGTGAACCTGACCCGCACATCCGCGCCGAGCCGCCGTTCCAAGACCATGATCTGATGACGCAGCGCGAGAATCTCGACGTCCTTGTCACGATCACTCATCGGCAGTAGCCGTAGCGCGGCGAATGCGTTCGTGACGGTCAGACAGGCCGGACGAAGAAGCGTGAACGGTCATCATGCCGCACCAGCAGCCTCCCCGGACGGGATTTTCGGCAGGCTACACACCCGCCTTGTGGGCATTCGCGCCCTACTATCTTGTAGGACAATAGGTCAGGCGCCGAGCGGCCCGGTGGTCCTCGCGTGGCCGATGACGAGGATGCCATCGCGCGTCCTGAGCAGGTGGGCGCGCATGAGCCGGTCCGCGTGGTCCTCCTCGCCGCGGAGGATCGCGTTGCCGATGTCGCGATGGAACCGGGCGGAGCCGGCCACCGAGAGCTCGTGGTCGGGAGCGGCGGCCCGGATGACCCGGGTCGTCTGCAGGTGGTAGGCCATGACGTGCAACTGGCCGCCCAGACGGCTCAGGACCTCATTGCCGGCGAGGTCGAGCACCAGGTGGTGGAAGCGCTCGTTCACGTCCATGTAGCCGGCCGGCTCGCCGCCCTGGAGGAACGTGGCGTTCTCCCGCAGCACCTCCCTCAGCACGGCCTCGTGCTCGCCCTGGCCGATGCGGCGGGCCGCGAGCGGCGCCGCGCTTCGGCTCGACGACGACCAGCCCCTCGCCGGCCAGCCGCCCCAGCGCCTCTCGCACAGGGCCACGGCTCACGCCCAGTTCCTGTGTCCAGTCGGCCTCGATCAGCCGCTGGCCGCCGACGAGCTGACCACGCTTGATGCGCTCGCGAAGCTCGCCGGCGATGCGCTCGACGACCGACGACCCGCTCTCGGACACGACCCTGGGCATGGGTGCATGGTGGCAGTGTTCGACTCGATCGTCCGACAAGAGTGTCGGTCACTTCACGCGGTTTCCGGCCGCGTGAACCAAGTCTGCCGCAACGCGGCCTCGACGCGTTCGGCGAAGCCGAGCACGGCGGTCGCCGCGGAGACGGGGTCGCCGGACGCAACCGCCGCGAACTCGACGTCCGGCTCCACCCAGTCCGCCGCGAAGCGGTACCAGTCCACCGGCGTGGTCGGTTCCGCGGTCAGCGCCTTGCGCACCTCGGCGAACCACCGCTCCCAGCGCGAGCGGAAGTAGCCGCCCACCAGACCCGCCCAGCTCCGGGTGGCGTATTCGGTCAGCACGAACGAATCCTCGTAACCCCAGCTCGTGAGGAGCCGTTTGGCCTCGGTCGCCAGCCGCACGGATTCGTCCGGCGTGCCTCCCCACCGTCTCGCGTCGGCGACCCAGCGCCCGAGCAGGAAGTTCTCGTCGGTTGAGAGGACCGCGTCCTGGACGTCGACGCCGTCGAGGAAGAGCGCCACCAGGCGGTCGTACTGGTCCAGGTCCTTCGCGTCGGCGGCCTCGGCGAGGGCCGGGAGGACGCGTCGCGCCTCGTCATCGACCACCTGACGAGCGAGGTCGACGAGATCGAACCGGAATCCGGGCGTCAGCTCGGCGGGAGCGCCGGACAACATCAGACGCAACACGGGCACCAGCGCTCCGGCCGGATAGCCGAGTGCTCGCGGACCCACCGTGCTCGCCTGGTTGGCGCGCAGGCTCGGGACGGCCGCGATCACCGAGTCGGTGCCCGCGTAGAACTCGAACTCGATGCCGTCGATCGCTCCGGCGACCTCGTTGTCGCTCATCGGAAACCACGACCCGGTGGGAGCCGCGTGGGCGGCGGCATCGACGGCCGTGCCGGACAACGCCGTGCTCCACTCCGCGGGCGCGGGAGCCGGGCCGGCGCCCCGCCACGACGCGTACGCGGTGGCCAGCAGGATCCGCCAGGCTTCGCGCAACTCCGGGCGCGCGGTGCCGTACCGGGCCGCCGTCCACGACGCCAGCCAGCCGTCCAGCTCGATCCGGTCGCGCTGCCACGCCACATCGTGGAAGAGGTCCCAGACGACCGGATTGTTCCCGACGCCTTCCGCCATGTTCGCGAGCCCCGTCAACCGCCGCGTACCCGCCCTGCCGAGCTTCGCGGGGGTTTCCGCGATCGCCGCCAGGTCGCCGTACAGCGACGTCCGGCCGCCGTAGTTGGGCAGGATCCCGTACACCCACGGGGTGTCGTCGAACGCGTCGAGCCGCTCCCAGGACTCGCCGGTCAGGTCGATCACGAGGAGATGCTCGCGGTCAACGGCGTCGAGCAGTTCGCGGCGCGGGTTCCCGACCCACGCCTGCAGGACCCAGGTGTAGGCGGGGTCGGCCCGCCGCATTCCCGCCTCGACGCCGCGGGCGGCCTCGGCCAGCGGCACGCCGCCGGACTTGCCGCCCTCGTGGAGCAGGTCGACGGCCCACATGCCGCCCGCGTCGAAGAGGCGGCGCTGCTCGGCGTAGAACGCGTCCGCGACGGCGTCGTAGTGCGGCGTGTCGCAGGCCAGCCAGTCCGGGCGTTCTGGGCCGGCCATGTCGAGGAACCACTTGCCCTGCGGGATCGTACGGGCACCGGGATTCCGCTCGGCGAACCCGCGCGGCACCGTCCCGCTGAAACCGGGCAGGACCGCCCGCATTCCCAGCTCGCGCATGCGGCCCAGCACCTGGCGGGCGAGCTCGGCACGGCGTTCGATGAGGTCGAGACTCGTTCCATCGCCGAAGTGCTCGATGTTGTTGAGCCACTGCCATGGCTGGTGGGACGGCGGGGCGATCCAGGCGAGCAGTTCGTCCTGCCGGTAGCCGAATTGCTGGAAGGTGCTGAGCCACACCGCCTCCTGCCCGAGGGTGAGCTGCACGGTGTTGACTCCGCTCGCCGCGAGCAGGTCCAGTTCCCGCTGCCACTGGTCCCAGTCGAAGTACGGCGTCGTGTACCCGCCGACCGTGATGTTGTGCGCGAGGCGGATGGGGTATCCGCACCGCATCTCGATCGGCGCTCCTTCGATGAGCTCACCCGAGATGGGCCGGACGCCGAAACGCGACACGCTGCCGAGACCCGTCCGCCGGGCGTACGCGGCGTAGGCCGACACCGCTGCCACGACGTCGCTCGCGCGGATCCGCAGGCGGCCCCCGGAGGCGTCGACGGCGAAGGCCGAGTGATCTCCAGGGACCGTCATCGGCGAGATCACGATACGGTCGGCCGGCAGCCCGCTGAGGCGGGAGATCGCGGCGACCGCGGCCGTGAACGAGACGCTGTCCGTTGACATGAAGTTCCATCCTCCTGGTACGTCAGGGGCCGGGGCGATCATTTGTCCACGCGCTGGGGTCTGACCCGGAGCACCGTGAGTGATCCGAGGAACGCGAACACGCCGCCCACGACGAAGAGCGCGGGATAGCCGCCGAGCCTCTCCACCGCCAGCGCGGCGGCGAAAGGCGCGATGACCTGGGGCGCGGTGAGAGCGATGTGGAAGACACCCAGGTCACGACCGGCGTCGCCGGTCTTGGGCAGCACGAGGGTCGCGAGGGAGAGGTCCACGCCGAGGAACGCGCCAAGGGCGAATCCGCTCAGCCCGGCCTGGACGAGGAACATGGTCCAGCTCGGCGAGAACAGGGGCAGGACGATCGAGGACGTGAGGAGCAGGGACGAGATCAGCACGAAGCCCCGGTGCCGGCCCAGCCGATCCACGAGCGGTCCGGCGATCAGGGTGCCGATGGTGAGGAACACGATGCTGGTCGTCTGTGCCGTCGCCACCGCGGCGGTGGGCGTGAGTCCCGCCGGCAGCTCGACGTAGTCCTGAAGGATGTACAGGCCGAAGCCGAAGACGATGTAATAGCCCATGTAGATGACGGCGCGGGAGACGAACACCCAGCGATAGTCGCGATCACGCAGACTGCTGAACATCGCCATGAACTGCCGCCCGATAGGCGTCCGCTCAAGCCGCGGATCGTCCAGCGCCGTGCTGGAGCGGTCGCGGACGAGTATCGCGGAGATGACGGACGCGATCAGGAAGAGGCCGCCGAGGAGCGCGTAAGCGACCATGGGCGAGCCGGCCAGCGCCGCACCCAGTTGAACGCCGATGACGCCGCCCACGGGGATGCCGACGCCCTGCACGGTGCTGGCGAGTCCGTGCCGCCTCGGCGGAACGCCCTCCGGGATCGTGGCCAGGATGATGTTGAGGCCGATGTTGATCGTGGCCTGGATCAGGAAGGAGCCGATCACCAGGCCGGTCACGGTGGAGACCGCTCCGGTGAGTACGAGCGCGGCCGCGGTCGTGACGCCACCGGCGAGGATCCACGGCGATCGGCGGCCCCAGCGGGTTCGCGTACGGTCCGACATCAGTCCCACCAGCGGCGGTATGCCGAACGAGGCGATCGCGCTCACGCTGGTGACGAGGGCCAGGGTGGCGACGGCATCATCGCCGGCGGCGGACCTCACCTGCGTGGGCAGGAGCACGGTGAGGGCGGCGTTGTTGGCGGCGTAACCGAAGACGTTCACGAGGAACATCGCGGTGAGGAGCGGCGCGATGCGTCTCAGGGGCGCCGGGGCGGCGGCGGTCTCGGTTCCGCTTCCTGTCGCGGGATAGGCAGTCATGGGGGGTCCTCTGTTCTCACGTCACGGCTCTGAGACGGGCGATGCCGATGAGGCCCGCCGATCAGACGTGTGTTCGCTCACCTGCGGTTGATCGCTTTCAGGCGATCGAGCACGGCGCGCTCACAGGAGGTGAGCATTGGCGCTGCGGCCGAGAGAAGCCAGCAAATGCCATGAAAGTACCGGAATCGGTCAATAACGGCGTGGCCGCTGCGGCGTGTCTCGGCGATCGTGGTGGCACCGAGTCGCCGGCGGCCCGGAAACCCCCGGGCACCCGTTCCAGAGAGGTTCGATATGGATGTCACCGTCAACAAGCCTGCCTGCGTGGGCGCGGGCCAGTGCGCCCTGGTCGCCGGAGAGCTGTTCGACCAGGACGACGACGGCATCGTGATCATGCTGAAGCCGACGATCGGTCCCTCCGACGAGGCGACCGTGAGACGCGCGGCGACGTTGTGCCCGGCTCGCGCCATCAGGATCGCGGAGTAACAGGGGATGCCATCTGGTGCGCGATCAGAGGTGCTCATCGTCGGCGCGTCGGTGGCGGGGCTGTCCACGGCCGGAACGCTGCGTGACGAGGGCTTCCCGGGCGGAATCACCATGATCGGCGATGAGGACGCGCTGCCGTACGGCAGGCCCCCGCTGTCCAAGCAGATCCTGTCCGGCGAGTGGCCGATCGACGAGTCCGCGTTGTGCACACCGGCTGAGCTGGACAGACTCGGCATCAGGCTCGTACGGGGAACGGCAGCGGTGTCACTCGACCCTTCCGAGCGGGTCGTGACCACGGCCTCGGGTGACCACATGCGCTACGGCACCCTCGTGGTGGCCACCGGGGCATCCGCCCGCCGGCCGCCCTACGGCGACGGCCTCGGGGGCGTCCACTGTCTTCGTACCCGCGCCGACGCCACGGCCCTGCGAGCGGACCTCGCCACAGCCCGGCACGCCGTCGTGGCAGGCGCGGGCGTCCTGGGGTCGGAGATCGCCGCCGGCCTGCGCAAGCTCGGTCTCGCGGTGACCCTCGTCGGACGGTCACCGGAGCTGCGCCTCGCGCAGGCGGGCGCCTTGTTGTCGCCGCTCATCGCGCGACTGCACCGCGAGCACGGCGTCGATCTGCGACTCGGTGAGGAGGTCGTCGCGCTCCGCGGCGCAGACCGGGTGTCGGCCGCGAGGTTGTCCGGCGGCGACGTCATCGAGACGGATCTCGTGGTCGCGGCCATCGGATGCGTCCCCAACACCGGCTGGCTGTCATCGAGCGGGCTCGACGTGTCCAACGGGGTCGTCTGCGACTCCGCGGGCCGTGCCGCTCCCGGCGTCTTCGCCGCGGGCGACGTGGCGGCCTGGACCGACCTCGCAACGGGGATCCCCGCCCGGGTCGGGCACCAGCTCAACGCCGCCGAGCAGGCGCAGATCGTCGCCCGGACCATCGCCACCGGCGCCGTACCCACCGCGCAACCGGTCCCGTTCTTCTGGTCGGAGCTGTTCGGCACCAAGATCCAGGTCTTCGGGCGCTGCGACGGTGTCTCGCTGGACACGATCGCGGGCGACACCTCGTCGGGACGCTTCGTCGCCGCCGTCCAGCGAGACGGAGTCGTCACCGGAATCGTCGGGTGGAACATGCCGCGCGACTTCCGTATCGCCCGGGAGCGGGTCGGCCGTCCGGCCGAAGGTCTCGACCGATCAAGACAACGTGTTCACTGACAGGAAGGTAGCGATCGTGACGGACTCGCTTTCCACCACACCCGACACCACGGCGGCGGGCTGCCCGTTCCACACCGCCGTCACCATGCCGTTCGACGGGACGCCGCAGCGGCCGTCGTCCCGCTTCGCCGAATGGCGGGCACAGGCTCCGGCGACGCGGATGAAGGCGTCCGACGGAAACGTCGGCTGGTTCGTGACCCGGCACGCCCTCGCCCGCGCCGTGCTCGGGGACGCGAGGTTCAGCCAGCAACCGCAGCGGTTCCCCCTCGGGCCGACCCGCTCCTTCGGCCACGCGGACGAGGACGCGCTGCGCTCGATCGCGTCCGGAAACCTGCTCTCGCTCGACTCGCCGCAGCACGTGAAACTGCGGCGGGCGGTAATCGGCCGTTTCTCCGTCAAGTCCGCCCAGAGCCATAGAGCGGCCATCGCGGCGTTCACGGGGAAGCAGCTTGAGCGATTTCTCACCCACGGCTCACCCGCGGACCTGTACAAGCACTACGCGGAGCCCGTGTCCGTGTTCGCCCACTGCCGCGTGCTCGGGATCCCCGATGACCACATCGAGGGGTTCACGGCGGCCTACGTCGAGGAGGCGCCGCTGGACCTGATGTTCGGCTTCGTCCGGACACTGCTCGACGTCAAGAAGGACGACCTCGGAGAGGACGTCGTCAGCGATCTGCTGCGATCCGAACTCTCACGACACGAGATCGAGGGAATCCTGACCCTGCTGATGGCCGCGGGCCGCGACGCTGTCGCGCACATCATCGCGACCGGCGCCGCCCTGCTGCTCTCCCGTCCCGCGCAGCTTGAGAGGCTGAGATCCGAGCCGGCCCTGATCTCGACCGCGGTGGAGGAGTTCGTCAGGTACGGCGGGATGTTCGTGTCCGTCTTCCCCAGGACGGCGACCGAGGACGTCGTCCTTGAAGGCATGCGCATCCGTAAGGGTGAGTCGGTGTGGGTATCGCCCGCGGCGGCCAACCGCGACGAGAGACGCTTCGCGAACCCCGACGAGTTCGACGTCGGCCGCGACGCGTTCGGGCACCTCGGATTCGGATACGGGACGCACGGCTGCGTCGGGCAGCAACTGGCGCGGGTGGTGATCGCCGAGGCGATCACCCAGCTGGTCGCGGGTGTGCCCTCTCTCACGCTCGTGTCCGCAGAGCAGGACGGCCACCTGCCCTTCGCGGGCGACCTGCCGACCTACCAGACAGGAGCGGTGTTCGTTGCGTGGAAGTGAGCGCCGGGACGCGGCGGGCGGCACCGCGTCCGGCGGGACGATGCGCTGGCAGACACTTCCGTCCGGGGTACCGGCGAGCACGGAATGGTCTCATTCCGGCATAGCGCTGGATCGGGAGGGGAACCTGTTCTGGGCGCACCCCGGCGGCGGGGCGGTTCTGGTCCGGCGAGCGCTCGACGGCGGTGTCGAGCAGATCGAGGTGCCCCTGCTCGAAATCCACGGGATCAGCTACGACCCTCGCCATGGAGGTGCGCTCTGGCTCGCGGATCCGGGTTTCAAGCCGCGACCGCCGGACTACGACGTCGAGGCACGCGAAGGCCGCGGTGGCCGCCTCGACCTCAGGACGCGACAGTTCACCGCGTTGAGCCGGCCGTCGCACCCGGCGTACGCGAAGGATCCCTGGCGGCCCACCTCCATCGCGGTCGACGGGCCGGCCGTCTTCGTCGCCGACGGCTACGGCGCGAGCCTCGTCCACCTCTACGGCGACCGCGGGCACGAAAGGACCATCGACGGCTCCGAATCGGGGCTGCCCTTCGCGTGCCCGCACGGCCTCGTGATCACCGAAACGGATCGCGGCCGGGAGTTGGTCGTGGCCGACAGGGGCAACCGGCGGCTGGTCACCTTCGGGCTGGACGGCGCATACCACGGCACCTTTACCCACCCCGGGCTGAGGAGTCCGACCTGCCTCGCCGTACGAGAGCGCGAACTCATCGTGACCGACCTCGACGGCGCGCTGACCGCGGTGGACCTGGAGACGGGCGCGCTTCGGCACATCATCCCGTTTCCCGCCGCCGGCAAGAGAGACGGCTGGCCGAACGCCCGGCGCGGCGGCACCCTGAGCCGACCCGACCTGGTCGAGGGCACGCTCAACAGTCCCCACGGCGTGGCTGCCGGGCCCGACGGCTCCATCTACCTCACCGAGTACGTCATCGGTGGCCGCGAGGTCCGGCTGACGCCGTAGCCGGACGGCGAGAGTCCGGGCCCCAGGGCCACGACGGGTGAGCCGGCGCGGCGGCTACGCTGAGTGGAGAGCACGGGGGACCGGGCTGCGCGAAAGAAGGACCAGGGTCAATGCGTATCGTCTATGAGCATCTTGAGCCGGAATTCCCGGTCAACTGGCGCTACACTCGGTTCCAGGAGCCCCGGCTGGATGCTTACTGGCATTTTCATCACGATTACGAGCTGACCTACATCCTCAACGGAAACGGCACCCGCCTGGCCGGGAGCTCGGTGGAGGAATACCGGCCCGGAGACCTTTCCCTGTTCGGTCCCGATTTGCCGCACACGTACGTGTCGACGCCCGAGAGCGAGCCGATCGAGGCGATCGTCGTCCATTTCACCCGGGATTTTCTCGGCCCGGAGTTCTTCGACTCACCGGTGTTCGGAAACGTCGGGCGCATGCTCGACGACTCGCTGCGCGGCATCCACTTTCCTGACGTGGTCCCCCCGCTCGCGGGCCTTGACCGGCTCGCGGCCCCGGAGCGGACGGTCGAGCTGATCAGGATCCTCGTCATGCTGAGCCGGGCGCCCTACATCCTGCTCGCGACGGGACGGAGCCCGTCCGTTCTCCACCACGGCACCGCGCTGCGGATCCAAGCCATGATGAAAGTGATTCATTCCGGTTACACGGCCCGGTTGTCGCTGGACGACATCGCAGCGGCGGCGCACATGAACGCCAGCGCCGCCAGCCGGCTGTTCTCCCGCAGCACCGGTTTCACCGTCTCCCACTACGTGAACCTCGTCCGCGTCAACCGGGCCTGCCAGTTGTTGCGCGACACGGATCGCTCGGTTTCGGTGATCGCCGCCGACTCCGGATTCGGGAACCTCTCCAATTTCAACCGCCGTTTCCGCGAGCTCAAGAACATGTCGCCCCGTGAGTATCGCGCGAACTTCCGGGTCGAATGGGAGGCGGTCGGCGGCAGGGACCTCCGCGGCGTCCGGGTGGATCTGCGCGAGCTCCGCAGCCGGCGTGGGAGCCGTGTTTAGGCGCCCGGTCCCGGGCCGCTCCAGTCGGCCGTGCCATCGACCCCGCACGACCGAGAAGCGTCACGAGCCCATCGAACCCTGCTGATGCGGCTGCCGCTGCCGCCGCTGCGGATCCCGCGCGTGCTGGGGGTCGATGACTTCGCGCTCAAGCGCCGGCACCGGTATGCCACCATCCTCATCGACGCCGAGACGGGCGAGCGGATCGATGTCCTGCCCGGCCGCGGGGCCGAGGTCCTGGAGACGTGGCTGTGCTCCCACCCGGGGGTCGCGATCGTCTGCCGCGACGGGCCAGGCGCCTACGGCGAGGCGGTCCGGCGTGCCCTACCGGATGCGGGGCAGGCCGGCCGGCCGCGCTCCTCGGCTCGCACATGTCCAGCCCTTCGTGGCGCTGGTGAGCCCACTGGGCCTGTCGGCCGGCTTTGCAGGCATGTGCCCTGGCGGCGACACCGCGCCACCGACCCCCCGTACGAGGTCCGCACGGTCTGAGATCGCACTGGACGGTGATGATCACGTATGCGAACATGAGTTCGACAATTTCCCGCCTGAATGGAGTGCATGTGCGCTTCTCCAACTCTGGCCGTGCTCCTCTCTCCCACCGATTAGTCGCCCTGGCCGGCTCCCTGTTCCTGGCGGCGGCCCTGCTCGTCGCCCAGGCGCCCGCCGCCTCGGCCGCCGACACCGTCACCGACCTCGGCGTAACCGCCGGCAGGGGCGGCGACGTGGTAGGGCACACCGGCAAGATCTTCGTCGCCGCCGACGACCGGATCGTGGTCACCAAGAGCGACGGCACGCTCATCGACACGATCGGCGGCCTGTCCGGCGCCCTGGCCCTGTCCGTGGCGG
Organism: Nonomuraea sp. ATR24; assembly: GCF_041950485.1. NCBI lineage: Bacteria > Bacillati > Actinomycetota > Actinomycetes > Streptosporangiales > Streptosporangiaceae > Nonomuraea > Nonomuraea sp. ATR24. The sequence continues at coordinate 470,471 of NZ_JBGNUU010000002.1, forward strand.
ACAACGGCAGACATGTGTACGCGGCGCTGCGCGACTCGCATGAAGTGATCGAAATCGACATCGCGACGCTCGCCATCACCAGGCGGGTCGACCTCAGCGCCTACCCGTGCCCGTCCACGCTGGCGCAGGCGTACGAGCGGGTGTGGGTCGGCTACGGGTGCGGCCAGGCGGGGGCCGGAGGCGTCGTCGCACTCGAGACGTGGAGGCCCACACCCGCCCTCGTGCCGGTCGAGTCGGGCACGACGCAGCCTCCGCTGGTCGCCGTCGCCGGGCGCACGCTGGCAGTGGGAGAGCCGGGCGCCGGCCCTGCCTCGATCAGGCTGTACGACGTCGGCACCGCTCCGGCCACCCCGCTCGGCGAGATGCGCGCCGGCACGGCCCTGCGGGACCTCGCGCTCGCCGGCCACGGGTCGACGGCGCTGTCGGCGCTGGCCGACACCCACCGGTTCGACGCCTGGGACACGACGACCAGAACCACGACACGCGCGTACGACAGCGGCGAGCTGAGCGAGCACGGCCTCCCCGCCGCCGTCGCGGCCAGCCAGGACGACGACTACGTCGTGGGCGGCTGGAACTCCACCGCGGGCGACGCGGCGGAGCTCGTGGTGTACGACCCGGCCACGGCGGAGGTGATCTACTCGGCCGGCCACCAGGGGAAGACGCTGGTGCCGGGCAGCATCGCCTTCTACGGCGTACTCACCTACGCGGTGCTGAAGGAGCCCGGCACCGGGCGGATGCACCTCTGGCGGCTGCCGCATTCGCCGTACCACTCCTCCACCCTGACCATGACGGCTCCGTCCGAGGCGACCGCGCTCAAGCAGCTGACCTTCCACGGGCGGCTCACGCTGAGCACCGGCGCGCTGCCCGGCGTACAGACGCTTGAGCTGTACAGCTGGCTCCCCGACGGCACCTCGCGGCCCTTCCGGGAAGTCACCACGGAGGCGGACGGCACCTACCAGTTCACCGACACCGCACCGGCAGGAGGGTCGTACGAATACAGGTTGTCCTGGCCGGGCAACTCATGGTTCCGGAGCAGCTGGGACACGGCTGTCGTCGCGGTGAGCCGGTACCAGCCGGTGCTCACGGTGACCGGCCCGCAGACCGGCACCGTCGGCGAGCCACTCGCCTTCAGCGGAACGTTCGCCGCCGACGGCATCACCTTCCCGCCCGGCGTTGTCCTCGTCGTCCGTACCGTCTCCAATTCCGAGGGCAGTACCTCGAAGAGTTTGGCCAAGATAACCACCGGTGCCGACGGGTCGTTCAGCTTCGCCGACACGCCCGAGACGGCCGGCAAGTACACGTACGTCATCCGATCGGTGGCGAACTCGGCCGTCGAGTCGGCGAGGACCAGCCACGTGATGCTCGTCCGCCAGCCCACCACGTAACTCCGACGGGGTGACGGCGATCCGAATCGCCGTCACCCATGTCATATCGTTGAACCACGAAAACCCCAGCCCGCTCGGGTCTTCCCGCACGAACCGATGCGGGCCGCGCGACCGCCCATCGTTCGGCAGGCCACCGGCGTCGTCCTACGCCAGCTCCGGGCCCGTCATTATGTGGAGTCTGTTCTGTCAAGCGGGGCTATTCGCTATCAGCTGGCCGGTTTCGTGCAGAACCTGGACAATCGCCTGGCGTGATGGGGATTTCCGGGTTCGAGCCGACCTTTCTTGTCGGGCTCGAAGCTGTCCGCGTGCAGCACGGACCGGGCCTTGCCGCGCGATCGCGCGTTTCGTCGAGGACGGGGACTGGTTCGCCGACTGCCCTATCGTCTTGGACTTCGACGGGGTCCGGGTAGAGATCTGCCACTGGAAGTTCGACGAGCTGTCGATCGGCTGGCGTTCTTCAGGTGATGACCTGGCGGACGGCACCCTCGCGGTGGAGTTCGCCGGTTGATCTCGATGACCGGCAGCCGGTGCGCGAGCCCGCGTAGCCGCGTACAGCGGATCGAAATCGGCTTCCCGTAGCATCCGGACATCCTGGACCGACACGGGAGGGGACGATGCAGAACTGGCCATCGCGTTCCACGTCCTGGTGGCGATTCTGCCCTCCATGAACGCCCCGGACAATCAGCCGGGCATCCGCGCAATTAAACACCTTGGACAACCAAAAGGATCGGCACCTACTGATACGCGAAACGGGGGAGGCTGCATGCCAGACGCGCAGGGCGATCGGCTCGAGATCGCCGGGAGGATCGGGCCGGTGGAGTTCCGGGTGTTGGGCGCGGTGGAAGTGCTCAAGAGCGGGGCTCGCGTCAACCTGGGCGGGGCACGGGAACAGACGCTGCTCGGCGCGCTGCTCCTGCATGCGAACGAGCCCGTGAGCGTCGGTTATCTCGTCGAATCCGTGTGGGATCGCCCGCTGGCGTCCCCGGAGACGAATCTGCGGAGTTATGTGTCCAGGCTGCGCCGCCGGCTGGACGCGGTGCCGCATGGCGGGGACCGGCTGCTCACCCGTAGCGGTGGCTATCTGCTCGTGGTTCAGCCGGGCGAGCTGGACGCCGACGTCTTCGAGCGGCTGCTGGACGAGGCCGAGCGCGCGCTCGCCGCGGATGACCTGTCCCGGGCCGTGACGGCGCTGCGGCAGGCGGTGGACCTGTGGCGGGGCGCGCCCATGCAGGGCGGCCGGGCGGGGCCCGCGCTGTGTTCGGAGCTCACCCGGCTGACCGAACGGAGGTTGTGGGCGTTGGAGCGTTACTACCACACGAGGATCCGGCTCGGCGAGCACGCGGCGGCCTCCAACGACCTGCACCGGCTCGTCGCGCATCACCCGTTGCACGAGGAGCTCTGGGCCCTGCTCATCGTCGCGCTCTACCGCTCCGGTCGCCGCGCCGAGGCGCTGGCCGCGTACACGCGCGTGCGGAACCGGCTGGCCGACGAGCTGGGGATCGCGCCAGGGCCCCGGCTCCGGCAGCTCCATGCCGCGGTCCTGCACGACGATCCCGCACTCGCGCCTCGCCGGCCGGCCGACGACCTGGCGGAGCTCAGACCGCTGCCGACATAGCCCTCGGACCAGGTGCGGCCACCCGCCTGTCCGCCACCGCCTGCGACTCGGGAGGGGGCCGCGGATCCCGGCGGCGCCGGTACCTCAGGTGCATGGCCGCGTCCGGCCCAGGAGCAGCGGGAGCGCCCTCCCTCCGAAGCCGCCGCGGCTGCTGCTGTATTCCGCTGTGTCGTTCACCCGTGGGAACGGCTCATCGGGCACCGGCACCTCGAGGAATGCGCAGAGCGGTTTCCAGCCGTCGCGGACGTCGAGTACCAGTAACCGGTCCGCGGGTACGGTCTCCCGGATCTGCGCGGTGTGCTCCTCGAACAGCTCGACAGCGCGTTGCGGCGTCTGCTCGGCCAGGAATCGCAGGGCCTTCGCCTCGTACGTCACCTGAAAGAGCCTGACCAGTGGAGCGAGATCCGTGCCGAACATCGACGACAGGAGGACCGCGGCCTTTCCGGGCAGCGAATCGACGCGCCGGCGTCGCTCGTACAGCGTCTTCCGTATGCTGTCCAGCCAGCGTTCGGGGTCGCGCACCGTGTGGACGACCTTCGCCTCCGGATAGCAGCGGACCAGCCTGCGCCAGCAGACGGAGGCCGGCTCGCCCAGCAGTGATGCATACCCGGTGAGGATGCCTTCCCAGGGCGCCGAGTCGTCCTCGATGATCCGGAGCAGCGGCCGGATCAGCTCCGTCCTGTCGAAGATCGCTCCCGCGCTGAAACACGGGCCGAATCCGAGCCGTACCAGCGCGACCTCGAGGGACGTCGTTCCCGTACGGCCCAACCCGGTGGCTATGACCTGCATCGATGTCTGCTCCTGTCTCGTCACGAGGGACGGGGGACGCCTACGTGGAACTGCTGGGCCAGGTGGTCCGAGAAGGCCCCTCCGCCGGCCAGCCGGTGGTTGGAGACGGCCACGTCGCCCTTGGTGTACAGCCAGTCGAGACGCCACAGCGCGGGCAGCGAGTAGTCGCGGACGGGCCACGTGTGAGGCGCCCCCAGGGAACTCCGGGGCCAGTGCGCCTCCGTACCGGATCCGAGGGGGTAGAGCTCCATCCAGGGCGTGTTGAAGTCACCCGCCACCACCGCCGGGTTGGGGTTGCCCGCGAGGTCCGCGCGCAGCCTGTCCAGTTCCTTGAGCCGCCAGGTGGCCTGTTCCTCGATCAGCCGGGCGGTCTGCGAGGTGAAGACGCCGGAGAGGCTGCCGCGGAAGGGGTTGTCCCCCAGCCGGAAGGGCGTCGGCAAGTGGACGTTGTAGAAGGAGACCGTGCGCCCGTCGATCCGGATGTCGGTGCGCTGGTTCTTCGCCGCCTTCCAGAACCACTGGGAGCCGGTGCCGGGCACGTGCTCATGGTGCGTCGCGACGATGGGCAGCCGGGAAAGAGTGACGAACGTGCTGTCGACGGACAGGTGGTAGCCGGGGAATTCCGCCCGCAGCCGGGCCGACTCGTCGATGCGGAATACGTGGTTGTACGGCGCGGCCTCTTTCGCGTGGAGATATTCCTGCAAGAGATAGACATCGGCATCCTGGCGGCGCAGGAAGGCGTAGAAGTCATCCCTGTCGTCCCACATCTCCCAGTATCCGGTGTTCCAGGCGAACACCTTGATCCCGCCGGAGGCACTGGTGGTGCCTGACCATCCACGGCCGTAACCGGCCAGATAGGCCCCGGCCAGCAGCAGGAGAACCAGGACGACCGAGAGCCAACGGCGGACCGGGCGCGCGAACCACACGAACGCGAGCAGCAGCAGCGGCACCACCACCGCCGTCACCGGAGGAGTGGCCTCGAAGACGGACCACACCCACCAGCGCCCGGCGAACAGGATGAGCAGGACGAGGTACGTGATCCACGCCGCCGTGGCGGCCACGAGGAGCCGTGTCCCCTTGCACCAGCGGCGGCGTGCGCCCGGGGTGTCCCGCGGCTCCCCGGTGTCGTCTCCTTCGGGCGGGGACAGGGACGGATTGCCTTCTTGCGCCTGTGCGTGTTCCATCGGAGCGTGCGTCCTAACTGACCTGTCGATAGGTGTCTGACGGTTTCACCCGGCGGATTCCGGCCAGCAGCCCCAGCACGCCGAGGGTCGCGACCACGTGGCCCAGGGTCGTGATGGCCCGGCTCAGCAACAGCAGGGTGACCAGGTCCGGCCCGCCGAGCAGAACGCCGAAGGTGAGGCTGAGCACGGCCTCGCGCACTCCCAGGCCGGCGGGCGCGAACGACAGCCCTCCGGCGACGGCGCTCAGCGCGAACCCCCCGATGCCCAGCGTCATGGCGGACGCCGCGGGCACCCCGAGGGCGATGCCGACGATCGCCGCGTGCAGGCCCGTGCACCACCATCCGAGGACGCCCAGGGCGATCACCGCCAGGGAGACCCTGCCGGTGGGAAGCGTGATCTCACGCTCGCCCCGTCGCAGTAGCCGCTGGCCCAGGCGGATCAGCCGCCTCAGCAGGGGCGGCGCCAGCATGACCGCACAGGCGCAGAGCACGAGCGGCACCATCAGCCACCATCGGGGACTGTCCGCCACCAGTTGCGGGAGGGCGAGCAGCCCGACCAGGGTCCCGCCGATCGCCGTCATGATCATCATCACCAGGCCCGCCCCGAGAAGCCTGGTCGCCGGCACTCCGACCCGCCGGGCGAGCGTGGCCTGGGTGACGGTGGGCCACATCGCCCCGGGCAGGTAGATCGTCACCCCGGAGAGGAAATACAGCCAGGCCGCGTCGGTAACGGCGAGGCGTCCGCAGGTGCGCGTCACCAGGAGCCGCCACCCGAAGAATCCGGGGAAGTTCGCCATCACGGTGACCCCCACCGCGGCAGCGGCGGCGCCCCAGCCCACGGAGCTCAGGCTGTCCGCGAGGCCATGTCGTACACGCCAGACCTGCCAGCCCAGAAAGACGGCGACGGCCGCGTAGACGGCCACTCTCAGAACCTTGAGAACGCTTTTCGACGAACGCACCGCTATCGCACCATCGTGGTCCGGCGATGCGAGCCGATGACGGAGGGGCGGTCCCGGAGCGGAACGAGCTGATCGAACAGCTCCTCGTACGCCTTGAAGCAGTTCTCCTTGTCGTAGAGCTCCCGGGCCCTGCGCCCGCCCTCCGCGCGCTCTGCCGGGGTCAGCGCCGCGAGCTCGGTGATCGCGCGGGCCAGCGCGGCCGGATCACGCATCGGGACCCGGCGGCCGAACCCCGTTTCCATGACGGGCGAGCGCCCTCCAGGAAAGTCCGTGGTGACCGAAGGGACGCCGGCCATCATCGCCTCGGCCTGCACGATGCCGAAGGATTCCCAGATGGACGGCAGGGCGAAGACGTCGATCGACGCGTAGAAGTCGTCGATCTGGCCTCCTCTCAGCATGCCGAGCATCCGCACCCGGCTGTCGTCGCCGATGAGCGGGCGAAGCCGATCTTCGATTCCGCCGCCGGCCACCTCGATCCAGTCGCCGCCGATCAGCAGCCGGGCGTCCGGGTCGTCGAGCAGCTGGAATGCCCGGATCAGGTATTCGATCCCCTTCTCTTCCACGATCCGGCCGAGGAATCCGATGTGCAGCCCGGGCCCGTCACGATGGTTCGGCTCGGCGCCCCGGCGATCCAGGCACGGCGGCGCGATCCCGCGCCAGTGCCTGCGCCTGATCATGGGCCACAGCTTGGAGCCACGCGCCTGATCGGAGCTGTTCAGTACGACGGCGTCGGCGAATCGCATCGCCATCCACGTGGAACGGCTGACCGCGTTCGTCGCGACCGAGTTGACCACTCCCGGTGGCAGCCACAGGTCGGTGTGGTGCGTGATCACCAACGGCCGGTCCCGCACGCTCAGCGCGATCGGCGCCACTTCGAGCATCGGCACATGCAGGTTGACGATCGCCGACCGGCGAGCGACACGCCGGACAAGGGGCACGAACTGCGGGCTCACCGGCCCCCGCCCGATTCTGGTGCGGACGGGGCTGCGAAAGATCGAGACGCCGGCGCGGAGCTCCCGCAGGGGCAGCGACTCGTCGTGCTGGACGGCCACGACCGCCACCCGGCTCCCCCGCTTGGCCAGCCCCTCCGCCAGCGTCTGGGCATAGATCGTCAGCCCGCTGACGTACGGAGCGTAATAGTTGATGATGATCGCAACGTCGAATTCGTGAGCACTCATGGCAGGCATCGGTTCCTCACCCGGACGCGGCCAGGGCGTGAGTTCATGGCGCGCGTTCATGGCGCGGCGGGATGGTGGCCGAGCACGAACAGGACGCTGAACGCGACCGCCCACAGAGCACAGGCGCACTGCAGGGTGCGGTCGCGCAGCAGGTGCCGCACCGGATCGCCGTCGTTCCGGCTCGTCAGCTGGATCTGCAGGTAGCGGAAGACGATGAAGAGCGCGAACGGGGCGGACAGCGCCATCGCCGTCTGGCCGTGGTCGCGGCTCAGCGAAGCCCCGGTTCCCAGGTACATGAGGCCGGAGATGAGGGCGAACACCGACGTGACCTGCATGAGCCAGCCAGTCAGCTCCACCGTGTAGCCGCGGAGCGCCGGCCGGTGCGCGGCTCCCGCGCCCAGGAGTTCCTGGCGTCGCTTGCCGAGGAGGAACAGCACGGACACGGCCAGCACCGTGACCAGGAGCCAGTGCGCGACGGGTTCGCCCACCGCCAGATAACCCTGGACGACCCGGAGGACGAAGCCCAGCCCCACCGCGCTCAGGTCCACGAGCGGAACGTGCTTGAGAACCAGGCTGTAGGCCACGTTGAGCCCCAGGTACACCAGCACCGGCCAGCTCGGGACGGGGGCGAAGGCCAGCACCGCGCCGAGCGAGGCGAGCAGTCCGGCGCAGTAGAGGTATCCCACCGGCACCGGAATCCGGCCGGAGGCGATGGGGCGGTGGCATTTGACCTCATGGCGGCCGTCCCGGTGCCGGTCGGCGATGTCGTTGCCGACGTAGACCGCGGCGGAGGCCAGCATGAACGCGCCCACAGCCCACGCGATCCTGCCGGCCATCGCGACGTTCCAGGGCCAGGCGTCGATGAGCGCGAGCGGGACGAAGAAGACCGCCTTGACGGAGTGCAGCGGCCGCGCCAGCCGGACGAGGTCCAGGACCCACCGCAGCCGGCCGCCCTCGGCCTGCTCTGCCGGTGAGTCCGGGCGCTCGGAGTTCCTCGGCACACCGGTGGATCCCATGACGTGCATGTCGCAACCTCCGGCCAGGCTCAGAAGAAGACCTTCGCGAGTGACAGTGCGCCCTGCCGCCAGGCATCGCGGCTGGTCCGGCCCGCCCTCCCGGACGACCTGGCCTGACGTTGCTCCTGCCACCACTCGTACGTGCGGAGGATCGCTTCCCGGTTGGACAGCCGGGGCCGGAAGCCGAGCCGGTCACGGGCCTTGTCGATGCTGACGTAGGAGTCGTCGAGCAGTTTGTGGGCCAGCCGCCCGTACACCGGGGAGAGCCGCATCCGCTCCAGGATCCGAAGTCCGGCCAGAGCCGGCCGAGCCGGGAGCGAGACCACCCGCTTGCCGTGTCCCGCGGCGTCGAGCACCGCCTGGAAGTTCTCCCGGACCGTGCCGAACTCCGCGGCCGCGATGTTGTACGTGTCGCCCGCCACGTCCGCCGGAGCGGAAAGGACGCCGACGACGGCCTCCACCAGATCCTCGATGGCCAGCATCTGGTTGCGGGTATTGCCGTCGCCCAGTACGGGGAAGTTGCGCCCTTCCTCGGCCCACTCGAAGAGCATCGCGAACAGGCCCATCCGGCCGGGGCCGACGAAGGTCTTGGGACGCAGGATCGGAACGCACATGCCGTCCGCCCGGTACTCTTCGGCCACTTCCTCCGCCGCGCTCTTGGCCCGCGTGTACGGGTCGACCGGCTCGCGCGGATGATCCTCCGGGGTCGGCACCAGCTTGGGCAGCCCGTAGACGGCGGTGGACGAGATGTGGACGACCCGCTCGACGCCGGCGCGGCGTCCGGCCTCGAGCACACTGCGGGTGCCGTGGACGATCACGTCGTGGATCTGGGCAGCCGGGTAGCTCGGCAGCGCACCGGCGCAGTGCACGACGGCGTCGGCCCCCGCCATCGCGTCGGTCAGCAGCGCGGTGTCGCGGATGTCACCGATCCGCTGCCGCCAGCCGTAGCCGGGGTCGGGCGACAGGCGCAGGTCCACGCCGACGACGTCACGGCCCTGCCCGACGAGATGCCGGGCCAGTACGCCGCCGAGCATTCCCGCGCTTCCGGTGACTACGATCCGCTCGGCCATCGCGGCGCCACCTTCTCCCGTACGAATCGGACGAGGAGCCGCGACAGGCCCTTGGCCAAGGTCTGGTCCAGGGCGTCCAGGAAGTATTCGACATCCGCGGGCTCCGCCACCAAAGGGGGTGCCACGACGAGCGGATTCCGGCCGTTCAAGGTGTAATACGCGTAGACGTCGTGATCATGATATAAGGCGTCGATGACCGAGCAGGTGATCAGTTTGACGCGGAAATTCGGGTCGCGAGCCAGGCCGCTGGGCGCCAATTTGGCGACGAGATCGAGGATGCGCGGCCCGCCGTCCAGGAAGACGCCGTACAGCGCACCGGCGCCGCGCACGTCGGCCACCGCATGACCATGCTCCTTGCGGATCCGGTCCAGACCTGGCGCCAATACCTGCTCGATGTCCCTCGCCCGTTTCGGATAGTCGTCCTCGACGGCGATGTTGACGGCCTCGATGGCGGTGACGCTCTCCTCGCCGAACCCGTAATACGTCGTGCTCGTGCTGAGCAGGAGGGAGTCGGTGAGGTTGTCGTACGCCTTGCGGAACACCGGCTCCCTCGCGATGTATGCAGAAACCGAGGATTTCCCGCCGCCGAACGATTTCGACGTCGTGAGGATGTCCGGGACGAGATCGGGGTAACGCATGAAATAGAACAGGCTCCCGGACTTCCCCCATCCGGTGTAGATCTCGTCGAAAATCAGGATGATGCCTTCTTCGGTGCAGAGATCCCGCAGCCCGCGCAGGAACTCCTCCGAGCACAACCGCATGGTCGACGCGCTGAACGGCTCGATGAGAATCGCGTACACATCGCAGCCGCCGTCCGGCCGGCGGGCCCGGCGGACCGCGTCCCGTACGGAATCGAGGTCGTCGTAGCGAAAGCTGCCGATGCCGGGGATCGTGGGAAAGGCGAAATTCTTCTGCGCCCCGCCGGTGAGGCCGGCGGATCCGAGCAGCTTGCCGTGAAAGCTGATGTCGGCGTGGAGGATCTGCCCTCTTCTGCCCTCATGGTATTTGTACGCCATCTTGACCGCGCCTTCGACGGCCTCGGCGCCGGAATTCGGGAAGAACGACATGTTCAGGTCGCCGGGCAGCAACTGGGCGAGGTTGTGGCTGAGCGCGGCGACGTAGGGCGAGAAATAGGTCTTGTGCACCTCCATGCGCCGCCGGTCGGCGAAGCGGCGGCGAGCGGCCAGGATGCGCGGATGATTGTGCCCGTGGTTGAGAACTCCGACCCCGCCCGTGACGTCGAGGACGCGGCGGCCGTCACGCGTCCAGATCCACGCGCCTTCCGCCCGGTCGACCAGTTCGCGGCCGAATCCGAACGAGGTCATCAGGGACACCTGGCTGCGGCTGACATATTTGCGGTAAAGGTCGTGAACCTGTTTTGCGGTAAGACGCTCACACTCGTCGACTGTGATCAGCTTGGACATGTGGGCATTTCCTTTCGCAGGCGTGAAGACCGCGTTCCCGTCGGTGACGGCCCGCCCTTTTATTGCCTGACCGGCATTCGCAGGATGACAGTGAGGGCGCTCAAATCCCGCCCAACTTCCGCCCAAGACGGGTGGCACGGTATTCATCCGGGCCCGCGCTGCCGGCCCGCCCGGACCCGCCACCGGAGGACGCCGGCTCCAGCGGCCGGGGCGCCTCTTACGCGCCCGCCGGTACCGGCATGCAGCAGCCTGCCGTCCGCCCGTTGACTGGCCGATCGCGACGTCCTACCGTCAGTGCCACTTAAAGGAAAGTTTCCTATAAATTCGGGAGACGTCACGTGAAGAAGGTCCTGCTCGCCCTCACCCTCTTACTCGGCATGACGGTGGTGTCAGCCCCCGCCGAAGCCCACCGCGACGGCTTCAAGAGAGTCGCCTACTTCATCCAGTGGGGCGTCTACGGCCGCAACTACCACGTCAAGGACATGGAAGCCAGCGGAGCGGCCCGCAAGCTCACGCACATCAACTACGCCTTCGGGCTCGTGAACCAGCAGGCCGAGTGCTACTCCTCCGACCCCTGGGCCGACTGGCAGCGGCCCGTGCCCGCCGAGCAGAGCGTCGACGGCGTCGCCGACGCGGAGGGCCAGGCGCTGAACGGCAACCTCAACCAGTTCAAGAAGCTCAAGGCCAAGTACCCCAAGCTCAAGATCCTGATCTCACTGGGCGGCTGGACCGGCTCCGCGCACTTCTCCGACGCCGTCCTCACCCCCGAGTCGCGCAGCAAGCTCGCCAAGTCCTGCATCGACCTGTGGCTGCGCGGCAACCTGCCCGGCCTGCCCGAGGGCGCGGGCGCCGGCATCTTCGACGGCATCGACCTCGACTGGGAGTGGCCCGGCTTCCCCGGCGCCCCCGGTAACGTCGTCCGCCCCGAGGACAAGCAGAACTTCACCGCCTTCGTCGCCGAGCTCAGGTCCCAGCTCAACGAGTACCGGCGCTCCGCCCTGCTGACGGCGTTCCTGCCCGCCGCCACCCGCGTCATCGACGCCGGCCTCGAGGTGCCGAAGATCTTCCGCAACCTCGACTACGCCACCATCCAGGGCTACGACCTGCACGGCCCGTGGGACAAGATCACCGGCCACCACTCCAACCTCTTCAACGACCGCCGCGACCCCAACGAGATCCGCGAGAGCCTCGACCAGACCATCACCTACTACCGCGAGCGCGGCGCCCCCGCCCGCAAGCTCGTCGCCGGCGTCCCCGCCTACGGCAAGGGCTGGACCGGAGTCCCCGCCGGACCCGCCCGGGACGGCGTGTACCAGCCCGCCACCGGCGCGGCCCCCGGCAAGTGGGAAGCCGGTTCCGAGGACTACAAGGACATCCTCGCCAAGCCCGGCAAGCGCTACCGCGACCTCAGGACCGGCGCCGTGTGGCTGTACGACGGCAACGAGTTCTGGACGTACGACGACCCGACGGTGATGCTGCAGAAGGCCGCCTACATCCGGCACAAGAAGCTGGGCGGCTACATGATGTGGTCCATCGACGGCGACGACGCCAAGGCCTCCCTCACCTCCGCCTTGTACAGGGTCCTGCGCTAGATGTACTTGGCCAAGATCTTGTGACTCTCCCTGATCGCGCCTTCCGGCCGCGGTCAGGGAGAGGAGCCACGGCTCCTGCGCTCCTCCGGCTGCGCGATCGGTGTGGCGGTTCTTCACGGACCCGGCCCGCCTGGCGCGCTGGTGGGGGACGGCCGAGCTGGACGCCCGCCCCGGCGGCACGCTGCGGGTGGCGATGCACGAGGGCCCGCGCCCGGTGATGCGCGGCCAGTTCGTGGAGCTCGTCCCGTACGAACGGCTGGTCTTCACCTTCGGCTGGGAGCCCACGCCGGGAGCGCCCGGCCTCGGCCCCGGCGCCTCCCGGGTCGAGGTCACCCTGACCCCCGACGGTGACGGCACCACGCTCACCCTGCGCCACAGCGGCCTGCTCGCCCCGCTGGAGGAGGAGACCGGCGGCGGCTGGGCGCACCTGCTGCCCCGCCTCGGCGAGGCCGCGGCCGCGGCCACGGCCACGGACTGACGGCGGGTGGCGGAAGGCCGGCTGTGCGGAAACCTTCAATGCGGCATCGCCGGCCGGCTCCCTAGAGTCATGAGCATGGACGTGGTACGGGGGGCGGCGCGCGGCATGGCCGGGCTGGTGCTCGGGGCGGTGACGGCCGTGGTCGAGCTGGCGTGGGTCGTCGTCGCGGTGCCGATGCTGGCCCTGCCGGCGACCCGGTCGTGGTCGGTCCGCGGCACCCGGTGGCTGGCCGAGACCGATCGGGTCCGGGTCAACCGCTGCCTGGGCGGCGCGATACCGCCGGGGCCGGCCGGGGGACGCTCGCTCGCGTACGTGGCGGCGCACGCCGTGGTGGGCGGGCTCGGCGGCGCGGTGCTGGTGCTGGTCGGGGTCTGGGTGGTGGTGAGCCGGCGGGCGCTGTCCGGAGGCTCGGGCACGCGGGCCGGGATGAGCTGGTACGACCCGATCACCTGGACGGCGTTCGGGCTCCTCGTCCTGTTCCTGGCGGCGCAGGCGCTGATCGGCCTGGCGGCGCTGGAGCGGCGGCTGGCGGAGTGGGGCCTGGCGCCCAGCGACAGGGAGATGCTGCGCAGCCGCGTCCAGCAGTTGTCGCGGACGCGGACGGAGGTCCTGGAGGCCGTCGACGACGAGCGGCGGAGGATCGAACGGGACCTGCACGACGGCGTGCAGCAGCGGCTGGTGGCGCTGGGCATGCTGCTCGGCCGCGCCGAGCGCCTCGGGGACCCGGGCGCCGCGGCCCCGCTGTTCCGCCAGGCGCGGGAGGAGTCCCGCCGCGCGCTGGAGGAGCTGCGGGAGGTGGCCTGGCGGATCTACCCGGTGGCTCTGGACGACGGCGGCCTGCCGGCGGCGCTGGAGTCGCTGGCCGAAGGGTCGAGCGTGCCGATCGTCCTCGACCTCGACCTGCCGGTACGGCCCGGGCCTGCCGTGGAGACGGCCGCCTACTTCGTGGTGTGCGAGGCGGTGACGAACGCGCTCAAGCACAGCCGGGCCGGGCGCGTCGAGGTCGGGATCAGCCGGTCCGGCGGCGTCCTGCTGGTCCGGGTCGCCGACGACGGCGTCGGCGGCGCGCGGGCCGACGGGCGCGGCCTGTCGGGCCTGGCCCGGCGGGTGGCGGCCCACGACGGCCGGTTCGAGCTCGACAGCCCCGTGGGCGGGCCGACGACGCTGCGGGCGGAGCTGCCGTGCGCGTAGTGCTGGCCGAGGACAACACGCTGCTGCGTGAGGGCCTGACCCGGCTGCTGGGCGAGGACGGCCACGAGGTCGTGGCGGCCGTCGGCGACGGCGAGGCGCTGGTCGCCGCGTGTGACGAGCATCGGCCGGAGGTGGTCATCGCCGACGTCCGCATGCCGCCCACGTACACCAGCGAGGGCCTGCGGGCCGCGCTCGCCGTCCGGCGGCGGCATCCGGGGATCGGCGTGCTGGTGCTGTCGCAGTACGTCGACACCCGCTACGCCGCCCAGCTCCTCGACAGCGACGCGCGCGGGGCCGGCTACCTGCTGAAGGACCGGGTGGCCGAGGTCGGCGACTTCCTGGAGGCGCTGCGGCGGGTGGCGGACGGCGGCACGGCGTTCGACCCGGAGGTCGTCCGGCGGCTGCTCAACCGCGCCCGCGACACCGTGGCCCTGGCCCGGCTCACCCCGCGCGAGCACGAGGTGCTGGCCCGGATGGCGCAGGGGCACACCAACGAGTCGATCGCCGCCCGCCTGCACGTCTCGCGCAGCGCGGTGGAGAAGCACGCCAACGCCATCTTCGACAAGCTCGGCCTCGCGCACGCCGACGGCTACAACCGGCGGGTCCTGGCCATCGTGCGCTTCCTGAACGAGTAACCCCTCCTGACCCGACGACCGGGCGGCCCTGCGAGCCGCGGCCGGTCCCCTCGTCCTGCCCTTTCCGACGGAGCCTGCCCCTTCCGGCGGAGCCTGCCCCTTCCGATGGAGCCTGCCCCTTCCGGCGGAGCCTCCCCCTTTTCCGATGAAGCCTGCCCTTTTCCTATGGAGTGCGTATGAACGTGTTGACCAGGCGGCTCGTGAGCGGTGCGGCCGCGGCCGTGGTCTGCCTCGGCCCGGCGGCCTCCCCCGCTTCGGCGGCGCCGCCGCGACCGGACCCGGCCGCGATCGCCGGCGTGGTGCGGGCCAACCTCGGCCCGGCCCGCCTGCCCGGCGTCGCGGTGGCGCTCGTCAAGGACGGCCGCGTCCTGCACACCGGCGGGTACGGGCACGACGCGCGAGGCGAGCCGGTCACGAGCCGTACGCCGATGCGGATCGCGTCGCTGTCGAAGTCGTTCACCGCCCTGGCGGTGATGCAGCTGGCCGAGGCCGGTCGCCTCGGCCTCGACGATCCCGTGATGCGCCATCTGCCGGAGTTCGCCCTGGCCGACCTGAGAGCCGGGCGGATCACCGTCCGTCACCTGCTCGACCACAGCTCCGGCATGTCGGACACCACGTACCCGGAGGCCACGCTCCCCCAGCCGGACTCACTCCGTCAGGCGGTGGCGGACCTGCGCCACGCCCGGCTGGCCGCCGCGCCGGGCGTGCGGCACGACTACCACAACCCCAACTACTGGGTGGCCGCGCGGCTGGTGGAGGTGGTGAGCGGGGTGCCCTTCGCCGACCAGCTCGACCGGCGGGTGTTCACCCCGTTGCGGATGACCTCGACCGTGACCGTCGGCAACTGGCGGGACCCGGTGCCGAGGCTCGTGGACGGGCACAACCGCTTCCTCGGCCTCACGTGGCCGCGCACCGAGCCCGACCGGTTCGTGGCCGGCTCGGCCGGCGTCGTCACCACGGCCGACGACCTCGCCCGGTGGCTGGCCCTGCACACCCGGGACGCGACGAGCGCGGTCCTGTCCCGGCGCGGGCTGCGGGAGCTGCGCCGGCCCAGCGCGCCCGACGGGCGCTACGCCCTCGGCTGGGACAATCCCGACACCTACGGCGGCCCCCGGCAGATCACGCACCCCGGATCGTCGTTCACCTCGACGGCGACCATGGTGCTGCTGCCCGACACCGGGTACGGCATCGCGCTGATGTCCAACAGCCGGATGCCGCTGGAGGCCGACGTCGAGGCCGTCATGGAGGACCTGATCGCCCTGACCCGGGGCTCGTCCGGCGCGGGCGCCCCGCTGCCGCTGGCCTTCGTCGCCGACCTGACCGCCCTCGCCGCGGCGCTGTCGGTCGCGGCGGCCGGGGCGGTCAAGGCCCGCCGGGCGCGGCTCTGGGCGCGGCGCCGCGCCGGCGCCGCGCGGTGGCGGACGGCGCTCCGGCTGGTGCCCTATCTGCTGCCGTTGCCGGGGTTCGTCTTCCTGCCGCGCCTCCTGGAGCTGGTCACCGGCGGCCGTGACGTCACCTTCGTCCTGCTGTCGCACATCTGGCCGACCCTTCTCGCCACGGCCGGCCTGACCGCCGCGACCGGGCTCCTGGTCCTGGCCGCCCGCATCCGCGCACTCCTGCAGCAGGGCGGCGCGGGCCACGGAGGCTCGCCGCCCGGCCGTGCTCAGCCAGAGGCGCGGGCGGCGTAGGTCTCGCGGTTGGCGAGGACCTCCCCCATGTGCGACTGCGCCCAGCCCCTGAGCCCGCGCGCCATGCGGTGGAGCGAGAGGCCGAGGTCGGTCAGCTCGTAGGTGACGGTGACGGGGACGGTCGGCGTCACGGTGCGGACGAGCAGCCCGTCGCGCTCCAGCGCCCGCAGCGTCTGGGTCAGCATCTTCTGGCTGACCCCGGCCAGCAGACGGGAGATCTCGGAGTAACGCATCGCCTGCGGAGCCGCACCACCCTCGTCAGCGCCGCTGTCGCCGCCCAGCGCGCACAGGATCAGGACGACCCACTTGTCCGAGATCCGGTCGAGCAGCCGCCGGCTGGGGCACTCCGCCAGGAACGCGTTGTACTCCACCTTGGCCTGGGCCCTCTTCTGGGCCGCCTTCATCGTCGTCACCGCTTCGCACCTCTCACCGCTGGGCGAGTTACGCACTTCAGAGTGCCTACTTCCGGAAAGGAAGCTTCTCTCCAATGCTGATGCAAGGAGGCGGCGGACGCCACCTCCTGATGGCATGACGAAAGGCGATGACATGAGCACCCCGGCTCGCACTCTTCCCGGCGGCACCTGGACCCTGGGCGACCTGACCGTCACCCGGTTCGGGTACGGCGCCATGCAACTGGCCGGCCCGTGGGTCATGGGGCCGCCCGCCGACCGCGACGGCGCCCTGGCCGTGCTGCGCGAGGCGGTCGACCTCGGCATCACCCACATCGACACCAGCGACGCGTACGGGCCGCGCGTCACCAACGAGCTGATCCGCGAGGCGCTGCACCCCTATCCCGAGTCGCTGCGCATCGCCACCAAGGTGGGCGCGACCCGCGACGAGCAGGGCGGCTGGCCTCCGGCCCGGCGGCCGGAGGACCTGCGCCGCCAGGTCCACGAGAACCTGGAGTCCCTGGGGCTCGACGTGCTCGACCTGGTCAACCTCCGGCTCGGCGACGCCGAGGGCCCGCGGCCCGGCTCGCTCGCCGAGGCGTTCGGGACGCTGGCCGACCTTCAGCGGCAGGGCCTGATCCGTCACCTCGGCGTCAGCAACGCCACGGCGGAGCAGGTCGCGGAGGCGCGGAGCATCGCGCCGATCGTGTGCGTGCAGAACATGTACAACCTCGCCCACCGCGGCGACGACGCGCTCATCGACCGGCTCGCCGCCGACGGCGTCGCGTACGTGCCCTTCTTCCCGCTCGGGGGCTTCACCCCGCTCCAGTCGTCGGCGCTCTCGGCGGTCGCCGCCCGCGCGGGGGCGGCGCCGATGTCCGTCGCGCTGGCCTGGCTGCTGCGGCGGTCACCGAACATCCTGCTCATCCCCGGCACCTCGTCGACGGCCCACCTGCGTGAGAACGTCGCCGGCGCGGGCCTGTCCCTCTCGGAGGAGGACCTGGCCGAGCTGGACGGCATCAGCCGCTGACCGGCCCCCTTCAGCAGGAGGAGCGCGCCAGCCGGGCCGCGAGCTCCCGGACCTGCTCGGGGCGGGGGTTGGCGCCGGTCAGCACGGTCGCCGGCCGGTCGCCGGCGACCAGGCCCTGGGCGATCGCGGCCAGGCCGGCCGCGCCCGCCGGTTCCAGGAGGATGCCCAGCGTGCGCGCCGCCAGCTCCACGGCCGCGGCGATGGCCTCGTCGCTCACCAGGACGATCTCGTCCACCAGGGCGCGGGCCCGCCGCACCGAGGCTTCCAGCGGGAGGCTCACCGCGATCCCGTCGGCGAAGGTGCGGGCGTGTTCGACGCGGACCGGGCGGCCGGCGCGCAGGCTCTCCAGCATCGAGGGCGCGCCCTCGGCGTTGACGCCGACGATCCGGGTGCCGGGAGCGTGCTCCTTCATCCACCGTCCCACGCCGTTGATCAGCGCGCCGTCGCCGACCGGGAGCACGACGGCGTCGTACACCGGGCGCCCCGCGCCACCCGGCCGGGGCCGGGTCAGCTCGACCCCGATCGTCCCGGCTCCCTCGGCGATCGCCGCCTGCGAGCCGTCCTGCGCGTAGAAGCGGTCAGGGTGGTCCGCGGCGTAGGCGGCCGCGGCCTCCCGCGCGGACGATCCGTCCGGCCCGGCCGCGATGACGCGGGCGCCGAACGCTTCCATCCGTTCACGCTTGTCGGGGTTGACCGTCTCGGGCACGAACACCTCGACCGGCATCCCCCGGGCCCGCCCGGCGTAGGCGACGGCCTGCCCGAAGTTGCCCGAGCTGGCGCACACCACCGGCGTGCCGGGGGCGAGGGTGCTCAGCATCAGATCGGCGCCCCGGCCCTTGAAGCTGCGCACCGGGTTGGCCGTCTCCACCTTGACGGTCACCGCCCGGCCGCCCAGCGCCCGGCACAGCTGCTCGTCGAGATACTGCGGCGTGTCCAGGAACACCGGATCGATCACCCGCACGGCCTTCTCGATCCGCGCCACGTCCAGATCCACGCGCGCCGCCCTTCCTCGGTAGCTTCGGGAACCCGGCCGACGTTAGCCGAACTCCCGATCGAACCGATTGAGGATTTCGCCCCGCGACGCAATAATCTTGCATGCCCGAACCGCCGCCGCCCCGCCTGGACGAGATCGACGCCCACCTGCTGGACCTGCTCCAGCACGACTCCGGGCGCACCCTGCACGAGCTCGGCGAGCAGGTCGGGCTCTCGCCCAGCGCCGTCCAGCGGCGGATCGCCCGCTACCGCAGGGACGGCCTCATCACCCGGCAGGTCGCCGTCCTCGACCCGCACCTCTTCGGCCCCACCGTCCTGGCCACGGTCCTGGTGACCCTGGCCAGGGAGTCGTTCGAGCACCACCGCGCCTTCGCGGGCCGGATGCGCGCCGACCCGCAGGTCCAGCAGTGCTACCGGGTCGCCGGACCGTGGGACTACGTGGTCGTCCTGGCCGCGCGGAGCACCCGCGACTGCGGCCGGCTCGGCGACCGCCTGTTCAAGGCGGACGACAACGTCCAGCGCTACGAGACGCTGGTCGTCTTCGACACCGTCAAGACCGGCCTGACCCTCCCCCTGCCCGCCCTTCCCCAGGACGGGCGGTCATAGGTCGCCCGTCCTGAGCGGGCCGAGGTCGCGGACGGTCCTGGCGAGGGCGCGGATGGGGCCGCTCTCCGCCTTGGTGCGCCACACCAGGGCGTACGGCAGGGCGCCCATGTCGCGTACGGCCAGGTAGGTGAGGTCGGGGCGGACGCCGTAGCGGGCCATGTGCGCGGGGAAGACGGTCACGACCTCGCCCAGGCCGGTCAGGGTGAGCACGTCGTTGGGGTTGTGGACCAGGGGGCCGCGCTCGATGCGGCGGCCCTTGCGGGTCCGGGCGGGCAGGTAGCTCTCGAACCAGTACGCCGGCCCGATGTCGGTGTCCGGGTGCTGGTAGTCGCTGACCATCTCCAGGGAGACGGACGTGTGCCGGGCGAGCTCGTGCCCGGCGGACACCGCGAGCACCCGCGGCTCGGAGAAGAGCACCGGGCCGACGGTGAGGTCGGGCTCCTCGACCGGTAACCAGGCGACCAGGACGTCGAGCTCGCCGCGGCGCAGGTTGCCGAACATGTCGGTGAAGGGCGGGTGGCTGAAGCGCAGCTCCCAGGCGGGGTGGCGGGCGCGGAAGGTGGCCCAGTAGGGGCGCAGGTCGTGGACGTTCATCGGCAGCATGCCGACGCGGAGCACGGAGGTGATGCCCCGGGCCGCGAGGCGGGCGCGTTCGATGGCCTCGCACAGGGCGGCGTAGGCCGGCCCGAGCTCGCCGTGGAGCTGCCGGCCGAGCGGGGTGAGCTCGATCCTGCGCCGGTTGGAGCGGTCGAACAGCGCGCCGCCCAGGCGGCGTTCCTGCTCGGCGATGGCCTGGCTGACCCGGGCCTGGGAGACGTGCAGCCGCGCGGCGGCCCGGCCGAAGTGCAGCTCCTCGGCGAGCACCAGAAAGATCGTTATGTCACGTATCTCCATTGGCCCGATTTCAGGTTGATCGAGGCTCTGTCCAGCGGTGATAACCGGGGTGTTATCGCGGGTGCGCCGAGAACGGCGTTGATCGGGGTCCAGCGGCTCTGCACAGTGAGGTCCGGCCCCATAGAGCGCGCGGACCGGCCCTGGTGCACAGCGTAACAACACTCCCCCCACTGGAGCCTCCCATGAACGTCGCGATCGCCGTCGAAGAGCTCCGCAAGAGCTTCGGGCGCACGCACGCCCTGGACGGCCTGACGATGACCGTCCGGACCGGTGAAGTCCACGGCTTCCTCGGCCCGAACGGGTCGGGCAAGTCCACCACGATCCGCATCCTGCTCGGGCTGATGCGCGCCGACTCGGGCTCCGCCGTCCTGCTGGGCGGGGACCCGCGCAAGGACGCCGCCGCGCTGCACCGGCGGCTGGCCTACGTGCCAGGAGACGTGAGCCTGTGGCCGTCGCTGACCGGCGGCGAGGTGATCGACCTGCTCGGCGAGCTGCGCGGCGGCCTGGACCCGGCGCGGCGGGCCGACCTGGTCGAGCGGTTCGGGCTCGACACCCGCAAGCGGACCAGGACGTACTCCAAGGGCAACCGGCAGAAGGTCGCCCTGGTCGCCGCCTTCGCCTCCGACGCCGAGCTGCTCGTCCTGGACGAGCCGACGTCCGGGCTGGACCCGCTGATGGAGGCGGTCTTCCAGCGGTGCGTCGCCGAGGAGAAGCGGCGCCACCGTACGGTCCTGCTCTCCAGCCACATCCTGTCCGAGGTCGAGGCGGTGTGCGACCGGGTCAGCATCATCCGCGCCGGGCGCGACGTCGAGTCGGGGACCCTGGCCGAGCTGCGCCACCTCACCATGACGAGCGTCACCGCCGAGCTGTACGGCCCGGTCCCCCAGTTGCCCGGCGTCCACGGCCTGACCGTCGAGGGCCGGCGGGTCTCCTTCCAGGTGGACGGCGACCGGCTGGAGAAGGTGATGCTGCTGCTGGCGCGGGCCGGGATCGCGAGCCTGACCAGCCGGCCGCCGTCCCTGGAGGACCTGTTCCTGCGTCACTACGCCACGCGGGACGGTGCGGCGTGACGGGCACGTGGACGCTGGTCAAGCTGGTCGCCCGCCGCGAGCGCCTGATCGCCCCGGTCTGGATCCTCCTGCTCGCCGTCCTGGCGGCGGGCCAGTTCAACCGGTACGCGACCGGCATTCCCGACATCGGCGCGTTCGCCCGGGAGATGAGCGCCAACAAGGCGCTGACCGCGTTCGCCGGGGAGGTGTACGCCTCCTCGGTCGCCGCCATGGCGGTGTGGAAGAACGCCGACGCCATCTACACCGTCATCGGCCTGATCGCGATCCTCACCGTGGTCCGGCACACCCGGGGCGAGGAGGAGTCGGGCCGCGCCGAGCTGGCCGGGTCCGGCGTCGTCGGCCGGTCCGCGCCGCTGACCGCCGCGCTCGCCGTGACGTCGGCCTGTGTCGTCCTGGCCGGGCTGGTCACCGCCTCGGCCATGATCCTGGCGGGCGCCGGGGCGGCGGGGTCGGTGGCGTTCGGCGCCGCGATCGCCGCCGCCGGGCTGGTGTTCGCCGGCATCGGCGCCCTGGCCGCCCAGGTCACCCAGGGCGCCCGCGCCGCGATCGGCATCGCCGCCGCCGGCCTGGGCGCCGGCTACGGCCTGCGCTTCCTCGCCGACGGCAGCGGCCTGACCGCGCTGAAGTGGCTCTCGCCGCAGGGCTGGTCGCACCTGGTCCGCCCGTACGGGACCGACGACGTGGCCGTCCTGCTGCTCAGCCTGGCCCTCTTCGCGGTCACCGCGGCCCTCGCCCACCGGCTCAACGCCCGGCGGGACGTGGGGCTCGGCCTGATCCCGGAGCGTCCCGGACCCGCGTCCTCGGTACGGCTGCGCGGCCCGCTCGCCCTGGCCTGGCGGACGCAGCGGGGCCTGCTGATCGGCTGGACCGTCGGTTACGCGGCCGCCGGGCTGGTCCTCGGCGCGCTGGCCCGGTCCATCCCGGAGGTCGCCAGGCAGGGAGCCGCCGTCGAGGAGTTCTTCCGCCGCTACACCGCCTCTCCCGAGGCCACGATGACCGACGCGTACCTCTGGCTGATCGTGCTCGGCCTCGGCTACGTCGCCGCCCTCCACCCGCTGCTCGTGCTGCTGCGGCTGCGCGACGAGGAGCTTTCCGGGCGGGCCGGGCTGCTGTTGTCCACGCCGGTCGGCCGGACCCGCTGGGCCTGCTCCCACCTGGTCCTCGCCGTGCTCGGCAGCGTCGTCGTCCTCGCCGCCGCCGGTCTGACGCTGGGGCTGACGGCCGGGGAGCCGGGAAAGGCTCTGGGGGGCGCGCTGGTCCAGGCGCCCGCCGTCTGGGTGCTGGCGGGGGTCGGCCTGCTGGCCTTCGGCCTGCTGCCCAGGGCCGCGGCGGCGATCTCGTGGGCCGCCTTCCTGTTCGTCAACCTGTTCGGCGAAGTGCTGGGACCCATCGTCGGGATCGACTACTGGGTCGCCCGGTTCTTCGTCCCCTTCCCCAACCTGCCGATGATCGTCTCGGGCGGCGACTTCACCGTGGCGCCCGTCCTGATCATGCTCGCCGTCACGGCGCTCCTCACCGTCACGGGGCTGGCCGGGCTCAACCGGCGCGCCCTGTCCTGATCAGCAGAAGGGACTTCTCATGTCCATCCACTCCGTGCTCGCGGACGTCGTGGCGCAGTCGCCGGACGCCGGTCCCGGCGCTCTGACCGCCGACCGGCTCTGGTCCCTGGCGGGCGCGCTGCTGAGCCTGACCGGCGCGGTCGCGGGCGGGCTGGCGCTGGCCCGCGCCGCCCGCGCCGCCCGCGGCAGCGGCGCCCGGCGCGGCGGGGTCGTCGTGGCCCTGGCGGCGGGGGCGGCCGGCACGGTGATCGGCGCGGTGGTGCTGGTCACCGCCGACGGCGGCCCCGGCACCGGCAACGGCACCGTCGGCGGCTACGTGGCCCTGGCGCTGGGGGTGATCGCCCTGGTCCTCGGCGGGCTGGCGCGGGCCCGTTCCGCCCGCCGGCCGGCCGCCTGACCCCGGGCACGCGGCCCGGCCATCCGGAACGAAGAGGAGGAAGACATCATGAGCAAGGTCTGGTTCGTCACCGGTTCGTCGCGCGGTCTCGGCCGCCGGTTCGTCGAGGCCGCCCTGGCCAGGGGTGACAGGGTGGCCGCCACCGCCAGGACCGTCGCCGGCCTGGACGACCTGGTCGCCCGCCACGGCGACGCGGTGCTCCCGCTGGTCCTGGACGTGACCGACAGGACGGCCGTGTTCGCGACGGTCGAGCGGGCCGCGAAGCACTTCGGCCGCCTGGACGTCGTCGTGAACAACGCCGGGTACGCCCAGTTCGGCGCGGTCGAGGAGCTGACCGAGCGGGAGCTGCGCGACCAGATGGAGACGAACCTGTTCGGCGCGGTCTGGGTGATCCAGGCCGCGCTGCCGTACCTGCGCGAGCAGCGCTCCGGGCACATCGTCCAGCTCTCGTCGGCCGCGGGGATCATCACGATGCCGCTCGGCGGCGCCTACCACGCCTCCAAGTGGGCGCTCGAAGGGCTCAACGAGGCCCTGGCCGCCGAGGTCGCCGGGTTCGGCGTCAAGGTGACGGTCGTCGAGCCCGGCACGTTCGCCACCCGCGACGGCAAGAACCCGGACCCGCTGGCCAACGGCCACCTGGCCCGGACGGATCCGGCCTACGACGACGTCCGCAGGCGTCTCGGCGCGATGACCGGGAAGCTGCCCGCCGGTGACCCGGCCGCCGCGGCCCAGGCGCTGCTCACGCTCGTCGACCTGGACAACCCGCCCCTGCGGGTGATCTTCGGAGTGGGCATCCATCCGATGATCCAGCAGGTCTACGCCGACCGGCTCAGGACCTGGGACGAGTGGCAGGAGCTCTCGGCCGCGTCCCACGGCGGGACCTGACGCCTGCGCTCAGGGCTGGAGGTCGGTGAGGGTGAGGATGGTCGCGCCGGTGCTGCCGCCGTAGCCGGGAGCCAGGCAGTCGAGGAGCGGCGTGATGGGGTCCTCCAGGGTGACGCCCTCGGAGGTCACGGTGTCGCCGGCGAACTTGCCCGCGGTGACGGCGCCGACGACGGCGAAGACCGACTGGCCCGCGACCACGTTGAGCGTGACGGTGTAGCTGATGGTCGAGGTCTCGCCGGTGTTCCAGGTCACGACCTCGGTCGCGGGCATGGCGCCGGACAGGCAGCCGAGGCTGCCCTGCCCGGAGATCGTCGACGTGCCCGAGGTGATGTCCGGGTCGCTGGACACGCAGGTCGGGTAGGTGCCGGTGCCGGTCATGGTCACGTTCTGCTCGGTCAGGCGCAGCTTGGGCGAGAAGGTCAGGGTGTTGGTGCCGTCGATCGAGCAGAGGACGTCCTGGCCGATGGCGTGCGCCGGTGCGGCGTACGCCATGCCCAGGGGGCAGAGCAGCGCGAGGACGGCGCCGCAGACCGCGGTCCTGGCTGAGGTGGCTCCGGTGCGCATGGGGCGTCCCTTTCGCGACGAGGCGGAACAGGCGCTGGGAGCCGGTTCTCCCGGACCCCCACCCAGGACAGTAGAGGTCACGGAGCGTGTCGACAAGGTACGATTCTGCCACCATCGCGGGCATAGCGGCGTACCGAGGATGAAGCTGTCATGTCTTGGTACGTCCGATGATTCCGTCCTTGGGAGTGCCCGGTGACCTCTCGTTCCTCTCGGCCGCGCCGAGGCGTGCGCGCCCTGATCGCCGTCGCGGCCGTCGCCGCCTTCAGCGTGGCCGTCCCGGCCGCCGGTCCCGCCCAGGCTGCGGCGCCCGCGCAGTGCCAGGGCACCGAGACCGTCACGTACAGCCCGGGGGTGACCTTCACGCCGCGGGACATCGAGGTGACGGTGAGCGGCGACTTCAGCTCCTGCCTCGACGGCGCGGGCCAGGTCACGAGCGGGACGTACGGGGAGCGGTTCACGATCTTCGCCGGGTGCAACGACCTCCTCGACGGCTTCGAGGCGGTACGGGTCGTCGAGTGGAACACCGGCGACAGCAGCGCCATCGACGGCACCGGGAGCAGCACCGCCGTGGCCGGTCAGGTGATCACCACGTTCACCGGCCCTGTCGTCCAGGGCCGGTTCCAGGGCCGGTCAGCCGTGCAGACCGTCACGCTCGTCCAGCCGGACCTGCTGAAGTGCCTCACCACCGGGCTCACCGGGGCGAACGGGGTGACGACGCTCACCATCACCTGAGCCGGCCGCCTGAGCTGGTCACCTCGTCCAGGTCCACTTCTGGTTGTCGCCGCCGTGGCAGGCGTAGAGCTGGAGGCGGGTGCCGTTGGCGGTGCCCCGGCCGACGGCGTCCAGGCACAGCCCGGACTGCACGCCCACGATCGAGCCGTCCGCGTTGACGCGCCACTTCTGGTTGTCGCCGCCCCAGCAGGAGTAGATCTGGATGGCGGCGCCGTTGCCGGTGCCTGCCGCGTCGAGGCACTTGGCGCCGTAGACCTTGATCTCGCCGGCGGCGGTGGCGGCCCACTGCTGGTTGGCGCGGCCGTTGCAGTCCCACAGCTGCACGGCGGTGCCGTCGGCGGTGGCGGCGCCGGGCACGTCCAGGCAGCGTCCGGAGCCCGTCCCCCTGATCTGCCCGGCGCCGTCGCCGGGCGTGCCGCCGTCCAGGCCGAAGAAGCGGATGGCGTGCGCGGCCATCCCGGGGTGCGGCAGGTCGTGGCCGGCTCCGGTGACGGTGTACGCCTCGACCTGCCCGGAGCCGAAGACCCGCCGGGTCCAGCCGGGCTGCGGGCTGTCGGTGGTGACGGGGGTGGTGCTGATCCCGTGCACTCCGGTCCACTGGTCGACCTGCTCCTGCAGCATCGTGTAGGGCAGGACGGAGTCCTGCGTGCCGTGCCAGGTCATCAAGCGCGGCCGGGGCCCGGTGTAGCCGGGGTAGGCGTTCCTCACCATGTCGCTCCACTGCTGCGGCGTCCTGTCGGCGCATCCGGCGGGGCCGAGGCACCCGTACGGGACGCCCGCGAACGGCGCGCCCGCCTTGAAGACGTCCGGGTAGGTGGCGAGCAGGTTGACGGTCTCCATCGCCCCGGAGGAGAAGCCGGTGGCGAACACCCGCTGCGGGTCGCCGTCGTAGCGTTGCAGGACGTGGTTCGTCATGGAGACGATCGACACCGGGTCGCTGCCGCCGCCGTGGCGCAGGGCGGCGTCCGACCACACGTCGAAGCAGTTCGACAGGCCGTTGGCGCTCTTGTTGGCCTGCGGGTAGATGACGACGAAGCCGTGCCGGTCCGCGAGTGAGGCGAACTCGGTCCCCTGGTGGAAGGCGGGGGCCCAGCCGTTGCAGCCGTGCATCGCCACCAGGACGCCCGGCCTGGGCGCCAGCCGGTCGGGGACGTAGACGTACATCCGCAGGCCGCCCGGGTTGGGGCCGAAGCCGGTCACCTCGGTCAGGGAGGCCGCCGCCGCCTGCGGCGGGGCCGTGAGGAACACGGACAGGAGGGTGATCAGAGCCGCCAGAGCGGCGTACTTCCTGGTACGGGCTCTCGCGGGGGGTGCTGGTCCCATGCTTCCGCCTCTCTCAGGGGGGTGTTAGCGCTAACAGACACGGAGTCGCGGGCGCTGTCAAGCGGGCCCGCATCGGCGCGGCACCCCCTCCCCCGCGCCGACCTCGCGATATCGGGCCACAGAGCCGCGCGGCACGATGAAACTTTCATGCCGGCGCCCCGCCGCCGCATCGCCGGGCGAAACTTTTAGGCGCGCGAACGCAGGACCACCTGGGCAGGCACAGCAGCACCCCACCGAAAGTTTTCAGTCATATCTTGACAAGTTTCGGGACGCTTCCCACACTGAGCCCCCAGGACGATCTCCAGCTCGTGATCCGCTTCATGGAGGTTCAGGCAATGAGCGTCAACGCCGTTTCCCCACCCACCGCCCGGCCACCGCGAAGCGGGCGCCGCCGGGCGCTGATCACCGGCGCGATCGGCGCCGTCGGCCTGGTCGCCGCGCTGACGTCGGCGCTGCCCGCGAGCGCCGCGGAGAGCACGCTGGGCGCCGCCGCCGCCCAGAGCGGCCGCTATTTCGGCACCGCCATCACCTCGAGCAAGCTCGGCGAGGCCGCCTACACCTCGATCGCGGCGCGCGAGTTCGACATGGTGACGGCCGAGAACGAGATGAAGATCGACGCCACCGAGCCGCAGCGGGGTCAGTTCAACTTCACCCAGGGCGACCGCGTCTACAACTGGGCCGTCCAGAACGGCAAGCGGGTCCGCGGGCACACCCTGGCCTGGCACTCGCAGCAGCCGCAGTGGATGCAGAACCTGTCCGGCAGCACGCTGCGCCAGGCGATGATCAACCACATCAACGGCGTCATGGCCCACTACAAGGGCAAGATCTACTCCTGGGACGTGGTCAACGAGGCCTACGCCGACGGCAACTCCGGCGGCCGGCGCGACTCCAACCTCCAGCGCACCGGCAACGACTGGATCGAGGTCGCCTTCCGCACCGCGCGCACCGCCGACCCGGCGGCCAAGCTCTGCTACAACGACTACAACATCGAGAACTGGACCTGGGCCAAGACGCAGGGCGTCTACAACATGGTCAGGGACTTCAAGGCGCGGGGCGTGCCCATCGACTGCGTGGGCTTCCAGGCGCACTTCAACAGCGGCAGCCCGTACAACAGCAACTTCCGCACCACGCTGCAGAGCTTCGCGGCGCTCGGCGTCGACGTGGCCATCACCGAGCTGGACATCCAGGGCGCCTCGGCCGCCACGTACGCCGCCGTGACCCAGGACTGCCTGGCCGTGCCGCGCTGCGTCGGCATCACGGTGTGGGGCGTGCGCGACATCGACTCCTGGCGCTCGGGCGACACCCCGCTGCTGTTCGACGGCAACGGCAACAAGAAGCCCGCCTACACCGCGGTGCTCAACGCGCTGAACGGCGGCAGCACGACGACGCCGCCACCGGGCGGTGACGAGGGCCAGCTCAAGGGTGTCGCCTCCGGCCGCTGCGTGGACGTGCCCAGCGCCTCGACCGCCGACGGCACCGCGGTGCAGCTGTGGGACTGCAACGGGCAGACCAACCAGCAGTGGACGCGGACCTCGGCCGGGGAGCTGCGGGTCTACGGCAACAAGTGCCTGGACGCCGGGGGCTCGGGCAACGGCGCCAGGATCCAGATCTACTCCTGCTGGGGCGGCGACAACCAGAAGTGGCGCGTCAACTCCGACGGCTCGATCGTGGGCGTGCAGTCCGGGCTGTGCCTGGACGCCGTCGGCAACGGCACCGCGAACGGGACCGGGCTGCAGCTCTACACCTGCTGGGGCGGCAGCAACCAGAAGTGGACGTACAACGCGGGCTCCGTCTCGCCCTGATCGCCCCTCCGGGTTCCCCCTCCCTCGGGGTGGAGGGGAAGGGGAACCCGGGGCGGCACGTCGACGCGCGATCTCCCGCACGTTGACGGGCCGGCCCCAGGCCGCCGCCGTGAAACTTTCACGGCGGCGGGCGGGGCCGCGCGATCTCCTCCCGGCGCGAAAGCGCAGCAGGGAAGCCGTCCGGGCGGCATCAGCCGCGCCGCCGGGGGAGGCCCGCCGTTGACGGCGGGCCGGACTGTCGTATGTACTCCCCGGCAACACCCCGAGGAAGAGAACGACGCAGATCCGGCCGGCGAAATGTTAACGCTAACACTCCCCCTCCCCCCAAGGAGCACCGCATGTCCTTGAGCCGTCGTCAGCTCCTCCAGGCCGCGGGCGCGACCGCCGCGTTCACGGTCGCCGGCCAGGCGGCCGGCGCCTCCCCCGCGCTCGCCGCCGCCCTCCCCTGGGCCAGGCCCGACATCGGCGTCTCGGCCTACGAGTTCGACCTCGGCCAGGTCCGGCTGACCTCCGGCCGCTGGCTGGACAACCAGAACCGCACCCTGGCCTACCTGCGCTTCGTCGACGTCGACCGGCTCCTGTACGTCTTCCGGGCCAACCACCGGCTGTCCACCGGCGGCGCGGCGGCCAACGGCGGCTGGGACGCGCCCGGCTTCCCGTTCCGCTCCCACATGCAGGGCCACTTCCTGACGGCCTGGGCGCAGGCGTATGCCGTGCTCGGCGACACCACCTGCCGGGACAAGGCCGACCGCATGGTGGCCGAGCTGGCCCGATGCCAGGCGAACAACGCCGCCGCCGGGTTCACCGCCGGCTACCTGTCCGGCTTCCCCGAGTCGGACATCACGGCCGTGGAGAACCGCACGCTGAACAACGGCAACGTGCCGTACTACTGCATCCACAAGACGCTGGCCGGGCTGCTGGACGCCTGGCGGCTGATCGGCAACACCCAGGCCAGGACCGTGCTGCTGGCGCTGGCCGGATGGGTGGACGCCCGCACGTCGCGGCTGAGCCAGAGCCAGATGCAGGCGATGCTCGGCACCGAGTTCGGCGGCATGAACGCCGTGCTCACGGACCTGTACCAGATGACCGGCGACGCCCGCTGGCTGACCACGGCCCGGCGCTTCGACCACGCGGCGGTGTTCGACCCGCTGGCCTCGGGCCAGGACCGGCTCAACGGGCTGCACGCCAACACGCAGGTGCCCAAGTGGATCGGCGCGGCCCGGGAGTACAAGGCGACGGGCACGACCCGCTACCGCGACATCGCCGCCAACGCCTGGTCCATCACCGTCGGCGCGCACACGTACGTGAACGGCTCCAACAGCCAGGCCGAGCACTTCCGCGCCCCCGACGCGATCGCCGCGCACCTGACCAGGGACACCGGGGAGGCGTGCAACACGTACAACATGCTCAAGCTGACCCGGGAGCTGTGGCTGCTGTCGCCGACGCGGGCCGACTACTTCGACTACTACGAGAACGCCCTGCTCAACCATCTGATCGGGCAGCAGGACCCGGCGAACCCGCACGGGCACGTCACGTACTTCACGCCGCTGAACCCCGGCGGGCGGCGCGGTGTCGGCCCGGCCTGGGGCGGAGGCACCTGGAGCACGGACTACAACTCGTTCTGGTGCTGCCAGGGCACCGGGATCGAGACCAACACCAAGCTGATGGACTCGATCTACTTCCACGACGGCACCACGCTGTTCGTGAACCTGTTCGTGCCCTCCACGCTCGACTGGGCCCGGCGCGGCATCACGGTCACCCAGACGACCTCCTACCCGGTCGGCGACACCACGTCCTTGCAGGTCACCGGCAACGTGAGCGGCTCGTGGACGATGCGCGTGCGCATCCCGGGCTGGACGCAGGGCGCGACGGTCAGCGTCAACGGGGTCCGGCAGGACATCGCCACGACGCCGGGCAGCTACGCCGCCCTCACCCGGTCGTGGGCCCCGGGCGACACCGTGACCGTGCGGCTGCCGATGCGCGTGATCATGAGGGCCGCCGCCGACGACCCCCGGGTGCAGGCCGTCACCTACGGCCCGGTCGTGCTGTCGGGCGACTACGGCAACACCGCCCTGTCGTCGGCCCCCACGCTCACCCCGTCGTCGGTCACCCGGACCAGCGCCTCCTCCCTGACCTTCACGGCCACGGCCGACGGGGCGCAGGTGCGGCTGGGGCCCTTCCACGACGCGCACGGCCACAACTACGTCGTGTACTGGAACACCGGCGGCCCGGGCGGGAGCGGCGCGGCGAGCTTCCGGCTGATCAACGCGGCCAGCGGGCTGGCCCTGGGCATCCAGAACATGTCCACCGCCGACGGCGGCCTGGCCCTCCAGTGGACGGACAACGGCACCGCCGACCACGACTGGGTCCCGATCGCCGACGGCAACGCGGTGCGCTTCCGCAACGCGCACAGCGGCAAGGTGCTCGGCGTCGAGAACATGTCGACGGCCGACGACGCGCGGGTGCTCCAGTGGGGCGACACGGGCACCGCCGACCACCGCTGGACGGTCGGCGACACGGGCGACGGCTCCGTCAAGATCCGCAACGCGCACAGCGGCAAGCTGCTCGGCGTACGGAACGGCTCGACGGCCAACGGCGCGCAGGTGGTCCAGGACTCCGACAACGGCAGCCCGGACAACCTGTGGCGGTTCGTGCCGAACGGCGCGCGGCGCATCCAGAACGTGGGGACCGGGATGGTGCTGGGCGTCACCGGCATGTCCACGGCCGACGGCGCGCTCGTCGTCCAGTGGGGCGACACCGGCACCGCCGACCACCTGTGGACGGCGGTCGTCGACAGCGGCGGCTACCTGCGGCTGCGCAACTCCCACAGCCAGAAGGTGCTGGGCGTGGAGAACATGGGCACCGCCGCCGGGTCGCGCGTCGTGCAGTGGGCCGACAACGGCACCGCCGACCACCGCTGGCGGCTGCGCCACGGGCCGGGGGTGACGTTCCGGATCCAGTGCGCCAACGGCGGCCGCGTCCTCGGCCTGGCCGGCACGTCGCAGGGCGCGCAGGTGGTGCTCGCCGACGACGGCGGCGCGAACGACATCCTCTGGAGGTTCCTGTGAGGCGCGTGCTCTCCATCCTGTCGTCCCTGCTCGTCGTGGGCGTGTTCCTGACCCCTCAGGCGTCGGCCGCCACGGTCGACACCAACGCCTGGTACGTGCTCGTCAACCGCAACAGCGGCAAGGCGCTGGACGTGTACAACCTCTCCACGGCCGACGGCGGCCGCATCACCCAGTGGGCGCGCAACGACCAGAACCAGCAGCAGTGGCAGTTCGTCGACTCAGGCGGCGGCTACTACCGGCTCAAGTCCCGCCACTCCGGCAAGGTCCTGGACGTCTACAACTGGTCCACCGCCAACAGCGCCGCCATCGTCCAGTGGACCGACCACAACGGCACCAACCAGCAATGGCGCCTGGCCGACAGCCCCGACGGGCACGTCCGCCTCATCTCCCGCCACAGCGGCAAAGCCCTCGAAGTCCAAGGCGCCTCCACCGCCGACGGCGCCAACATCGTCCAGTACGACGACTGGGGCGGCGCCAACCAGCAATGGCAGCTCGTCCGCGTTGACGGCGGCGGCGGCTACACCAACCCGGTCGTCTGGCAGGACTTCGCCGACGGCGACATCATCCGGGTCGGCGACGCCTACTACTACTCGGCCTCGACGATGCACTACTCGCCGGGCGCGCCGATCCTGCGCTCCTACAACCTGGTCGACTGGGAGTACGCCGGCCACTCGGTCCCGAGGCTCGACTTCGACTCCGGCGCCTACGACCTCAACGGCGGCCGGGCGTACGTGAAGGGCATCTGGGCCTCGACCCTGAACTACCGGCCCAGCACCGGCACCTTCTACTGGATCGGCTGCGTCGAGTTCGGCCGCACCTACGTCTACACCGCCTCCGCCGTGGACGGCACGTGGACCAAGCGCTCGCGGATCGACAACTGCTACTACGACGCCGGCCTGCTGGTCGACACCGACGACACCATGTACGTCGCGTACGGCAACGGGACCATCAGCGTCGCCCAGCTCACGCCCGACGGGCTCGGCCAGGTGCGGGCGCAGCAGGTGTTCCAGACCCCGAGCAGCGTCGGCACCCTGGAGGGCGCCCGCTTCTACAAGCGCAACGGCTACTACTACATCTGGCTGACCCGGCCCGCCAACGGCCAGTACGTGCTCCGCTCCACCTCGCCGTGGGGCCCGTACGAGATGCGCCAGGTCCTGCTCGACCTGCCCGGCCCCATCTCCGGCGGCGGCGTCCCCCACCAGGGCGGGCTCGTCCAGACGCAGAACGGCGACTGGTACTACATGGCGTTCGTCGACGCCTACCCCGGCGGGCGCATGCCCGCGCTCGCGCCGATCACCTGGAGCGGCGACTGGCCGGCCGTGCGGACCGTCGACGGCCGCTGGGGAGTCACGTACCCGAAGCCGAACATCCAGACCAGCCGCACCGTGGCCCCCATGATCGGCCCGGACGCCTTCACCTCGCCCGCCCTCGGGCACCGCTGGGAGTGGAACCACAACCCCGACACCAGCCGCTTCACCACCGGTGACGGCCTGCGGCTGCGGACCGCGACCGTCACGAACGACCTCTACAACGCGCGCAACACGCTGACCCACCGCATCCAGGGCCCGTCGTCGACGGCGACGATCGAGCTCGACCACACGCAGATGGCGAACGGCGACCGCGCCGGGCTGGCCATGCTGCGCGACCGGTCGGCGTGGATCGGCGTCAAACGCGACAACGGCGTCAGCCGGGTCGTGATGACCGACGGGCTGACCATGAACAGCTCGTGGCAGACCACCGGCACGGGCGCCGAGGCGGCGAGCGCGGCCGTTCCGAGCGGCCGGATCTGGCTGCGGGTCAGCGCCGACATCCGGCCGGGCTCCGGCAGGCAGGCCCGCTTCTCCTACAGCACCGACGGCAGCACGTTCACGAGCCTCGGCCCGGCCTTCACGCTGAACAACGCCTGGCAGTTCTTCATGGGCTACCGCTTCGGGATCTTCAACTACGCCACGCAGTCCCTCGGCGGCGCGGTGACCGTGCGCCGCTTCGACCTCACCACCCCCTGACGAAAGGCACAGCCGTGAAACGCAGATTCCTGACCGTCCTGGCGACGGTCGCCGTCATGCTGGCGAGCCTGTTCGCCGCCCTGCAGACCCAGGCCGCCCATGCGGCGACGGTCGACACCAATGCCTGGTACGTGCTCGTCAACCGCAACAGCGGCAAGGCGCTGGACGTGTACAACCTCTCCACGGCCGACGGCGGCCGCATCACCCAGTGGGCGCGCAACGACCAGAACCAGCAGCAGTGGCAGTTCGTCGACTCAGGCGGCGGCTACTACCGGCTCAAGTCCCGCCACTCCGGCAAGGTCCTGGACGTCTACAACTGGTCCACCGCCAACAGCGCCGCCATCGTCCAGTGGACCGACCACAACGGCACCAACCAGCAATGGCGCCTGGCCGACAGCCCCGACGGGCACGTCCGCCTCATCTCCCGCCACAGCGGCAAAGCCCTCGAAGTCCAAGGCGCCTCCACCGCCGACGGCGCCAACATCGTCCAGTACGACGACTGGGGCGGCGCCAACCAGCAATGGCAGCTCGTCCGCGTCGACGGCGGCGGTAACCCGGGACCGTGCGACCTTCCGTCGACGTACCGGTGGAGCTCGACCGGCCCGCTGGCGACGCCGAAGGCCGGCTGGGTCTCGCTCAAGGACTTCACCGTCGCCCCCTACAACGGCAGGCACCTCGTCTACGCGACCACGCACGACACGGGCACCCGGTGGGGATCGATGAACTTCGGCCTCTTCGGCAACTGGTCCGAGATGGCCTCGGCCAGCCAGAA
Source organism: Nonomuraea sp. ATR24 (assembly GCF_041950485.1). Classification (NCBI taxonomy): domain Bacteria; kingdom Bacillati; phylum Actinomycetota; class Actinomycetes; order Streptosporangiales; family Streptosporangiaceae; genus Nonomuraea; species Nonomuraea sp. ATR24. The sequence goes on from NZ_JBGNUU010000002.1 coordinate 504,764, forward strand.
CGCGATGTCCGCCTCGACGGTCGCGCCCACCCTCTTCTACTTCGCCCCGAAGAACGTGTGGGTGCTCGCCTACCAGTGGGGCGGGACCGCGTTCTCGTACCGGACGTCGAACGACCCGGCGAACCCGAACGGCTGGTCGGCGCAGCAGGTGCTCTTCTCCGGCAGCATCAGCGGCTCCGGGACCGGCCCCATCGACCAGACGCTCATCGGTGACGGCACGAACATGTACCTGTTCTTCGCCGGGGACAACGGCAAGATCTACCGGGCCAGCATGCCCATCGGGAACTTCCCGGGCAGCTTCGGCACGAACTCGACCGTGATCATGAGCGACACGACGAACAACCTGTTCGAGGCCGTCCAGGTGTACAAGCTCCAGGGCCAGAACCGCTACCTGATGATCGTCGAGGCGATCGGCGCGCAGGGGCGCTACTTCCGCTCGTTCACGGCCACCAGCCTGGGCGGCTCGTGGACGCCGCAGGCCGCCACCGAGGCCAACCCGTTCGCCGGCAAGGCCAACAGCGGCGCCACCTGGACCAACGACATCAGCCACGGCGAGCTGATCCGCACCAGCCCCGACCAGACCATGACCGTCGACCCGTGCAACCTGCAGCTCCTCTACCAGGGGCGCAGCCCGAACTCCGGCGGCGACTACGGCCTGCTGCCCTACCGGCCCGGCCTGCTGACCCTGCAGCGCTGAGCCGATCCGGCGGGCCCGGCACGGTCCGGGCCCGCCCTCGCCCTCTGGCTGGACCGCCGCCGTGGCCACGGAGCCGTCCGCGAGAGCACCGCACCGCCCGCCGGGCCGTGATCGGGTATCAGGTCACGGCCAGGTGGACCCGGTGGTGGCGCGGGTTCTCGGCCTCGTCCAGCAGGGCGATGGCGAAGTCCGCGTACGACATGCGCGCCGCCGGGTCGCCGTGGTCGCGGATCTCGTAGCCGCCGGTGCGCCGCCCCTCGTGGTCGAAGTCGCCGGCCGGGCTGACGTACACCCAGTCCAGCGGGCCGGCCTCGGCCCGCAGCGCCTCCAGCCCGGCGGCGTGGGCCAGGCAGAACGGCCGGAACTCGGCCGGGAACGCGGGCGCGTCCAGCAGCCGGACCCCGTCGGCGCCGTGCAGCAGCGAGGCGAGCCCGGCCGTGACGAGCCTGTCCAGCCCGGCCTCGCGCAGGCCGGCGGCCAGGGCGTGCGCGGCGTCGGTGAAGAACGTGCCGGAGCCGAGCGCCGCGGTCGTGTTGACCGCGTGGTCGTGACCGGCCGCGAGGGCGGCGACGGCCGCCGCGTCGGTGACGTCCCCGGCGGCGACGCGTACGCCGTCGTCCGCCGGGCCGGTGTAGCGGGACGGGTCGCGGACGACCGCGGTGACCTGGTGCCCGCGCCCGCGCGCCTCGGCGACCGCCTGCCTGCCCGCCCTGCCGCCCGCCCCGAAGATCACATACTTGCTCATGGCCGGAATACCTCCCGTTGCGTGGATGCTCCGGGAAAGGTAGCCGCAGCCGCGGTTACCTTCTGGATACCGCGCAACCGGCCGACAGGCGGGAGAGACCGTGACGCATCGCCGACCGCTGCCCCGGGACATGTTCGACGAGCTGTGCCCGTCCTCGCTGCTGCCGTTCCGGTTCGGCGACAAGTGGGCGGCCCTGGTCATGCGCTGCCTGGAGGACGGCCCGCGCCGCTTCTCCGAGCTGCGCGTGCCGCTGCACCGCGTCACCCCGAAGGTGCTCACGCAGTCGCTGCGCGGGCTGGAGCGGGACGGGTTCGTCTCGCGCACCGTGCACGAGGGGCCGAGGCCGGCGGTGGAGTACGCGCTGACGCCGCTGGGGCGGAGCATGCTGGAGCCGCTGTACGCCGCGTGCGCGTGGGCGGCCGAGCACTGGGACGAGCTGCTCGACGCCCGGGAGCGGCACCCGGCCCCGTGACCCCGCCGGCGGCTCGCCGGTCGCGATTATCACCGAGCGTGACCGGACCGGCTGGTAGCGTCGCTGCCGTGGCTCGGTTCAAGGGCTTGCCCGGCGGCGACGGATGGCGGCGCGCGATGACCGCCGCGGCCGTCGTCCTGCTGATCGCCGTCGTCCTGTCCATCGCCGCGATCGCGATCCTGCTCCAGACCGCCGGGCTCGACTGAACGTCGCCGGATTCGCCCCTGTCGTGCGGAGGTGTCGCTCCCCTAAGGTTTGCGGCATGAAAACCATTACTCTGAGTAGTTGGATAACTACTCTCAGACATGATGTTCCGGCATCACTGGTGGTGTTCCTCGTCGCCGTGCCCCTTTCGCTCGGCGTCGCCATGGCGGCCGGGGCGCCGCTCGCCTCCGGCCTGATCGCCGCCGCGGCGGGCGGGATCGTCGCCGGCTGGCTCGGCGGATCGGCCGTCCAGGTGAGCGGGCCGACGGCGAGCCTCACGCTGGTGATCGCCGGGCTGGTGCAGACCTACGGCTGGCGCGCCACCTGCTTCATCACCATCCTCGCCGGGCTGCTCCAGCTCGTCCTGGGGGCGTTCAAGGCGGCGCGCGCCGCGCTGGCCGTCTCCCCCGCCGTCGTGCACGGCATGCTGACCGGCGTCGGCATCATCATCGCCGTGGCGCAGCTCCGCGTCGTGCTGGGCGGCGACCCGCAGCACTCCACCTGGGCCAACCTGGTCGAGCTGCCCGGCCAGATCATCGACGCGCACGGCCACAAGGTCATGGTGGGCGTGCTCACCATCACCGTGCTGCTGCTCTGGGGCCGCGCGCCCAAGCACGTCCGGGCGGTCCCGGCGCCGCTGGCGGCGCTGCTCGTGGCCGCGGGCACGGCGTGGGCGTTCGGCTGGGACGTCACCCGCATCGACCTCACCGGCGCCGTCACCGCGTGGCAGCCGCCGCAGATCCCGCAGGGCGAGTGGCAGCTCGTCGCGGTCGGGGTGCTCCTGGTCGCCCTGCTGGCCGGGGCCGAGTCGCTGCTGTGCTGCGTGGCCACCGACGCCACGCACACCGGCCCGCGCGCCGACCTCGACAGGGAGCTGTCCGGCCAGGGCGCGGCGAACGTCGTCAGCGGCCTGCTCGGCGGCCTCCCGGTGGCCGGGGTGATCGTGCGCAGCACGACGAACGTGCGCGCGGGCGCGCGCAGCCGCTGGTCCGCCGTCCTGCACGGCGTCTGGGTGCTGCTCTTCGCGCTCTGCCTGGGCTGGACCATCAAGCTCATCCCCATGGAGGCGCTGGCGGCGCTGCTCGTCTTCATCGGCATCCGGACGATCAGCCTGGGCCACATCAGGAAGGTGCACGGCCACAACGAGGTGCCCGTCTACCTGGTGACCATGCTCGTCGTGGTCGGCGTCGGGCTGGCCGAGGGCGTCGTCGCCGGGCTCGGCCTGGCGGCGCTGCTGGCGCTGCGGCGGCTCACCCGCGTGACCGTGGACAAGCGGCCCGCGCCGGACGGCCGCCTGCACGCGACGATCTCCGGCTCGCTCACCTTCCTCGGTGTGCCGCGCCTGACGCAGGAGCTGCGCGCCATCCCGGCCGGCACCGCCGTGGAGCTGGACCTGAACATCGACTTCATGGACTACGCCGCCTTCGAGGCGCTGCACTCCTGGCGGCTGGACCACGAACGGCTCGGCGGCACGATCACCATCGACGAGCTCCACGACGAGTGGTACACGATGGCGGCCAGCGGGGCCCGCATGTTCCCGGCCAAGAGCCCGCCCCGGGCGGCCCACCACTGGTGGCTGCCGTGGGCGCACCACCGCCGCCTCCCGGCCGTCGCGGCGGCCGGGCAGTGCCGGCTCACGCAGGGGGCCGACGAGTTCCACCAGCACCGGGCGCCGCTGATGCGGTCCATCTTCACCGAGCTGGCCCGCGCCCAGCAGCCGACGCACCTGTTCATCACCTGCGCCGACTCGCGGGTGGTGCCCAGCCTGATCACCTCCAGCGGCCCCGGCGACCTGTTCACCGTGCGCAACCTGGGCAACCTGGTGCCGCGCGCGGGCTCGGACCTGGGCGACAACTCGGTGGCGGCGGCCATCGAGTACGCCACCCGCGTCCTGGACGTGCGGACGATCACGGTGTGCGGGCACTCCGGCTGCGCGGCGATGGTGGCGCTGCTCACCGGCCAGCGCGACCGGCCCGACCTGCCGGAGCTGGACCGCTGGCTGCGGCACGGCGATCCGAGCCTGGCCAGACTCGGCCCGCCGGGCGACGGCGAGCCGCCGCCCGGCGACACGCTCGACAGGCTCTGCCGGCTGAACATCCAGCAGCAGCTGGAGAACCTGCGGACCTACCGCGGCATCGCCGAGCGGGTCGAAGCGGGGCAGCTGGAGCTGGTGGGGCTCTACTTCGACATCGCCTCGGCGCGGGTGCACGTGGTGCCGCCCGCGCCGTCCGATCCTTCGTCGTCCCCGGCCCCCTCGGCGCCCTCGGTGCCCGAGCCCAGCCAGGGCTGACCGCAGGAGGTCACCGTGCCGCGCCCGGCGCGGTGACCTTCCGGTCGCGGCGGGGTCAGGCGCTCCAGGCTCCCGCCTGGGCGGCCTCCTTGACGTACGCGGCGAAGGAGCGCGGTTCGCGGCCGAGCGCGCGCCGTACGCCGTCGCTGACGTGCTCACCGGCGCCGTCGCGGATCCGGACGAGGAGTTCGGTCACCAGGTCGGCGGCCTCGGCCGGCAGCCCCTGGCCGGTCAGCGCGGCGGTGAACCCGGCCGGCTCCAGGGGCGTGTAGCGGATCTCCCGCCCGGCGGCCTCGGCGATCAGCTCGACGGCGGTGCGGAACGACAGCGCCTCCGGCCCGGACAGCTCGTAGATCTCGCCCGCGTGGCCGTCGCCGGTGAGCGCGGCGGCCGCGACGTCGGCGATGTCGCCGGCGTCGACGAACGCCTCGCGCCCCTCGCCGGTCGGCAGCGCCAGCTCCCCGGCCAGGATCGGCTCCAGGAACAGGTCCTCGCTGAAGTTCTGCGCGAACCAGGCCGGGCGCAGGATCGTCCACTCCAGGCCCGTCGCGCGCACGGCGCGTTCGACCGGCTCCTGGTACGACCCGGCCGCGCCGGCCGGGCCGCGCGCCGACAGCAGCACGACCCGGCGGACGCCGCTCTCCGCCGCCGCGCCGGCGAACTCCGCCACGGTGGCGACCGGGACGGACTCGTGCATCGGGACGAGGTAGACCGCGCCCGCCCCGGCCAGCGCGGGCCGCCAGGTGTCACGGTCGGCGAGGTCGAAGGCGGGACTGCCGGAGCGGGAGGCCGCGCGGACGGGAAGGCCGAGCCGGTCGAGCCGGGCGGCGACACGGCGGCCGGTCTTGCCCCGGGCGCCGATCACGAGAATGGGTGAAACGGACATGCGGCCAGCACATCAGAAGCTCGGGGAGACGATCCATGGCCATCTGTCTCCGTCATATGTGAGATCGTCTCAGTATGGATCTGCTGGAGGACTATCTCGCGGGCGTCCGGGCGCAGGGCGCGGTCTTCTGCCAGTCGATCGCCGAGCCGCCGTGGGCGGTGCGGTTCACCGATCCGGCGCCGCTGGCGCTGGGCGCGATGCTGCGCGGCGAGTCCTGGATCGTGCGCGCCGGCCTGCCGCCCGTCCGGGTCCGCGAGCGCGGCGTGGTGCTGGTGCGCGGCCTGCGGCCGTTCACCGTGGCCGACCGGCCGGACACCGAGCCCCAGGTGGTGATCGACGGCGCCGACCGGTGCTGGACCACGGCCGGCGGCCCGCAGGCGGCCGGGGCCGAGCTGCTGCTCGGGCCGCGCACGTACGGGCTCAGCGCCGACGGGTCCGACCTGTTCGTCACCGCCGAGTACCCGCTGCGCGGCGACGTGTCCGAGCGCCTGCTCAAGGCGCTGCCCGAGGTGGCCGTCATCCCGGCGGAGCCGCAGTTCGCGCCGCTGCTCGACCTGCTGGCCGCCGAGATCGGCGGCCAGGAGCCCGGCCAGCAGGTCATCCTGGACCGGCTGCTCGACCTGCTGCTGGTGCGGGCGCTGCGGGCGTGGTTCGCCCAGCCCGGCGTCGACGCCCCGCCCGGCTACCGGGCCCTGGCCGACCCCCGGATCGGGCGGGCGCTGCGGCTGATGCACGAGCAGCCCGCCCGCCCGTGGACGGTGGCGGCCCTGGGCGCGGAGGTGGGGATGTCGCGGGCGGTGTTCGCCCGGCGCTTCGCCGAGCTGGTCGGGCAGCCGCCGCTGGTCTACCTGCGGGAGTGGCGCATGACGGCCGCCGCCGACCTGCTGCGCGTGCCCGGCGCCACCGTGACCGCCGTGGCCAGGCGGGTCGGCTACGCCGACGGGTTCGCGTTCAGCACCGCCTTCAAGCGGGTACGCGGCGTGCCCCCGAGTGCGCTGACCCGCTGAGCCTGGCCGCCTGCATGGCGCTCAGCCGCCGCACGTACAGCGCGGTGACGACCGCCGCCGGCACCGCCAGCAGGTGCGTGACGAGGATGGCCCAGCCGATCGGCTCCAGGTCGTACAGGTGGTACGACTCGTCGTCCAGCTCGTACTCCACGTCCCCCTGGCGGAAGAACTCCGTCCACGGCAGCCAGAAGACGGGCCAGGTCAGGAAGGTGGCCAGCCACACGGCCCACCAGGCGTGCAGGAGCCCGGCGGGGGCCATCGCCCGGTCGTGCCGGGGCGGGCTGGAGGCGTGCCAGACGTCGTCGGCGATCTGCTTGGGCAGCACCAGGCAGGCCAGCGGGACGAACCAGCCGTACACGGCCATGGCCGGGCGGTAGCGCAGCCTGCCGGGCGCCAGCCGTTCGGCGACCGCCCGCACCCGCGCGAACCAGAGCAGCCAGCACACCACGAGCAGCGGGCCGAGGACGGCCTGGACGACCATCAGCGGGATGGCGACCTCCTCGACGGGGTCGCGGATCTCCTCGTACGCCTCCAGCAGGCCGATCTGCTCGGCGTGCTCGCCGACCGTGAGCTGGTGGATCGCCGCGGCCCCCGATACCAGCGCGAACAGGGCCAACAGGACGTACACGGCGATCTCGTACCCGGTGGCCGGATACAGCGGGCGGCCGCCGCGCAGGTGCCGCCGCTCGTTGACGAGCAACGGCGGCCCGGCCACCGGGCCGGGCGGCGGCGGGGGCGCCGGCTGTTCGAGCGCGGTCAGCGCCAGGGTCCGGCGATCGGCGATGACCTGGGTGAGCGTCTCGGGCAGCCAGCGCACCGGGCCGGGGCCGTCGCCCGCGGAGGCGAGGCCGGACAGCCGGTCCAGCACCTGCTCCAGGCCCGGCCGGGCGGCGGGGTCCTTGGCCAGGCAGGCCGCGACCAGCCCGGCCAGCGGGGCGGGCACCCCGGTCAGGTCGGGGTCGGCGTGCACCACCCGGTAGACGATCGCGTGGACGGGGCCGTCGCCGAACGGGCCCCGGCCGGTGGCGGCGTAGGCCAGCACGCAGCCCAGCGAGAACACGTCCGAGGCCGGCCCGACCGGCTGGGCCGTGGCCTGCTCGGGCGACATGAACGCGGCGGTGCCCAGCACGGCGGCCGTCTGGGTCTGGCTGGTGGCGTCCAGCGCGCGGGCGATCCCGAAGTCGATCAGGCGGGGCCCGTCCTCGGCGAGGATGACGTTGGCCGGTTTGAGGTCGCGGTGCACGACCTCGCAGGCGTGCACGGCGGCGAGCCCTTCGGCCAGCCCGGCCCCCAGCACCGCGACCGACTCCAGCGGGAGCGGCCCGTGCTCGTCGACCGCCTGGTGCAGAGAGGGGCCGGGGATGTAGGCGGTGGCCAGCCACGGCGGGTCGGCGTCGGCGCCGGCGTCGACGACCTGGGCGGTGTAGAAGCCGCCGACCTTGCGGGCGGCCTCCACCTCGGCGGCGAAACGGCGCCGGAAGTGCGCGTTGTCGGCCAGCTCCGGGCGCACCGCCTTGACCGCCACCAGCCGCCCGCCGGGAGAGCGGCCCAGGAACACCTGGCCCATCCCGCCCCCGCCGAGCCGCGCGCGCAGCCGGTAGGGGCCGATCTGGGTCGGGTCGCCGTCGCGCAGGGGATGAGGCATGACACCGCTTCCGCGTAGAGATCGTCTCCGGGTCGGTGTCATGATGCCAAAACGCCGGACTCCGGGCAGGCGAAACCGGATCGGCGCAAGAGGGATGTGCAGCAAGATGATCACGTCGCCGTGAAGGAGGCCGCTTGCTCGCTTTCGCCTGCGCCGGGTGCGGTGCCGTGCTGACCGCGAAGGTGTCGCGGGTGGAGCTTCCCGACCACGCCGGGCAGAAGTACGGCCACGACCTGGTGCCCGCCCTCCTGGAGCCGGGCACGTACACGGTCGACCCCGGGAACGGGCGGCCGTGGCGGCCGGAGACGCCCGAGGAGGAAGGCGGCGTCCGGCTGCTGACCCTCCACCTCGACGGCCCACCGGGCAGGATCGGGCTCGCGCCGGGCGACGTCCGCGGCACGGTCGTGCTGACCGACCGGCTGGGCGGCTGCTGCTGCGGCTGGGACGGCCGGTACGGCCCGAACCTGGCGTGCGCGGGCTGCGGCGGCGCGGTGGCGACCCGGGTCGACGACTGCGGCCACTGGCAGGTGGTGTGGCTGGAGCCGGACGCCGTGCGTCCGGTCGCCGTCGCGGGGCCCGTCCAGCGGGTGATGGACTGGACGGAGCTGCCGGGCACGCCGCCCGTCGAGCCGGCCGGGTGCTGGAGCCCGGCGTGGGAGGCGGCGATCGCGGCGGCGCTGGCCCACCTCATGGTGGCCGCGGAAGGGCGGCGGGTGACCGTGCCCGACGGGCCGGTCGCCCGGGCGTTCCGGCCGGCGATCGACGGCCTGCTCCCCCGGGGCCTGCCGGAACGGCGTCTCGCCCTGGCCGGGCCCGGCGTGCCCGAGCCGGTCGCGGACCTGGCCCTGGTGCCACGGCATCCGCAGACCGGCGCGGTGTGGCCGGGCGCGACGGCGGCGGCGGTGCCGCTGGCGGCCGGGGTGTGGGCGCGTCTGGCGTTCGCCGACGACCGGCGGCTCCTGTTCGCCTCGCCCCGGCTGCCCGACGGCGTCCGGCGTGACGACCCGCCCCCGCCGCTCCCGCGCCTGCCCTTCCGGCCGGACGGGAGGGTGTTCGCCGGGACGCTGGAGCGGCTGGGGGCGACCCGGGAGCCGTGGCTGCGCCGGATCCACGACCGGGTGAAGGACGCCCCCTTCGAGCCCCCGTTCGGGTAGCCTGCGGCGCTGCCGTCGCGCCGGAACGTGCTGGTCGTGGCCGTAGCGGGTGCTAACGTACCTGGGTCCGCCGTCGTCCCTGGAGTGTGCATGAGCGACCGTCTCACCGCCTCGATGATCAGCCGGGCGGCCGAGCGGTTGCGCCCCGTGACCAGCCGCACGGCGCTGGAGCCCAACGAGCGGCTGTCCGGCCTGGTGGGCGGCCGGGTGCTGCTCAAGCGCGAGGACGCGCAGGTCTGCCGCTCCTACAAGGTGCGCGGCGCGTTCAACCTGATCGCCTCGCTCACGGAGGAGGAGCGGCGGCGCGGCGTCGTCTGCGCGAGCGCGGGCAACCACGGGCAGGGCGTCGCGTTCGCCTGCGCGCGGCTGGGCATCCACGGCCGCGTGTACGTCCCGTCGACCACGCCGAGGCAGAAGCGCGAGCGCATCGCGGCGCTCGGCGGCGACCGGGTGGAGGTCGTGGTGGGCGGCGGCACGTACGACGAGGCGAGCGACGCCGCGCACGCCGACAGCAGCCGTGGCGGGGCCGTCTACGTGCACCCGTTCGACGACGTGCGGACGATGGCGGGGCAGGGCACGGTCGGCCTGGAGATCCTGGAGCAGTGCGGCGAGCCGCCGGGCACCGTGGTCGTCCCGGTCGGCGGCGGCGGCCTGATCAGCGGCATCGCCGTCTGGCTACGCGAGCACGCGCCCGCCACCCGCATCGTCGGCGCCGAGCCCGCGGGCGCGGCCAGCATGCGGGCCGCGCTGCGGCACGGCGGCCCGATCGCGCTGCCGGAGCTCGACACGTTCGTGGACGGCGCCGCCGTCGGCAGGGTCGGCGAGGCCACGTTCCCGCTGGTGAAAGAGCTGGTGGACGAGGTTGTCGCGGTCGACGAGGGCGCGGTGTGCACGGAGATGCTGGACCTCTACCAGTCCGACGGCATCATCGCCGAGCCCGCCGGGGCGCTCGCGGGCGCGGCGGCGCGCGAGGTGCTGCCGTACGCGCCCGAAGGCCCCGTCGTGTGCGTGGTGTCGGGCGGCAACAACGACGTCAGCCGCTACAACGAGGTGCTGGAGCGCTCGCTCGTCCACGTCGGGCTGCGTCACTACTTCCTGGTGACGTTCCCGCAGCGGCCCGGGGCCCTGCGCCACTTCCTGGACGAGGTCCTGGGCGAGGGCGAGGACATCATCGCCTTCGAGTACGTCAAGAAGAACAACCGCGAGACCGGTCCGGCGCTCGTCGGCATCGAGCTGGAGCGGGCGGGCGACCTGGACAGCCTGCTGGCTCGGATGAAGGCCGGTCCGCTCACCGTCGAGCGCATCCCGCCGGGCTCGCCGCTGTTCACCTTCCTCCTGTGAGGCGGGGGCCGCAGATGCCGAGGGCCCTGCCGATCAGGGCGGGATCCTCGGCGGTGTCGAGCAGCGCCATCGCGTAGTCGGCGCGGGAGAGCTGCGCCGCGCCGCCCGTGGCGTTGGCCTCGAAGTCGACGTGCACGCGCCCGGCGGGCGGCTTGTCGTTGAGCATGGTGGCGCGGGCGATGCTCCAGTCGAGGCCGCTGACCTGCAGCATGCCCTCGGCGCGGGCGAGGTCGGCGTACGCCTCGCGGAAGATCAGCCAGGCGAGCGTGACCGCGAGGCGGGGCCTGGTGGCGGGGACGGAGCGGCTGCTCGTCATGACCACCCGCCGGACGCCGTGCTCGCGCATGGCGGTGATGAGGGTGGCGGCGATCCGGCTGCCGCCGACCGCGGCGATGACGGCGTCCTGTCCCTGTACGGCCCGGCGTACGGCGTCGAGGTCGTGCGCGTCGCCCTGGTGCACGCCGGCCGGCTCGGCGGTGCCGGTGAGGAGTTCGGGGCGGCGGGCGAAGGCGGTGATCTCGTGTCCGCGCCGGACGCCCTGGGCCAGCACGTGCTTGCCGGTCCGGCCGGTCGCGCCGATGACCATGATCTTCATGATGATGCCTCCTTCTATATGGCAGTTTGCACTATAGCGATACTCCTAAGCTATAGTGCAAACTGCACTAAGAAAAGGAGAGTCATGGCACGACGTCCCGACCTGGTCGGCCTGACCGTGCTGGCCATGCTGTCGGTACGTCCCGCCCACCCGTACGAGCTGCACCGGTTCATCCTCGACACGCACAAGGACTACGTGACGGGGCTGCCGCGCAGCCTCTACCACGCGGTCGACAAGCTGGCCGGCGAGGAGCTGATCGTTCCCGTGGAGACCAGCCGCGAGGGCCGCCGGCCCGAGCGCACCATCTACGAGATCACCGGCGAGGGCCGCCAGGAGCTGGCGACCCGGCTCCGGGCGCTGCTGGAGAACCCGGGCGGCGAGCGCCGCGTCTTCACCGCGGCCGTCTCGCTCATCGGCGTCCTGCCGGTGCCCGAGGCGCTGCAGTCGCTGCGCACCCGGGCGGCGGCGCTCGAAGGGAGCGTCACCGCGCTCAACGGCCACCTGAAGGCGCTGCGCGACAGCGGCCTGCCCGACGTGCTGGCGCTGGAGCTGGACTACGAGCGGGCGCTGACCGAGACCGAGCTGGCCTGGGTCAGGCAGCTCATCGGCCGACTGGAGTCGGGCGAGCTCGGCTGGTCCGACGCCTCCCGGCGCGACCAGCTCGACCAGCTCGACCAGCTCGACCAGCTCGACAAGGTGCTCGACCAGCCATGACCAGACGGCTGCCAGGGTGCGCCAACACCCTGGCAGCCGGACCACCGACAAGGCGCCTGCCCTGCCTGGAGTCGCATCCCCAGGATAGGCGCCGCGACCATGAGGAGTTGCGCCATGTCCGCCGACGCGGAGATCGTCACCATGCTCACCCATCTCGCCGGCGCCTGGAACGCCGGCGACGCCACCGCCTACGCCGCCCTCTTCACCGAGGACGCCGACTACATCACCTTCACCGGCAGCCACAGCAGGGGCCGGGAGGAGATCGAGTCCTCGCACCGGTGGCTGTTCGAGGGGCCGCTGAAGGGCTCCACCATGCCCGCCCCGGGCGACGTCCTGGTCAAGCCGCTGGCCGACGGCGCCGTGCTGGTGATCGCGCGGGGCGGCACCAGTGTGGGCGGCGACCTGCGCGACTCGGTCGTCAGCTACACCGCCGTGCGCACCGCCGAGGGCTGGCGCTTCGCCTCCTTCCAGAACACCCGGGTGGCGTCATGACGAAGAAGACGCTGCTCGCCGAGGTGGCCGGGGTCGTCGAGGCGCCCGTCGCCACCGTGTGGGCCGCCGTGGCCGACGAGCTGCTGCCCGACGGCAGGCGCACCGGCCGCTTCACCGTCCAGGACGCGCCCGGTCACACGACCACCGTGGAGGTCCGGGACCGCACCGTCGCCTTCCAGGGCGGCTGGTGGTACCGGGGCGAGTGGAGCGTCCAGCCGCACCCGCAGGGGGCGCTGCTCGTGCACCGCGTCTTCAACGTGGCGCGGGTGGCCCGCTGGGCCGTGCCGCTTGCCAACCGCATGTTCGTCGGCTTCGCCGCCGCGACGCGGACGGCCTTCCTGGACGCGCTCGCCCGGACGGGACGCCGCCTGGGCTGCTCCACCCGCCCGGCCTGACCGGGTACGCCGCCCGCCCCCGGTCAGCGGGCGGGCGGCGCCGCGACGACCGGCCGGTTCGCCAGCGGGCTCGAGAAGATCATCGTGCTCGACGGCTTCCCGTAGACGGCCAGCCGGTCGATCAGCGCCTCGAACGCCGCCATCGACGGGACCGCGATCTTGAGGATGCTGCACACGTCGCCGGTGACGCGGTGGATCTCCCGGATCTCCGGCCAGGCGGCCACCTCGGGGTCCCGCAGCACGCACGTCGGTCCGTAGCAGGTGAGCTGCACGAACGCGGCCACCTCCCAGCCAACCCGGCCCGGGTCCACCGCCGCGTGGTAGCCGGTGATCACCCCGGTCTCCTCCAGCCGCCGGATCCGCTCGGCCACGGCCGGCGGCGACAGGTGGACGCGGCGCGACAGCTCGTTGAAGGAGAGCCTCGCGTTCTCCTGGAGCTCGCGCAGCAGCTCCCAATCCATGGCGTCCATCACACGCTCTTTCGTTCACAAGGTGACCCGGCCGATATCCGTACCGAATATAAGGCCGGAGCCGGGAACGGCCATTTCATCGGCATTCCGTCACCCGGTGCCGCCTCGGCATCATGAGAGGACCGACAAAGCGAGAGGAGTGCCGCAATGCCACGCGTACGTCCGGTCTCAGCCGGTGAACGGGCCGAGCGGGCCAGGGCCGGGGGCGGGCTGCCGACCCTCGACTTCGAGCAGGAGACCCCGTACGACTCCTACGTCGGCACCGGCGCCCTCCTCGACCTGCAGCGGCCGCTCAGCGACGCGCCGGGCGAGATGTCGTTCCTGGTGATCACGCAGGTGATGGAGCTGTACTTCAAGCTCGTCGCCCACGAGCTGCGCGGCGCCCAGGAGTCGCTGCGCGCCGACCGGGTGCCGGACGCCGTCGCCGCGCTGCGCCGCACCGGCCTGCACCTGGAAGGGCTGAACGGGAGCTGGCGCGGGCTGAGCTGGATGACGCCGTCGGACTTCAACCGCTTCCGCGACCTGCTCGGCGAGGCGTCGGGGCTGCAGTCGAGCATGTACCGGCTGGTGGAGTTCAGGCTCGGGCTGAAGAGCGAGGCGCTGCTGCGGCCGTTCAGGCGCAGCCCCGGCGGGCAGGCGCTGCGGCGGGCGTTCGCCGAGCCGAGCCTGTGGGACGACACCGTCGCGCTGCTCGCCCGGCACGGCCACGACCTGCCCGCCGACGTGCTCGGCCGCGACCACGCCGCCGAGTACGAGCCGCACGAGGCCGTCGAGCGCGCCTGGGTGGCGGTCTACCGCGACGAGTCCCCCGCCAACCTGCTCAGGTCGCTCGGCGACGCGCTGACCGAGGTCGCCGAGCGGTTCGGCGACTGGCGCTACCAGCACGTGGCGGCGGTGCGCAGGTCGATGGGCGCCAAGCCGGGCAGCGGCGGCTCCAACGGGCTGGCCTGGCTGGAGCGCAGCATGACCCGCGTGGTCTTCCCCGAGCTCTGGTCGGCTCGCACCCACATGTAGACCGGAGGGGATCTTCCGTTCGGCGGGCCGAGCGTCTAACGTCCGGAACGGCCGCGGGCCGCCCGTGCCCGGCCGGTCCGTGAGGAGAACCGCTCGTGCAACTCATGCGCATCGGCGCGCCCGGCGCCGAGAAGCCCGTCGTCCGCGTGGACGACGCCCACTACGTCGACGTCTCCGATGTCACGCCCGACTTCGACGAGCGGTTCTTCGGCTCCGGCCGCATCGCCCTGCTGCCCGAACGGGTCGCCACGGGCGAGCGCCGGCCGTTCGCCGGGGAGCGGATCGGCGCGCCGATCGCCCGGCCGCACCAGATCCTGTGCATCGGCCTCAACTACGCCGACCACGCCGCCGAGGCCGGGCTGCCGGTGCCGGACGAGCCGATCCTGTTCACCAAGTCGCCCAACACCCTCGTCGGACCCCACGACGACGTGCGCATCCCGCGCGGGTCCGCCAAGACCGACTGGGAGGTCGAGCTGGGCGTCGTCATCGGCCGCCGCACCTCCTACCTGGACTCGCCGGACGAGGCACGCGACGCCATCGCCGGCTACTGCGTGGTCAACGACGTGAGCGAGCGCGCCTTCCAGATGGAACGCGGCGGCCAGTGGTCCAAGGGCAAGTCCGCCGAGACGTTCAACCCGGCCGGGCCGTGGCTGGTCACCCCGGACGAGATCCCCGACGTGCGCGACCTCGGCCTGTGGCTGGACGTCAACGGGGTACGGCGGCAGACCGGCTCCACCAAGACGATGATCTTCGACCCGTATGTGATCGTGCACCATCTGAGCCAGTTCATGGTGCTGGAGCCCGGCGACCTGATCAACACCGGCACCCCGCCCGGCGTCGGCATGGGCCGCGACCCGCAGGTCTGGCTGCGGCCCGGGGACGTCGTCGAGCTGGGCATCGACCGCCTGGGCCGCCAGCGTCAGCGCGTCGTCGGACCCCGGTAGTGCGGGCGCTCGTCCTGACCGGGCCGGGCCGGGCCGAGGTCCAGGAGGTCGAGCCGCCCGCCGCCATGCCCGGCGAGGTGGTGGTGGACGTCGAGCGGGCCGGCGTGTGCGGCACGGACGCCGAGCTGTTCAGCGGCCGGATGAGCTACCTGCGCACCGGCCGGTCCCGGTATCCGCTGCGTCCCGGCCACGAGTGGTGCGGCCGGGTGAGCGCGACCGGCGACGGCGTCGACCCGGCCTGGCTGGGGCGGCGCGTCACCGGCGACACCATGCTCGGCTGCGGCCGGTGCGCGCGCTGCCTGGCGGGCCGCCACCACGTGTGCGCGGACGTGGCGGAGCTCGGGATCAGCCGGGGCCGCCCCGGCGCGCTCGCCGAGCAGGTCGCGGTGCCCGTCACGGCGCTGCACCCGTTGCCCGGCGCCGTGGACCCCGCGGCGGGGGCGCTGGCCGAGCCGGGCGGCAACGCGCTGCGGGCCGTCCGCGCCGCCGCGCTGGAGCCGGGCGAGCGGCTGCTGGTGCTGGGCACGGGGACGATCGGCCTGCTCGTGGCGCTGTTCGCGCGGGCCAGGGGCCTCGGCGTCCACCTGATGGGGCGCGACGAGGACTCCCTGGAGCCCGCCCGGCGGCTCGGCTTCGACCGCCTCTGGACCCGGGAGTCGCTGCCGCCGGCGCCCTGGGACGCCGTCGTCGACGCCTCCAACGCCGCCGGGCTGCCCGCCCTCGCGGCGCGGCTCGCCGAACCCGGCCGGCGCGTCGTCTGCATCGGCCTGTCCGGCAGCCCGTCCACGCTCGACACGCGCGACCTGGTGCTCAGGGACGTCACCGTCGTCGGCGTCCTCGGCGGGTCCGCCGGGCTGGCGGGGGCCGTCGCCGCCTACGCCGACGGCTCCGTGGACCCCCGCCCGCTCGTGGCCGCCACCGTCGGGCTCGGCGAGACGGCCGGGGTGCTCGCGGGGCGGCGTCCGGCCGGGGCCGGGCCCGGGCCGAAGGTGCACATCGACCCCCGGCGCGTCAGGGGCGGCTGAGCGCCCGCTGCGTCAGGGGCGGGTGAGCGCCCGCTGCGTCAGGCCGTCGAGCCGGGCGCGGGCGGCGCGGACGAGGGGCCGGTCGGCCTCCACGTCCGTGACCGTCATGGACGGCAGCGGCAGGGCGGGCAGGGGCAGCACCGGGGTGAGCGTGAGCGGGACGCCGCCGACCTTGGCGCGCAGGCGGGACACGTACAGGACGACGCCGCCCGACAGAGTCAGCCGGGCGAAGCGCTGCCGGGCGGCCCGGCCGGGGCCGCCGGTCCAGTGCAGGCCGTCGGTGATCTCGACGGCGGACATGGACAGCTTGAGCCGGGCGCCCGCGGGCCGGCGCACCACCTCGATCCGCGCGCCGTGCACGGTCAGCCGCGCGGCCGTGAGGCCGGACCGAGCGGGCTCGGCGGGCTCAGCGGGTGTGGCGAGGTGCGGGAGGGCGAGGGCGAAGGCCACGGGGACGGCGGCGAGGGCCCGCAGCGGGTCACGCGCCGGACGCTCCCGGCGGGCGGCGGGGGTCCAGGCGCACAGCAGGGCGCCGCCGGTGAGCCCGGCGAGCATGCCGACGCCGAAGCCGCCGAAGTTGGACGTGACGAAGGACCCCAGCGACAGCGCGATGGCGGTGATCCCGAGGAACACCCGCTGCCCGAGCTGCCACCAGCTCAGCAGCCCGGCGGCGACGAGGAGCAGCCCGGCCAGGTAGCCGGAGATCCCGGCGACGCCCTGCCGGACGAGAAGCGGGAGCGGGGCGAGCGGCGCGAGCAGGATGACGGCCCCACCGGCGATCACCCACAGCCCTCCCCAGAAGGGACGGCTACGGCGCCACCGGCGGAATCGGGCCATGATCAGAAGCACTCGTGGTCGCCGGGCAGAAAGCTCAGCCGCAGCCCGTTGAGCCGGAAGGTGCCCGCGTTGACGGCGTAGGCGGTCTGCCGCAGGCCGGTGATGCGCACGGTGTCGGCCCGCTGGCCGATGTCGCCCCGGCGGCCGGTCCGCCCGGCGGGGGCGCCGAGGGTGGCGGCGTCGACGCCGATCTCGATTTCGCCGAACTCGGCGTCGCCGGAGAGCTGGTGCAGGTCGATGACCAGGTTCGTGACCTCCACGGGCCGCTCACCGTCGCCCGCCCTGACCAGGAACGTGACGGGCCCGGCGGGGGTGCGGACGAGCGCGGACTGGCACAGGCCGGTGATCCGCGCCCTGCCGATCACCGAGACGAGGACCGGCCGCTGCCCGGCGGTGGTCGCGGCCACGTCGCCGTACTGGGCGAACCCCTCCCCCACGAGCCGGTCCGCCGACACCTTGAACCGCTCGCCCGACAGGGCGAAGGACGCCGCCACGCCGCCCGTGCCGGTCAGGCCGACGAGGAGCGCGGCCGCCGCCAGCGCGGGGACGAGCACGGCGGCGAAGCGGCGCCACCGGGTGCCGCCCGCCGGGCCGGGCACCGGCTCACCTGACATCACGCCCCGCCTCCGCTCAGGTGCGGTGTGGTCGCCGGAACGGGCGAACCGGCACGCCACAGTATAGAGACCCATCGCACACAATTGACTACTCTCGGCGACACTGGCCAGATTTCCAAAGCCCACCACACCATCCCTTAACGGGAGGCATCACCGTCACCAGGGAGGAACACGAACAGTCGCTATTCGGTCACGTACGGCTGTGGTGCCATGGGGGCGCGGACGAGCGGAAGGGTGACGGAATGAGCGCAGGCGGGAACGGGCAGGCGTGGCCGCGCCAGGCGGTGGCGATCGTGGGCGTGGGGTGCCGGCTCCCCGGCGGCATCCGCGACCTCGACGGACTGTGGCAGGCGCTGCTGCGCGGCGACGATCTGGTCGGCACCGTGCCGCCGGACCGCTTCGAGGCCGACCGGTACGTCGACGAGTCCATCCCTCGCCTCGACCGCAGCTACACGCGGGCCGGCGGCTTCCTCGACGACGTCACCGGCTTCGACGCCGCCTACTTCGGGATCTCCCCCAAGGAGGCCGCCTCGATGGACCCGCAGCAGCGGCTGCTGCTGGAGATGGCGGCCGAGGCGTTCGACGACGCCGGCATCGACCCGGCCCGCCTGGCGGGCGGCGACACGGGCGTGTTCGTCGGCGTCTCCGACCCGTCGTACGGGGTGCTGCAGGCGCTCGAACCCGGCGGGATGGGCCCGTACACGATGTCCGGCATGGCGCTGTCGATCGCCGCGAACCGGCTGTCGCACGCGTTCGACCTGCGCGGGCCCAGCATGAGCATCGACACCGCGTGCTCGTCGGCGCTGCAGGCGGTCGAACGGGCCTGCCGGGCGCTGGCGGACGGCTCCGCCAGCACGGCGCTGGCCGGCGGCGTGAACGTGCTCCTCAACCCGATGGGGTTCATCGGGTTCAGCCAGGCGGCGATGCTGTCGCCGACCGGGCGGTGCCGGGCGTTCTCGGCCGACGCCGACGGGTTCGTCCGGGCCGAGGGCGGCGGCGTGGTCGTGCTCAAGCTGCTGGACGACGCGCTCGCCGACGGCGACCGGGTGCACGGCGTCATCGTCGGCGCCGCCGCCAACAACGACGGCCGCACGATGGGGCTGGCGCTGCCGAGCACCGAGGCGCAGGAGGCGCTGCTGCGCCAGGTGTACTGGAAGGCCGGCGTCGACCCCGACGAGGTCGCGTACGTGGAGGCCCACGGCACCGGCACGCAGGCCGGCGACCCCGCCGAGTGTGGCGCGCTGGGACGGGCGCTCGGCACGGCCCGGTCGAGCGGCCCGCTGCCGATCGGCTCGGTCAAGACGAACCTCGGCCACCTGGAGCCCGCCTCCGGCATGCCGGGGCTGTTCAAGGCGCTGCTCGTGCTGCGGCACCGGACGATCCCGGCGTCCCTGCACGCCTCGGTGCCGAACCCCGCCATCGACTTCGACGGGCTCGGGCTGAGCATCGTCACCGAGCCGCGCCCGCTGCCCGAGACGGGCGGGCGGACGGTGGTGGGGGTGAACTCGTTCGGGTTCGGCGGCGCGAACGTGCACGTGGCCGTCGCCGCGCCGCCGTCGGTGGGGTCGTCGTCGGAGGGGGCGTCCGGGGTGCCGGGGCGGGTGGAGGGGGCCGTCCCGGTGCCCGTCGTCGTGTCCGCGCGCTCCGGCGGCGCGCTGACGGAGGCCGTCGCGCGCGCCGCCGCGCACCTGGAGACGGTAGGCGCGGACGGCTTCTACGACGTCGCCTACACCGCCGCGCGCCGCCGCGGCCTGCACCGGCACCGCGCCGTCGTGCTCGCCGCCTCCCCCGCGGAGGCGGCGGGCGGCCTGTCCAGGCTGTACGCGACCGGGGACGAGGCCCGGACGGGCGCATCGGCGCCCAAGGCGGTCACCGGCGAGGCCGTGGAGCGCGGCCGGGTCGCCCTGGTGTTCTGCGGCAACGGGTCGCAGTGGGCCGGGATGGGCGCCGACCTGCTCGGCGAACCCGCGTTCCGGCAGGCCGTCGAGGCCGTCGACGGCGAGCTGGCCGACCGGCTCGGCTGGTCGGTGCTGCGCGAGCTGGAGCTGCCGCCGGACCGGTGGCGGCTGTCGGCGACCGAGGTGGCCCAGCCGCTGCTGTTCGCGGTGCAGGCCGGGGTGGCGGCGATGCTGGAGGCGGCGGGCGTACGGGCCGGGGCGGTGCTGGGGCACAGCGTCGGCGAGGTCGCCGCCGCGTACACCTCCGGCGCGCTGTCGGCCGCCCAGGCCGCGCGGGTGATCGCCGCCCGCGGGCTGGCGCAGTCGGCGACGCGCGGCCAGGGCCGGATGGCGGCCGTCGGGCTGCCCGAGGCCGAGGCCCGGCAGCTCCTCGCCGGCTACCCCGGCGTGGAGGTCGCCGCCGTCAACACCGCCCGGGACGTGACCGTCGCCGGGCCCCAGGGCGCGCTCAAGCTGCTGGGCGAGGACCTGGCGGCGCGCGAGGTCTTCTACCGCGAGCTGGACGTGGAGTATCCGTTCCACAGCGCCGCCATGGACGCCGTACGCGAACCGCTCTGCGCGGCGCTGGAGGGGCTGCGGCCGTCTCGGGCGCGGATCCCCATGGTGTCGACGGTCTCGGGCGAGACGCTGACCGGCGAGGAGCTCGATGCCACGTACTGGTGGCAGAACGTACGGCGGCCCGTGCGGTTCGCGGAGGCGGTGGACCGGGTGCTCGCCGACGGGTACGACGTGCTGGTGGAGGTCGGGCCCCACCCGGTGCTCCGCTCCTACCTGCGCCGCCTCTCCGCCGCCGCCCACACCCGCACCGCCCTCATCCCCACCCTCCACCGCCCCCCGGCGACCGACCCCGCACCCGACACCCCGCAGCCCCCCGCGAACGGCGCGGAGGACGCCCCCGCCGTGGGAGCGGACCAGTCCCCGGCGGGTTTCGCGAACGAGGCCCCGGGTGACGGCGGCACGGAAGACGCCACCACGGACAGCGCGGAAGACGCCCCGGCGAGCAGCGCGGAAGACGCGCCTGATCCCGGGACGGAGGGCGCCCCCGCGAACGGCGCGCACCCCGCTCCGGCGGACGGCCCGGGGGAAACCCTCGCCACGGATGCTCCGGTGGGGGTGGCAGCCGGGGCTGTGGTGGCCGGGGGGCCGGCGGCGGTCGGGGCGGCGGTGGCGGGGGTCGTGGCGGCCGGGGGTGAGATCGACTGGGACCGGTACTTCCCGCGCCCCGGCGTGGTGCGGTCGCTGCCCGCCTACCCGTGGCAGCGGCAGCGCCACTGGACCGGCGGCCCGCTGAGCTGGGCGCGCTCCATCGGCGACCCGGCGATCGTGCACCCGCTGCTGGGCCAGCGGCTGCCGACGCTCGAACCGTCCTGGTACGGGGAGATCGACCAGGTACGCGTGCCGTGGGTGAACGACCACCGGGCGGCCGGGGCCGCCGTGATGCCCGCGACCGGCTACCTGGAGATGGCGCTGGCCGCCGGGCGGCACGCGATCCCGGAGGCGGCCGACGCGGTCGAGATCGACCGGGCGAGCATCACCCGCGCCCTGGTGGTGCCGCCCCCGAGCGGGGAGCCGGTCTGCGTGCAGACGTCGCTGTCCGCAGAGACGGGCATGATCACCGTGTCGAGCACGAATCGGCGCGGGCAGCATTCGCGCGAGCACTTCCGGGCGCGGGTGCGGCCGCTGCTGCGTACCGCCCCGCCGCCGCTCGACCTGGCCGAGCTGCGCGCCCGCGTCGCCGAGCCCGTCGACGTGCCCGCCTACTACGCGCGGGCGGCCGAGGGGCGGATGGCGTGGGGGCCGACGTTCCGGGTGCTCACGGGGCTGTGGCGGGCGCCGGGTGAGGTGCTGGGCGCGTACACCTGCCCGGACCAGCAGGACGAGCGCTACGAGGCACACCCGGTGCTGCTCGACAGCGCCCTCCAAGCGGGCGTGCTGTGGCTGGTGGACCTGCTGGTGGACGGCACCGGCTACATGCCCGCGGCGATCGGCGCCGTCCGCGTGTGGGGCAGGCCGGACCCGGAGGGCTTCCTGCACGTACGGGAACGTTCCAGCAGCCTGGAGGAGGTGTGCTGGGACATCACGATCACCGGGACGGACGGCCGGGTGGCGGCCGAGATGGACGGCGTCCGGCTGCGCCGCATGCCGGGCACCCACACGACCCGGCCCGAGCGTTACCACGTCGAGCTGCGCGCGGCCCCCCGCCCCACCGACCCCGCCGCCGCCTGGCCGGGCCCCTCTCCGGCCGCGCTACTCGCCGGCGCCGCCGACCGGCTGGCCGAAGCGCGCTCGGCCTGGCGGGACCTGCGCTATCCGGCGTACGCGGCCCTCCTGGAGGAGACCTCCGCCCACGCCCTCGCCGCGGCGCTGGCGGCCTTGACCACCGGCGAAGCCGAACCGGCCGCCGAGAACGTACCGGCGGCCGAGAGCGCGCCGGGCGCCGAGAGCGCGTCGCCGACCGGGAGCCGGCCGACCGGCGCGAGCCGGCCGGGCGGCGGAGGGCTGGACGTGGAGGGGCTGATCGGTGTGTGCCGGGAGCCACGGCATCGGGAGCTGGTGCGGGCGGCGTTGCCGCTGCTGGAGCGGTACGGGGTGCTGGAGCGGCACGGCGACGGGAGCGTACGCCTGGTCGGGGGTGCGCCGGACCTGCGGAGGCTGGTAGAGGCGGGGGCGGCGTTCCCGGCGCAGACGGCGCTGGCGGTGCGGGCCGCGACGCGACTGCGGGAGGTGCTGGCCGGAGAGGTCGAGGCGGCCGACGTGCTCGGCGCGGACGGGGCCGCCGACCTGCTGGAGCAGTATCACGACATCGGGCCGGCGAGCCTGTTCGCGAACCGGATCGCGCGGGCGCTGGTCGAGCAGGTCGTCCAGGGGTGGCCGGTGGATCGGCCGCTGCGCGTGCTGGAGGTGGGGGCGGGCACCGGCGGCACCACGGCGGCGCTGCTGCCGGTCCTGCCGGTCGACCGGACCCGCTACACCGTCACCGACGTGGCGGAACCGGCGCTGGCCCGGCTGCGGCAGCGGCTGTCCGGGGCGGACGTCGTCGACTTCGGGCTGCTCGACCTGGACGTGGACCCGGGCGAGCAGGGGTATGCGGAAGGCGCGTTCGACCTGGTGGTGGCGGGCGGGTGCCTGCATGCGGCCCGGGACGTGGCCGGGGCGCTGCGCGGGCTGGGGCGGCTGCTCGCGCCCGGCGGGAAGCTGCTTGCGGCGGTGCCGCACCGGGAGGGGCCGCCGTTGCCGCTGCCGGAGCTGACGCCGGAGTTCCGGGACGCGCCGCCGGACGCGCCGACGCGGTCCGCGCGGCAGTGGACGGAGCTGCTGGCCGAGGCGGGCTACGCCGATGTGGTGCGGGCCGGGCCCGAGGAAGACCCTGACGTGGGCGGCTTCTCGGTGCTGCTCGCGACCTCCCCCGCCGGCGCGTCCGCGGACCGGGCGGCGCTGCCTGACGGCGGGGCTGAGGGCACCTGGGTCCTCATCGCGGAGGATGCCGGCGACCCGGTGGTCGCCGAGCTCGCGGCGCTGCTGCGGGAGCGCGGCGGCCAGGCGGTGGTGGCCCCTCCCGGCGACGACGCCGCCGTGTGGGCCGCCCACGCCTCCACAGCCGACAGGATCACGTACGCCCTGATCCTGGGAGAGCCTGCCGAACCGGACACCCCCGCGCCCTCAGACGCCACCGAGCCGCGGTCAGCCACCACACCCCCGGAGGTCGGCGAGCCGCTGGAGGCCGCCGGGCCGGCCGAGGGTGGCGGGGCGCTGGGCGTCGGCGTGCCGCATGAGGTTGTGGGGCGGGTCGTACGGCGGGCGGGGGTGCTTCGGGGGCTGGCGGTGGCCTGTGAGGAGCTGCCGCAGAGCCTGCCGGTGCGGTTGTGGCTGGTGGCCCGGCCGTGCGGGGCGCTGCCTGAGCCGGAGGGCGGGGAGGTGCACGCGGAGGACGCGGCCACGTGGGGGACGGTGCGGTCGCTGGGGAACGAGCAGCCGCGGCTGGACGCCCGGCGGGTGTGCCTGCACCGGGGCGGCGACGCGCGCCGGGACGCGGAGCGGCTGGCGGCGGAGCTGCTGGAGCCGGGCGACGACGACGAGATCCTCCTGGCGCGGGCGGGGCGGTTCACGCCTCGGCTGGTGCGGTCGGCGCCGCCGGCCGTGCGGGCGGCCGCCGGGGACGCGTACCGGCTGGCGGTGCGGGATCCGGGGCTGGCGTACGAGCTCGTGTGGGAGCGGACCGCGCGGCCGGAGCCGGGCCCGGGGCAGGCGCTGGTCGAGGTGGGGGCGATCGGGCTGAACTACCGGGACGTCATGTTCGCGGTGGGCCTGCTGCCGTCGGAGGCCGTGGAGGCCGTGTTCGGCGGGCACGAGCTGGGCCTGGAGTGCGCCGGGACGGTCGTGGCCGTGGGGCCGGGCGTGACGCGGTTGCGGCCGGGGGACCGGGTGGCGGCGGCCGGGCCGGTGGGGTTCGGCAGCCATGCGGTGATCGAGGAGTGGACGGCCATCCGCATCGCGGACGGGCTCGGCTTCGCCGGAGCGGCCACGCTGCCGATGCCGTACTCGACCGTTCATCACGCGCTGCATCACTGCGCGAGGATCCGGGCGGGCGAGACGGTGCTGGTGCACGGCGGCGCGGGCGGGGTCGGGCTGGCGGCGCTGGAGTACGCGCGGGCGGCCGGGGCGCAGGTGATCGCGACGGCGGGCAGCGAGGCCAAGCGGGACCTGCTGCGGGCGCTGGGGGCGGCGCACGTGCTGGACTCGCGGAGCCTGCGCTTCGCCGAGCAGGTGCGGGAGCTGACCCGCGGCCGGGGCGTGGACATCGTGCTGAACTCGCTGGCCGGGGAGGCCGTGAGCCGGAGCCTGGAGTGCCTGCGGCACGGGGGGCGCTTCGTCGAGCTGGGCAAGCGCGACATCTACGAGAGCCGGCATCTGGCGCTGCGGCCGTTCGGGGACAACATCGCGTTCTACGGCGTGGACGTGGGCACGCTCATGTGGAAGGACCCGGCGCTGATGGCCGAGCACATGGCGACGCTCCTGACGGTGACGGACATGCGTCCGCTGCCGCACACGGTGTTCCCGGCGGAGCGCGTGGCGGACGCGTTCGCGCTCATGCGGCATTCCCGGCATATCGGGAAGGTCGTGGTCTCGCTGGATCCCCGGGACGAGCCGGGCCTGGTGCGCTTCCGTCCCGCCGTGCGGCGGGGCTCGGGCACGTACCTGATCACGGGTGGTCTGAGCGGGTTCGGCGCGGAGACCGCGCGGCGCCTGGCGGGGGCGGGGGTGCGGCGGCTGGCGCTGGTCAGCAGGCGCGGCGCGGCCACGCCGGAGGCGGACGCGCTGCTGGCGGAGCTGCGCGGGCTCGGCGCGGAGGCCACGGCGCACGCGGCCGACGTCGCCGACCGCGACGCCGTGGCCCGCCTGCTGCGCGAGCTCGACGAGGCCGGGCACCCGGTGCGCGGCGTCGTGCACGCCGCCATGACGCTCGACGACGCCGCGCTCGCGGACCTGTCCGACGACCGGTTCCGGGAGGTCCTGCGGCCGAAGATCGCGGGTGCGCTGGTGCTGGACGAGCTCACGGCGGGGCTGCCGCTGGAGGCGTTCGTGCTGTACTCGTCGCTGACGACGATCGGCAACATCGGGCAGTCGCCGTACGTGTCGGCGAACCTGTTCCTGGAGGCGCTGGCCAGGCGGCGGCGGGCCCGGGGCCTGCCCGCGCTCGCGGTGTGCCTGGGCGCGCTGGCCGGCACCGGCGTGCTGGCGCACGGCACCCAGGCGGAGGCGCTGGCCAGGCTCGGCATCGGCTCCATGGACCCGGCCGTGGCGCTGGCCGCCGTGGACGACATGCTGGCCGACGGCTCCGACGTGGCCGTGATCGGCCGCTGCGACTGGGCCAGGCTGCGCCAGGCGCTCCCGGGGCTGCGGCGGCCGTGGCTGTCGGCGGTGCTGCCGCCCGGCGCCGACCAGGCCCCCGACGTCGAGGACCTGCTGGGGAAGCTGGCCCTGATGGACGCCGAGGAGGCGCACGCGTACGTCGTCGAGCAGATCACCGAGCTGCTGTCGTCGGTGCTGCTGGTCCCGGCCGCCGACATCGACCCGGACCGGCGGCTGGACGAGTACGGCCTCGACTCGCTCATGGCCACGCAGCTCCTGCTGTCGATGCGGCACGCGTTCGCGGTGGACATCCCGCCGATGGAGCTGATCCGCGGGGCCGGGACCGTCAGCGACATCGCCCGCACGGTGCTCCTCCACCTGGGGCTGCAGGCCTCGCGCCCGGCTTCCTGAGGAGGAGGCGCATGACCGCCGTTCACGCCCGGGTGGCCGGAGTGGCCGCCCACCTGCCCGAGACCACGATGACCACGGCCGAGCTGGAGGACCGGCTCGCCGCCCGCAACCCGGGGATGGACCTGCCCCGGAGCGTGATCCACAAGGCCAGCGGGGTGCGGCGCAGGCATGTCGCGCCGCCGCACGAGATGCCGTCCGACCTGGCCGCGCACGCGGCCCGCGCGCTGCTGGCCGAGCGCGACCTGCACGCGCGCGACCTCGACCTGCTCGTCTACGCGGGGGTGACCATCGACCTCATCGAACCGGCGACCGCGCACATCGTGGCGGCGAAGCTGGGCGCCGGCTGCCCGGTGTTCGACGTGCGCAACGCCTGCAACAGCGTGCTGAACGCGATCCAGGTGGCCGAGGCGCTCATCGTCACGGGCCGCCACCGGCGGGTGCTGATCTGCTGCGGCGAGCTGCCGACCGCGTTCATGCCGTGGACGCTGTCCGGGGCCGACGAGTTCCTGACGATCGCCGCCGCCTACACGGTGTCGGACGCCGGGGCCGCGCTGCTGCTGGAGCCCTCCGTGGAGCCGGGCGTGCTCGGCCACCGGTTCGCCGCCCAGTCGCTCGGGTGGGACGCCGCCACCGTGCCGCTGCTCAACCTGACCTCCGACCCGGCGTCCGACTGGCCGGTCATCCGGCCGCTCACCGTCGACGCCGTCGAGCTGGTGCGCGGCATCGAGGCGACCGACCACGCCGTCTTCACCGACCCGCTCGCCGCGCTCGGCCTCACCTGGGACGACTTCGCCGCCGTGTGCGTGCACCAGGCGTCGCTGCCCGCGCTGTGGAAGTTCTGCGACCACGTCGGGATCCCGCAGGGCAAGGTGGTCGTCACCATCGCCCAGCACGGCAACCTGGTGGCGGCGACGCTGCCGGTCCAGCTCGCCCAGGCGGTCGCCTCGGGGCGGGTGCGGCGCGGCGACCTGGTCGCGCTCGTCGGGCTGGCGAGCGGGTTCAGCGCCGGCACGGTGGTGGTGCGGTGGTGACGCCGGCGCCGGTGAGCGAGCTGGTCACGCGGGCCGAGCGGTGGGCCGCCGACCGGCCGGACGCGGTCGCCTGCCAGGTGGGCGGGCGGGCGCCGCACGCGGTCAGCTACGCGGAGACGGCCGAGGCGGTGCGGGAGACGACGGCCGCGCTGGCGCTCGCCGGGGTGCGTCCGGGCATGCGGACGGTGCTGCTGGTGTTCCCGGGCGTGGAGCTCGGCGTGCTGGCGCTGTCGCTGCTGCGGCTGGGGGCGGTGCCGGTCATGGTCGATCCGGGGCTGCCGTGGGCGGCGGTGCGGCGGTGCCTGGCGCGGGCGGAGCCGGAGGCGTTCATCGGCGTGCCGCTCGCCCAGGCGGCCCGGCTGGCGCTGGGCTGGGCGCGGCGCACCAGCCGCGTCACGATCACGGTCGGGCCGCGCCGGTTCTGGCCGGGCCCGACCCTCGACGGCCTCCGAGCCACCGCCCGTGCCACCGCCCGCGCCACCGCCCGTGCCGACGCCCGCGCCACCGCTCCCGCGCCCGGGCCCGACGATCTGGCGCTGATCGCGTACACGTCCGGGTCGACCGGCCCGCCGAAGGGGGTGCCGTTGCGGCACCGGCATCTGACGGCGCAGCTCGACCTGCTCGCCGGGCTGGACGCCGTCCGCGCGGGCGCGTCCGTCCTGTCGACGTTCGTCCCGTTCGCGCTGGGGGCCGCGGCGCTCGGCGCGACCGCCGTGCTGCCCGACCTGGACCCGCGCCACCCGCTGCGGTTCGACCCGGCGGCGCTGGCCGAGGACATCCGCCGCTACCGGGTGTCGGCGGCGTTCGCCGCGCCCGCGCTGCTGGACCGGCTGGCCCGGCACTGCGCGGCCCGGGGGCTGGTGCTCGGCTCGCTGGACACGGTGGCCGTGGCGGGCGCGCCGCTGTCGCTGCCGACGCTGGAGCGCGTGCGCGCCTGCCTGCCCGGCGGGGCGCGGGTGCTGTCGGTGTACGGGGCGACCGAGTGCCTGCCCGTGGCCGCGATCGAGGGGCGTGAACTGACGGCGGCGCTGGCCGCGCACCCGGGGATGGGCACCTGTCTGGGCACGCCGCTGCCGGGGGTCGAGGTCCGGGTCATCGGGGTCACCGACGACCCGATCGCCCGGTGGGACGACGACCTGGTGGCGCCGCCCGGCGCCGTCGGCGAGATCGTGGTCTCCTCCCCCGCCGTCAGCGACCCGTACCTGGACGATCCCCACGCGACCGCCCTGGCCAGGATCGCGGACGGCGACCGGGTCTGGCACCGGATGGGCGACCTGGGCCGGCTGGACGAGGACGGCCGGCTGTGGTTCGCGGGCCGCAGGTCCGAGCGCGTCCGCGCGCCGGGCGGCGACCTGTACCCCGACCACGTCGAAACGCTGCTGGCGGGGACGCCGGGGGCGCGCCGGGTCGCGCTGGTGGGCGCGGGGCCGCGCCCGGTGCTGGTGGTGGAGCCCGAGGACGGCGTCCGGCCCGGCGCGGCACGGGCCGCGCTGCTGGCGGAGGCCGCGCGGCACCCGGCCACGGCGGGGCTGCGCGACGTGCTGGCGCATCCGCGGTTCCCGGTGGACGCCCGGCACAACAGCAAGATCCGCCGCGATCTGCTCGGCGTCTGGGCCGGGCGGCGGCTGTGAACGTTCTGGTGACCGGGGGCGGCGGGTTCCTCGGCCTGGCCGTGTGCCGCCTCCTGGCCGGGCGCGGCGACAGCGTGCGCGCCCTGCACCGCCGCCGGCACGCCGGGCTGGAGGCGCTCGGCGTCACCCAGTGCCTGGCGGACGTCCGCGACCCGGCCGCCGTGCGCGCCGCAGTGGACGGCTGCGAGGCCGTGGTGCACTGCGCGGCCATGACGGGGACGTACGGCGCTTACCGGGACTTCCGCGAGGTCAACGTGGACGGCACCCGCAACGTGCTGGACGCGTGCGCGGCCGGCGGCGCGCGGCTGGTGCACGTGTCGTCGCCGAGCGTCGTCCACGACGGGCGCGACCTGGAGGGCGTCGACGAGTCCGTCCCGTACGCCACCCGCTTCACCGCCGCCTACCCGCGCACGAAGGCGATGGCCGAGCGGATCGTGCTGGCGGGGCCCGTCCCGGCCGTGGCGCTGCGCCCGCACCTGGTCTGGGGGCCGGGCGATCCGCACTTCCTGCCCGGGTTCGTGGCGAACCGGCGGCGGCTGTGGCTGCTGGGCCGCGAGGACCGGACGATCGACACCGTCTACGTGGACAACGCGGCGGACGCCTGCGTGCTGGCCCTGGACCGGCTGCGGCCCGGGTCGCCGCTGTGCGGGCGGGCGTACTTCGTCACGCAGGGCGAGCCGTGCGGCTTCGGCGAGTGGGTGAACGCGCTGCTGGCCGCGGCCGGGCTGCCGCCGGTGCGGCGGCGGCTGCCGGTCCGGGCGGCGCGGGCGGCGGCCTTCGTCCTGGAGCGGCTGGCCGGTGTGCGGGACGGCTGGGAACCGCCGCTCACCCGGTTCCTGGTGGAGCAGGCGTCGACCGCGCACTGGTTCGACATCTCGGCCGCGCGCCGCGACCTCGGCTACCGGCCGCGCGTGAGCATGGCCGACGGGCTGGCCCGCCTGGCCGCGCACCTCTCGGAGGCCCCGTGACCCGGTTCCCCGGCTACCCGTTCACGTCCCACTGGTACGCGCATCCGTCCCGGGGCGGGCTGCGCCAGCACTACGTGGACGAGGGGGCGGGGCCGCCGGTGCTGTTCGTGCACGGCAACCCGTCCTGGAGCTACCTGTGGCGGCGGCCGGTCGCGGCGCTGCGGGACCGGTTCCGCTGCGTGGCGCCGGACCATCTCGGCATGGGCCTGTCGGACAAGCCGTCCGCCGAGGAGTACGAGCACACGCTCGCCTCGCGCGTCGACGACCTGGACGCGCTGGTGGGGCATCTCATCGCCCGCCGGGGCGCGCCCGGCCGGGGGTGGACGCTGGTCATGCACGACTGGGGCGGGCCGATCGGCATGGCGTGGGCCTGCCGCCACCCGGGCCGGGTCGCCCGCCTGGTCATCCTCAACACGGCGGCCTTCCCGAACCCGCACGGCGAACGGGTCCGGCTGCCGCTGCGGGCGCCGCTGTGGGTGCTGCGCCGCACCCGGCTGGGGGCGCGGCTGTTCCTGCGGCACAACCTGTTCGCGCGGGCCGCCACCTGGCGTCCGCTCGGCGTGCGCCGCCGCATGCCCGCGCACGTGCGGGCGGCCTTCCTGGCCCCGTACGACCGGCCCGCGCACCGGGTGGCCGTGCAGCGGTTCGTGCACGACATCCCGCTGCGGCCGGGCGATCCGGCGTGGCCGCTGCTGGAGGGGACCGCCCGGCGGCTGGACCTGTTCGCCGGGCTGCCGGCGTTCGTCGGGTGGGGGCTGCGCGACCCGGTGTTCGACCCGGCCGTGCTGGCCGAGTGGCGCCGCCGCCTGCCCGCGGCCCGGGTGCGCGTCTTCCCCCGGGCCGGGCACTACGTGCTGGAGGACGCGCACGAGGAGCTGGTCCCCGAGATCCGCGCGTTCCTGACCGGGTCCGCCTGACCCGGCTGTTCAGGCTCCGGGGTTCTTGCGGGCGATGGCGGCGTTGAGCGCGGTGGCGAACAGCGTCCATCCGGCGTAGGGCAGCAGGAGCAGCCCGGCGCGGCGGTCGGCCGTCCAGCCCCGGCGGACGAGCAGCGCGTTGGAGGCGTTCAGCACGGCGATCTCGGCGAGCGCCGCGCGCGGGGCGTGCGCCCGGAAGAACAGGGCCGGCCAGGCGGCGTTGAGGAGCAGGTTGGCGGCCAGCGCGCCGCGGAACGCCCGCCGGTCCTCCTCCCGCCCGTTCGACAGGGCCCGGACGCCGGCGTAGGTGATGAGCCCGTACAGGGGCGTCCACACCAGGCCGAACGCCTGCGGCGGGGGCTGCCACGACGGTTTCGCCAGCCGCCGGTACCAGGCGGAGCGCGCGTCGGTGGCGAGCGTTCCGGCGACGGCGGCGGCGGTGACCCCGAGCGCGATCTTCAGCAGGAGTTTCCCTTTCATGGCGATCTCCTGCCCTCGGAGCGCGCTCCCGCACCTCGGTCAGGGGCCGGCGATCCCCCTCTCGCGGAACCTCGCGTCCTGGGGCATACTTATGCCGGTTGACCATGATCACTGACCCCCGGTGAAGGGCACCATGGCTGAGCGTGACATCGACCGGCGACGGCTCCTGACCGTCTGCGGCCTGTCCCTGGGGCTGGCCGCCCTCCCCACCGGGGTGCGGGCCGCCGCCTCGCCGCCCGGCCCCCGGCCCCACCGCGCCGAGGCGACGTGGGAGAACATCATCGAGAAGTCCTCCTTCAGCAGCTGGGCCGCGTTCGACCAGGAGTGGAACCGCCTCTACCCGTGGGACGGCGACGCGGACACGCACAACGGCGCCGCGCTGATGCACGCCGGCCAGATCACGCTGTCGGAAGGCGTGCTCACCCTGACGGCGACCCGGCTCGCGGCGGCGCAGGGCACCAGCCCCCACGCACCGCACGCCCCGCTCTGGTACCGCTCGGGCGCCGTCCACGCCAAGGAGCTGATCCTGGTCGACGACCAGTTCCCCGAGTACGACATCGAGGGCGAGTTCAGCGCGCAGACCGGGCCGGGCGTCTGGCCTGCGTTCTGGACAACCGGCGAGTGGCCGGCGTGGCCGCCGGAGAGCGACATCCTGGAGTACGTGGGCGACTCCACGAACCTCTTCAACACCTGGAACAAGACCTCCAGCGGCGACGAGGGCGAGGAGTCCGGCGGCGACCACTTCGTCACCCGGGCAAAGGTCCCCGTCGCCGACCCGGCGGCCTGGCACACGTACCGGGTGTGGATGTACAAGCAGGGCCCCGACGTCATGATCGACTACTACCTCGACGGCACGTGGGTGGCCACCCACCGGGGCAGGAACTGGGCCGGCGTCCCGCAGCGCCTCATCATCAACCTGCAGATGGGCTCGTACGCCTCCGGGCTGGACGGGCCCGGCGACGCCGGCTGGGCCGACCAGCTGCCGGGGCCCACCGGAGACACCCTGCTGCGCGCCCGCAACGTGTGGGCGGGGCGCACCCGCGCCTGGTAGCCGCCGGGCGCCGCCGGGGCCGCGCCCGTGAAGGTGGAGCCGCTGGCCGTCACGAGCCTCCCGCCGATGGGCGCCAAGGCCGCGGAGCTGACCGCGAAGGCCCGCGGCGGCACGGCCAGGACCGCCTCGCCGCAGCGGGCGCGGGCCGCGCGGGCGTTCCACGAGCTCCAGCTCAACCTGTGCAACAGCGGCAAGGCCGCCTGCTACGCCGACGGGCAGGCCGTCTTCGAGGGCGGCGACCTGATCTACGTGCTGGCCCCCGACCTGGTGACGCTGAACGAGATCTGCTCCGTCGACCTGCCGGACTACCTGCAGCCGTCGCTGGCCGAGGCGTGGCCGGACGACTGGACGTACTCCGTCTTCCAGCCTGCGCTCAACAAGGCCACCGGCCAGCCGATCACCTGCACGAACGGCGGCACGTACGGCAACGCGGTGCTCGGCCGGGTCCCCGCGGACCTGTGGCAGGGGGCCGACGGCTGGGCCGGCCAGTACACGACGCAGGACAGCGGCAACGAGGTGCGCACGTTCGCCTGCGCGTACGCGATCGGCGACCACCTGTCGTGCGCCACCCACCTGAGCGCGGCGAGCGAGGCGATCGCGCTGGCGCAGTGCCGGGCGCTGATGTTCGACGCCGTGCCGTACATCAGGTCGGAGGAGGGCATCTCCGGCAAGACGGTCGTCGGCGGTGACTTCAACCTGGAGTACGACACCTCCGACCCGGAGAACGTCCAGAAGTGCGTGCCCGCGGGCAACGTCCGCAAGGGCGACGGCGACGTCCAGCACGTGATCTTCAGCAACGACTTCGTCTTCACCGGCCGCTCCACGTTCGGGATGACGCACACCGACCACGACGCCCTCCTCATCAAGCTCAGCAAGCCGTGAGCGGGTCAGTCCCAGCGGAAGAAGGCTGAGGCGACGGCCGTCCCCACGACCACGCAGCCGGCCAGGCCGATCAGGTGGGCGCCCTGCACCGGGGCGCCCGCCCAGGCCGCCGACAGCGCCTCGACCCCGGCGCCGAACGGCAGCCACTCCCCCACCGCGGCGACCGGCCCCGGCAGGCTGTCGCGCCCGCCGAACATGCCGCCGGTGGCCCCCAGCAGGAAGAACAGGGTCAGGCCGATCGCCACGGCGGAGTTCGGCGTGGGCGACAGCGCCGCGACGATCAGCCCGGTGGCGTACATGGCGGCCACCATCAGCGCCAGCACGCCGACCGCGGCGCCCGCGCGCACAGGCGGGTTCGCGCCGAAGGCCAGCAGGGCGAGCACCCAGGCGGCGGCGATGCCCACGGCGATCTGCGCCACCCCGACCGCGGCCTGCGCGACCAGCACCATCAGCGGCGAGGCGGGCGTCACGCCGAGGCGGCGCAGGATGCCGCTGCGCCGGTAGTAGGCCAGGAAGCTCGGCATGTTGACGACGCCGGTGGTGGCCGCGACCATCGTGAACACCAGCGGCAGCACGTACACGTCGAGCGCGGTCCGGCCGTTGCCGACGCTCTGACCCCCGGCGGCGGAGGCGTTCATCACCAGGATGAGCATCGGCAGGCCGATCGGCACGATCAGCCCGGCGGTGTC
Organism: Nonomuraea sp. ATR24; assembly: GCF_041950485.1. Lineage (NCBI taxonomy): Bacteria > Bacillati > Actinomycetota > Actinomycetes > Streptosporangiales > Streptosporangiaceae > Nonomuraea > Nonomuraea sp. ATR24. The sequence continues at coordinate 538,173 of NZ_JBGNUU010000002.1, forward strand.
GCGGGCCACCATCTTGAGCTCGCAGACCAGCAGCGTGCCGAAGGCGCGCGGGCCCGGCCGGTGCGCGGTGACGTCGGTCATCGGGGGTCCTCCTCCTCGGCGCCGAGCCGGTGCCCGGTCAGCGCGACGAACGCGTCCTCCAGCCCGGCCCGCTCGCTGCGGGTCTCGGTGGCCACGACGCCGGCGCGCACGAGCGCGACGCTGACGGCCTGCAGCAGCTCGCCGTGCCCCTCGACGACGACCCGGCCGCCGTCGGCGCGCACCCGCTCGACGCCGGGAAGCCCTTCCAGCAGGCCCTCCGGTACGGGCGTCGCCGCGTGGAAGGTGATCCGCTGGGCGAACCCGGCGCGTTCGACGAGCCCGGCAGGCGAGCCGAGGGCGACGACCCGGCCCGCGTCGAGCAGCGCGACCCGGTCGCACAGCCGCTCGACCTCCTCCATCGCGTGGCTGACGAGCAGGATGGTCACGCCGGAGTCGCGCATCCGCTCGACGGTGGACCACATCTGGCGGCGCGCCTCGGGGTCGAGCCCGGTGGTGAGCTCGTCGAGGATCACCACGCGGGGCCGCCCGACGAGGGCGAGCGCGATCGACAGCCGCTGCTGCTGGCCGCCGGACAGGCTCTCGAACCGGTTGCGGGCCGAGGCGGTCAGGCCGACCGACTCGATCAGCTCCCCGGCCGGCACCGGGTCGCGGTAGAAGGTCGCGTACAGGCGGACCAGCTCGGACACGGTGAGCGCGGCGTGCAGGGTGGCGTCCTGCAACTGGACGCCGAGGACCTGGCGCAGCCGGGCCCGGTCGCGCCGCGCGTCCAGGCCGAGGACGCGGACCGCGCCGCGGTCGGGCCGCCGCAGCCCGGCGATCAGCTCCACGGTGGTCGTCTTGCCTGCCCCGTTGCGTCCGAGGATGCCGAAGATCTCCCCGGCGTCGATCGACAGGCTGACGTCCTCGACGGCGACCTTGGGCCCGTAGCGCTTGTGCAGTCGTTCCGCCTCGACGGCGGGCGTTGATGACATGTCCCGGACGTTAGGCGGGGGCCGCCGACCGGCGCCTGTGCCGATCGTCAGCATCGGCGGCCGTGACTTTCGGCACCCCCGGACTGGCGGGAGTCGCCATTACAGTGGCGTCATGCGGCGAATCGAGCCGGACACGTGGGCGGGCCTGGCGATGCTGCTGGTGTGTGTCGCGGTGGGCACCCCGACGCTGCTCGGCGCGGCCGGGACGCGCGTCCCGCTGCCGGTGTGGGGGGTGCAGTTCGCGCTCCTGCTGGCCACGCTGATGGGCGCCGCGCTCTGGGAGGACAGCCGCCCCCTGCTGTCGCGGGCGTGCTACGGCGCGTCGATCGTGCTGGGCTGGCTGACGCTGCTGACCGCGCCGAACGCCGGATGGCTGCCGATCCTGCTGGTCTGCACCGCGACCATGGGCGCGTACGTGGCCCCGCCCTGGGCCGCCCCGGCGGTGATCGGGCTCAACAGCGTCGTCATCGCCGTGACCGCGGGCCTGGCCGGCGCCGATGCCGCCTCGATCGGCCTGCAGACGCTGCTCTACCTGCTGATCCAGGTGGCGGGGCTGCTCAGCTCGCTGTCGATCCTCCGGGAGCAGCGGATGCGCCGCGAGCTGGCGGAGGCGCACGTCGAGCTGCGCGCGGCGAGCGTCATCCTGGCCGACACCGCCCGCGCCCACGAACGGCTGCGCATCTCCCGCGAGCTGCACGACCTCATGGGGCACCAGCTCACCGCCCTCACGCTGGAGCTGGAGGTCGCCCGCCACCAGGAGGGCGACGCCGCCCGCGCCCACGTCGAACGCGCCGGCGAGGTGGCCCGCACGCTGCTGAGCGACGTGCGCGCCACCGTGGGCCGGCTCCGCGCCGACGCCCCCGAGCTGCGCGCGTCGCTGCGCGCCGTGGTGCGTGACATCCCCGGGCTGGACGTCGACCTGCGGATCGACGACGACGTGCGGCCCTGCGAGGAGGTGACGCTGACGCTCGTCCGCGTCGTGCAGGAGATCGTCACCAACACGATCCGGCACGCCGGGGCGACCTCGCTGCGCGTCCGGATCGAGAGCGCGCCCGACGGGGGCGTCCGGCTCACCTCGGCCGACGACGGGCGCGGCAGCCCGCTGCTGCGGCTCGGCAACGGGCTGCGCGGCCTGCGCGAGCGCGTCGACGCCGTGGGCGGCCAGGTGCGGTTCGACGGCAGCTCCGGGTTCCGCGTGACCGCCACGGTGCCGGGGCGGTGACCGGGGTGACCCAGGCGATCCGGGTGATCGTCGTCGACGACCAGACGCTGGTCCGGCAGGGCATCCGCAGCCTCCTCGACCTGACCGAGGACATCGAGGTGGCCGGGGAGGCCGACGACGGCATGGCGGCGCTGGCGGCGATCGAGGAGCACGCCCCGGACGTCGTCCTGCTCGACCTGCGCATGCCGCGTCACGACGGCCTCTGGACGCTCGACGCGCTGCGCGAGCGGGCGGGCGGCGCGCCGCCGGTGCTCGTGCTGACCACGTTCGACGACGACACGCTCGTGCTGGACGCGATGCGCGCGGGCGCGGGCGGCTACCTGCTGAAGGACGTGACGCTGGAGCGGCTGACCGGGGCCATCCGGGTGCTGGCCGGAGGGGGGACGCTGATCTCGCCGTCGATCACCGACCGGCTCATGCGGGCGGTGCGCCGCCGCCGTCCGCCGGACGGGACCGGCCTGCCCGCCGTCCAGCCGCTCACCGAGCGGGAGCTGGAGGTGCTGCGGCTGGTCGCGGAGGGCTACAGCAACCGGGAGATCGCGCAGGCGCTGTTCCTGGCCGAGGGCACGGTCAAGAACCACGTCTCGACCGTGCTGCTCAAGCTGGGGGCGCGCGACCGGACGAACGCGGTGCTGCGCGCCCTGCACGCCGACCTCCTCGGCTGACCGCTTGATAGGCAAGTGACGACTTGCCTATTGTGGGGCGCATGGCGGATGATGTCTTCAAGGCCCTGGCCGATCCCACCCGCCGGCGCATCCTCGACGCGCTGGTGCAACGGGACGGCCAGACGCTGTTCGAGATCTGCGCGCGCCTGGTGACCGAGCACGGATCGGGCCTGACCCGCCAGGCGATCAGCCAGCATCTGGCCGTCCTGGAGTCGGCCGGCCTGGTCCGGACGCGCCGCCAGGGCCGCTACAAGTTCCACGACCTCGACACCGAACCGCTTGAGCGCGCCATGACCCGGTGGCTCAAGCCCCGCACATCTGAGGAGAACCCATGAGGATCCGCCTGACGAGCGTCTTCGTCGACGACCAGGAGAAGGCGCTGCGCTTCTACACCGACGTGCTCGGCTTCGTGAAGAAGAACGACGTGCCGCTGGGCGAGGACCGCTGGCTCACCGTCGTCTCGCCCGAGGCGCCCGACGGGACCGAGCTGCTGCTGGAGCCCGACGGCCACCCCGCCGTGAGGCCCTACAAGGCGGCGCTGGCCGCCGACGGCATCCCTGCGGCGTCGTTCGCCGTGGACGACGTGACCGCCGAGTTCGAACGGCTGCGCGCGCTCGGCGTCACCTTCACCCAGGAGCCGCTGGAGATGGGCCCGGTCACCACGGCCGTCCTGGACGACACCTGCGGCAACCTCATCCAGATCGCGCACAGCAAGTAGCCCCGCGCCCGGCCTCCCCCGCCGGGTGACGGCAGGCGTAAATGAGGAAAAGAGTTCTTACCCACTCATCCCCGATATCCAAACTCCGCATTTGACAGGCGGAAACTCCACCCCAAACTGGGCATTGCGGTCACGTTCTTTTTGATAGATCATCGACGCGTGGCCCCCGCCACCGATGCCCCTAGGCTCGGAGGACGCCTGTCGTGATTTTCGCTGTCGTGGGACTGGTATTCGTCGGCGTGATCGGCCTGGTCAACCTGGCGATCCTGCTGGTCCTGCTCCGCCGGTGGCGCGAGCTGGGACCGGCCGGAGGCGCGGGCGGCCGGGGAATCGTCCGGACCATCGATCGAATTCCGAGTTTCTCCGCCGAAGCCCTCGACGGCGCCACGGTGACCGAGCGCACGCTGCTCGGAAAGGAGTCCCTGGTCGGATTCTTCTCGCTCACGTGCGAGGCGTGCGTCACGGCGGTGCCGCTGTTCGCCGCGCACGCCGAGCGGCTGCGCGCCGCCGGGGGGATCTCCCTGGCGATCGTGCACGGCGACGACGCGGCCGGCAGCGAACTGGCCGCGATGCTCCGCGACACGGTCGACCTCGTGATCGCCGAGGACGCGCGCGCCGAGCTGTCCCGACGCTACGGCGCCAGGAACTACCCGACCTACGCCTGGTACGGCCCCGACGGCGTGGTCACCACGGCGGGCGCGGGCGTCGCCGCCCTGCGGACCGAGCTGGTCGCCCCCTAGCGCCTCCCGGAGGCCGCCCCCCAAGCCCGCGCGGGCTGCCGGCCACGGTGAACACCCCCTATCCGTGGTCCGGAGCCCGCGTGCGGAAAACCGATCCACTCACCCCAGAGGAGAGGCATGATCCAGAGCCTGACCCGGCGTGTCACCCGCGCGGTCGAGACCCTGCTCCCCAAGGCCACCGCCGACGCCGGATGCACCCCCGAGTCGTGGATGGAGTACAAGGTCCAGGGCGGTGTGTGCTTCGGCCGCACCTGCTCGCTCAACGGCGCCTGCGTGAAGCACTGCGGCGCCTGGTACAGCTACAGCCACAACTACTGCTGATCCCCGCGTGAGCTCAACGCGCGCGGCCGCACCCGCCAGAGCGGCCGCGCGCGTGCCCCCCTTTCCCGGAGCTTCCTGGAGCTTTCGTGCTGTACGTTTCGCTCGCCTGCCGTCTCACCCTGGTGGCGGTGCTGGCGCTCGCGGCGGTGGCCAAGCTGCGCTCCCCGCGGGTGTTCGCCGCCTCGCTGGCGGGCTTCGACGTCGTCCCGGCGCGGCTGCGCGGGCCGCTGGCCGTGCTGGTCCCGGCCGCCGAGCTGCTGGTCGCGCTCCTGCTGGCGCTGCCGCCCACGGTCACGGCGGGGTTCGTGGCCGCGACGGCGCTCTGTCTCGGGCTGACGGCCGTCCCGGTGCTGGTCGTGGCGCGCGGCAAGCGGGTGACCTGCGCCTGCTTCGGCGCGAGCGAGGCACCGCTCGGCGTCCGGCACATCGCCCGCAACGCGGTGCTCCTGGCGGCGGCGGTCACGGGCGCGGCCGTGGCGCTCACGGCGGGCGGCGGGATGCCGCCCACCGTGCCCGGGATCGTGCTGGCCGTGGTCTCGGCCGGCGTGCTCACCGTCCTGATCGTCTTCGTCGACGACCTCGCCTCGCTCTTCGCCTCTCCCTCGTCGGCCGGGGGCCGCTGAGGCGGCGCCGGAAGGGACCTCCGTGGAACACCTTGCCGCAGGACTCGTCCTGGTCACGGCGACCACTGCGCTGAACGCGGTGCTGACCCTGGCCCTGGTACGCCGCTGGCGGAGCCTGACGAGCTCCCCGCCGGACGCCCACGACCACCACGACCACCACGACCACCACGGCCACCACGACCACCACGGCCACGACGGCCACGACGGCGCGCCGGATCTGGGCATCGCGCCCGGCAGCCGGATGCCCGCGTTCTCCGCCGTCGCCGCCGACGGCTCGGCAGTCACCCGCGAGACGCTGATCGGCCGGCCCGCGCTGGTGGCGTTCCTGTCGCTGGACTGCTCGGGCTGCGACGACAGCCTGCCCGCCTTCGCCGAGCGCGCACGGCGCGTCCGCGAGGCGGGCGGCCGGGTGCTGGCCACGGTCGTCGGCGTCGACGCGGCCGGGAGCGAGCTGGCCGCCCGGCTGCGCGACCTCGCCGACCACGTGGTGCCCGAGTTCCTCGACGCGCCGGTCGGGGCCCGGTTCGGGGCGCGCTACTACCCCGGGTTCGCCCACTACGACGCCGACGGCATCGCCGTGACGGCCGGCGTCGGCCTGGCCGCGCTGGACGCCCCGGACGACGTACGGGACGTACGGGACGGCGTACGGATGGACACGCGGGACGGGGAGACGGCGGCGCGGTGAGGGGCGGCGACGGCGCGGAGGGCGTCTCCATCCTGCGCGCGATGGCGGCCGCGTACGCCCTGGCCTGGCGGTCCTGCCCCGGCATGCTGCTCGTGCAGGGCGTCACGGCGGTGGTCGGCGGTACGGCGCCGGTGGCCGCCGCCTGGCTGACCAAGGTCGCGCTCGACGAGCTCGCCTCCCCCTCCCCCAGGGCGGGCGCGCTGGTGTGGGTGGCGGCCGGGATCGGCGCCCTGGGCGTGGCGCTGGCCACGACCTCCGCCGTCACCGCGTACGCGCAGGGGCGCGCCCGGCGGGCCATCGGGCTGCGGTCGCACGACCGGCTGTTCGAGGCCGTCAACGGGATGAGCGGCCTGGCGCGGCTGGAGGACCCGCGCTTCCACGACCGGCTGCGGCTGGCCCAGCAGTCGGCCGAGCACGCCCCGGACCAGCTCGTCCAGATGGGCCTGGCCACGGTGCAGGGGGCGCTCGGCGTCCTCGGGTTCCTGGGCGCGCTGGTGGCGATCAGCCCGGTCATGGCGGGGGTCGCGGTGCTGGCCGCCGCCCCGGCGATGGCCGCCCACCTGGCGCTGAGCAGGCGGCGGGCGGGCCTGATGTGGCGGACGAGCCCCGGCATGCGGCGCAAGCTCTTCTACCAGATGCTGCTCACGGATCTGCAGGCGGCGAAGGAGGTGCGGCTGTTCGGGCTGGGCGGCTTCCTGAAGGGCCGGATGCTCACAGAGCTGCGCGCCGCCAACCGTGCGGAGGACCGGCTGGAGGGCGGCGTGGTGCGCGTCCAGGTGTCCCTCGCCGTGCTCGGCGCGCTGCTGTCGGCCGGCGGGCTGGTGTGGGCGGTGCACGCCGCGGCGGGCGGGAGCATCGGCGTCGGCGACGTGTCGATCTTCATCGCGTCGCTGGCCGGGGTCCAGTCGGGGCTTGCGGCCCTGGTGCAGGGCATCGCCGCCGGGCACCAGTCGGCGCTGGTCTTCCATCACTACCTGGCGGTGACAGGGGTCGCGGACGACCTGCCCGTGCCCGCCCGGCCGCGCGGGCTCGCCCCGCTCGCGCGCGGGATCGAGCTGCGCGACGTGTGGTTCCGCTACGGCGAGGACTCCCCGTGGGTGCTGCGCGGGCTGAGCCTGACGATCCCGTACGGGACGAGCGTGGCGATCGTCGGGCTGAACGGCGCAGGCAAGAGCACGCTCGTCAAGCTGCTCTGCCGCTTCTACGACCCGCAGCGCGGCAGCATCCTGTGGGACGGCGTGGACGTGCGGGACGTCCCGGTGGCGCGGCTGCGCGAGCGGATCGGCGCGGTGTTCCAGGACTACATGGACTACGACCTGACCGCCGCCGAGAACATCGGCCTGGGCGACCTGGCCGCGCTCGGCGACCGGGACCGGATCCGCGCCGCCGCCCGGCGGGCCGGGGTCCACGAGGTCGTCGAGCGGCTGCCGTCGGGCTACGGGACGCTGCTGAGCCGGGTCTTCCACGCGGGCGAGGAGGACGACGGCGACGGCCCGGCGAGCGGCGTGCACCTGTCGGGAGGGCAGTGGCAGCGCCTGGCGCTGGCGCGCGGGCTGATGCGGCAGGGCCGCGACCTGATGATCCTGGACGAGCCCAGCTCCGGCCTCGACGCGGTGGCCGAGGCGGCGGTCCACGACCGGCTGCGGGAGCTGCGCGCGGGCTCCACCAGCGTGCTGGTCTCCCACCGGCTGAGCGCCGTGCGCCGGGCCGACCGGATCGTCGTCGTGCAGGACGGCCGCGTGCTGGAGAGCGGCGACCACGCCTCGCTCACCGCGTCGCCGGACGGCGCGTACGCCCGGCTGTTTCGCACCCAGGCGGCGGGCTACCGCGAGGACCCGGTGGCCGCCGAGTGAGCCTGTTCCTGGCCTGCGCGGTGGTCCTGCTGGCCGGGGGCGCGGTGGCGGCGCGGCTGCTGCTGTCCACGGTGACCGTGCGGGGCGGCAGCATGTCGCCGGCCCTGTCCGACGGGGACGTCCTGCTGGTGCTGCGCGGCCGCCGCCGGGTGCGGGCGGGCCGGATCGTGGTCGTGCGGCGGCCCGCGCCGGGCACGGGCTGGGCCGGGCCCGCCGGGACCGGCTGGTACGTCAAGCGGGTCGCCGCGGCGCCCGGCGACCCGATGCCGCCGTGGGCGCCTGCCGGGCTGCCCGACCGGGTGCCGCCGGGGGCGCTGGTGCTGCTCGGGGAGCACCCGGGCTCGGAGGACTCCAAACAGTGGGGCCTCTGCCCGGCGGAGCTGATGTACGGAGTGATGCTGCTGCGGCTGTCACGATGACCGCACCACATCTCGGATGACGCTATCATCTGGATTGCATGAACATTTGAATTGCAGTCGTCGGAGGAGAGGTGTGGCGATGGTCCGGCTGACACGCGCCCAGCAGCAGGCGCGCACGCGCGCGGCGGTGCTCGCGGCGGCGCGGGAGGAGTTCGTGGAGCACGGTTACGCGGCGGCCAAGGTCGACCGGATCGCCGAGCGGACCGAGCTGACCCGCGGCGCCGTCTACTCGAACTTCCCCAGCAAGCGCGCGCTCTACCTGGCCGTGCTCGTCGACCTGGTGGAGAACGCGCCCACGGCCGCGCCCAGCCCCACGGCGTCGCTGCCGGGCGCGCTCGGCGCGTTCGCCAGGGCGTGGCTGGAGCGGCTGCCCCTCGTCGACGACCCCGCCGCCGGAGGCCGCCTGCAACTGCGCTCGCTCGTGGGCGTCGTCGACGACGAGCCGGGCCGCGCCGTGCTGGCGCAGCTCGCCCGCCTGGAGGCGCTGCTGCTCGCCCTCGGCCTGGAGTCGTGCGAGCCCGACCCCCGCGCCCCGCGCCGCGTCCGCCTGGCCGAGCTGGTGCTGACCATGCTGAACGGCTCCGGCCTCATGGCCGAGCTGGCGCCCGGCTTCGGCGACCCGTTCGACCGGGCGCTCGCCTGCGAGCACCTGGCCGGGCTGGCGGGCGAGCGCGGCCTCGGCGACACGTGGGACCCGCCGTACCTGACCTTCGTCGGGCTCGCCGAGCGGTGCCGGGAGCCGTGGGACCCGCCCACCGGACTGCTCGACCACCTCACCGGCAGGCCCGCCGACCTGGGCGCCGACGGCCTCGTCGTGGCGCTGGGCGCGCGGCGCCTGTCGGCCGCCGAGGAGGCCGTGCGCTCGGCCCGGCCCGGCGAGCAGGTCACGGTGGCCGTCGTCACCGCCGACCCGGCCGAGACCGGCAGCCTCGTCCGGCTCCGGGTCAGCGACCTCACCGCGTGCCTGCGCCGGGTGTTCCCGCCCGAGGCGTGGGGGCACGTACGCCTGATCGTGAGCGACGGCGCGGTGGCCGCCGCCGCCCTCGGCGTGAACGGGTACGACGACCAGACGGAAGCGGCCGTACGGGTCCGCGACGGCATGGTCGTCGCCCGCAGCCAGGGCCGGGGCGCCGCCTACGCCGCGGCCACCGGCGAGAGCGCGCACGACCCTCGGGGGGCCGGCGCATGAGCGGGCTCCCCGGGACCGGGCTTCCCGGAATCGAGCACGGCGCGGTGCTCCTGCACACGCTGCGCTGCGCGGGCTGGTGCGCCGTCGAGCGGCTGGCCGTGGCCACCGGCCTGGACGAGGCCACCACCGAGTCCGAGCTGATCGACCTCGCGGTCGCCGGGCTGGTCACGCGCACATCCGGCGCCTTCGCCGCGTGGGGGCTGACCGACGCCGGCCGCGCCGCGAACGCCGAGCGGATCGCCGCCGAGCTGGAGTCGGCCGGGACCCGTCCCGCGCTGCTCGCCGCGTTCGAGCGCTTCCTCGTGCTCAACCCCGAGCTGCTCGACCTCTGCGCCGCCTGGCAGCTCCGGCCCGTCGGCGGCGTCCTGACCGCCAACGACCACAGCGACCCGTCCTACGACGCCCGCGTCGTCGCCCGCTTCGAGGACCTCGACCGGCGGGCCGAGGCAGTCTGCGCCGACCTGGCCGGGGCGCTGCCGCGCTTCGGCCGCTACCGGGTCCGGCTCGCCGAGGCGCTCGGCCGGGCCCGGGCGGGGGAACGGCGCTACCTGGCCGACGGCACCGCCTCCTACCACGCGGTGTGGGCCGAGCTGCACGAGGACCTGCTCGTGACGCTGGGGATCCCCCGATGAGGTGGATCCGCCCGCTCTCCGCGCGGACCGGGGAGAGCGCCGCCGTCATCGGCGCCAAGGCGCACGGCCTGGTGACGCTGCACCGGCTCGGGCTGCCGGTCCCCGCCGGGTTCGTCGTCACCACCGAGGCGTGCCGGGCGTTCCTGCGCGACGGCCGGCTGCCCGGCGGGCTCGCCGACGAGCTCGTGAGCGCCGTGCGCGACCTGGAGGCGGCGACGGGACGCCGGTTCGGCGGGCCGGGGACGCCGCTGGCCGTGTCGGTGCGCTCCGGGGCGGGCGTGTCGATGCCCGGCATGATGCACACCGTGCTCAACCTGGGCCTCACCGCCGAGGCGGCGGCCGGGCTGGCGGCCGAGACCGGCGACGTCCGGTTCGCCGAGGACTCGCGGCGGCGGTTCCTGGCGAGCCTCGCCGCCGCCACCGGCGACGCGCGCCTGGCGATCCCCGGCGACCCCGCCGCGCAGCTCGAGCTCGCGGTCCGGACCGTCTTCGCGTCGTGGGACACGCCGCGGGCGCGCACGTACCGTGAGCTGCACGACATCCCGCACGACCTCGGCACGGCCGTGATCGTGCAGGCGATGGTGTACGGCAACCGCGACGGCCGCAGCGGCACCGGGGTCGCCTTCAGCCGCGACCCCACCACGGGCGAGAACACCCCGTTCGGCGACGTGCTCTTCGGCCACCAGGGCGAGGACGTCGTCTCCGGCCGGTCGCTCACCCTCCCCCTGCGCGAGCTGGCCGGCCGGGAGCCCGCCGTGTGGGCCGCGCTGGCCGGCGCGCTGCGCCGGGTGGAGCGGCACTACCGGGACGCGTGCTACGCCGAGTTCACCTTCCAGGCCGGGGAGCTGTGGATGCTGCAGGTCCGGCCCGGCGGGCTCACCGGCGGGGCCGCCGTCCGCGTCGCCACCGAGCTGGCCGGCGAGGGGCTGATCAGCCGGCGGGAGGCGCTGCTGCGGGTGTCGCCGCAGCAGCTCCGGCACGTGCGCACGCCGCGCCTGGCGGCCTCGGCGCGGGCCGCCGTCGTGGCCCGGGGCGTCGGCGCGTGCCCGGGCGTGGCGTCCGGGAGGGTGGCGACGTCGACCGAGGCGGCGGTGCGGATGGCCGCCTCGGGGCCGGTCATCCTCGTGCGGCCGGAGACGTCGCCGCACGACATGCGCGGCCTGGCCGCCGCGGCGGGGATCGTCACCGCGCGCGGCGGGCCCGCCAGCCACGCGGCGGTCGTCGCCCGGTCGATGGGCAAGCCCGCCGTCGTCGGCGTCGCCGGGCTGGTCGTCGGCGCCGGGTCGGTGACGGCGGGGGGCCGGATCATCGAGGAGGGCGCGCTCGTCACGATCGACGGCTCCGGCGGCGAGGTCGCCCTCGGCTCCGCCCCGGTCTCCACGGACGAAGCCGGCCCCCACCTGCGCCGCCTGCTCGCCTGGGCGGACGACGTGTCGGGCGGCGACCCCGCCGGCGACGAGGCCGCCCGCCTCGCCGCCGCCCACGCCGCCCTCCGCACCCCCTGAGGCCCGGCCGGTCCCGTACGCCCTGAGCCCTGCGCCCCCGCCGGGGCTGTGCGGGCTCAGGGGCGGATGCGGGGGCCGAAGCCGGTCCAGCGGAGGTCCGGCGGGAGGTGGCCCATGTCGTTGTAGAGCAGCACCGCCGGGGCGGCGCGGTCGTGGAAGTCGATCGCGGTGAGCGCGGCGTTGCCGCAGTTGAGGCCCAGCCAGCGGGCCGGGGGCGCGTCGAGGGCGTGCCGCACCAGCCAGGCCACCTGGTAGGCGTGCGTGATCAGGACCTCGTGGCTCTCGGTCTCGGCGGGCCTGGCGAACCGGCCGGCCAGCGCCGCCGCGAGCCTCGCGCCCTCGGCCGCCTCGGCGGGGTCGTACCCGTCGAAGAACCCCGCCCACTCGGCGGGCATCTCCTCGGGCACGTGCGGCACGTGGTCCACCAGCTCGGCGGCCTCGCGTACGGGGACGCCTGGCAGGCGCCCGCCGACGATCTCGGCGCACCGGACGGCGCGTGGCAGCGGCGAGTGCCACACGGCGTCGACCGGCAGGGCGGCGAGGCGGTCCCCCAGCAGCTCGGACTGCCGGTGGCCCACGTCGGTGAGCGTCCCGAACGCGTCCGCCGACCCGTGCCTCGCCACGTACAGATGCCTTGTCGCCATGCCCGACCCACCTTGCCCAATGCTGTCAACATTCAGATGATGGCATCATCCTAGCGGCCGTTCGCTGTCCAGGTCGGCCATGTGCCGGCTGGGGTACCGGTCGCCCTTGGCGGCGCCGCGCGGGATCAGCTCCTCGATCCGGGCGAGCTCGTCGTCGCCGAGGGAGACGCGGACGCTGTCGACCAGCGCGCCGACCTGGTCGAGGCGCCGCGCGCCCACGACGGGCACGATGTCCTCGCCGCGGGAGGCGACCCAGGCGATCGCCAGTTGCGCGATCGTGGCGTCCTTGGCGGCGGCCAGGTCCGCCAGCCGCGCGGCCAGCGCGGCGTTGTGCTCGCGGTTGCCGTCCTGGAAGCGCGGCGACGCCGCCCGCATGCCGCCGGTGGTCCCGCCGCCGATGAGGCCGCGCGACAGCACCCCGTACGCGGTGACGCCGATGCCGAGCTCGCGGCACGCGGGCAGGATCTCGTCCTCGATCCCCCGGCTGAACAGCGAGTATTCGAGCTGCACGTCGCAGATGGGGGCGACGGCCGCGGCGCGGCGGACGGTCGCGGCGCCGACCTCGCTCAGGCCGACGTGCCGCACGTACCCCTGCTCGACCAGCTCGGCGATGGCGCCGACGGTCTCCTCGACGGGGACGGCCGGGTCGAGCCTGGCCGGGCGGTAGACGTCGACGTGGTCGACGCCGAGCCGCCGGAGCGAGTACGTCAGGAAGTTGCGCACGGCGGCGGGGCGGGCGTCGAACCCGGCGTGGCTCCCGTCGGGGCCGCGCAGGGCGCCGAACTTGACCGAGAGCACGACCTCGTCCCGGTCCCGCCCGGCCAGCGCGCGCCGGATCAGCAGTTCGTTGTGCCCGGATCCGTAGAAGTCGCCGGTGTCCAGGAGGGTGCCGCCGGCGTCCAGGTAGGCGTGCAGGACGCGTACGCCGTCGTCGTCGCGCACGGGCCCGTACGCGCCGGACAGGCCCATCGCGCCGAGGCCGGGCGAGGAGACGGCGGGGCCGGTGCGGCCGAGGCGGCGGGCGGTGAGCTGGGTCTTCGTCGTCATGCCTCCCACTGTGCGCACCGCCGCGCAGCGCAGCCAGGCACGGCCCAGCCAGGGACGGACTCTCCCTGGCTGGGCGCGGCCTCATCCCTAGACTGGAGGCGTGATCGACCGTGCCGGGCTCGCCGACTTCCTCCGCCGGCGCCGCGAGCTGCTGCGCCCCGCGGACGTGGGCCTGCCGGCCGGCGTGCGGCGCCGGACGCCGGGGCTGCGGCGGGACGAGGTGGCACAGCTCGCCGACATGTCCGCCGACTACTACGCCCGGCTGGAGCAGCGGCGCGGCGCGAACCCGTCGGAGCCGATCGTGGCCTCGCTGGCGCGGGCGCTCCGCTGCGACCTGGGCGAGCGCGACCACCTCTACCATCTGGCCGGGCTCGCTCCCCCGGCGCGCCGGGCGGGCCGGCACATCCGGCCCGGCCTGATCAGCCTGGCCGGCCGGCTCACCGACGTGCCGGTGTGCATCTGCACCGACCTGAACGAGGTCCTGTGGCAGAACGCGCTCGCCGACGTCGTGCTCGGCCCGCGCCGCCCCGGGCAGGCGCAGATCATCTGGCGGTGGTTCACCGAGCCGGGCGCGCGCGACCGCTTCCCGGAGGAGGACTGGCCGCGCCACTCGCAGGCGCACGTCGCCGACCTGCGCGCGACGTACGCGCGCCGGGCCGGCGAGGAGGACGTCGTCCGGCTGGTGCGCGGGCTGCTGAGGCGCAGCGCCGAGTTCCGCGAGCTGTGGGAGCGGCACGAGGTGGCGGTGCGCCGGTTCGACCGCAAGCGGTTCGCGCACCCGGAGGTCGGGCTGCTGCACCTGACGTGCGAGGTCCTGCTCACGCCCGAGGCGGACCTCAAGGTGCTGGCGTTCTTCCCGACCGAGGGCACCGACGCGAAGGAGAAGCTCGACCTGCTGCGCGTCATCGGGACGCAGGACCTGCGACCGGCCCGGTGAGGGCGGCGCTCAGGGGGAGGCGGCGGCCGTGAGGCGGTTGCTGAACCGGGCGAGCATCCCGCTCTGCGACGTCTCGGAGAACAGCCGCCCGATCACCGGCGGAATCCGCCAGTTGGCCGGGCTGCGCCGGGCCAGGCTGGACACCAGGGAGACGTGCTTGTAGCGGGCCCGTTCGTAGGCGCGCAGCCGTTGCGCCACGTCGCCGCCCTTGGCGAGCTCGCGCCCGAGCACCCAGGCGTCCTCGAACGTCTGGTTGGCGCCCTGCCCGAGGGTCGGCGGCATGAGGTGGGCGGCGTCGCCGACCAGGGTGACGCGGCCCTTGCCCCACTCGCGGCGCACCTTCTGCCAGTGGTGGCCGAAGAAGTCCAGGTCGGACTCGGACGCCTGGGCGAGCACCTCGGGCACCGGCGAGGCCCAGTGGCCGAAGCGCCGCCTCAGCTCGGCGAGCGGCGCGGCGGGACGCGGGTCGCCGGGCTTCCACCGCACGTCGAACCACCACTGCAGGTTCCCGTCGCCCGCCGGGATGAGCCCGCACGCGCCCTCCCGGCCGGTGATCATCAGGTGCACGTGGGTGCGGGCCAGATCGATGTCGATCCGGCTGAGCGCCTGCCAGGTGCCGAAGGCGGCCGTCCGGATGGGCACGTCGCCCCACAGCTCGCGCCGGACGACGGAGTGGTGGCCGTCGGCGCCGACGAGCAGGTCACCCGTGGCGGTCGAGCCGTCGTCGAAGACGGCGGTGACCCGGTCGGCGTCCTGGGTGACGCTCCGGCAGCCCGTGCCGAAACGGATCAGGTCGCCGGGCAGCCCCTCGGCCAGGCGTTCGAGCACGACGCGGCGCGAGACCGACTTGTTGGCGAAGCCGTAGCGCGCCTCCGCGTGGGTCATGTCGGAGCGGAGGCGGAGCCGGCCGTCCGACGTCATCGCGTCGATCCGGTCGAACCTCCCGCCCGCGCCGTCGAGGCTGACGCCGAGGTCGTGCAGCACGGCGGCGCCGTTGCTGAAGATGCTCAGCCCCGCGCCGCCGGTCCGCATGGACTCGGCCCGTTCGAAGATCCGCACCCGGTGCCCGGCGGCCAGCAGGCTCCGGGCGACGGCCAGGCCGCCCACACCCGCGCCGATGACTAGAACGTCCATTATCTCTCCAAACCGGAATCTCTCCGATTCAAAGATACATCGATGTGAAGTACATTGGGCCGGGTGACCGACAAGCATCCAGAAGAGGACGTCTTCCGCGAGTTCCTGATCGCGGTCATGCTGCACATCGAGGCCATCGCCGACCGGCTCGGCGTGCACCACGTGGACGTGGCCGCCCTCATCCTGCTGGAGATGCGCGGCCCCCTCGCGGTCGGGGCGATCGCCGAGGAGCTGGGCCTGCCGTCCGCCTCCACGACCCGGCTCATCGACCGGCTGGAGAAGGCCGGCTACGTGCGGCGGGTGCGCGGCCGCCGCGACCGGCGCACGGTCACCGTGGAGCCGATCGAGGAGGGCATGGCCGCCTACCACGCCACCCGGATCGCCTCCGAGCGGCACCTGGAGAAGATCGCCGCACACTACTCGCCGGAGCAGGTACCGCTGATGCTGGGCATGCTCGGTGGCGTCGCCCGCGCCTACCGCTCGGCGACCAGGGAGCTGCGCGAGGGCTCAGAACACTCTTCGTAATCAATTCGTCACTCTCCGGTTATCAACCCTTCGCCTTCCCGGGCGTTCCGGCGGCTCCTCACGGACGGTTACCGTCCGGAAGGAGGGGGTGATCGCCATCCACGGAGTCTGGGACGTGGTGGTCGTCGGCGCCGGTCCCGCGGGCGCCACGGCGGCCCGCGTGGCGGCCGAGGCGGGATGCGCGGTGCTGCTGCTGGAACGTGCCATCATCCCGCGCTACAAGACGTGCGGCGGGGGCCTGATCGGCGGCGCCCGGGCGGCGCTGCCCGACGGCCTGCCGGTCCGGGTCCGGGACGTCGCCCGGACGTTCGAGTTCACCTGGGAGGGACGCAGGCGCCGCGCGCTCACCTCCGCCGGGGAGCAGCCGATCCAGATGGTGTTCCGCGACGAGCTGGACGCCGCCCTCACCGTCGCCGCCGCCGACGCGGGCGCCCAGGTCCGCGACGGCACGCCGATCGCCGGGCTGGAGGACGACGGGCTGGTCAGCGTACGGACCTCGCGGGGTGAGACGATCCGCGCCCGGGCCCTGGTCGGCGCGGACGGCAGCGCCGGCCGGATCGCCGGGCACGTCGGGGTGCGCTGCGAGCAGATCGACCTGGCGCTGGAGGCCGAGGTGCCGGTCGGCGACGACGCGGCCGCCCGCTGGCGCGGCCGGATGCTCATCGAGTGGGGGCCGCTGCCGGGCTCGTTCGGCTGGGTGTTCCCCAAGGGCGACATCTGCACCGCCGGCGTGGTGGCCTCCCGCGGCCAGGGCGAGGCCACCCGCGCCTACCTGCGCGACTTCCTCACGCGCCACAGGCTCGCCGAGGCCGAGCCGCTGCACGACACCGGCCACCTGACGCGCTGCCGCCACCCCGATTCGCCGCTCGCCCGGGGCCGGGTCGTCGTGGCCGGTGACGCGGCGGGACTGTGCGACCCGTGGTCACGCGAGGGCATCTCGTTCGCGTTGCGCTCCGGCGCCTGGGCGGGCGAGGCGGCCGCGCTGATCGCCGCCGCGGCCGACGACGCCGCCGTCACCCGGGCCGCCGACGACTACACCCGTACGGTGACCGCCACGCTCGGCGCCGAGATGGCGGCCTCCCGGCAGGTCATGGACCTGTTCACGCGGCGTCCCGGCCTCGTGCACGGCGCCCTTACCAGGGTGCCGCCGGTGTGGCGGATGTTCGACCGCTACGTCAACGGCGAGACGACGATCCCCGCGCTGGTCCGCCATCCGGTGGCCCGCGCGGCCCTGCGGGCGTTCGGCCGCCTGGCCTGAACGCCCGCCGACAGAGAGGACACGCATGTGAGCCCGCCGAACGAGCACCGCCGGCAGGTCCCGGTCGCCATCGTGGGAACCGCGTGCCGCGCGCCGGGCGGCGTGACCGACTCCGCCGGCCTGTGGCGCCTGCTGCTGGACAAGCGCGACGCCGTGGCCGGGTCCGAGCCCGGCCCGCGGTGGGCGGAGCACGAGCGCGTCGTCCCCGCCGACCTGGCCGCCACCGGGATGCTCGGCAACGGCGCGTTCCTCGACGGGATCGAGCTGTTCGACCCCGCGTTCTTCGGCATCCCCGTCAAGGACGCCTCCTCCGTGGACCCGCAGCACCGGCTGCTGATGGAGACCGGGTGGGAGGCGCTGGAGAACGCCGGGATCGCGCCCCGCTCTCTCGGCGGCTCGGCCACCGGCCTGTTCGTCGGCATCTCCAGCACCGACTACGCCAAGCGGTTCACCCTGCACGACGTGGACATCTACCAGGGGATCTCGGCCGTCACGTCGGGGGCGCCGGGGCGGATCTCGTACTTCCTCGACGTCAACGGGCCCTCGCTGGCGGTGGACGCCGCGTGCGCGTCCTCGCTGGTGGCGGTGCACCTGGCGTGCCGGTCGCTGCACGACGGCGAGACCGACCTGGCGCTGGCGGGCGGGGTCACGATCCAGCTGGAGTGGGCGGGCATCATCGGGTTCGCCCGCGCCGGGGCGCTGTCGGCGCGGGGCCGCTGCGCGGCGTTCGACGAGAGCGCCGACGGGTTCGTCCGGGGCGAGGGCTGCGGGATGGTCGTGCTCAAGCGGCTGCCCGACGCCGTGCGCGACGGCGACCGGGTCCTCGCCGTGATCACCGGCACGGCGATCAACCACGCGGGGCGGGTGCGGGGCATCACGCAGCCCTCGCGGGCCGCGCAGCGGGCGGTGCTGGGCACGGCGATGCGCGTGGCCGGCCTGTCCCCGGGCGACGTGCAGTACGTCGAGGCGCACGGCACCGGCACGCCGGTCGGCGACCCGATCGAGTTCGCCGCGGTCGACGACGTGTACGGGGCGGCCGATCGGCCGTGCGCGCTCGGCTCGCTCAAGACCAACATCGGGCACCCGGAGAGCGCGGCCGGGGTGCTGGGGCTGATCAAGGCGGCGACGGCCGTGCACACCGGCCTGATCCCGGCGAACCTGCACTTCCAGCGGTGGAACCCCGCCGTGCGGGCCGAGGACACCCGGTTCTACGTGCCCACGGAGACGACGCCGTGGGAGGACGCGCCGGGGCCGCGCCGCGCCGCCGTGTCGGCGTTCGGCGTAACCGGCGCCAACGCGCACGTCGTCGTCGAGGAGCCCCCCGCCCGGCGGCCCCGCCGGTCCGCCGCCCCCGCCCGTACACGCGTCCACCCGGTGTCGGCGGCGACCCCGGGCGGCCTGGCCGCGACCAGCGCCCGCCTCGCCGACCACTTGGAGGCGTCCCCGGAGGACGCCCCGGAGCCGGCGGACGTGGCGCACACGCTCGCGGTGCGGCGCAGCCCGCTGGCCCGGCGGGCCTGCGTGCTCGCCGAGGGCCGGGACGACCTCGTGGCCGGGCTGCGGGCGCTGGCCGAAGGGCGCGACGACGACCGGGTGCTGACGGGAGCGGCCGGGCACGCGGGCGACCCGGTCTGGGTGTTCTCGGGGCACGGGTCGCAGTGGGCGGGGATGGCCCGCCCGCTGCTGGACCGCGACCCCGCCTTCACCGAGACGATCGACAGCCTGGACCCGCTGGTCACCGCGCAGGCGGGGTTCTCGCTGCGGCAGCGGCTGGCCTCCGGCGAGTGCGGCGAGCGGATGGACGAGGTGCAGCCGCTGGTGTTCGCCGTGCAGACCGGGCTGGCCGCGATGTGGCGGCGCTGGGGGGTGCGGCCCGCCGCCGTGGTGGGGCACTCCATGGGCGAGGCCGCCGCCGCGGTCGCCGCGGGCATCCTGCCGCCCGAGGACGGCATGCGGATCACGCTGATCAGGTCGGCGATGCTGCAGCGGGTGGCGGGCGGCTGCATGGTCAGCGTGGCGCTGCCCGCCGACCAGGTCGCCGCCGAGATCGAAGGGGTGCCGGGGGTGTCGGTGGCGGTGGTCACCGCGCCGTCCTCGACCGTCGTGGCGGGCCGTGCCGAGGCTGCCCGGGACCTCATGCGCCGCTGGCAGGAGCGCGGCGTGTTCTGCCGGCGGATCGCCGTGGTCGTGGCGGCGCACTCGCCGCAGGTCGAGCCGATCCTCGACGATCTCGCGGCGGAGGTGTCCTGGCTGGCGGGGGCG
Source organism: Nonomuraea sp. ATR24 (assembly GCF_041950485.1). NCBI lineage: Bacteria > Bacillati > Actinomycetota > Actinomycetes > Streptosporangiales > Streptosporangiaceae > Nonomuraea > Nonomuraea sp. ATR24. Next base: position 557,565 of record NZ_JBGNUU010000002.1, read on the forward strand.
GCCCCGGAGGTGCCGTTCTACTCCACGAGCGAGGACCCGCGCCGTACCGTCGTCTTCGACGCCGCCTACTGGACCGCGAACCTCCGCAATCCCGTACGTTTCGACCTGGCATGCCAGGCGCTGATCGAGGACGGGCGGCGGCTGTTCCTGGAGGTGTCGCCGCACCCGCTGCTGACGCAGGCGGTGGAGGAGACCGCCGCCGCGATGGGCGCGCCGGTGACCACCGTGGCGTCCCTGGAACGCGACCTCGACGGGCGGACGGCGATGTGCCGGGCGGCGGCGGCCCTGCACCTGGCCGGGGCCCCGGTCGACCTGGACGCCGTCAACGGCGGCGGCGCGCCGGTCGTGCTGCCGCCCACCGCGTTCGACCGGGCGCGCTTCTGGGAGCCGGCCGGCGGCGGCCGAGCGGCCTCCGGCCACATGTGGCTGGGCGGGCGGGTGGCGGTGCACGACCCCGACGCCGGCGACCGCACCCGGCACGTGTGGGAGGCCGACCTGGGCACGGACCGGGTCGGCTGGCTCGGCCAGCACACGCTGCACGGCAGCCCGGTGGTGCCCGGGGCGGCGTACGTCGAGCTGGTCCTGTCGGCCGCCGGTGAGCTGCTGGAGTGCCCGACCGGGCGGATGCGCGTGAGCGAGGTGCGGTTCGAGCGCCTGCTGCCGCTCGGGGCGAGCGTGCCGGTCCACGTCAGCGCGACGGTCTCGGGCGAGCGGGCGCACGTGGAGATCTCCCGGCGGCACGGCGGCACGTGGGAGCTCGTCGCGTCGGCGTCCGTCGTCCGCTCCGGACCGCCCGGCGACCGGCCGCCGCTCGTGCCTCCCGTGGTGGCCGAGGACGAGCCGGAGGCCCTGTACGAGGCGCTCTCCCGCATGGGGCTGGGGTCGGGGGCAGCCTTCCGCTCGATCGCGGCCGTCACCCCGGACGGCGTGACCCGGCTGCGGGTGCCCGGCGAGGCCGTCATCCGCGCCGGGGCGCCCCGCGTGCACCCGGTGCTGCTCGACGGCTGCATCCTGTCGGCGGCCGTCGGCCTGGTGGAGGACGACGAGGGCGCGGCGGGCCCCGGCCGGCCGTGGCTGCCCGACCGCATCGCGGCGATCGTCCTGCCGGACGAGCCGGGCCTGATCACCTGGGTCCGGGCCGAGGTGCGGGCGGACGGCGACACGGCGACGGGCCGCGCCGACCTGTACGCCGAGGACGGCCGCTGGCTGGGCGCGCTGGAGGGCCTGCACTTCGTCCGGGCCTCCGGCGGCTCGCGGGCCCGCACGCTGGACGGGAAGCTGGTCGAGCTCGCCTGGCGCCCGGCCGGCCCGCCCGGCGCGAGGGAGGCGGCCACCGGACGGTGGGCGGTGATCGGCGAGCCCGGCGACCCGGACCGCACCGCGGAACGCCTGGCCGAGGCCCTGTCGCGCGGACGCCCCGAAACGGTGAGCGTGCACACGACGGGCGAGGACGTCGATCCGGCCGCGCGGGCCGTCGTCTGGTGCGCCACCGGGCGGCTCGACGGGCTGGACAGGCTGACCGAGGTCACCGCGCTGCTCGGCGCGCTCGCGCGGACCGGCAGCCCGCCGCGCCTGTGGCTGGTGAGCCACCTGGCCCGCCCGGTGCTCGACGGCGACCCGGTCGACCCCGACGTGTGCGCGCTGCGCGGCCTGCTGCGCGTCGCCTCCTTCGAGCAGCCGGACGCCGCCGTGAGCTGGGTGGACACCGATGACACCGCCGATGACACCACCGGCGGCCTCGCCGCCGTAGCGGCCGAGGTGCTGGCCGGCGGCGACGAGACCGAGGTCGCCTGGCGTGCCGGTCAGCGGTACGTGGCGCGGCTCGTGCCCGCCCCGCTGGGCGCGCGGCCCGCGCCGCCCTCGCGCACCGTCGAGGCGGTCGCCGGGCGGGAGGAGTACGTGCTGCGCGCCGATCCGGAGCGTGGCCTCGACGGCGTGCGGCTGGTGGCGACCGGGAAGCCGCCCGCGTCGCCGGGACCCGGCCAGGTGCTCCTGCGGGTGCAGGCGGCGACCGTGCACTTCCGCGACGTCATGATCGCCCTGGGCGTCTACCCGACCGAGGACGGCAGCACGCCGGAGCTCGGCTCCGACGCCACCGGCGTGGTGGTGGCCGTCGGCGAGGGCGTCGAGGACCTGCGGCCAGGCGACCGGATCTCGGCGCTGACGCCGCACGGGACCGGCTCGCTCGGCTCGCACTGCCTCGTCCACGCGGATCTGGCCGTGCGCCTGCCGGCCGACGCCGACCCGGTCACGTTCGCCCCGGTGGCCGCCACGTACGGCACGGTGTGGCACTGCCTGGCCGACGTGGCGCGGCTCGCGCGCGGGGAGACGGTGCTCGTGCACTCGGCGGCGGGCGGCACCGGGCAGGCCGCGGTCGCGGTGGCGCGGCTGCTCGGGGCCGAGGTCATCGCCACCGCCGGCACCGAGGAGAAGCGCCGCCACCTGCGGCTGCAGGGCGTCGAGCACGTCTTCGACTCCCGCGGCCTCGGCTTCGCCGGCGAGGTGCTGCGCGTCACCGGCGGGCGCGGCGTCGACGTGGTGCTCAACTCGCTCAGCGGCGACGCCATGCGCGCGTCGCTGACACTGCTCGCGCCCGGCGGGCGGTTCGTCGAGATCGGCAAGCGTGACCTGCACGAGGGCGCCCGCGTCGACCTGAGGACGTTCCGCCGGGGCAACACGTACGCGGCCGTCGACGTCGCGCTGGCGGCGGTCGAGCGGCCGGCGGCCATCCGGGACCCGGCGGTCAAGGCGATCGCCGAGATCGCCGCCGGGCGGCTGCCGCTGCCGCGGACCACGGCGTTCCCGCTGGCCGAGGCGGCTGCCGCGATGAAGCGGCTGGCCTCCGGCGACCACATCGGCCGGATCGTGCTCACCTTCCCCGAGCCCGGGCGGCGCGTGCGGGTCGTGGCGCCCGAGCGGGACGACGTGGTGCGGCGCGGCGGCGCGTACGTCGTCACCGGCGGCACCAGGGGGCTGGGGCTGGAGGCGGCGCGCTGGCTGGCGGAGGCGGGGGCCGGCCGGGTCGTCCTCGGCGGGCGGGGTGAGCTCGGCGAGCGCGAGCGCGCGACGGTGGCGGCGGTCCGCGCGGCCGGGTGCGAGGTGGAGGTGGTGCGGGGCGACGTCGCCGACCCCGCCACCGCGCGCCGCCTGGTCGCCGCCGCGGGCGAGCGCCTGCGCGGCGTCCTGCACACGGCCGTGGTCCTCGACGACGCGCCGCTGACCTCGCTCACCCCCGAGCGGCTGGAACGCGTGTGGCACCCCAAGGTGACCGGCGTGAAGAACCTGCACGAGGCCACGGCCGGCGCCGCGCTCGACTGGTTCGTCATCTTCTCGTCCATGGCGGCCATGCTCGGCAACCCGGGACAGGCGAGCTACGCGGCGGCCGGGGCGTGGGTGGACGCCTTCGCCCACTGGCGTCACCGGCGCGGGCTGCCCGCGCTCTCGGTCGACTGGGGCGCGTGGGGCGAGGCCGGACGGGCGACGGACCTGGCCGGGCGGGGGTTCGCGACGATCGGCACCGAGGAGGGGTTCGCCGCGCTGGGCGAGCTGCTGCGCCACGGCCGGGTCAACACCGGGATGTTCGCCTACCAGCCGGAGCTGATGTTCCGGCTCTTCCCCGCCGCCGGTCAGGCCCCGCTCCTGGCCGAGCTGGGCGCCGGGCGGGAGGCCGCGGAGCCGGGCGTGGACGCCGAGTCCGTCCTGGCGCACCCGCCCGGGCCCGCCAGGACGCAGCTCGTCCAGGACGTGGTGGTCCGCGTCCTGGCCGCGCTGCTGGGCACGCAGGCCCCGGCCGTGCCCGCGCACGCGATGTTCACCGACCTCGGGCTCGACTCCCTGCTCGCGGTCGCGCTGGCGCACCGGCTGGCCAAGGCGCTGGGCATCACGCTCACGCCCGCCGCCGTCTGGGCCCACCCGTCGGCCGCCCGGCTGGCCGCGCACCTGGACGGGCTGCTCGCCGGGGGGCGGTGAGCCGGTCAGCTTCCCGCGGCGGCCGTGGCCAGCAGCCAGTCCCGGTCACCGGCCAGCGGGGCGAACGCGCGGACGCCGGGCAGGGTGGCGCGCACGCAGCGGGTGACCGCGTCCCCGGCGCTCAGCTCGACGTACCGCAGGCCGGGGCCGAGACGCCGCAGCGTCTCGGGGAGCCGCACCGGCTGCGTCACGCAGCCGGCCAGGGCCCGGCGCAGGTCCTCGCCGTCGTCGTAGGCGCGCCCGTGGACCGGCGAGTGGACCGGCACCCGCAGCGGACGCTGCCGCAGCGGGCGCAGCCCTCGCAGGAAACGCCCGGCGACCGCGCCCAGCGCGGGATGGTGCGAGGCGTACGGGACGGCGAGCCGGGTCATCGGCGTCCCGCCGAACGCCAGCAGCGCCTCGACCGCCTCGACGGGGCCGCTCACGATCGTCTGGTCCGGCGCGTTGACGCAGGCGAGCCGGAGCTCGGGCAGGCCGGCGCTGGCGAGCAGCCGCAGGCACGCCTCCTCGCCGAGCTCCGGCAGCAGGACCATCGCCCCGCGCCCCTCCACCTGCCGGAACGCCGCGTTGAGCGCGCGCACCGCGCGGGCGCCGTCGGCGACGTCGAACGCGCCCGCGCAGACGAGCGCCGCGATCTCGCCGAAGCTCTGCCCGACGATCGCGTACGGGGTCAGCCGCGCCGACAGCGCCCGGCCCACGACGACCGACACCGCGTACCCGGCCAGCTGCGGCACCCCCGGCTCCATCCGCACGGACCGCGACCGGTCGAGCAGCACCCGGCGCAGCCCCGCCCCGGTGTCCGGGATCACCGCCTCGATCTCCTCCAGCACCTGGTCACAGGCCGCGCGGACGGCGGGCGACGCGTCGTGGACGTCCGCCAGCGCGCCGCGCGGGTCGCCGCCCTGGCCGGGGACCAGGAACACCGGCCCCGCCTGCGCCGCCCGCGTCAACGCGACCCCGATCCGTCGGCGGACCAGGTCAGCACGCCGCTCCCCCAGGTCAGCCCCGCGCCGAACGCGACGACGAGCACCCGGTCACCCGGGCTCAGCCTGCCCTGCCGGTGCGCGTCGGCCAGGGCGTAGGGCAGCGATCCGGCGCCGATGTTGCCCACCCGGTCGGCGACGATCACCAGCCGGGCGGGGTCGAACCCGGCCTCGGCGCACGCCTGCCGGAGCAGCACCGGGTTGGGCTGGTGGGTGACGACCAGCGCGATGTCGTCCCTGGTCAGGCCCGATCTCCGCAGCGCCTCGGCGGCGGCCAGCGGGAAGATCTCCAGGATGAACTTGCGCACCGCCCTGCCGTCCATGCGGATCAGGTGCAGGCCCCGCTCCAGCGTCTCGCGGCAGGCCGGGAACCGGCTGCCGCCGCCGGGGATCAGCACGTCGCCGGCGCGGGTGCCGTCGGACCCGAGCGTGATCGGGCCGAACCCGTGGCCGCCTGGCACCCGGCCGAGGATCGCCGCTCCGGCCCCGTCCGCGAACAGCACCCCCGTCGCGCGGTCGCCGGTGTCGAGGAAGCGCGAGTACGTCTCCACGCCGACGACGGCGGCATGGCGTCCCCTCGGCTCGGCGCGCAGCCAGTCGCACGCGACCCGGGCGCCGAACAGCCAGCCCGCGCACGCCGCCGAGACGTCGAACGCGACAGCGTTCTCCGCGCCGAGCGCCGCCTGGACCCGGCAGGCGGTCGACGGGCCGAGCTCGTCCGGCGTGGACGTCGCCAGGATCAGCAGGTCCAGGTCGCCCGGCTCCAGCCCGGCGTCGCGCAGCGCCGCCCGCACCGCGTGCGCGGCCAGGTCCGAACTCGCCTGGCCGGGGGCGGCGACGTGCCGCCGGAGCACGCCGGTCCGCTCGGCGATCCACTCCGGCGGCACGCCCGCCCGTTCGGCGACCTCCTCATTGGTGCGCACCGCGTCGGGGACGTAGGCGCCGGTGCCGAGCACGCCGATTCCCGGTTGGGAGATCAAGCCGTTCACCTCTCTCATACGCGCCTCCAGAGGGAGGCAGGGCTTCAGGGGGGCTGGGGGTGCCTCCGGGGCAGGGCCTTCAGGGGAGCTGGGGGCGCCTCCGGGGCAGGGCCTCAGGGGAGCTGGGAGCGCCGGGGCTTGCGGAGGGGGGCCGGGGGTCAGGGCATGTCGATGCGGCCGAGGGCGAGGAGGTCGATCAGGGCGGGGCCGCCGTTGTAGGCGGTCATGCCGCCGTCGATCGTCAGGATCGTCCCGGTCACCATCGAGGCGGCGTCGCCGGCCAGGTAGAGGGCGCCGTCGCCGATCTCCTCCGGGGTGGCCCAGCGGCGGGCGGGCACGGCGCGCATCAGCGCCTCGGACGCCTGCCGGTCGCCGTGGAAGGACGCGGTCAGGTCGGTCGCCACCCAGCCCGGCTGGATGGCGTTCACCCGTACGCCGGAGGCTGCCCATTCGGCGGCGAGCGTGCGCGTGAGGGAGTTCACGGCGGCCTTGACCGCCCCGTAGTGGGACAGCATCGGGCAGCCGCGCTCCCCCGCGACGGAGGAGACGTTGACGACGGAGCCGCTGCCGCGCGCCGTGGCGTGCCTCCCGAACAGCCGCAGGAACCGGGCGACCGCCGTGAGGTCGACGGCGAGCACGTGCTGCCAGTCCTCGTCGGTGAGGTCCAGGAACGGTCCCGCGCCGCCGACGGAGCCGGCGTTGTTGACGAGGATGTCCAGGTGGCCGAAGCCGTCGACGGCCCGGGCGAAAGCGGCGTCGATCGCGCTGACGGAGCTCGCGTCGCAGGGCAGGGTGAGGGTTCTGACGCCGTGCTTGCCGGCCAGGGCGGCGACGTCCTCCAGCGCGCTCGCGCCGCGGGCGAGCAGGGCGACGTCGGCGCCCGCCTGGGCGAAGCGGAGCGCGATCGCCCGGCCGATGCCGCGCGAGGCGCCGGTGATCAGCGCTGACTTGCCGGTGAGGTCCATGCGGTGCTCCAAAGGGGAGGTTCGTGCAGTTCGGGCAGTTCGAAGGCGTCGACCAGCTCGGAGGTCAGCGGCATCAGCTCGGCGCGCAACTCGTCGCGGGCCGCCCTGATCCGGGACATGAGCGGGGGCGTGGCGATGCCCTCGTCCAGCAGGAGACCGGCCCGGCGGTCCGCCCAGTCGAGGGCGTACCAGCTCAGCAGCGGCCGCAGGCGCGGCGGGCCGTCCTGGAGGATCTCCAGGACGACGCGGTCGGCCAGCGCGGTCGCGGTCCTGGCGGCCTGTGGGAGGTGTGGGTCCCAGCCGCCGGAGGGGCCGGGTGCGCCGACGCGGGCGGCGAGGTCGTCCAGGAGGCGGGTCTCCAGGGCGCGGGCGGCGTCGAGGCAGCCGCCGAGCGACAGGTCGAGGGCGCCCGGGGCGGGCTCGGGGGGCTCGTAGCGGTCGCGTTCGACCATGGCGCGCGCGACGTCGAAGAGGATGAGCTGGTTGTCCCCTCCGGCGCTGATGTAGCCGTGCGCGAGTCCCCGGTAGCCGTTGAGCCTGCCGGAGGCGACGAAGCCGGGCGCGCCGCAGTGGGTGCGGCACAGGCCGGCCGTCTCCTCGGCCAGCGCGGTGACGGCGGCCTTGAGCAGCGGCAGCATCAGGTCGACGGACGCCCACGGGGCCCAGATCGGGGCGGATTCGGCGCCGCCTTCCGTCCAGGTCACGCCGGTCTTGACGTGGTTGGCGACGGCGGTCAGCGCGTACGCCCTGGACAGCGCGGTGAGCACGGCCTCCTGCTGGTTGCGGTGCTCGATGAGCGGGCGGCCGCGGGCCAGCCGCCCCTGTGTGGGGCGGCCAGCGGAGTGCCGGGTCAGCACGGCGGCGCCGGCGCGGGTGACGGCCGCGCTCGCCGCGATGACGCCACGCCACACGTACGGGGCCGCGCACATCGACAGGGCGGGCCGGGTCGCGGCCAGGGGGTCGTGGACGACGCCGGCGTCGGTGACGCGCGCGCCCGCCGCCAGCCACGATCCGGCGGGCAGCCGGAGCCCGTCGAAGCGCACGGCCGCCCAGTCCAGGGGCAGCGCGTGGTTGTCGGCGGCGGGCAGCACCGTGACGCCGTCCGGCACGGAGCCGTCGCCGAGGGGCACCAGGAAGAGGAAGACGCCCCGGTCGCCTTCGTCGTCGACCAGGCGGGCGTACACGGTGAGGAGTTTGGGGACGGCCGGGTGGCCCGCCGTGGTGGGGAACTTCACGGCCGCCGGGTCGGGGGTGGTCAGGACGAAGGAGCCGTCGCGGGCGTCGAGGCGGGCGACGGTGGCGGGCATCAGGTGGCTGTTGCTGCGCCCGGCCTCGGTCATGGCGACGACGCCGAAGCGTTCCATTCCCTCGAGCTGCCGCCGTACGGGCTCGGTGCGCTCGTCGCCGAAGCGCAGGACCGGCACCAGCGTCAGCGTGTAGTGCAGCAGCATGACGTGGAAGAGCGCCGGGTCGGCGACGGCGGCCCGTTCCAGCAGCGCGCACAGGGCCCGCGGGTCCTCCAGGAGCTCCCGGGCGGGCGGCGCGGCGGTGCCGGCGTGCCGGAAGCGCTCGTAGGTGAGGGCGTGGCGGTCCGGCGGCGGCAGGGCGCGCGGGTAGCCGAAGAAGGCGGCGGGTATCGCCTCGCGCAGCCGCGCGTGCGGCTCGTCCGGCAGGCCGCCCCGCACGAACGTGATCAGATCCACGGTGACTCCTCCGGGGGTTCGTCAGTACGGGGTCGCCCGTCAGGGCGCGGTGACGGCGCGGTGACGGCGTCGTGCAGGACGCCCACGTGGCGGCTCCACAGCTCGGCGAGCCGGTCGCAGCCCGGCACGGCGGTGTCGAACAGGAGCGACGGCATGATCCCGTCCCGGTACTGGAAGAGCACGATCATCAGCGGCTGGGCGGGCAGCAGCGGCGGAATGCCCCAGACGTCCCGGATGGGCAGGTCGCCGAGGCGGAGCGGGCCCATCCGCACAGTCGTGATGAACATGGCGGTGTAGCGCGGGTCGAACAGCCTCGCCAGGAGCGGGCGCACCGCCGCGTAGGGCAGCCGGGGCAGGAGCGCGCGGTGCAGCTCGCGGTGGCGTTGCAGGCGTTCCATGGTCGTCTGGGCGACGATCCGGTCGAGCTGCTCGACCGGCGAGGGCCGGTGGCACGGCAGGTGGATGTGCAGGCCGGTGACCTGGTTGCCGAGGCATCCGCTGCCGCGTCCGGCGCGCAGGCTGAGCGGCACGGCGACGGGCAGGCCGCGGCGGCGGCCCGGGCCGACCGGCGCGGCCCACTCGGCGGGCGCCCAGTCGCGCAGCGCCCCGGTCAGCGCCGCCAGGCACACCTGGTTGCGGGTCGCCCCGGTCACCTTGGCGGTGGCGTTGAGCGCGTCCTGGTCGAAGCGGAAGGTCAGCATCTCGCGCCGGCCGGTGAACGGGCCGCGCAACTGCTCCAGGACCGGCACGCGCCGCAGGGGCACCGCGAGGTCCGACGGGGCGGGCCAGCGGCGGGGGCGGATCGCGGTGAAGTACTCGTCGGCTCGCGGCACGGGCAGGGCGCCGCCGCCGAACAGCGCGTGCACGGTCGCGCTGATCGACATCCCGTCCTGGAAGGCGTGGTCGGCGGCGTAGCACAGCGTGTACTGCTCCTCCTCCCCCGCCTCGGGGTAGCCGTGGATGAGCGCCAGCCGCCAGGGCGGCCGGTCGGCGGGGAACGGCTGGGCCATCAGCTCCAGGGCCTGGGATTTCACGTCGGCCCCGGGCGGCAGCCGGCACTCCACCACGTGGTCGCCGGGTGTGAAGCCGTCGCACACGGTCCAGGCGCGCTTCTCGCGGTTCACGCGGTAGCTCAGCACGGGGACGCGCCGGGCCTGGGCGGCCACCAGGCGGCGGAGGTCGCCGACGCCGGGCGGAGTCCCGGGGATGCGGACGATCCCGCCGATGTACATGGTCGTCTCGTCGGTGACCTGCCCGCCGAGACCGGAGACGAAGAACCGGTCGACGGGGCCCATCGGCACCTCGCGGTCCTCGTTCCTGACAGAAATGGTGCTCACGTCTTTACGCGCCCCTTCCGTGTCCGCGTGAATCGACTCGCTAGGTGCACGCGAATTCTTCGTCACCGGCCTGCCTGCCTTTTCCGAGATGTCGGTTGACATAGTCGAGGACGAGGTCCGGGGTGCCCAGGTCCCGGTACACGTCCTCGGGGGCGGGCACGTCGTATTCGTCGACGAGACGTTCGGCCAGCTCGACCAGCGCCAGGGAGTCGAGGCCCAGGTCGGCGAAGGCGGCGCCCGCCTGTTCCGGCGAGATCAGGACGTCCGAGTCCTCCCCGACGATTCGGTTGAGCTGGTCCAGCGTGAATTCCTCGGTCATGGCCGCAGTTTATGATCCGTGACCTGGCCCGGCCATTCTGCCGAAAGTCCCGGTGTCTTTGTTCCTGTCGCTTTTCCGGGCCCGGCGGGGAGAATTAATTGTCGCCGCAAAAGGCGTGCGGCCCGCTTCCGCCGAAATCCGGAGGACACGTTTGAGCACCCACAGTCGCTTCCCTTCACGGCCGATGGCGGCGAGGCGGCCGGGGGTGCCGCCCCGGGCGGGCGCGCTGGCCGCCTACGCCCGCTGGTGCGTGAGACACCGGGGCCGCATGCTGTCGTTCGCCCTGCTGCTCGCCGTGGTCCTCGGACTGGCCTCCATGAAGCTCGACGACCGGCTGTCCAACGGCGGCTACACCGTCCGCGGCACCCAGGCGGCGCGGGCCGAGGCGGTGATGGCGCGGCGCTTCCCGGTGAAGCCGGCCGACCTCGTGCTGCGGGTGAGCGCGAAGGAGGACGTCGACGCCCCGGCCGTCGCCCGGTCCGCCACGCGGCTCGACCGCTGGCTCGCCGACCGGCCCGGCGTCGCGGGGGTGCAGTCGTACTGGACGGCCCGCGATCCGGCGCTGCGCGCCCGCGACGGCCGGTCGGCGCTGATGCGGGTGGATCTGTCCGGGGACGACGCGCGGGCCGCCCGCACGGCCGAGCGGATCGTGCCGGCGCTGGCCGAGCGGGCGGGATCGCTCACTGTGGAGGCGACCGGGCCGGCGTGGGCGTCGGTGCAGTTCCTGCGGCTGGCCAAGGACGACCTGCACCGGGCCGAGCTGGTCACCGTGCCGCTGCTCCTGCTCATCCTGCTGCTGGCGTTCCGGTCGGTGCACGCGGCGCTGCTGCCGCTGGCGATCGGCGGCCTCACGATCGTGGCCACGCTGTCGGCGCTGGTGCTGCTCAGCGAGTTCACGCCCGTCTCGGTGTTCGCGCCCAACCTCACCACGGCGCTCGGGCTCGGGCTCGCCATCGACTACAGCCTGTTCATCACCACCCGCTACCGGGAGGAGCTGGCCCGCGGGTGCACGGTGGGGCAGGCGGTCGAGCGGGCGATGGCGAGCGCCGGGCACACGGTGCTGTTCTCGGCCCTCACGGTGGCGCTGGCCACGGCCAACCTCCTGGTGCTGCCCCTGGGCGTGCTGCGGTCGCTCGCGATGACGACGATCGTCGTGGTGCTCATGGCGGCGGCCGCGACGATGCTGATCCTGCCGGCGCTGCTGGCCGTGGTCGGCGAGCGCATCACCGCGGGCGACCCGATCGCGTGGCTGCGACGCGCGCGGCGGGCCAGGGCGCGCAACGGCCGGCGGCGGCCGGTCCTGGGCTTCGGGCAGGGGGCCGAGCGGTGCGCCCACTGCGGGGAGGCGCTGCGCGGGGTGGCGTTCCGGCGCTCGCGGCACCGGTGCGCGGTGCCGGAGAGCGCGGCCTGGCGGCGCGTGGCCGCGCTGTCGACGCGGCGGCCGGTGCTGGTCGGCGGGGCGTGCGCGCTGGTGCTGCTGCTGATGGCGGCCCCGTTCCTGTGGGTGCGCTTCGGGATCGCCGACGAGCGGGTGCTGCCCGCCGGCACCGAGTCCCACCGGACGGCGCGCGGCATCCACCAGGACTTCGCCCAGCCGTTCGACCGTGACCTGCACGTCGTCCTGCCGTACCTGGACAGCTCGCGGCCCGCCGGGTGCCGCCGGCTGGAGACGTACGCGCGCAGGCTGGCGGCGCTGCCGGACGTGACCGCCGTGCGGACCGCCACGGGCGTCCACCACCGAGGCGACGCGCCGAAGAAGTCCCCCTGCCCGTCCGCGACCGAGCCGGCGGCCGGGGAGAAGGCCGGGAAGGCGGAGGCCGGGAAGACTGAGGCTGAGAAGACGGAGGCCGAGAAGACGGAGGCCGGGAAGGCGCTCGCCGGGGCTTACCACGGCAGCGCGGCGACGCTGGTCAGCGTGTCGAGCCCGCACGACGCCCAGTCGGCGGACGCCCGCAAGCTGCTCGACCGGGTCCGCGACGTGCGCTCGCCGGGCAGGCGGCTCGTCGCCGGGCCGACGCCGCAGGCCGTCGACACGCTGCGGGCGCTGCGCGATCGGCTGCCGCTGGCGGGCGGCCTCATCGCGGCCACGGTGCTGATGCTGCTGTTCCTGTTCACCGGCGGCGTGCTGGTGTCGGTCAAGGCCGTCGCCGTGGGCGCGCTGAGCCTGACGGCCAGCTGCGGCGCCCTGGTCGCGATCTTCCAGGACGGCCACCTGCGCGGGCTGCTCGGCGACTTCACGATGACGCACCAGGTGGAGGTGGTGTCCATCCTGCTCACGGTCACGGTGGCGTTCGGGCTGTCGGTGGACTACGAGGTGTTCCTGCTGTCGCGCATCCGGGAGCACCATCTGGCGACCGGCGACCACACGGCGGCGGTGGTCAGGGGCATCGCGGGGACCGGGCGGCTGGTGAGCGTCGCGGCGCTCGCGGTGGCGGTGTCGACGGGCGTGCTCGCGTTCTCCACGAACACGGTGCTGAAGATCATCGGGGTCGGCCTGGCGCTCAGCGTGCTGGTGGACGCGACGCTGGTGCGCGGCCTGCTGGTGCCCGCGTTCATGCGGCTGACGGGGACGGCCAACTGGTGGGCCCCGGCACCGCTGGCCCGGCTGCACGCGCGCTTCGGCGTCTCGGAGTCCGGCCCGCCGGCGGGGCCGCCGCCCCGGCCCACGGCGGTCCGGCGGGTGCTGGCCGCGCTGATGCCACCCCGGCTTTGACGTACGGTTACCATTCCTCTACCGTCTGTAACCGTCAAGTTTCCCGGGACCTGTCATGCGCCTCGGCCTCACCGTGCTCCTGGTCGCCGCGACGACCGCCGCCGCCGTCACCGCTGTGCCCGCCCTGCCCGCCGCGCCCGCTCGGGCCGCGGACCTGCGGGGCGTCTTCCCCGTCCACCTGGCACTCTCCCTGACCGACCCGGACCGGCCGCCGCCCGGCGCCAACGACTGGTCGTGCCGCCCGTCGCGCCGCCATCCCGAGCCCGTGGTGCTCGTCCACGGCACGTTCGGCAACGCGTACGACTCCTGGCGTTACATGGCGCCCGAGCTCAGGCGGGCCGGCCACTGCGTCTTCGCGATCAACTACGGCGCGCCGCCCGGCAGCCCGCTCAAGGGCACCGGCGACATCCGGCGCTCGGCGCGCGAGCTGGCCCGGTTCGTCGACCGGGTGCTGGCGGCCACGGGCGCCCGCCGGGTGGCGCTGGTCGGCCACTCGCAGGGCGGGATGATGCCGCGCTGGTACCTGCGTTACGAGGGCGGCGCCGACGCGCGCAGGCCCTGGCGCAACAAGGTGTCGAAGCTCGTGTCGCTGGCCGCCACCCACCACGGCACGACGGCGTCCGGCGTGATGAGCACGCTGGACGTCCTCGGCGTGCGGCATCTGGCGGGCGCCGCGATCAGCCGGGCCGCGGTGCAGCAGGCGACCGGGTCGGAGTTCATGATCCAGCTCAACCGGGGCGGCGACACGATGCCCGGGGTGCGCTACACGGTGCTGGCGACGCGCTACGACGAGATCGCCACGCCGTTCAGGTCGACGTTCCTGTCGGCGGGGCCGGGGGCCGAGGTGCGCAACATCGTGCTGCAGGACGGGTGCGCGATCGACCTGACCGAGCACCTGGCGATGATCTACGACCCGAGGGCGCTGCACTACGTGAAGGAGGCGCTGTCGCCCGGCAGCGGCGGCGCCCCGGTCTGCCTGCCGGTCGTGCCCGTCGCCGGCGCCCCGCTCACCCCCTGAGCCGGGCGCGGAAGGACGGGAGCCGGGGCGCGGGTGGGGGGGCGAGGTCCCGGGTGACCTCGCCCCCGCTCGGATCGCGGCCGCTAGCCGGAGTCGCGCAGCCGTGACTCCTCCGCGATCACCCATCCCTCCCTGAGGGCGAAGAGCGCGGCCTCGGTGCGGCTGCGCACGTCGAGCTTGCGGAAGATGGCGTGCACGTAGTTCTTGACCGTCTTCTCGGCGATGTCGAGGGCGCCCGCGATCTGCCTGTTCGACATGCCCCTTCCGATGAGTGAGAGGACCCTGATCTCCTGGCTGGTGAGCCCGTGCCGTTCGGCTCCTGCCACCGGGGTAGGCGCCGGGCTCCCGTGCTGGCGCGCTTGGCGGGGCCCGGCGGCGGGCCCCTCGTGCAGCATCTGCTCGCGCGTCCGCTCCAGGATCCGCAGAGCCTCCCGCTGGCGGGTCAGACCGTGGCGCACGAACTCGATCGCTTCCTCGATGTCCTTGATGGCCGATGACCGGGACCAGGAGACACTTGGCGCCCCGCTGAAAGGACTCACCTTCGCGAAGCCGCTCAGCACGCGTCTGCTGGCGCTCTGGTTCTCTGTCATGTGGCTGCTTTCTCGTCTGTGCCCGTCGGGGGGACGACGGACCGTACCGATGCCCCACCTCAGGCGATCCGCGGGCGGGCGCGGTCACCGGTCGCCGGGGAGGCGGGCCACGCGGGCGGGGGTGTCGCCCGGCCATCCTCCCGGGCCCCACCTCCGGCGCCCGCGTGGGGCGCTGGGCGCCGCCGGCGGCGGCGCGGCGTCGCCTGCGGGCCCGCGCCCGCGCTATCGCCGGCGCGCAGCGTGTCGCGTACGCGATCCCGCGGCGGGCGCGCTCGTGGTGCCGGGGGGACCGGCGGGAGCGCTCCCGGCTTCCGGCGGCAGGGGCTTTCCCCCGGAAGTCCGGTCCGATCCTGCCGTACGGAATCGCGCGGGGCATGCGGGCGGCGGTCGCTTCGGGTTTGTTCGTGCGATGGTGACGTCGTCTCATGCGGCTCCAATCCGGGTGGCGTACGCGCGCCCCGTTAGCCCCCGCGCCGAGAAACGCCTGGCAGACCACCCACTGCATTTAACATCGCGGTTCTGGCACGGGCCAGAGAACCCGTGCGGCTCGAGATGCTTTTGTGTCCGGCCGATCCCCGCCGCCTGAAATACGGCATAAGCTGCCAACTCTGGTGATTTACCGCCAGTAAATGGATGAGTCAGGGCAGCCGGATCACCTGCGCCCCGTAAGCGACCCCCGCGCCGAAACCGAGCAGAAGCGCCGGAGCCCCGGACGCCACGGCGCACTCCTCCTTCAGCCGCGAGATCGCCAGCGGGATGGAGGCCGCCGAGGTGTTGCCCTGGTCCTCGACGTCACGCGCCACGACCACGTGGCCGGGCAGGCCGAGCCGGTCGGCGATCGCCTCGATCATGCGCAGGTTGGCCTGGTGCGGGACGAACGCCGCCAGGTCCGCCAGGTCGAGGCCCGCCGCGTCGACGGCCCGCAGCGCCACGGCGGGCATCTCGCTGATCGCCCACCGGTAGAGCTCGGGCCCCCGCATCCGGAAGTACGGCCCCCGGCAGCCGGGGGTGTCGCGGAAGTGCGCCCAGGTCAGGTCCTGTCCCGCCACGCCCGCCAGCGAGCCGTCGCTCCCCCACGTCATCGGCCCGATGCCCGGCTCCCCGTACGCGCCGACGAGGGCGGCGCCGGCCCCGTCGGAGAAGATCACGGCGGTGGTGCGGTCACCGGGGTCGATCAGGTCCGACATCCGCTCGCTCGCCACGACCAGCACGTGCCTGGCCGAGCCGCCCGCGATCAGCGACCTGGCCACGTCGAGCGCGTAGTTGAAGCCGGCGCAGGCCGCGGAGACGTCGAACGCGCCGACGCGCTTGGCGCCCAGCTCGCGGGCGATCTGCACGGCGGCGGACGGGCTCTGTCCGGTGTAGCTCATGGTGGCCGCCACGACGCAGTCCACGGCGTCGACGCTCCGGCCCGCCGCCGCCAGGGCCTTCTCCGCCGCGGCGGCCCCCATGGTCACGACCGTCTCGCCGGGCGAGGCGGCGCACCGGCGGCGGATGCCGGTCCGCTTGACGATCCAGGCGTCGGAGGTGTCCAGGGTCCGGCTCAGTTCGGCGTTGGCGACACCTCGCCCGGGCCGGTACGCGCCCACCGCGAGAATACGCGCGGGAATGGCGAGCCTGGGACCCGCGGCTATTCGCGATCCGCGTGTGCCGCCTTTCGGGACCGATTCGGCCGTCACGACTACCTCCTGCCGATGGATAACACGTCGTTCCTGATGTGATTCTGGAACTCTTTCGACAGCGTGACAAGTGCAGAAAGTCCCTGTGCACCGGGACTACCGGCGACTTCGCGGGCCCGGAGGGACTTTGGCCTCCAGCACATTTCCGGCATTTCTTCCGCTAAACCGAGCCCTTATTCTCTTGTCGCTCCGGAGCCCGCGTGAAAAATTGACGATGCCGGCGGAAGCGGCATGACCGCCCACTCGATAATCACTCCGCAGCCGGCGCGGAAATCATAGAAGCGATTCAGGAGAGGCGCTGATGACGCACCATTCCGGCCGGCGGCGCACCCCGCGCCCGGACGTCGCCATCACCGGGATCGGCATGCTCACCCCGGCGGGGCTCGGGACGGCGGCCACCTGGAAAGGGCTGTGCGACGGCCGCCCCACGGCCCGCCCGCACCCGGCCCTGACCGGGCTGGCGGTGGACTTCGCCTGCTGGATCCCCGGCTTCGACGCGGCGGCCACCCTCGGCGGGCCGGTCTCGCGCAGGATGGACCGCTTCGCCCAGATGGCGATGGCCGCGGCGATCGAGGCGGTCACCGACGCCGGGCTCGACACGGCGGCCTGGGAGGGCAGCCGCGTCGGGGTGATCGTCGGCACCAGCATCGGCGGCATGCCGAGCTGGGAGGAGGCCCAGCGGCGGATGCTGGAAGGCGGGCCGCGCAAGGTGCCGCCGCTGGCGATGACGCGGGTGCTGCCGAACATGGCCGCCGGGGAGATCGCCATCGCTCTCGGCGCCGGTGGACCCTGCCTCGCGGTCGCGGCGGCGTGCGCGTCGGGCGCGATGGCCCTGCACCTGGCCCGCGAGCTCCTGCGGTCCGACACCGCCGACCTCATCATCGCCGGGGGCGCGACCTGCGACATCAGCCCGCTGGTGATCTCCGGCTTCGACCGGCTCGGCGCCCTGTCGCGCCGCCGCGAGGACCCCGCCGGGGCGTCCCGCCCGTTCGAGGCCGCCCGGGACGGGTTCGTCATGGCGGAGGGCGCGGGCATGCTGGTGCTCGAACGCCTCGGCGACACCCGGGCCCGCGCCGGCCGCCCGTACGCCGTGCTCGCCGGTTGCGCGGCGACCGACGACGCCCACCATCCCACGGCCCCCGACCCGGGCGGCGCCGGGGCCGAGCGGGCGGTGCGGCTGGCGCTGAGCGACGCGGGCGCCGGGCCCGGCGACGTCGGCCACGTCAACGCCCACGGCACCGGGACCGTGCTCAACGACGCCGCCGAGAGCAGGGTCATCCGCCGGGTGCTGCCCCACGGGGTGCCGGTCACCTCGCTCAAGGGCACGCTGGGCCACCTGATCGCGGGCGCGGGCGCCGTGGAGGCCGCCTGCGCCGCGCTGTCCCTGCGCGAGGGGCTGATCCCGCCCACCGCCAACCTCGACGTCCAGGACCCGGAGATCGACCTCGACGTCGTGACCGGCTCGCCGCGCCCGCTGGGGGCCGGGCTCGCGCTGAGCAACTCCTTCGGTTTCGGAGGGCACAACGTGGTGCTCGCCCTGGCTCCCCCGTGACCCCCTTGATCCTTCGGTCCCCCTGATCCGCCCCCCTGATCCGCCCCCCTGATCCGTCCGTCCCGGCCGAGGAGGCCGCCTATGACCTGACCCGCGACGAGAAACCGCAGGAACGATGCACGCCGGAGGGTGGCCCGCAGGCCAGTCGGGACCGCCCGCCGTTCAGGAGGATCCATGAAAAGCAGGACGGCAATTCGACGCACGGCGACGGTCGGCGCGGCCGTCGCGGCGCTCCTCATGTTCGCGCCCGTGGCCGCCCAGGCCGACCCGTACGGGGACGGGCGGCACTGGCGCTACGTCGGCCAGTTCCCGACCGGCTGGCTGTGCGGCCAGAGCGGCCAGGCCCTGGTGCTGTTCACCGACGCCACCGACTACAGCTGCGTGCGGGAGCGCGGGGGCTACGCCCTCTTCACCCGATGACATCCGGACCAGGAAGGAACCACATGTTCACTCGTACCGCTGCCAAGCTCCTCACCATCGCCGTCGCGCTCGCCGGGGCCGGGACGGTGGCGCTCGCCGCCGCCCCGGCGGCCGGCGCCGAGGCCGCGAACCCGACGGGGTCGCACTGGGACCACTGCGACCTGTGGTCGCGCTACGGCGGCCTCCACTGCTACACGGGCTACAACAGCTACACCGGCCACTACCCCGGTGACCGGGGCGGCCGGGGGCTGCTCGGCGGCCTGCTCGGCCTGTGAGCCGGTGACGGGCCGGGGCCCCGGTCCCGGCCCGTCACGGGAGCCTTTCGCGCGGCGGCCTACCCCTCCGCCGCGCGACCCCCGGCGACATATCACCGCAAGTCGCCACTGACACGTTCCGTGACCGCAACCCTCGCTATCGTCACGCCGGTAGCACCCACGAGCCTCGGGAGGACCAGGGCATGGCGCAGCGTCTGCTCATCGAACGCCGCGACGGCCACCACGGCGGGCGGCGGGCCCGGTGGCTCGCGGGCGCCCTGGCCGCGACGGCACTCCTGCTCCCGGCCCACGCACTCCCCGTCCACGCGCTCCCGGTCCACGCGCTCCCGGCCCACGTGCTTCCCGGCCAGGCGGCGTCGGCGAGCGCCGACCACGGCAGGCTGCCCGGCCTGGCCACCGCCGGCCAGGCGCGCGAGCAGCTCGACGCGCTCACCGTCGGGCCGCGCGGCTCGCTGGCGGGCTACAGCCACAGTTCGTTCATGCCGGAGTGGGCCGCCCAGGAGGGCGCCTGCGACACCCGCGAGACGGTCCTGCTGCGCGACGGCCACGGCGTCCAGGCCGACGCCGACTGCCGGCCCGTCTCCGGCACCTGGGAGAGCCCGTACGACGGCCGGACGCTGACCAGCTCCGACCAGATCGACGTGGACCACGTGGTGCCGCTGGCCAACGCCTGGCGGTCGGGGGCGGACGCGTGGAGCCCTGAGCGGCGCCGGGCCTTCGCCAACGACCTCACCCGTCCCGAGCTGGTCGTGGTCAGCGAGTCGGTCAACCTCGACAAGGGCGGCCGCACCCCGGTCACCTGGCGCCCGCCGCGCACCGCCTACTGGTGCACCTACGCCCGCGCCTGGATCGGCGTGAAGCACCACTACGGGCTCCGCGTCACCGAGGCGGAGAAGTCGGCCCTGACGGACATGCTCGCCACCTGCTCCCCGTGACGGCTCCGCCCTCCCCCGCCTGAAGGGGCTGACCTTCCCTCCCCCGCCTGAAGGGGGGCTGACCTGGGTAGACGGACTGGTGGAAGAGCCTGCCCGACCGACCTGGGACCGACGATGCCGCACGACATGCCCGCGACCGCCTTCTGGATCGAGGCCGGGTTCGCGCACGGCGAGCCCCTTCAGGAGCTGTACGGGGAGCGGCTGGCCGCCTGGCGGACGGCGTTCGCCGCCACCGGGGACGAGCCGGAGGCGGGCGGCGTCGGGCTCGACCCGGTGCACTACGCGCTGGCCGCCTGGGAGCTGGCCACGGGCCCGGTCGCCGATCCGCCGTACGTGCGCCGCCATCCGCGCGTGCTCGACGCCACCTGCCACCGGCCGGAGGGCACGGCGCTGCTGCTGGCCGTGGTCGAGCTGGCCGCGCCCCAGCAGGTCGAGCTGCCCGGCGGCTGGCAGGACTGGCAGCCCCCGGGCACCTCGACGGGCGGCTCGACGGGCAGCTCGACGGGCAGCTCGATGGCCGCTGACCAGTCGTTCGCCGTGCCTCCGTACGACCGCAAGGCCGCGCTGTGGTCGCTGGAGCTGCGGCTGCCGCTCGACACCGGCCGGCTGCCGGTGCCAACCCGGCCGCGCGCGGGCGGGCTGCCGAACCTGGGTGACGCGCAGGCCGCGCTGGAGGCGCTGATCGCCGAGCTCAACGCGCACGTGTGGCCGGTCATCGCCGCCCTGGACAGTTAGTTAGGGTTCCTGCCCCTCAAACCAGAAGCAGTGGCATCACGAGTTGGTTTCGGGCCTTGACCGTGCCGGTTCCGCCGCCTACGGTCCCATTCAAAGTTAGGAGTCTTTACTAACTCCCCGGCTCATAGGAGACCTCCGTGCGCTTCGTCCCTCTCGCGGTGGCCGGGTTACTGGCCCTGTCGCTGACCGCATGCACCGCGGGCAAGGAGGCGCCGCCGTCGCTCGGCGCCCAGCCCAAGCCCACCGCGAGCGGCACCGGACCGGCCGCCGCCCTGCCCCCCGCCACGCTGGAGCTGTGGCACGGCTTCTCCACCGACGTCGAGACGAAGGCGTTCGAGGAGGCCGTCGCCGCCTTCACCGCGAAGTTCCCGCAGATCAAGGTCGTCACCAAGAAGGGCATCCAGGACGACCAGATCACCCAGGCGATCCGCGGCGGCAAGGCGCCCGACGTGGCCGCCTCGTTCACCACGGACAACGTCGCCCAGTGGTGCAAGTCCGGCGCGTTCCAGGATCTGACCCCGGTCATCGAGCAGGACGGCATCGACCTGACCGTGCTGCCGGCCGCCTCCCGGGCCTACACCGAGTTCGAGGGCAAGCGGTGCACGATGCCGCTGCTCGCCGACGCGTACGGGCTCTACTACAACAAGGCGCTGATGAAGGGCGAGCAGCCGCCGAAGACGCTGTCGGAGCTGACCGAGCTGACCAAGAAGCTCACCGTCCGCGACGCCGACGGCACCATCAAGGTCGCCGGGTTCATCCCGAGCTTCCAGTACTACGAGAACTCCCCCAGCCACCTCGGCCCGATGGTCGGCGCGAAGTGGTACAACCCCGACGGCACCTCGGCGATCGGCTCCGACCCGGCGTGGAAGCAGCTCCTGCGCTGGCAGAAGGATCTCGTCGACTGGTACGGCTACGACAAGCTGGAGAAGTTCCGCAAGGGCCTGGGCGACGAGTGGGGCGCCGAGCACCCGTTCTTCGAGGGCAAGGTCGCCATGGTGCTCGACGGCGAGTGGCGCAACGCCATGATCGCCGCCGATCCCGACGCCAAGGACATGGACTACGGCACCGCGCCGCTGCCCGTCGCCGACGACAAGCCCGAGCTGTACGGCAGCGGCTTCACCGCCGGGACCGTGATCGGCGTGCCGCGCGGCGCCAAGCACCCGCAGCACGCCTGGGAGCTGGTCAAGCACCTGACCACCGACACCGAGTCGCTGGTGACGCTGTCGAACGCGCTGCGCAACGTGCCCACCACCAAGGCCGCCATGGAGCACCCGGACCTGGCCAGGGACGCCAACTTCAGCACGTTCCTCGACATCTTCGCCCACCCGAAGACCTCGACGCTGCCCGCGAACGTCAACAGCGTCTTCAACCAGGACGCCTTCTCCACGTTCCTCACCCAGTGGGAGAAGGGCGCGGTGAGCGACCTCGACGCCGGGCTGGCCGGGGTCGACAAGCGGATCAACGACAAGCTGAAGCTCGCCGGAGGCTGAGATGGTCTCCACCCGGATCGCGCCACCGCCCCGGTGGTGGCGCGGCGAGGGCGCCCGCGCCCTGCTGTGGCTGTCGCCGTGGCTCGTCGGCGTGGCGCTCTTCTTCGTCTACCCGCTGCTGTCCACGGTCTACTTCTCCTTCCACCGCTACGACCTGTTCACGCTGGAGTTCATCGGCCTGGACAACTACCGTTACGCCTTCTCCGACCCCCGCGTGCTGCAGTCGGCGCTCAACACGCTGTGGCTCGTGGTGTTCATGGTCCCGGCCCAGGTGGTGTTCGCGCTCGGCGTGGCGCAACTGCTGGCCAAGCTGAAGAGCGGCGGCGGCGTGCTGCGGACGATCTTCTACCTGCCGTCGCTGGTGCCGATGGTGGCCGGCACGGTCGCCTTCGTCTACCTGCTGAACCCGGCGACCGGCCCGGTCAACCAGGCGCTGGCCCGGCTCGGGATCACCGGCCCCGACTGGTTCGGCAGCGCCGCGTGGGCCAAGCCCAGCCTCACCCTGCTCGCCCTGTGGGGCGCGGGCAACACCATCATGATCTTCCTGGCGGCGCTGCTCGACGTGCCCAGGCACCTGTACGAGGCCGCCGCGATCGACGGGGCGGGCGCCTGGCGGCAGTTCCGCAGCGTCACGTTGCCGGTCATCTCGCCGGTGCTGATGTTCTCGGCGGTCACCGGGGTGATCTACGCGGTGCAGTACTTCACCCAGGCGATGATCGCCTCCCGGGTGGCGTCCGGGGCGACCGACTCGGCCGGCACCACGTTCACCCCGGGCTACCCGGACGGCTCGCTGCTCACGCTGCCCCAGCACCTGTTCCACACCGGGTTCCGCGACTGGTCGATGGGGCTGGCCTGCGTGCACGCGCTGCTGCTGTTCGTGGTGGCGATGGGCTTCACGCTGGTGCTGCTGCGCCAGTTCGGCCGGGCGGAGGCGGCGTCGTGACGCGCAGGCGCACGCTGATGTGGATCGCCCAGCACGCGCTGGCCATCGCGCTGGCGCTGATGTTCCTCGGCCCTGTCGTCTTCGTGGCGCTGACCGCGCTCATGACCGACGAGCAGGCGCTCACGAGCGAGCTGTGGCCGCGGCAGTGGAACTGGGCCAACTTCGCCGACGTGTTCGCCCGCTCCGAGCTGCTCACCTGGACGGTCAACACCTTCCTGTACGCGTCCCTGGCGACGCTGTTCATGCTGGTGTCGTCGGTGCCGGCGGCCTACGCGCTGGCCAGGTTCCGGTTCCGGGGGCGCAGGGCGGCGTTCCTCGTGGTGATCAGCGCGATGATGCTGCCTCCGCAGGTCGTCGCGGTGCCGATCTACCTGGTGTGGGCGCGGCTGGACCTGACGGACTCGCTGTGGCCGCTGATCCTGCCGATGCTGTTCGGCGACGCGTTCTCGATCTTCCTGTTGCGCCAGTTCCTCATCACGATCCCGCGCGACTACACCGACGCGGCCCGGGTGGACGGCTGCTCGGACGTGCGGATCCTGTTCACCGTCATCCTGCCGATGGCCCGCCCGGCGATCGCCGCGGTGGCGCTGTTCTCGTTCTTCTACTGCTGGAACGACTACTACGGGCCGCTGCTGTACGCGGGGGTCGACCAGGAGGGCTGGACCCTGTCGCTGGGGCTGGCCACCTTCAAGGCGTTCCACAGCGTGCAGTGGAACCTCACCATGGCCGCCACCCTGCTGGTGACGGCGCCGGTGATCATCGTTTTCCTCTTCGCCCAGCGGGTCTTCATCGAGGGCGTCACATTGACGGGAGTCAAGGGTTGAAACTCGCCGTGGTCGGGGGCGGCTCGACGTACACGCCGGAGCTGGTGGACGGGTTCGCCCGGTTACGGGATGAGCTGCCGCTGACGGAGCTGGTCCTGGTGGATCCGGCCGCGGAGCGGCTGGAGCTGGTGGCGGGCATGGCCCGCCGGATGCTGCGCGCGGCCGGGCACCCGGCTACGGTGACCGCGACCGGCGACGTGCGCGAGGGCGTCGCCAGGGCGGCGGTCGTCCTGCTGCAGTTGCGGGTGGGCGGGCAGGCGGCCCGCGCCTCGGACGAGACGCTGCCCTTGCGGTGCGGCTGCGTCGGCCAGGAGACGACGGGCGCGGGCGGCCTGGCCAAGGCGCTGCGCACGGTCCCGGTGGTCCTGGACCTCGCCCGGCAGATCCGCGCGCACGCGCCCGAGGCGTGGATCGTCGACTTCACCAACCCGGTGGGGATCGTCACCCGGGCGCTGCTGGACGCCGGGCACCGGGCGATCGGGCTGTGCAACGTGGCGATCGGCTTCCAACGCCGCTTCGCCGCCATGCTCGGCGTCGAGCCGTCGCGGGTGGCGCTCGGCCACGCCGGGCTCAACCACCTGACGTGGGTGCGCGCGGTCTGGCTCGACGGGGAGGACGTGCTGCCGGACCTGCTCCGCGAGCGCGGCCAGGAGATCGCCGCCGACGTCGGGCTGCCGCGGGCGCTGCTGTCGAGGCTCGGCGCGGTGCCGTCGTACTACCTGCGCTACTACTACGCCCACGACCTCGTCGTGGCCGAGCAGCGCGCGGAGCCGCCCCGGGCGGCGCAGGTGGCCGCGATGGAGCAGGAGCTGCTGCAGTTGTACGCCGACCCGTCGGTGGACGCCAAGCCGGAGCTGCTGGCACGGCGGGGCGGCGCGTTCTACTCCGAGGCGGCCGTCGCGCTGATCGCCTCTTTGCTGGGCGACCGGGGCGACACCCAGGTCGTCAACGTGCGCAACGGCGGCACGCTGCCGTTCCTGCCGGACGACGCGGTCATCGAGGTCCCGGCCAGGATCACCGCCTCCGGGGCCGAGCCGCTGCCCGTCGCCCCGCTGGAGCCGCTGTACGCCGGCCTGGTCGCGCACGTGTCGGCGTACGAGACGCTGGCCCTCGGCGCCGCCCTGTGCGGCGGGCGCGACCGGGTCACCGACGCGCTGCTCGCCCACCCGCTCGTCGGCCAGGAGCACCTGGCGCGCGAGCTGGCGGGGCTGCTGGAGGCCGCCGGATGAGGACGATCCTGGCGGTCGACGGCGGCAACAGCAAGACCGACCTCGCGCTGGTCGCCGAGGACGGCGCGGTGCTCGCGACCGGCCGGACCGGCCCGTTCGTGCCGCAGAGCGCCGGGGTGGACGTCGCCGCCGGCGTGGTGGAGCGCGGCGCGCGGGCGCTGCGCGACGGCATGGCCGCGCCGTACGCCGACGTGATGGCCGCCTTCCTGGCCGGGGCCGACTTCCCCGCCGAGGAGGACGCGCTGCGCGCCGAGTTCCTGGCGCTCGGCTGCGCGGGCGAGGTGTCGGTGGCCAACGACACGTTCGCGGTGCTGCGCGCGGGCGCGTCGAGGCCGTGGGGCGTCGTCGTCGTGTGCGGGGCAGGGATGAACGCCGCGGGCGTCTCCCCGTCCGGCGAGGTCGCGCGCTTCCCCGCGCTCGGCAGGCGCAGCGGCGACTGGGGCGGCGGCGAGGACCTGGCCGACCGGGTGCTGTGGCACGCCGCCCGCATGGAGGACGGCCGCGGCCCGGCCACCGCGCTGGCCGACCTGGTCGTCACGCACTTCGGCACGGCGAGCGTCACGGAGGTGGTGCTCGCCCTGCACTTCGGCGAGCTGGACCCGGCCCGGCTGCACGAGCTGGTGCCGGGCCTGCTCGCCGTGGCCGGCGACGGCGACGCCGTGGCCAGGGGCGTGGTCGCGCGGCAGGCCGAGGAGGTCGCGGTGATGGCCACGGTCTGCCTGGACCGGCTCGGCCTGCTGCGCACGCCCGCCGAGGTGGTGCTCGGCGGGAGCGTGCTGACCGCGCGGGACCCGTACCTGCATGGGATGATCGAGTCCGCGATCGGCGCGAGCGCGCCGGACGCTAGCGTCGTGGTCAGCACCCTCCCCCCTGTCGCGGGCGCCGCCCTGGCCGGACTCGACCTGCTCGGCGCGGCCGAGACCGCGCGGACCCGTGTTCGCGATCACTTCAGGAGGAGCGGATGAGAAAGCTGATCCCCGCCGCGCTCGCGCCGGCTCTGCTGGTGACCATGCTGGCGACGACGAACGCCAACGCCCAGGCCGCGTCGCCCGCGCACGTCCGGGTGGACCAGGTCGGCTACTGGCCGGAGGAGGCCAAGCACGCCTACCTGATGACGCGGCAGCGGGCCGCCGGGCGCTTCACCGTGGTCGACCACCGGGGCCGGGTGGTGCTCACCGGGCGAGCCGGCCGGGACCGGGGCGCCTGGAACAGCCGCTACCCGCACGTCCACGACCTCGACCTGTCCCGGCTGCGCACGCCCGGCCGCTACCGGGTCAAGGCGGGCGGGGCGACCTCGGCCGAGTTCGAGATCGCGCCGAAGGGCGACACGGCGGCCAAGGTGGTGGGCTTCTTCGGCCTCCAGCGCGACGGCGCCGAGGCGACGCGCAGGCCCAGCCACCTCAACGACCGGGCCGCCTCGGTCTACGACTGGCCCGAGTTCACCGGGCCCGACACCGACCAGGTCAAGGGCGAGCTGAAGAAGATCGGCGGGCCGGTCGACGTCGAGGGCGGCTGGTTCGACGCGGGCGACTATCTCAAGTTCACGCACATCCTGGCGTACGTGGACACGCTGCTGTGGGCCGCCCAGCGGGACGGCGAGGTACGCGGTTCCGCCCTGCGGGCCGAAGCCACCCACGGGCTGAAGTATCTGGACAAGATGTGGGATGAGGAGTCGAAGACCCTCTACATCCAGGTCGGCATCGGCGCCGGCAACGCCGAGGGCACGTTCGTCGGCGACCACGACGTCTGGCGCCTGCCCGAGGCCGACGACGACGACACCGCCGAAGGCCACCACTTCATCCGCAACCGCCCGGTCTTCCGCGCCGCCGCCCCCGGCACGCCGATCAGCCCCAACCTGGCCGGGCGCACCGCCGCCGCCTTCGCCCTGGCCGCCCAGCTCGAACCCTCGCTCGAACGCGCCCGCGAGCTGCTGACCAAGGCGGCCTCCGTCTACGGCATGGCCAGGACGACCGGCGTGGACCGGCTGGTGACCTCCCTGCCGCACGCCTTCTACCCCGAGAGCGTCTGGCGCGACGACATGCAGCTCGGCGGCGCCGAGCTGGCCCTGGCCGCGCAGCGCCTGGGCGACCCGCGCGCCGGGCGCTGGCTGGCCGACTCGGCCCGCTGGGCGCGCGGCTACCTCGACGAGGAGCAGGGCGACACGCTCAACCTGTACGACGTGAGCGCGCTGGCCCACGCCGACCTCCTCAAGGCCATGCGCGCGGCGGGCGCCGGCGGGCTGGCCGTCACCGAGGCCGACCTCGTCGCCGGGCTCCGGGCGCAGCTCGACCTCGGGACGCGCCGGGCCGCCGCCGACCCGTTCCGCGCCGGGGCGCGCTACGACGCGTTCGACTCGGTGCCGCACGCCTTCGGCCTGGCCGCCACGGCCCGCCTCTACCGGTCGGCGACCGGGTCGCGCGCCTACGACGCCTTCGGCACCCAGCAGCGCAACTGGGCGCTCGGCGCGAACCCGTGGGGCGTCTCCTTCGTCGCCGGGGTGGGCAAGCGCTCGATCGCCTGCCCGCACCACCAGATCGCCAACATCACCGGCAGGCCCGCCACCGGCGCCGTCGTCAACGGGCCCAACGACGCGAAACTGTTCGAGGACGGCCTCGGCGGGCACTTCGAGGAGATGCCGCCCTGCCCCGCCGACGGCAAGGACCGCTACGAGCGCTTCACCGGCCACGGCAGCCGTTTCGCCGACGACGTCCGCTCCTGGCAGGCGTCCGAGCCGGCCGACGATTTCGCGGCCATCGCCCTGTACGCTCTCACGTTGACGTCAACGTGACGCCGACGCGGGAGGTGACGTGAAGCCGCCTGTCCACGGCACTCCGAGGCTGATGCGCGCGATCAACGACCGCGCCGCGCTGCGCATCCTGCTGGAGAAGGGCCCGCTGACCCGGCCCGAGCTGAGCGAGCTGACCGGCCTGTCCAAGCCGACGGCCTTCCAGCTCCTGGCCCGGCTCCAGGAGGCGGGCCTGGTGGTCAGCGACGGCGTCCGGGCGGGCCAGCCCGGCCGCACCGCCGAGGTCTACCGGGTCAACGCCGCCGCCGCGTACGTGGCCGCGCTCGACGTCACGCCGGAGCGGATCGACGTACAGGTGGCCGACATCACCGGCGCGGTCGCCGGCGAGGCCCGCTGTCCCGCGCCGTCACCGGCGGACGGCGACCTGACCGCGCAGTTGCGGGCGGCGGTCGAGGCGGCGCGTCCGCCGGGCCCGCTGCACCGCGTCGTCATCGGCGTGCAGGGGGCCGTCGACCCCACGACCGGGCGGCTCGACTACGCCACCGCCGAGGACATGCCCGGCTGGCAGATCCCCGACCTGGTGCCGACGCTCACCGCCGGCCTCGGCGTCACCGTCGACGTGGAGAACGACGTCAACCTCGTCGCGCTCGCCGAGCAGGCGCACGGCGCGGCGGCCGGCTGCCCCGACTTCGTGCTCCTGTGGGCGGGCGAGGGGCTGGGGGCCGCGCTGGTGATCGGCGGGCGGCTGCACCGCGGCTTCTTCGGCGGCGCGGGCGAGATCGGCTACATGCCCATCCCGGGCGCGGCCACCGCCCGCGACGGCGGCGGCAGGTTCGGTCACCACGGCTACCAGGCGCTGGCCGGCGGGCCCGCCGTGCAGGACCTGCTGCGCTCCTACGGCGTCCACGGCGCCGACTTCCACGAGTCGGTCGCCGCCGCGGTGCGCCTGGCGGGCGGCACCGGGCGGGCCGCCGAGGAGGCCGCCGCCGGGCTGCGCACGGTGGCCGCGCGGATCGCGCTCGGCCTGGCGACCATCGCCTCGGTCGTCGACCCGGGGCTCGTCGTGCTGGCCGGAAGCCTGGTGTCAGCCGGTGGCGAACGGCTGCGCGACCTCGTCGAGCGCGAGCTGCGGGTGCTCGACGCCGAGCGGCTGCGGGTGTTGCTGTCGGCCGTCGAGGGCAACCCGGTGCTGGTCGGGGCGATGGATCTGGCGCTCGCCCGGGTGCGGGACGAGGTGTTCGGCCATGCCGCCCGCGACGCGCCGGCGGCGGCGGGCCGCTGATCTTTTCCCGGGAACCGTGCGGTGAAAACCAGGTGACATTTCACCGCACATCCCGGAATGCTGGGCACGGTCGATGAGTTTTGTCAGTGGCGCCGGTCAGTCTGTACATGTCCGCATCTTCATGTGAGACCGACGGCCGGGACACCGGCCCTGACCGCTTTCCGCCCCGCGACCCCGAACGAGGTACCGTGTCCAGCCGACTGCTCGATCCACCCGCCACGCCCGCGGCCACCAGGAAAGGCCGCACGCCGCCCGTGATCCGGCTGCTGGTGCTGGCCACCTTCGTGGTCATCCTCAACGAGACCATCATGATCAACGCGATCCCCCGGTTGATGACCGCGCTGCACATCACCGAGCAGACCGCGCAGTGGCTCTCGACGGCCTTCATGCTGACCATGGCCGCGGTGATCCCGATCACCGGCTGGTTCCTGCAGCGGGTGTCCACCCGCAGCGCCTATGCCACCGCGATGGGATTGTTCCTGGCCGGCACCGCGCTGGCCATCGTGGCGCCGACGTTCGAGGTGCTGCTGGGGGCCCGGATCATCCAGGCGGCCGGCACCGCCGTGATGATGCCGCTGTTGATGACCACGCTGATGAGAGTGGTGCCCGAGGAGGACCGGGGCCGGGTGATGGGCAACGTCACGCTGGCCATGTCGGTCGCGCCCGCGATGGGCCCGACCGTGTCCGGCATCATCCTCCACTTCGGGTCGTGGCGCCTGCTGTTCGCCGTCGTGCTGCCGATCGCCGCCCTGATCACCTGGGGCGGGCTCAAGCGCCTGGAGAACGTCGGCGAGAGCCAGGTGAGCAGCATCGACTGGCTCAGCGCCGTCACCGCCGCGGCCGGCTTCGGCGGCCTCGTCTACGGGCTCAGCCGGTTCGAGGGCGGCGACGCCCGGGTGGCCTCCGCGATCGTGGTGGCCGGGCTCGTCACCATCGGCGTCTTCGTGCTGCGCCAGCTCTCGCTGCAGAAGCGCGGCGTGCCGCTGCTCGACCTGCGCACCCTGCGCCACCGCACCTACACGGTCGCGCTGATCATGATGTCGGTGGCCTTCATGGCGATGCTCGGCTCGATGATCCTGCTGCCGCTCTACCTGCAGAGCGTCCGGGGGCTCAGCGCCCTGGAGACCGGCCTGCTGGTCATGCCGGGCGGGCTGGCGATGGGGCTGCTCGGGCCGACCGTCGGCCGCATGTTCGACCGGTTCGGCGGCCGGGTGCTCGTCGTCCCCGGCGCGATCGGGATCATGCTCGCGCTCGCCGGGTTCACGCAGGTGTCGATGACCATGCCCTACTGGCAGGTGCTCGGCCTGCACTCGCTGCTCATGGTGAGCCTGGCGGCGACCTTCACGCCGGTGTTCACGCTGGGGCTCGGCGCGGTCCCGCCGCCGCTCTACTCCCACGGCAGCTCGATCCTGAGCACGCTGCAGCAGGTCGCCGCCGCGTTCGGCACCGCGCTCGTCGTCACCGTGATGAGCGCGCGGGCCGAGACGCTGAAGGCGACCGGGGTCACCGACACGCTCGCCGCTCTCGGCGGGATGCGGCTGGCGTTCGTCATCGGGGCGGTGCTGTCGGTGGCCGTGGTCGCCACGGCCCTGCTCCTGCCGGCCCGCGCCGCCAACAGCGGCGGCCACCAGCCCGTCGGCCACTGACGGCGGGCCGGCACTCGCAGTCGGCCGGCACTGGCAGCGGGCCGCACGCCGGCTGGGCCTTACGGGGCCAGGCCCAGCTCGGCCGGGATCAGGGCCACCAGCCCGGGACCACCTCGACGTCCTCGCTGCGGAGGGCGTCGAGCCACACCGGGTCCCGCAGCAGCCGCGCCTCCCACGTGCGGACGACGCCGTCGGGGCCGGTGACCGCGTCCTCGCTCGACGGATGCAGGAACAGCTCGCTGGCGCCCTCCGGCAGGGCGGCGAGCCGGCGCAGGTAGTCGTCCCGGAGCCGCTCGTAGCCGCCCAGGTCGGCGGCCGTGCGCCGGTTGGTGGCGATCGTCCGGGGGATGGCGACGCCCAGGGCGTCGGCGTACGCGACGGCCCGCTCGTGCGCCGCGGCCAGCGGGGGCGGCAGCGGCCCGCCGAAGTACGGCTCCGGGTCGCGGGGCAGCCGGAAGGCGAGGCCGTGGCGGGCGCACCACTCGAGCGCCTCGGCCAGCCATGACCTGCCGTGCAGCCCGTACAGGGTGCCGGCGTGGGAGTCGGCCGCGACGGGCGCGGCGCCGCGCTCGCGCATCCAGCGCAGTTGCGCGTCCGCCTCGCCGATGACGTCGCCCGCCTCGCCGCGCGCCCCGAGCACCATCGGGTCGTCGCTGAGCGTGCCGTCGGGGTCGGCGAGGCTCGCCCCGCCGTTCAGCGGCCGCCAGCGCGGGAGCCCGCGCTCGCTGGTGAGCGTCACGTGCACCCGGGGCACGACGCCGAGCTCGCGCACCCGGGCGGCGGCCCGATCGGCCTCCGGCGAGACGCAGATGAGCGTCGTCGCGCTGACGTGCCCCTCGGCGAGCAGGCCGGCGATGACGTCCGTCGTCCCGGGCTCCCTGCCGAGGTCGTCCGCCGTGATCACCACCCGCCGCCTCACGGGGAACGCTCCCCCGCCGCCTCGCCCGCCGGGCCGGTCTCCAGGGGAACCGTCTCCAGCGGGACCGAGACGAAGCGTGCCGCGACCGCGCCGGCGGCCGTCAGGGCGAACGGGTAGACGCACAGGTAGACGCGGAAGGCGAGGCCCGGGTCGGCGCCGGGGTCGTCGCCCGAGTTGTAGCCGAAGAAGACGCCCAGCGAGGTGAGCGCGAGCCCGGTCACGATCCCGTTGAGCCGGCCGAAGAACCCGAACGCCGACAGGAAGAGCCCTTCGCGGTGCTCCCCGTTGCGCACCGCGTCGGCGTCCAGGACCCGGGCGACGATGAGGTCGTTCGTGGCGAGCATCCCCGACCAGCCGGCTCCGACGAGCACCCCGGCGGCGATGGCGGTGACGAGGTCGGTGGCGAGGAACAGGGCGGCGAAGCCGGCCGCGAGGACCGCGAAGGCGAGCCGCCAGGCCCGCAGGGCGCCGCGCCTGGCCACGACGCGCGTCCACACGACGAGGCCGCCCGCCGTGACGAGGATGACGATGCCCTGGAGGTAGAGGGCGTTGCCGACGGGCAGCCCGAGCGAGTAGCGGACGTAGAGCTGGATGCCGGAGAGCACGAGCGCCATCGCGATCCCGTAGCAGGCCCCGGTGAGCCCGACCGTCCAGAACATCCGGTTGCGCACGATCGACCACACGCTGGGCAGCAGCCGGGGCCGCTCCCGGGTGGAGTAGCGGGGCCGCTCGCGCGCGCCGAGCGCCATGAACGCGATGACGGCGAACGCGATCACGCCGTAGATGATCGCGGTGGTCCGGAAGCCCTCGGTGCTGTCCTCGGTGCCGAACACGCCGGTGGTGAGCACCGGGGTGACGGCGAGCGAGATGACCAGGGCGACGAGCTGGAAGCCCTGGCGCAGGCTGTTGGCGACCGCCCGGTCGCGCTCCTTCGGGTAGAGCTCGGGCAGCAGCGCGCCGTAGTTGGCGTTGAGCATCGAGTCGAAAGCCTCGCACAGGATCGCGAACACCGCGAACCACAGCACGAGCCCGATGCCGTCCAGCGACTCCGGCGCGGAGAAGAACGCGATCATGCAGGCGGCGAGCATCGGCGCGCCGGCGAGCAGCCAGGGCCGGCGCCGGCCGTACCGGGTCCTGGTGCGGTCGGAGAGGTGGCCGAGCAGCGGGTTGTCGATCGCGTCGATGACCGCGTAGATCACCATGACCGCGCCGTACGCCCGGACGTCGAGCCCGAGGATGTCGACGTAGAAGAGGATCATCGATCCCTTGATCATGTTGATCGGGATGGACGTGCCCAACATCCCGATGGCGTAGCGCCACGCGGGTGTCCGCGCCGGGGCGGAGGGCGTGCCGGGCTGGGCCACGCGATCACCTTCCTTGCCGCGCCGGGCGGCGGCTGCCGGTCCGGTTGCGGTGATGCTTGCCGGTGATCTCGGGCGCGTCAAGACCGGGCCCGGCAACGAATCGGCCTACGGGCTCGGGCGCGGACCGATCAGTAGAGTAATGTTCGGTAGCTGTGGGATCTGTGAGTGACAAGCCGGTCGCGTACCGGCAGAGCCGGTTCCGTACGCCGCCCGGGGCCGCCGAGGTTCTGCTGGTGCGGCACGGCGAGTCCGAGCCGGCGCGCCCGGACCGGCCGTTCCCGCTGGTGGACGGCCACGGCGACCCGGAGCTCGCGCCCGAGGGCCGCGAGCAGGCCGAACGGGTGGCGCGGCGGCTCGCCGCCGAGCGCGTCGACGCCGTCTACGTGACGACGCTGCGGCGCACCGTCCAGACCGCCGCGCCGCTGGCCGCCCGGCTCGGCCTGACGCCGGTCGTGGAGCCGGGGCTGCGCGAGGTGCACCTGGGCGAGTGGGAGGGCGGCCTGTTCCGGCGGATGGTCGCCGAAGGGCATCCGGCCGCCCGGCGGATGACGGCCGAGGAACGCTGGGACGCGATCCCGGGCGCTGAGCCCGCGGCGGCCTTCTCCGGCCGGGTCCGCGACGCGCTCGCCCGGCTCGCCGCCGCCCACCCGGACGGGCGGATCGTCGTCGTCACCCACGCCGGGGTGATCGCCGAGGCGCTGGCCCAGGCCACGGGGTCGCGGCCGTTCGCGTTCCTCGGCGCGGACAACGGGTCGGTGTCGCACCTGGTCCTGACCGGCGCCCGCTGGGTCCTGCGCCGCTTCAACGACACCGCGCACCTGGAGCCGGGGTTCACCACCACCGCGACCCTGCCCACCTGAGCCCCCTCTCCCCTCAGGGGCGAGCGTTCCGTTCAAGACCGCGCGCCGCCGGGCGGCCGATACTGCGCCCATGTCTGAACAGACCTTCACCCCCGCCCTGGGCCGCCTCGGCCTCACCCGGCTGTACGACCCGGTGCTGCTCGCCCTCACCCGGGAACGGCTCTGGCGCCGCCTGGTGGCCGCGCAGGTGGCGCCCCGGCCGGGCGACACGATCGTGGACGTCGGCTGCGGCACCGGCACCCAGGCGCTGCTCCTGCACCGCCTCGAACCCCAGGCCCGGATCGTCGGCGTCGACCCCGACCCGGACACGCTGGCGCTGGCCCGGCGCAAGTCCGGCGACGCCCCGCACGCCCCGCGCTGGCTGCTCGGCATGGGCGACGCGCTGACCGAGCTCATCGCCCCCGGCTCCGCCGACACCGCCGTGTCGAGCCTGGTCCTCCACCAGTGCCCGCTGCCGATGAAACGGGCGATCCTCGCCTCGGCGCACGCCGTCCTGCGGCCCGGCGGCAAGCTGGTGATCGCCGACTACGGGCTGCAGCGGACCGCGCTGATGCGGCTGGCGTTCCGCGCCGTGCAGCTCGCCGACGGGCGGCAGGACACCCAGCCCAACGCCGACGGCGTGCTGCCCGCGCTGATGACCGGCGCGGGGTTCGCCGACGTACGGGAGGCCGCCGTGGTGCCCACGGTGACCGGCTCAATCTCCGTGTACGTCGCCGCGCGGGGCTGACCGTCGCACCATCGGGACCACGGCCGCCGGGGTGAGCCCGATCATCTCGCGCAGCCGCCGATGGAAGTGCGCCTGGTCGGCGAAGCCGCCGTCGACCGCGGCTTCGGCGATCGAGCGTCCCTCGCTCAACGCCCTGGCGGCCCGCGTCAGGCAGCGCCAGATGCGCCAGCGCGCGAGCGGCATCCCGAGCTGCCGCACGGCCAGGGCGCGCAGGCGTTGCGGGGACAGCCCGGCCTCGGCCGCCGCGGCGGCGACCCGTACGTCCGGGCGGGCCAGCGCCTCCATCGCCGCCAGCAGCCTGGGGTCGAGCGCGCCGGACGGCCGGCCGGCGAACCGCACGTCCTCCTCCCGCAGCCCGCGCAGGTCGCCCGCCACCGTGACGCCGGTCCCGCAGCGGGCGCGCAGCACGGCGGCGAACGCGCACTGCGGCTCCACGAACCAGGTGCGCAGCCCGGCCGCCGCCGGCATGCGGTGGCGCACCAGGGGCGGCACGATCACCGCCGCGCCCCGATGGCAGGCGCCCGACTCGTCCACCACGACCGCTTCGCCCACGTCGGCGGCGGTCACCTGGTAGGCGGCGTGCCGATGCTCGCCGACGCCCGCCGACGGCCCCCGGTAGAACGCGTACCCCTCGCCGGTGACGAACCGCCCGGCTACCGCTTCCACGACAGCGCAGCCTATCCGCGACCCCGCCGGGGGCGGCTCAGGCGGTTGCGGCCAGGGCCTCGTGCCAGCGGGCGGTGTCGGTGTACTGGTGCAGCCAGGAGATCCGGCCGTCGGTGACACGCCACAGATGGGCGAACTCCGCCTCGTACGCGCGGCCGCTCCCGCGCGACGCGCCCCGGTAGGAGCCGGTGACCACCACCAGGCCGTCGGCGGTCTCGTGCCAGCTCTCGGCGTAGGGCGCGGTGTCGTATGCGGCGAACACCGCACCCCACACCCGGACCAGCGTCTCCTCCGGCCCCTCGAACGCGCCTCCCGCCCCGCACGGCATCCCCGGCGCGGTGCGGGCGCGGAACTCCGGATGCAGCAGCGCGAGGATCGCGCCGCCGTCGCCCGCCTGGGCGGCGCGGTAAAAGCCTCGGACGACCTCGGACGCCGTGGACATGCGGACTCCCTTTGTAGATGCGATATTCTAGAACGCACTCACTATTATTACCGGAAGGTACACCGCGTGGGCAGAGCAGCCAAGTTCGACCGCGACCAGATCCTCGACGCCGCCCTGGCCATCACGGCCGCCGACGGCCCCCCGGCCGCCACCATGGGCGCCGTCGCCGCCCGGCTCGGCGCGCCGACCGGGTCCCTGTACCACCGGTTCGGCTCCCGCGACCTCATGCTCGCCACCCTGTGGATCCGCACCGTACGGAGCTTCCAGCGCGGCTTCGTCGACGCGCTCACCGCCGGCGACGCCCGCGAGGCGGCACTGCACACCCCCCGCTGGTGCCGCCGCCACCCCGCCGAAGGCGCCCTGCTGCTGCTCCACCGGCGCCACGACCTGGCCGCCCGATGGCCCGCCGAGCTCGGCCCCGACCTCGCCACCCTCAACGCCGAAGTGGTAGACGCCCTGGACGCCTACACCGCCCGCCACCCGGACGTGGACCGGGAGCGCCTGACCTTCGCCACGATCGACGTCCCGTACGCCGCCGTCCGCCGCCACCTCCTGGACCACCGCCCCCCGCCCGCGACGGTCGACACCCTCATCACCACCACCTGCGACGCCCTCCTCCCACCCCCCGCCTGATGCCCGGCCCACACGCCCTCCTCCCAGTCACCCCAGCCCCCGCCTGACCTCCAGCCCACACCTCTGACGCCGGGAGGCACGCTGCGTTAGGGGTGACCTCCGCACGGAGTGGCCCCGCACGAGATGACCGCACGGGATGACCGCACGGGATGACCGCACGGGATGACCGCACGGAGTGCGCCCCGCACAGGGTGCGCCCCCCGGGGTGCGCCCCCCCGGGGTGCGCCCCACGGGGTGCGCTCCGGCACGGGGTGCGCCCCTGCACGGGGAAGCTCCGGCCTGGGAGGCCCGCACGAGAAAGGCCCCACGCGGGGAAGCTGCGCCCTGGGAGGCCCGGGTGAGGAGCCCCCTGACGGGAAGGCCCCTCACGGGAAGACCCTGCATGGGGGGTGCGCCCCTTACACGGGGTGGGCCCCCGCTCAGGGCGGGCCCGGCGCGGGATGCGCCCCGCACAGGTGCGCCCGGCTCGGGTGCGCCCAGCCCGGGGGGACGGCCTACGGAGGGCGGGCGGCTGGTGGCCTCGGCGGGGAAGCTGCGGGGGACGAGCGTTCGGGCCCGTGCGGAGAGGTCAGAGCGCGGCGGCGAGGCGGGTGAGGGTTTCGGGGGTGGGTTCCGGGCGGGCGTGGCGGTGGCCGGTGCCCGCCCAGAGGTGGATGAGCCGGGTGTCGCCGGCGGCGGTGGCGGCCTTGCGGAGCGGGCTGGTGAGGTGGTGCAGGGCGGGGTAGCCGGGCGGGGCGACGGCGTCGTAGCGGTCGGTGAAATGGTTGCGCAGGGCGCGGGCGGGGCGGCCGGTGAAGGCGCGGGTGACGACCGTGCCGTCGAAGGCCGGGTCGGTGAGGGCGTTCTTGTGCGGTTCGGAGGCGCCGCTCTCGTGGGTGCGCAGCAGGACGGTGCCGACCATGGCGGCTTCGGCTCCGGCGCGCAGGGTGGCGGCCACGTCGGCGGCGGTGGCGATCCCGCCCGCGCCGATGATCGGGAGGCCGCCGACGGCCTGGCGTACCTGGGTGATCAGGTCGGGGAGGGTGACGGACAGCGGCGGCGGGGTGGCCGGGGTCAGGGTGGCGGAGTGGCCGCCGGCGGCGGGGGCCTGGACGATGAGCGCGTCCACGCCCGCGTCGGCGGCTGCGCGGGCCTCGTCGGCGGTGGTGACGGTCTGCAGGACGGTGGTCCCGGCGTCGCGCAGGGCCGTGACGGCCGCGCTGCCGGGCAGGCCGAAGGTGAACGACACCCACGGGACGGGGTCGGTGACGAGCAGGTCGAGCTTGTCGGCCCAGTGGTCGTCGTCCTCGATCGGGTCGGCGGGCAGGGTGAGGCCGTACGGGTCGGCCTCGCGCCGCACCTCGGCCGCGTACGCGCGGTAGGCCGCCGGGTCGACGGGGACCGGGTTGGGGGCGAACACGTTGACGCCGAACGGCACACCCGCCGCGCGTACCGCCTGGATCTGGGCGGCGAGCAGGTCGGGGCTCTTGTAGCCGGCGGCGAGGAACCCGAGGCCGCCTGCGCGTGCGGCGGCGACCACCAGGTCGGGGGTGCTCGGTCCACCGGCCATCGGCGCGGCGAGGATCGGCAGGCCGGCTCCGACGTGGGACAGCAGAGCGCTCATGCCCGCATTGTCCACCGCACCGCACCCCGCCCCCCGGCCCGGGGGTCAGGCCCCGCTTCGGAGTGGCGCGAACGCGGGCACGGGGTCGGGGGTTGAGGCGGGGGTGGGCACCGGACGAGGGCCGGTTCCGGGCGCGGGTCCCGAGGGCGAAGGCGGTCCTGGCCTCTGGGGCGCAGCCGGAGGCAAGGGCGCGGGTCCCGAGGGCGAAGGCGGTCCTGGCCTCGGGGGGCGCAGCCGGAGGCAAGGGGGCGGGCCCGGGCATGGGGGCGGTTTGGGCGGGGGCGGACCTGGGACGAGAGTGGGGGTTAGAAGGGGTAGGGGCGGGGGGTGTCGCGGGTGGTGATCCATTGGAGGTCGCAGAACTCCTCGGCGGCGAAGCCGAGGCCGAAGCGGCCCCAGCCGCTGTCCTTGACGCCGCCGAACGGCATGTGCGGCTCGTCGTTGACGGGCTGGTCGTTGACGTGCACGATGCCGGCTTCCAGGGCGGCGGCGAGGCGGAGGCCGCGGCGGGGGTCGGCGGTGATGACGGAGGCGGCCAGGCCCAGGTCGGAGGCGTTGGCGCGGGCGACCGCCTCTTCGGCGGTGTCGACCACCTCCAGGATCACCACGGGACCGAACGTCTCGGCCTGGGCGAGCTCGGCGTCGGCGGGGACGTCGGTGAGGACGGTCGCCGGGTAGCAGGGCGGGCGCGGGTGGCCGCCGGCGAGGACGCGGGCGCCGAGGGCGACGGCTTCCTTGACGCGGCGGTCGAGCAGGGCCAGCGCCCATTCGTTGATGACGGGGCCGACGACGGTGGCGGGGTCGGCCGGGTCGCCGGTGGGCAGCGCCGCCGCCCTGGCCGCGAAGCGGGCGGTGAAGGCGTCGGCGAGCGGGCGTTCGACGTAGACGCGGCGGGCGCACATGCACACCTGGCCCTGGTGGACGAAGGCGCCGTAGATGGCGGCGTCGACGGCGTGGCCGAGGTCGGCGTCGGCGGCGACGATGAGCGGGTTCTGCCCGCTGAGCTGGAGGACGAGGCGTTTGAGGTGGCGTCCGGCCTTCTCGGCGAGGCGGCGGCCGGTGGCGGTGGAGCCGGTGAAGTTGACGCGTTTGACGTGCGGGGAGGCCAGCAATGCGTCGCCGACGGCGCCGGCTTCGCCGGGGGCGTGGGTGACGACGTTGAACGCGCCTGCGGGCAGCCCGGCCTCGTGCAGGATCTCGGCCCACAGGGCGCCGCCGGTGCGGGGTGACTCCTCGGAGGGTTTGAGCACGACCGTGTTGCCGAGAGCGAGGGGCCCGATGCTCGCCCGGCCGCCGAGGGCGAGCGAGGAGTTCCAGGGCGCGATGGCGCCGACGACGCCGACGGGGCGGCGTACGGCCATCGCCTGGGTGCCGGGCAGGTCGGAGGGCAGGAGTTCGCCGGTGGGGCGGTAGGCGAGCTGGGCGGCCTGGCGGAGCAGCCGTACGGAGAAGTCGATCTGGACGTCGCCGAAGTGGCGGCCGCAGCCGGTTTCGGCGGCGAGGGCGGCGGCGACCTCGGCGCGGCGGGCGAGCAGGAGGTCGGCGGCGCGCAGGAAGATCTGCTGGCGTTCGGCGGGCGGCAGGCGGGACCAGCCGGGGAAGGCGCGGTGGGCGGCGTCGACGGCGCGGTCGGCGTCGTCGGCGTCGCCTGCGGCGACCGCGCCGAGCACCTCGCCCGTCCAGGGCGAACGGTTGGGGTAGGAGCGGCCGGACCGCGCGGCGGCCCACTCGCCGTCGATGAAATGACCGGTGAAGCCGCCCGTGCCGTCGCCCGTGGGACCGCCGGTGCCGGTGCCCTGGGCGGGCCGGGCGCTCTCGCTGTGCATGGAGCCCCGCTCTCCTTGCTCGGATGTGTTCGAACCTGCGAAACGCTGGAACTATATTCCAACCGTGACCGCTGACGATTCCGCCCGCCCCCGGGCCGCCACGGGCGCCTCCGCCACGTTCTCGGTGTCCCTGGAGCGCGGGCTGCGCATCCTGTCCGCCTTCACGGCGGACCGTTCGGTGCTGGGCATCGCCGACCTGGCGCGGGTCGTCGGGCTGAACAAGAGCACGACCCACCGGTACGTGACGACCCTGGTCAAGCTGGAGTATCTCCGCCAGGACCCGGACAGCAAGAAGTACTTCCTCGGCCCCAGGGTGGTGGACCTGGGATTCGCGGCGATCGACTCGATGGAGCTCACGGGGGTGGCCGCGCCGCTGCTCCAGGCGCTGGCCGACGAGACGGGCTGCACCGTGAGCATGGGCCTGTGCGACGGCCCGGACGTCGTGTACGTGGACCGCAGGCGCAGCGGCCGGCGCAGCGCCCTGGCCATGGATCTCAACCTGCACGTGGGCTCCCGGCTGCCCGCCTACTGCACGTCGATGGGCAAGGTGCTGCTGGCGTACAAGGATCCGGCGGCGCTGCGGCAGATTCTGGACCGGACGGAGATGGCGCGGCGCGGCCCGAGGACGATCACGAACCGGGAGCAGCTGATCGCGGCGCTGGCCAAGGTGCGGCAGAGCGGCGTGGCGGTGAACGACGAGGAGCTGGCGCCGGGGCTGCGGTCGTTCTCGGCGCCGGTGCGTGACCGGACGGGCGAGGTGGTGGCGGCGGTGAACGTCGCGGTGCACCTGACCATCGCGCCGACCACGCTGGAGACGCTGTCGGGGCGGCTCGAACCGCCGTTGCGCCGCACGGCGGCCGAGATCTCCCGCCGCCTGGGGTACCGCCCGAACGGATAGCGCGTTCGGACCAGGAAAATCGCGTTCGAACCCGTGAAACAGAGTGTTGCTCTGGTGCTGACGCGGCCGTACGGTCGCCTCAACTTCCCGCCACCGCAGGTCAGCGCCGTCCCCCGGCGACGAGGTGGCCGAGCGAACCACCCCCAGAGCGAGCGCGGTGCTCGCGGCCCCCTCATGCCCGCCGAGCACCGTCGACACAAGGAGTTTGGCGTGAGCGACACCTCAACGGGCGGCCTGAACCGCCGTTCCTTCCTCAGAGCGGCCGCCGCGCTCGGCGGGACGTCCCTGGTGGGCGCGTGCGGCGGGCTGAAGGGCACCGGCGGCTCGTCCTCCGACGTCCTCAAGATCGGGTACGTGAGCCCGCAGACGGGTCCGCTGGCCGGGTTCGCCACCGCCGACAACTTCGTGGTCAAGCAGATCCAGGAGGCGCTGCGCAACGGCTTCACCGCGGGCGGAGTGAAGCGGCGGATCGAGATCGTCGTCAAGGACACCCAGTCGAACGCCAACCGCGCCACGGAGGTCACCCGCCAGCTCATCAACAGCGACAAGGTGGACCTGATCGTCGGCTCGTCGACGCCCGACACCACCAACCCGGTCGCCGACCAGTGCGAGGCCAACGGCATCCCGAACGTGACCACGATCGCCCCCTGGGAGGCGTGGTTCCACGGCCGGGGCGGCAAGGACGGCGAGGGGTTCACGTACACGACGCTGTTCTTCTTCGGCATGAAGGAGTTCGCCGACTGCTTCTTCCCCATGTGGGACCGCATGGGCGTGACCGGCAAGAACGTGGCCGCGCTGTGGCCGAACGACACCGACGCCAACGCCTTCCGGCAGGGGCTCGGCCCGATGATGAAGAAGTCCGGCTACACGCCGGTCGACGGCGGCGCGTACCAGAACGGCGCCACCGACTTCACCGCGCAGATCGCGGCGTTCAAGGAGGCCGAGGCCGAGCTGTTCACCTGCGCGCCGATCCCGCCGGACTTCCAGACGTTCTGGAAGCAGGCCAGGCAGCAGGGGTTCAGGCCGAAGCTGGCCACGGTGGCGAAGGTGATGCTGTTCCCGTCCGAGGCGGAGGCGCTGGGCGATCTGACGGACAACATCGCCACCGACTTCTGGTGGAGCCCGGCGCACCCGTACGCCTCGACGCTGGACGGCCGCAGCGCCAAGCAGCTCGCCGACGACTTCGCCGCCGCGACCGGCAAGCAGTGGACGCAGGCGCTGGGCTCGGTGTACTCGCTGTTCGAGATCGCGGTGCAGGCGTTCAAGGAGGCGGACGACCCCAAGGACCGCGACGAGGTGGCGGCGAAGCTGCGCGGCATGAAGATCGAGTGCATGAGCGGCAAGCTGGACTTCACCGCCGGGCCGCAGCCGGGCATCGCGATCCAGCACCCGGTGGGCGGCCAGTGGCGCAAGGGTGAGCGCTTCCCGTGGGACGTGGTCATCGTGGACAACTCCGCCAACAAGGACGTTCCCGTCGGCGGCGACCTCCTGCCCACCAACCCGTGATGGCGGCGCTGTTGCGGCTGGACGGCGTCACCAAGAGCTTCGGCAGGGTGACCGTCGCCGAGAAGCTGACGCTGTCGGTCGAGGCGGGCGAGGCGCTGGGGATCGTCGGCCCGAACGGCGCGGGCAAGTCCAGCCTGTTCGCGATGATCTCGGGTGATCTGCGTCCCGACGGGGGCGCGGTGTGGTTCGGCGGCCGGGAGGTCACCGGCGCGCCGCCGTACGCGCGCACCCGGGCGGGCATCGGCCGCACCTACCAGGTGCCCAGGCCGTTCGAGCACCTCACGGTGTTCGAGAACGTGCTGGTCTGCGCCCACCAGGGCGCTGGCCTGCGCGGCGGCCGGGCGCAGGCGCACGCCATGGACGTGCTGGAGCGCACCGGGCTGGCCGCGCTGGCCAACACCCCGGGCGGGCGGCTCACGCTGTTGCAGCGCAAGCGCCTGGAGGTGGCCAGGGCCGTGGGCACCGCGCCCCGGCTCCTGCTGCTGGACGAGGTCGCGGGCGGCCTGACCGAGCCGGAGGTGGCCGAGCTGGTCGCGGTCGTACGCGGCCTGCACGCCGACGGGCTGGCCGTGGTCTGGATCGAGCACGTGGTGCACGCGCTGGTCAAGACCGTGGGCCGGATGGTGTGCCTGGCGGGCGGGGCCGTCGTCGCCGACGGTGAGCCGATGCGGGTGCTGGCCGACCCGAAGGTGCGCGAGCTCTACCTGGGCGGCGGACCCGAGACCGAGACGACCACCGGTGAGGAGGAGCGGCCGTGACCCTGCTGTCCATCCGCGACCTCACCGTCCACCACGGGCAGTTGCGCGCCGTGGACGCCCTCAGCCTGGAGGTACGGCAGGGCGAGGTGCTGGCGATCATCGGCGCGAACGGCGCGGGCAAGTCCACGCTGCTGCGCGCGCTGGCCGGGCTGATCCTGCCGACGTCCGGCACCATCGGCTTCGCCGGCCGCGACATCACCCGGCTGCCCGCCCACAGGCGGGTCTCGGCGGGGATCGCGCTGGTGCCGGAGGGGCGCAGGCTGTTCCGCTCCCTCACCGTGGAGGAGAACCTGCTGGCCGGCGGCTACCGGCGCCGTCCCGGCCCGTGGACGCTCGGCGCCGTGCAGGCGCTGTTCCCGTGGATGGCCGAGCGGCGCGGCCAGAACGCCGCCCAGCTCTCGGGCGGCGAGCAGCAGGCGGTGGCGATCGGCCGGGCGCTGCTGGCCAACCCCGACCTGCTGCTCATCGACGAGCTGTCGCTCGGCCTCGCGCCGGTGATCGTGCGCCGCATCTACGAGGCGCTGCCGGAGATCGTCGGCGCGGGCACCACCGCGCTCATCGTCGAGCAGGACGTCTCCCAGGCCATGCGGGTCGCCGACCGGGTGCACTGCCTGCTCGAAGGCCGGTCCGTGCTGCACGGGCGGCCCGGGGACCTGACCGCCGAACAGGTCGAACACGCCTACTTCGGCCTCGACGCCCGGCCTGCCGGCCAGGAAGGACACGACTGACATGGGCTGGCTCAACGCCGTCGTCCAGGGAATCCTGCTGGGCGGCCTGTACGCGCTGTTCGCCACCGGCCTGTCGCTGATGTTCGGCGTGATGCGCATCGTCAACCTGGCGCACGGCGACCTCGCCGTGGTCGCCTCGTTCCTGGCGCTGGCGCTGGTCGGCGGCACGGGGCTGCCGCTGTGGGTGGTGCTGGTGGTGACGGTGCCACTGTTCGCGCTGCTCGGCTACCTGACGCAGCGGGTGCTGCTGCAGCGGAGCCTGGCGGCCGGGCCGCTGGCGACGCTGCTGGTCACGTTCGGCCTGTCGATCGTGCTGCAGAACGTGCTGCTGGAGATCTTCTCGGCCGACACGCGCACGCTCGACGGCGGCGCGTTCGCCACGGGCTCGTTCGAGCTGTCCGGCGCGATCTCGGTCGGCTACCTGTCGCTGACGACGTTCGTGCTGGCCGGGGCCGTGCTGATTGGCATCCAGCTGTTCCTGTCGCGTACCGGGCTGGGCCGGATGCTGCGCGCCTCGTCCGACGACGCGGAGACCGCCAGGCTCATGGGGGCCGACAGCCGGCACGTCTACGGCATCGCCACGGCCATCGCGTTCGCGACGGTCGCGCTGGCCGGGCTGATGTTCGCGATCCGCTCCTCGTTCGACCCGTCGATCGGCCCGTCCCGGCTGATCTTCGCGTTCGAGGCCGTGGTCATCGGCGGGCTCGGGTCGCTGTGGGGGACGCTGCTCGGCGGCATGGTGCTCGGCATCACGCAGTCGCTGAGCGCGCAGGCCGACCCGGCGCTGACCCTGCTCGCCGGCCATCTCGTCTTCCTCGCCGTGCTGGCCTTCCGGCCGCAGGGCCTGCTCGCTGGACGGACCGCATGACGCTCTCCGATTTCGTGACCGCCCGCGCGGCGGGCGGGCCGCACGTCAGCCGGGCCGCCCGCGCCTCCCGGCTGTCCGGCCTGGTCATGGCGGCCGGCGCGGCCCTGCTGGCGGCGCTGCCGTTCCTGGTGTTCAGCACGGTGACCGACACGCTGGTCAACCTGTTCGTGCTGGTCGCGCTGGCGAGCATGTGGAACCTGCTCGCGGGCTTCGGCGGGCTGGTGTCGGTGGGCCAGCAGGCCTACGTGGGCATCGGCGCCTACACGGTCATCGCGCTGGCCGACCTGGGCGTGCAGCCGTACCTGGCGGTCCCGCTGGCGGCGCTGACCTGCGCGGTGTTCGCGGTGCCGACGTCGTGGCTGGCGTTCCGGCTGCGCGGCGACTACTTCGCCGTCGGCACCTGGGTGATCGCCGAGGTCTACCGGCTCCTGGTGGTGCGGGTGGACAGCCTCGGCGGCGGCA
This sequence comes from Nonomuraea sp. ATR24, assembly GCF_041950485.1. Taxonomy (NCBI): domain Bacteria; kingdom Bacillati; phylum Actinomycetota; class Actinomycetes; order Streptosporangiales; family Streptosporangiaceae; genus Nonomuraea; species Nonomuraea sp. ATR24. The sequence continues at coordinate 602,158 of NZ_JBGNUU010000002.1, forward strand.
GCGGCAAGGGACTGACCGGGCTGTCGGGGCTGGACCAGACGCTGCGCGGGGCGCTCACGTACTGGATCGCGCTGGCCCTGGCGCTGGCCACGATCGCGGGCTGCTACCTGCTGCTGCGCGGCCGGCTCGGGCTGTCGCTGATGGCGGTGCGGGACGAGGAGACCGCCGCCGGTTCGGCGGGGATCGACGTGGGTCGGGCCAAGCGGCTGGTCTATCTCGTCTCGGCGGCCGGGTGCGGCGCGGCCGGCGGGGTGATCACCGTCAGCTCGCTCAGCGTCAACCCCGACGCGATCTTCAGTGTGCAGTGGTCCGCGTACATGATCTTCATCGTGGTGATCGGCGGGATCGGGTTCATCGAGGGCCCGCTGATCGGCGCGCTGGTGTTCTTCACGATGCAGCAGTTCCTCGCCGACTACGGTTCCTGGTATCTGGTCGTTCTGGGAGCGGTCGGGATCGCGGTGGCGCTCTGGCTGCCCGGCGGGCTGTGGGGGCTGGTGCGCTCCCGTACGGGGCTGAGCCTGTTCCCCGTCGGCTATCACGTGAGGAGGCCCGATGTCCGCGAGTGAGCCGTCGCCGGTCGAGCTGACCGAGCGCATGCTGGCGGCGATCGAGGCGACCGAGCCGCACCTGAACGCGTACGCCCTCGTCACGGCCGGGCAGGCCCGCGCCGGGGCCGCCGAGCTGGAGGCCGGGCCGGTGCGCGGGCCGCTGCACGGCCTGCCGATCGGGATCAAGGACCTGATCGACACGGCGGGCGTGCGGACCGCGTACGGCTCGCCGCGGTTCGCCGATCACGTGCCACAGCGGGACGCGAGCGCGGTGCGCGCGCTGCGCGAGGCCGGCGCGGTGATCCTCGGCAAGCACGCCACGCACGAGCTGGCCTGGGGCGGGCGCACCGACAGCGCGTTCTTCGGGCCCACCCACAACCCCTACCGTCACGGGCACGTGCCGGGCGGGTCGTCGGGCGGGTCGGCGGCCTCGGTCGCCGCCGGGAGCAGCCTCGGCGCGCTCGGCTCGGACACGGCGGGCAGCGTGCGCATCCCGGCCGCGCTGAGCGGGTGCGTCGGGTTCAAGCCGGCCCGGGGGCGCGTCCCACTCGACGGGGTGCTGCCGCTGGCGCCGTCGCTGGACCATCTCGGCGTGCTCGCCCCGACGGTCGACGGCGCGGCACGGCTGATGAGCGCTCTGGCCGCCCCGCTCGGGCCGGGCCCGTCCCGGCCGCCGCGGGTGGGCTGGCTGGGCGGCTACTTCGACGCGGTCCTGGAGCCGGGCGTGCGGGCGGCGCTCGCGGCCGCCCGGACGCGGCTGGAGGAGCACGGCGTGCCCGTCGAGGACGTCGCCGTGCCCGACGAGCCGCTGATGCCCGAGGCGGTGCTGGCCAGGATCGTGCGCGAGGCGGGCGCGTTCCACCGGCGGGCGTTCGAGCGGGAGCCCGCCCTGTTCGGGGCCGACGTGGCCGAGCTGATGCGGATGCCGCCGCCCGCGCCCGAGGAGACCGGACGGCAGGAGGCGGCCATACGCCGGATGACGGCCCGGCTGGCGCGGGCCCTGGACTCCTGCGACGTGCTGGTCAGCGCGACCGTGCCGATCACCGCGCCGCCGATCGGCGCGATGACCGCCGTGGTCGCCGGGCCGGCCGGGCCGGTCGAGTGGCCGATCGAGCTGCTGCTGACCCGGCTGACCTCGCCGTTCAACGCCGCCGGGCTGCCGGCCGTCTCGGTGCCGGTGGCGCTGGCCGGCGGCCTGCCCGTCGGGCTGCAACTGGCGGGCGCGGCCGGGCGGGACGACCTGGTCCTCGACGCCGCCCGCCTGGTCGAGCGGCTGACCCCGCCCCTGCCCGCACCACCACACTCACACAGAAGGGAACGGCCGTGACACTGCTCGACGGCACCGACTGGCAAGGAAAGATCTTCAAGACCGGCGCGTGGACGCCGGGGAGCGGCGGCGACTACGCCGTCGTCGAGCCCGCCACCGGCGGCGAGCTCGGCCGCATGGGCCTGGCCTCCCCGGAGGACGTGGCCGAGGCCGCCCGCACCGCCGCCGAGGCGCAGCGGGAGTGGGCCGCCCTGCCGCACACCGCGCGGGCCGCCGTGCTGCGCAGGGCCGGTGACCTGTGGCAGCGGCACGCCGAGGAGATCAGCGGCTGGAACGTCCGCGAGGTGGGCGCGGTGCCCGGCATGGCCGGGTTCGCCCTGCACGTGGCGGCCGAGGAGTGCTACGAGGCGGCGTCGCTGCCCGGCCGCGCGATCGGCGAGGTGCTGCCTTCGGAGCAGCCGCGCCTGTCGATGGCCCGGCGCATGCCGGCCGGGGTGGTGGCGGTGATCTCGCCGTTCAACGTGCCGATCATCCTCGGCATCCGGTCCGTGGCCCCGGCGCTGGCGCTCGGCAACGCGGTCCTCCTCAAGCCCGACCCGCGTACCGCCGTCACCGGCGGCACGCTGATGGCGCGCGTGTTCGAGGAGGCCGGGCTGCCGCCGGGCGTGCTCCAGATGCTGCCCGGCGGCGCGGACGTGGGTGAGGCGCTGATCGCCGACCCGCACGTGCGCGTCATCTCCTTCACCGGCTCCACCCCGGTCGGCCGGCGCATCGGCGAGCTGGCCGGCCGCCATCTCAAGCGGGCCCACCTGGAGCTCGGCGGCAACTCCGCGCTGCTGGTGCTGGACGACGCCGACGTGGAGTCGGCGGTGAACCTGGCCGCCTGGGGCTCGTTCTTCCACCAGGGCCAGATCTGCATGACCACCGGCCGCCACCTGGTCGACGGCCGCCTCTACGACGAGTTCGTGGAGCGCCTGGCCGCCAAGGCGGGCGGGCTCACCGTCGGCGACCCGGCCACCGGCGAGGTCGCGCTCGGCCCGGTCATCGACGCCGGGCAGCGCGACAAGATCCACCGGCTGGTCACCGAGAGCGTCGGCCAGGGCGCCAGGCTCGCCTCCGGCGGCTCCTACGAGGACCTCTTCTACCGGCCGACGGTGCTGGCCGACGTGCCGCTGACCGCGCCGGCCTTCGCCGACGAGGTCTTCGGGCCGGTCGCGCCGGTCACCCGCGTCTCGTCGGCCGAGGAGGCCGCCGAGATCGCCGCGGCCAGCGAGTACGGCCTGTCGCTGGGCATCGTCACCCGCGACGCGATGCGCGGGCTGGCCGTGGCCGAGCGCATCCCGACCGGCATCGTGCACATCAACGACCAGACGGTGAACGACGAGGCCAACGCCCCCTTCGGCGGCGTGCGCGCGTCCGGCACCGGGTCGCGGTTCGGCGGGGCGGCGGCCAACATCGAGGCGTTCACCGAGACCCGGTGGATCACCATGCGGGGCGAGCCGCCGCGTTACCCCTTCTGAACCCCTTCTGGGGGAAAACCTGCGGCGTGTTCCCTGACACCCTGCGTGCCTGGTGCGTACTGTCGGCGGTGATTCTCCAGTTTCCGCTGGTCAGGGCATCTTTCTTTCGCGTATGGGGGGACTCGCGTGAGCGTGGCCGTGGTGATGCCCGCCTACCGGGAGGAAGCCAATCTGGCGGCGACCGTCGAGGACTTCCTCACGACGCTGGAGGAGGACGAGCACTGGGTGGTCGTCGTCGACGACGGCTCGCCCGACCGCACCGGCGAGGTCGCCGACCGGCTGGCGAGCCGCTTCCCCGGCCGGGTCAAGGTCGTGCACCACCAGGCCAACCTGGGCTACGGCGCGGCCGTGCGCACGGGCATCGCGCACGCGCTGGCGGAGACCGGGGCGCGGCGGATCTTCCTGACCGACTCCGACGGCCAGTTCCGCGCCCACGGCCTGCCGGAGCTGGTCGCGGACGCCGAGCGGGAGCGCGCCGACGTGGTGATCGGCTACCGGCTGCCGCGCGCCGACCCGCTGGGGCGCCGGCTGGCGGGCGGGGCCTGGACGTGGCTGACCCGGCTGCTGCTCGGGATCAGGGCCCGCGACGTGGACTGCGCCTACAAGCTGTTCGACCGGCGTGTGCTCGAACGCCTCGACCTGCGCGCCGACGCCGCGACGATCTCCCCCGAGCTGCTGGCCAAGGCCCGCGGCCTGGGCGCGCGGATCATCCAGCGGCCGGTGGAGCACTTCCCGAGGCTGCACGGCGAGCAGAGCGGCGGCCGGCTGCCGGTCGCGCTGCGGTCGCTGCGCAGCCTGCTGTCGCTGTGGGCCGAGGTGTCGCCCGCGACCCCTGTGGGCCGGGCCGCGCACCGGCTGGTCCGGCCGCGCGACCCCGTCCTCGCCGTGCTCACCGTGCTGGCCGCCGTGCTGTCGATGGTCGCCTGGCAGCACTTCGGCGCGGCGCGGCTGGCGTACCCGGACGCGATCTCGCACCTGCTCATCTCCCGCCGGGTGATCAGCTCGCCCACGCCGGGCCTGGCGCAGCTCGGCGGCGTCTGGCTGCCGCTGCCGCACCTGCTGACGCTGCCGCTGGTGTGGATCGACGGCTGGTACCGGTCGGGCACGGCGGCGACCGTCGTCTCGATGATCGCGTACGTGCTGGCGACCCGTTACCTCTACCGGACGGCGCTGCTGCTCACCGGCAGCCGGTGGGCCGGGGTCACGGCGGCGGCCGTCCTCGCGCTCTGCCCCGCCGTGCTGTATCTGCAGAGCACGCCCATGACCGAGCTGCCGCTGCTGGCCTGCCTGGCCGCCACGGTCTACCACCTCACGGCGTGGCGGCGTACCGAGGACTACCGGAGCCTGGCCGCGGCCGGGGCGGCGGCGCTGCTCGCGACCCTCACCCGCTACGAGGGGTGGGTGATCGCCGCCGTCGCGGCGCTGATCGTGGGCTGGACCGTGTGGCGGCGCTCGCCGCGCCCGCGCCGGCGCTCCCGCGCGGAGGCGCACGTGATCTTCTACGGCACGCTCGCGTTCGCCGGGATGGCGCTGTGGCTGCTGTGGAACGTGGTCATCTTCGGCGACCCGCTCTACTTCTACGCCGGCGAGTACGCCAAGCCGTCGCTGTGGGTGTCGCGCGACGAGCTGACCGTGGGCGACTGGGGGACGTCGCTGAGGACGTACGGCTACGCGGTGGTGGGCAACCTGGGTCCGGTGCTGCCCGTGCTGGCGCTGGCCGGGCTGGTGGCGCACGTGCTGCGGCGGCGCGACCCGGTGTGCCTGGCGCCGCTGCTGCTGGCGGTGTTCTTCGTCTACGCGCTCTACTCCGGGCAGCGTCCGCTGCACGTGGAGGAGATCGCCGGCGACCTGTACAACGTGCGCTTCGGCCTGATCGTGATCCTGCCGGTGGCGCTGCTCGCGGGCGGACTGGCCGCCGAGGCGGCGCGGGCCGGGCGGCCGGTCGCCGCGCTGGCCGGCGCGGTCGCCGTGCTGGTGTGCCCGCTGGCCACCGGCGAGCTGGACGTGCGGCGCGAGGCCGAGGCGTTCCGGTCGGGCGAGGCGGTCCGGTCCGGGCTGCGGGCCGCGGCCTGGCTCCGATCCCACTACGACGGCGGCAGGGTGCTGATGCAGTCGTTCGGCAACGAGGTGCTGACCTTCCACTCCCGGGTGCCCACCGGGTCCATCCTGTACGAGGGCAGCTTCCGGCAGTGGCGGGCGGCGCTGGACGACCCGGCGGGCAGCGGCGTGCGGTGGATCCACATGCGCCGCACGCCGGGCGACCGCGACCGGGTGTGGAAGGCGCTGAACGGCGCCCCGGCGCTGCGCGGCTACACGCCGGTCTACGACGACGGCGACCGCGTCGTCTACCGGGCGGGGGCGGCCCGGTGAGCGCGCACGTCACGCTGAGCCGCGGGCAGCGGATCACCGCCGGGGCGGGCGCGCTCGTGCTGGCCGGGGCGATGGCGCTGACCGGGGTGGTGACGGTGCTGGCCGCCTGCATGGTCACCGTCACCCTGCTGTACGCGGCGGGCGTCGGCTACAAGCTGTGGCTGATCTTCCAGGCGCGGGGCGGCGACGTGCTGCGCTTCGCCGAGCTGCCCGGGGACGACGACCTGCCGCCCTACACGGTGCTCGTGCCGCTGCACCGCGAGGGCCGCGTCGTGCCCGCGCTGCTGCGGCGGCTGGCCGCGCTCGACTACCCGGCCGACCGGCTGCAGGTCCTGCTCCTGGTCGAGGAGGACGACGAGGACACCGCCGCCGCGCTGCCCGACGAGCTGCCCCCGGGCTTCGAGCTCGTGCTGATCCCGGCGGGCGAGCCCAGGACGAAGCCGAAGGCGTGCAACGTCGGCCTGGAGCGGGCCCGCGGCGAGTTCTGCGTGATCTACGACGCCGAGGACAGGCCCGAGCCGTCGCAGCTGCGCAAGGCGGTCGCCGCGTTCGCCGGGGCGCCCAGCTGGGTGGTGTGCGTCCAGGCCGAGCTGCACTACTGGAACCCGTGGACCAACTGGCTCACCCGGTGCTTCACCGCCGAGTACGCGCTGAACTTCAGCCTCTTCCTGCGCGGGCTCGACCGCTACCGGATGCCGATCCCGCTCGGCGGCACCTCCAACCACTTCCGCGCGGACGCCCTGCGCGAGCTGGGGGCGTGGGACCCGTACAACGTCACGGAGGACGCCGACCTGGGCATCCGGATCGCGCGGCGCGGGTGGAGCGTGCGCATGATGGACTCGGTCACCGAGGAGGAGGCCAACAGCCGGCTGGGCAACTGGGTGCGGCAGCGCAGCCGGTGGATCAAGGGCTACATGCAGACGTGGCTCGTCCACATGCGCTCGCCTCGGCGGCTGTGGCGGGAGCTGGGGGCGCGCGGGTTCTGGAGCTTCCAGTTCACGGTCGGGTTCTCGGTGCTGTGCACGCTGCTCAACCCGGTGCTGTGGGCGCTCACGGCGCTCTATCTGGTGGCGGGGCCCAGCGCGGTCGAGGCGCTGTTCCCGGGGGTGGCGCTCTATCTGGGCACGATGGTCATGGTGGCCGGCAACCTGCTGCTGATGCTCGCCCACATGGCGGGCTGCCTGGAACGCTCGGTGCACGAGGCGGTCCGCACGATGCTGCTGGTGCCGCTCTACTGGGCGCTGATGAGCGTGGCGGCGTTCCGGGCGCTGGTGCAGCTCGCGCGGCCGAGCCGCCGCTTCCACTGGGAGCTGACCGAGCACGGGCTGGTGCCCGACTCCCCCGGCGTCACGTGACGGCGGGGGCGCGAATCACGCGCCCCCGCCCCACGGTCAGGAGTCGGCTACCGGGACCAGGCGGAAGGTCTGGTTCTCGCCGCCGTGGCAGCGGTGGTGCTGGACGACCGTGTAGTGGTCGTGGGAGTGGCCGAAGACGTCGATGCACTCCTTGTTGTACGCCGAGCGCCACATGACCGGCCTGCCGGACAGCGCGCCCGGCCGGTCGGCGTTCCACAGCGCGCGCGGGTTGACGTGCCCGAACCGGCCGCAGACGTCCTGGACGAGGCGGGCGTGCCGCTCGCGGGGAATCGCGGCGCACAGGCCGGAGTGGCGGTTCACCAGGAGCCAGGCGTGGTCCCAGCGGACGACGCGCCACTGCTGCGTGGACAGGCCGCGCACGGGCACCTGGATCATCCCGAGCGGGCGCGGGCCGTGGGTCTGGGCGGTGATCGCCTGGCGGCTGTGCTCGGCGACGATGTAGAAGACGTCCCCGCGGTCGGTGCCGGGCCGCGACAGCGTGTCCGCCGCGGCGGCGGGCATGGCGGCGGGTATGGCGGCCGAGACCGCGAGCAGGGCGCCCAGGAGCGCTCCGGCGCTCCTGGTGACGAAATTGGTGTTTTTCGCCATTTTCAAGGATTCCTCCGGGAAATTGGGTTGACCGGACGAGAAAAGCTCGTCTCCGCCGAAGAAACACTTTCACCCGCCACACAAGCCGCCCCCCAGCCTGGGGTATTCCACTTCCCAAAAACGCCATGACGCCTTTCCCTGACAGAAAAGGGAAAGGAAGAACGGCTCAATCGGCGTCGGCGAGCGGCAGCCGCAACACGAAAGCCGCACCCGCCTCCGAGTCCCCGACCTTCAGCGAACCCTGGTGCGCCTCGGCGATGGCACGGGAGATGGCCAGGCCGAGACCGCTGCCCTTCGGGTCGCGCCGATGCGCCTCGGCCAGCCGGACGAAGGGCTGGAACACCCGCTCCCGGTCCGCCTCCGCGATGCCGTCGCCGTCGTCGAGCACCGTGACGACCGCCTGGCCGTCCACCCGGGCGAGGCTGACCTCCACACCCGACCGGGCGTGACGCTGCCCGTTCGCCATCAGGTTGACCAGCACCTCGCAGATCTGGACGGTGTTCCCGCGCACCAGGACGCCCTCCGCGCCCTCCTCGACCCGGACCCGGACCGGCACCCCCGAGCGCCGCGCCGCCGCCTCCCCGCGCACCAGCTCGGCCAGGTCCACCCGCTCCGCGCCGTGCGGGGCGGCCCGGACCCGGGCCAGCATCAGCATCTCGTCGATGATCGACTGGCAGCGGTCGGCGGTGCCGAGCGCGTCGCGGATGGCCTGGTGCGGGTCCACCTCCCGATACAGCAGCGCCTCCTCCAGCTGCGTCCGTATCCCGGTCAGCGGCGTGCGCAGCTCGTGCGACACCATCGAGCAGAAGTTGCGCTGCTGCTCGACCGCCGCCTGGAGCCGGGCCAGCGTCACGTTCGCGGTACGCGCCAGCCGGGCGAACTCGTCACTGCCGTGCGGCTCCGGGATGCGCAGGCTCAGGTCCGTCACGGTCACCTCGGCCAGCCGGCGCCGCATCGCCTCCACCGGCCGCAGCGCCAGGCCGGTCAGGACCCAGGCCACCCCCACCATCAGGGCGCTCGCCGCCAGGACGCCCGCGCCCAGGAACAGCTCCAGCCGGTGCGTGGCGAGGATCTCCGGCTGCATCCGCCCGGCGTAGACCACGTGCGACTCGCCGCCCCACAGCACCTGCTCCTCCTGGGGCGACGGCCGGGTGGCGGTGAACATGACGGACCCGGCCGGCGAGCACTCGGTCCGGTGCTCGATCCGGTCCTCCGACCGCGGCCAGAACGCGCTGAGCGGCGGACGCCCGGCGGCCGCCCGGCTGGCCGACACCACGTTCCCGGACGAGTCGACGAGCTGCATCAGGTCGACGTCCGAGGCGGTGACCGGCGGCGACGGCCGCCTCGTGGTCATCGACCCGATCCAGTCGGTCGCCGCCCGCTCGGTCTCCTCGAAGACGCCGCGCTCGATGGCGGCGCGGATCGCCACGTCGGCGAGCACGCCGATCGCGCTCAGCACGACCAGGGAGAACACGCCGGCGGCCAGCGCCAGCGTCGCCTGCACGGACAACCTGCCGGCGGGCGCGGCCCTCACGCCCGCCGCCGCCCACGCGCCGCCGGATACACCCGGTGAACGTTCCTCGCCTTCACCGTGGAATAACCCAGCATTCGGTCAAGGCGCCGCCGCCCCTCCATTTGATCCTCTTTCCGGCATATGCTCCGTTTCGCCGGGCGAATACATCGGCGTACGCCCGGCGGGAAAGGGTGACGACGTCAATGGACATGGACACAATGGACCTGGACACGACCTTCCTGGAGGACGCGGACCGGCTCCTCATCCGCTACGGAGCCGCCTTCACCCCGCGCCTCATCGAACGGGCCTCCGGCTCGTACGTTTACGACCGCGAGGGCACGCCCATCCTCGACTTCACCTCCGGGCAGATGAGCGCCATCCTCGGCCACGCGCACCCGGACATCGTCGCGACCGTCTCGGCGGCGGTCGCCTCCCTGGACCACCTCTACAGCGGCATGCTCAGCGCCCCCGTCCTCGACCTGGCCGCCAGGCTCACCGCCACCCTGCCGCCCGAGCTCGGCAAGATGCTGCTGCTCACCACGGGGGCCGAGGCCAACGAGGCGGCGATCAAGATGGCCAAGCTCGCCACCGGCGGCTACGAGATCGTCTCCTTCGACCGCTCCTGGCACGGCATGACCCAGGGGGCCGCCGCCGCGACCTACTCGGCCGGGCGGCGCGGCTACGGCCCGCCCACGCCGGGCAACCTCGCCCTGCCCGCCCCCACCGCCTACCGGTCGCCGTTCCGCTCCCCCGACGGCTCCTACGACTGGGAGGCCGAGCTCGCCTACGGCTTCGCCCTGGTCGACCGGCAGTCCTCCGGCAGCCTCGCCGCCTGCCTCGTCGAGCCCGTCCTGTCCTCGGGCGGGATCATCGACCTGCCTCCCGGCTACCTGCGCCGCCTCAAGGACCTGTGCGAGGAGCGCGGCATGCTGCTCATCCTCGACGAGGCGCAGACCGGCCTCGGCCGCACCGGGACGATGTACGCCTTCGACCGCGACGGCGTCACGCCCGACATCCTCACGCTGTCGAAGACCCTCGGGGCCGGGCTGCCGGTGGCGGCCGTCGTCACCACCACGGAGATCGAGCGGGTCTGCCACGAGCGCGGGTTCCTCTTCTACACCACGCACGTTTCCGACCCGCTGGCCGCCTCGGTCGCGCTGACCGTGCTCGACGTGATCGGGCGCGAACGCCTCGTCGAGCGGGCCGCCCGGCTCGGCGACCAGCTCACCGAGCGGCTGCTCGCACTGCGCGACGCCTATGAGGTCGTCGGCGACGTCCGGGGCCGCGGCCTGCTCCAGGGCGTCGAGCTGGTCCGCGACAAGGCGTCCAAGGCCCCCGCCGACGCGCTCGGCGCCGCCGTCACCCGCGCCTGCCTCGAACGCGGGCTGCACATGAACATCGTCCAGCTACCCGGGATGGGAGGCATCTTCCGCATCGCCCCGCCCCTCACGATCGGCGAGGACGACCTGCACACGGGCGTCGACATCCTCGAAGCCGCCCTCAAGGCCACGACCGGCTGAGTCCCCCGGCCGAACGGCTTCCGCCCGGCCGGGAACGTCCGGCGTGCCGGGCTGGCCCGGGCGCCTTCTCGGGTGGCACCCTGCGGAGAAGCGCCCCGTACCGTCGAGGCCGTGCTCGTCGCGGCGCTGGGAGAGTGACATGCTGCTCGTCGTCGCGCTGGGCGGCAACGCCCTGCTGGAACGGGGCGAACGCCCGGACGCCGCGGTGCAGCGGCGGCACGTGCGGGCAGCGGCCCGCGCGCTCGCCCCGCTGGGCGCCGAGCACACGCTGGTGCTCTGCCACGGCAACGGGCCGCAGATCGGCATGCTGGCCGTCGAGAGCGCGAACGACCCGGACCTGGCCCACCCGTTCCCGCTCGACACGCTCGGCGCCCAGACGCAGGGCATGATCGGCTACTGGCTGGCGCAGGAGCTGGCCAACGCGGGCCTGCCCGGCCCGGTGGTCACGATCGTCACGCAGACGGAGGTGGGCGCGGACGATCCGGCGTTCGCCGCGCCCACGAAGTTCGTCGGCCAGAGCTACCCGGAGGCCGAGGCGCGCAGGCTGGCCGTGGAGCATGGGTGGACCGTGGCCCGGCAGGGCGAGGGCGGGACGTGGCGGCGGGTCGTCGCGTCCCCGGCGCCGCGCCGCGTCGTCGAGCTGCCGACCATCCGGCGTCTCGTGGCCGCCGGCACGTCGGTGATCTGCGGCGGCGGAGGCGGGGTGCCCGTGCTGCCCCGGCCCGGCGGGCGGCTGGAGGGCGCGCAGGCCGTCGTGGACAAGGACCTCACGGCGGCGCTGCTGGCGATCGAGCTGGGGGCCGACCGGCTCGTGGTGCTCACCGACGTCGACGCGGTCCGGCGCGACTTCGGCACCCCGCGGGAGCGGCCGCTGTCGTCGGTGGACGTGAGCGAGCTGCGCGCGATGCGGTTCCCGGCCGGGTCGATGGGGCCGAAGGCGGAGGCGTGCGTACGGTTCGTCACCGCGACCGGGCGGCCCGCGGCCATCGGCGCGCTGCGGGACGCGGCGGCGGTGCTCGCCGGGCAGGCCGGGACCACGATCACGGCCTCGCCCGGCGCTTGCGGGCCGGCGGTCACGACGTCGCACGGCGTCGGCGAGCCGGGCGGCTGACCGCCTCGCGCGATCCTGAGGCTCAGCGCTCCTCCTGAGGCTCAGCTCTGCTCCTCCAGGTGCTGCGCTACGACGCCGATCAGCCGCCGGGCGCGGGAGGCGAGGGCGGCCAGGTCGCCGTCCGCGCAGGCGTCGCCGAGCAGCGGCGCGCCCATGCCGACGGCGCGGGCGCCCGCGCGCAGGTAGGCGGGCACGTCCTCGATCCGGACGCCGCCGGTCGGCACGAGCGGCACCTCCGGCAGCGGCGCGAGCACGTCCCTGACGTAGCCGGGGCCGCCCGCCGCGCTCGCGGGGAACACCTTGACCAGGGCCGCCCCGCCCCGCCACGCCTGGAGGATCTCCGTCGGCGTGAACGCGCCCGGCACGACGGGGACGCCGAGCCTGCGTCCCTCCTCGATCACCTCGGGCAGGACCGCCGGGGTGATCAGGTAGCCCGCTCCGGCGTCGACGGCCTCCCGGGCGGCCTCGGCCGTCAGCACGGTGCCCGCGCCCACCGCGACCCCCTCGGTCCCGCCCCGGGCGGCCCACCGGATCGCCTCCAGCGCGCCGGGCGTCGTCATCGTGACCTCGGCCGCCCGTATGCCGCCGCCGGCCAGCGTCGCCAGCACGGCGGCCAGGTGGCGCGAGGCAGCGGCCCGGACGACGGCGATCACCGGGACGGCGGCAAGCGCCTCCTCCAGCCCGGTCACGTGACGGCCCCGGTCATCGCGGCGCGTCCACGGCCGTGAGGTGGAGCAGCGCGGAGCGGTCCGGGAACAGGGGCGGCACCGCGATGCCGGAGGCGGCCAGCGCCGAGCCGGGCAGCACGGCGCCGCCGGACGTCCAGGCGGAGGCGGCCCCGTGGGAGTCGACGGGGACCAGGGGCCGGATGCGGTAGAGGGTGCCGGGGTCGAGGCCGGGCAGGCGGAGGAGGCCGGGCGGCCAGGTGGCGGGGCGGTCGAGCAGCGCGATCTCGAAGAGGGCCGCGCGCCCGTCGGGGGCGACGACGCCGTGCGCCTCCACGCCGTCGGGCACGTCGTCGAGCCGGACCATGACGCCGCCGTGGAGCAGCTCGCGGTGCTCCTTGTGCAGGGCGATCCACCCGGCGAGCTCGGCGAGCTCGGCGTCGGTGAGCGCGGTGAGGTCCCATTCGACGCCGTAGTGGCCGAAGAACGCCGTGGCGGCGCGGAAGGCGAGGTCGTGGCGGCGGCCGGTGGTGTGGGAGCGGCCGGCGCCGATGTGGCTGCCGATGAGCTCGGGCGGCAGGAGCTGGGCGGTCCAGCGCATGATCTGGCGGCGTTCGGCCGGGTCGATGCAGTCGCTGGCCCACACGCGGTCGGTGCGTTCGAGGATGCCGAGGTCGACGCGGGCGCCGCCGGAGGAGCAGGACTCGATCTCCAGCCGGGGGTGGGCGGCGCGGATCTCGTCGAGCAGCCGGTAGACGGCGTGGGTCTGGGCGTGCACGGCGGCGCGGCCCTGCCGGTGGGGCGACCCCGCGTCGACGAGGTCGCGGTTGTGGTCCCACTTGACGAAGTCGAGCTCGTACTCGCCGACGAGGGCGAGCAGCCGTTCCTTGATGTGGGCGTACGCGGCGGGGTTGGTGAGGTCGAGCACCTGCTGGTGGCGGGCGGTGGGCGGCAGGCGGTCACCGGTCCGCAGGATCCAGTCCGGGTGGGCGCGGGCGAGCTCGGAGTCCGGGTTGATCATCTCGGGCTCGAACCAGAGGCCGAACTGCATGCCGAGCTCCCTGACCCGCTTGACGAGCGGGTGCAGCCCGTCGGGCCAGACGGCCGGGTCGACGTGCCAGTCGCCGAGGCCGGCGCGGTCGTGGCGGCGGCCGAGGAACCAGCCGTCGTCGAGCACGAACCGCTCCACGCCGACCCTGGCGGCACGGGCGGCCAGGTCGAGCAGCCGGTCCAGGTCGTGGTCGAAGTAGACGGCCTCCCACGTGTTGAGCACCACGGGCCGGGGCGAGGCCGGGTGGGCGGGGCGGGCGCGCAGGTGGTCGTGGAAGCGGCGGGCCGCCTCGTCCAGGCCGCGCCCGTACGTGGCGTGGATCCAGGGCGTCCGGTACGTGTCGCCGGGGGCGAGGACGATCTCGCCGGGCAGCAGCAGCTCGCCGCCGCCGATCAGGGTGCGGCCGGTGGCGGTGCGCTCGGCGTAGTGGCGGTGGCCGCCGCTGAAGCCGACGTGCAGCCCCCACGCCTCGCCGCGCCGGAAGCCGAGGTCGGCGGTGCCGGCGAACAGGACGGTGGCGGCGTCGGCGCCGGTGCGTCCGCGCCGGTTCTCCCGCAGGTGGGCGCCGACGGTGAGCGGGCGGCGTTGCGGGACGCGTTCCTTGGACCAGCGTCCCGCCTGGTCGAGCACGTCGGTGGCGTGCCCGGGGACCGGGAGGGCCAGGTTGAGCGCGTCGAGCGTGTAGGGCAGGTCGTGCTCGTTGCGCAGCTCGGCGCGGGCGCGCAGCAGCCCGTACGGGGCGAGCTCGGCGGTGAGGGCGAGGGCGAGGCGGGCGTGCGGGTCGGCGGCGGTGACGGTGAGGCGCCGCCCGGCCGTCTCGCAGGTGACGGCGGTGAACGCGGGCGACCAGTTCTCGCCCTGGTGGTGGCCGGACAGGCCGGGCAGGCCGGCCCAGCCGGTGCGCGCCTCGGGGACGAGCGCCGTGCGGATCGGCGCGTCGGAGGTCTGGTCGGGGCGCGGCCTCAGCTCGGCGGCCAGGTGCTCCAGGGCGTCGTCGGCGAGCGGGCCGAGGTCGGGCCCCCAGTGCAGGATCGCGGGCAGGGCGTCGGGAGGGCATTCGAGGACCACGGACACGCCGGCGGCCCTGAAGTGGTGGAGGTGCATGGGGTGCTTTCTGCTGGACGGTGCCTGCTGGACGTGCGGAGATCGTACGTCAGCGGCGCGGCCCGGCGACCCCGATGGCCCGCCTCACGGTGAACGGGTCCGGCAGCATGTCGAGCATCGCCCTGGCCAGGTCGCCGCGCGTCATGGAGCCGGGCACGTTGGCGTCCACGGCGCTGCGGTAGCGGCCGGTGGCGGGCTTGCCGGTCAGCCGGGGAGGCCGCAGCACGGTCCAGTCGGCGGTGCTCGCGGCCAGGGTCCGCTCCATGCGTTCGAGGTCGGCGTACACGGTGCCGAAGACGGCGCGGACGGCGGGCATGCCGAGCCTGCGCCACAGCAGCGACTCCCCCGCGCCGGTGCGCAGCACCGGCTGGGCGCTGAGGGCGAGCACGCGGCGGACGCCGGTGGCGTCCATGGCCGTCAGGATGGCGGCGATGCCGGCCGAGCACACCCGCGAGGTGTCGTTGCGGCTGTTGGGCCCGAGCGCGGACAGGACCGCGTCGCTGCCGGTCAGGAGGGGTTCGAGGGTGCGCGGGGCGAAGACGTCGGCGGTGGCGATCTCCAGCGCGGGGTGGGAGAGCGGCAGCCTGGCCGGGTCGCGGACGGCGGCGACGACCTCGTGGCCCGCGGCCAGGGCGCGCTGGACGACGGCTCTGCCGGTGCCGCCGGTGGCGCCGAAGACGGTGATCCTCACGCCGACGATGCTAGCCAACCGATTCATCGGCCGGTGAAATGCGCTGCGGCGAACCGGGGGTTGACAGTCGTTCCGCGCTCTTCGCTATCTTGTACATATGAACACCTCTTCAGATGAAGGCATCTTGATGGTGGACGGGTGCGCCGTCAAGGTCGTCGACGCCGACCGGGTGAGCGCCGTGCGGGAGCGGATGCCGGCCGCCGAGGACGTGACCGACACCGCCGACGTCTTCGGCCTGCTGGCCGACCCCAACCGGCTGCGGCTGCTGGTCGCGCTCCTGGACGGCGAGCTGTGCGTGTGCGACCTGGCGGCGGTGACCGGCCAGAGCGAGTCGGCCGTCTCCCACGCGCTGCGGCTGCTGCGCGCGCACCGCATCGTGGCGGCACGCCGTTCCGGCCGGATGGCGTACTACCGTCTGGAGGACCCGCACGTGCGGATGCTGCTCGACGTGGCGCTCGCGCACACCGAGCACACCGAGGCCATCCACCCCGAGCGCGACGGGAGGTCGTGATGGGCTCCGGCCACGGGCACGGGCACGCGGCGGGCCGCCACCGCTGGCGGCTGGCCGTCTCGTTCGTGCTGATCGGCGTCTTCTTCGTCGTCGAGCTCGTCTTCGGCCTGCTGTCGGGCTCGCTGTCGCTGCTGTCGGACGCCGGGCACATGGCCGCCGACGTGGTCACGCTCGGCGCGGCGCTGGTCGCCACCCGCATCGCCACCCGTCCCGACACGACCGGCCGGCGCAGCTACGGCTCCTACCGGGCCGAGGTGTTCGCCTCGCTGCTGGCCGTCGTCATGATGCTGGGCGTCGCGCTCTACGTGGTGATCGAGGCCATCGGGCGCATCGGCGAGCGGGCCGAGGTGTCGTCCGGGCCGATGATGATCGTCGGTGCGATCGGCCTGCTGGTCAACCTGGTGGCGCTGTTCCTGCTGCGCTCCGGCGCGGGCGAGAGCCTCAACGTGCGCGGCGCATACCTGGAGGTGGTCGCCGACACGGCCGGCTCGGTCGGCGTGATCGTCGCCGGCTGGCTGGTGTCGGCCACCGGCCAGCCGTTCTGGGACACGTTCGTCGCCCTGGCCATCGGCCTGTTCGTCGCCGTGCGCGCCGTCTCCCTGGGCCGCCAGGTCTTCGCCGTGCTCGGCCAGCACGTGCCCGAGGGCGTCGACCCCGACGCCGTGGCCGCCGACCTGTCCGCCATCGAGGGCGTACGGGACGTGCACGACCTGCACCTGTGGACGCTCACCTCGGGCATGAACGTGGCCACCGCCCACCTGGTCACCGCCGAGCCGGCCGACCACCACGCCGTCCTGGACCAGGCGCGCGACGTGCTCAGCCGGCGTCACCACATCGCCCACGCGACCCTCCAGGTCGAGCCCGCCGACCACCGGGGCTGCGACGAGGTCGGCTGGTGAACATGCGCAACCTTTGGTTGCGCGATCCGGGCCGTACGCGCTAGCCTTACACGCAACCAAAGGTTGCACGTAAGGTCTGGAGAGTTCAGCATGGAGTACGGCAGCATCGAACGCGAGATCCACGTCGACGCCACCCCCGAGGTCGTCTTCGAGGTCGTCAGCCGCCCCGAGCACATCTCCCGCTGGTGGAGCGACGACGCCTCGATCGAGCCCGTCCCCGGCGCGACCGGCGAGCTGATCTGGGGCGACCGCGAGCAGGTCGCCCCCATCACCGTGGTGACCGCCGAGCCGCCCCGGCTGTTCGCCTTCCGCTGGTGCGAGACCGGATCGGCCTCGCTGCTCGTCACCTTCGAGCTCACCCCGGCGGGCGCGGGCACGCGGATCCGGCTCACCGAGACCGGCTTCCGCGAGCTGGGCTGGGAGGCCGCCAAGCTGGCGGAGTGCCACCGCGACCACAGCCAGGGCTGGGACACGTTCGTGCCCCGGCTCGGCGAGTACGTCACGCGCCTGGTGGCCACACCGTGACGGCGGCCGTCGACGACGAGCTGTGGTCGGCCGTCGGCGACCCGACCCGGCGGCGCATCCTCGACCTGCTCCTGGCCGACGGCCACGGCACCGCCACCAGCCTCAGCGAGCGGCTGCCCGTGACCCGCCAGGCGATCACCAAGCACCTCGGCACGCTGGACCGAGCCGGGCTGGTGCACGCCTCACCCGCCGGGCGGGAGAGGAAGTATCGGGTGGACGAGGCGCAACTGGCCCGGGCCGTCGCCCAGCTCTCCTCCGTCGGCGCGGCATGGGACGCCAGGCTCCGGCGCGTCAAGCGCATCGCCGAGGAGATCCAGCGCACCGCGGACCGTACGGAGGGATCATGACCGATCAGGGCACGACCATCACCCTGGAGCTGCCCCGGCCGCCCGCCGAGGTGTTCGCCGCCGTCCTCGACGTGCGCGGCTGGTGGTCGAGGAACGTCACCGGCGCCACCGCCGCCGAGGGCGACGAGTTCGGCTACGAGGTGCCCGGCGTCCACCGGTGCCGCATCCGGCTCACCGAGGTCGTCCCCGGCCGGCGCGTGGTCTGGCGCGTCCTCGACAACGCCTTCTCCTTCACCGAGGACCAGGCGGAGTGGACCGGGACCGAGATCCGCTTCGAGATCTCCGGCCCCGGCGACGGCCCGGCCGAGCTGCGCTTCACCCATGTCGGGCTGCTGCCGGAGTTCGAGTGTTACGAGGTCTGCCACCGGAGCTGGGGCTTCTACGTGGGCCACAGCCTGCGCGAGCTCGTCACCACCGGCGTGGGGCGGCCCAACGAGGTGACCGACGGCGCCGACGTGCTCGGCCCCCGGATCGACGCCGCCCTGCTGGGCTCGCCCGCCGTCACCTGAGCCGATCGGCGGCGACGGCGGCGCTGACCGTGACGCCGCCGGACTGCGACACCGCCACCTTCAGCGTGCCGCCCGCCTCGGCGAACGCGGCACGCATCCGAGCCTCGGGCAGCGGCGTCCCGTCCGCCGCGCCGCTCGCCTCGAAGCTGACCGTCAGGCGCAGCCCGGACGCCGACAGCGTGACGGCCAGCGACACCACGGGGACCGGGTCGTGCGCCTCGGCGGCGGACAGCACCGGGCGGACGACCGACAGCACCGCCTGGCTCGCGCGCGGCGGCACGGCCCCGGCCGGCAGCGCCCACACCTCGGCCGCCGAGCCGGTACGGTCCGTCCACAGGGCGAGCTCGGCCTGGATTTCCCCGGCCAGGCGCTGCCCTTTCGCGCGCACGTTCATGCCCACCGCGCATTCCCCCGACGATCAATGGCAACTTTTCTCGCGCAACCTATCAATCACCGGGCTGTGACCATAAGTCCATAAATGCGTCACATATCGCTCATTTTCCGCCAGGTCAGGGGTGTGGTCGGAGATGGCAATGTCCTCCCCAGAAGGTCGCCGTACGCCGCGTGGCGCGCTGACCGGCTTTGCCCGGGTATGCCATCGTGACTCGTCCCAGCAGCCGCCCCCCGGGAGGCCGTCGCTCGGCCGTCCCAGGCCCTGACCGGCGTGCCGCGCGCCACGCTCGTGGCCGGCCCCGGTTCGGCGGATCACGATCCCACACCCGCGGCGCGCTCGCGCCCGACCACGAGGAAGGCTGGCCAGCGTAAGCATGACCGGCAGGCGACACACCCCGACCGACCTCACCACCCCCGACGCGGCCACGGGGGCGGCCCCCAGCGTGGCCACCGACGCGGCCACCGAGGCGGCCACCGGCGCGGTCGCCGGGGCGCGTACGGGCGCGGCCGTCCGCGCGGATGCCGTCCCGGATCCGGACGCGCCCGGGAAGTGGCGGGGGCGGGTGAGCGTCGTGCAGGTGGCCGGGGGCGCGATGGCCGCGCTCACGGCGGCGGTGGCGGCCTCGTGGCTCGGGGTGGCGGGCACGGTGATCGGCGCGGCGGTCATGAGCGTGGCCACCACGGTCGGCACCGAGCTGTACACCCACTACCTGCGCCGCACCCGCGCCAAGGTCAGGCAGCACACCGTCACCGGCAGGCGGCACCGCCCGTCGGACCAGGCCCGCTCCTCCCGCCCGGCCCATGTCTCGGACCAGGCGCGGGCGGGGCGGGGGCGGGTGGGGTGGCTCCGGCTGGGCGGGGCGGCGGCGCTGGTGTTCACGCTCAGCTTCGGCGGCATCCTGATCTACCAGGCGATCGCCGGGCAGACGGTGTCCGAGCAGCTCAAGGGCGCGACGGAAGGCAAGGCCGAGCCCGCCGGCCGGGACGCCGCCAAGGACCGCCGGACCGAGCCCGCCCTGCGCCACTCCCGCCCGTACCCGGTCTCGCCGACGCCGTCGGGCACCCCGTCGTCCACGCCGTCCGCGACCGGCTCGCTGGCCACGCCGTCGGCGTCCGCGACCGTGACCGCCACCGCGCCCTCCCCCACGGACGCGCGCACCGATCAGCCGGCCGCGCCGCCCGCCCAGGAGCCCACGGACCGGCCCGCCACGCCGCCGCCGACCGGCGCCGAGCCCACCGAGCCGCCGCCGCCCGCCCCCTCACCGTCCGCCCCGCTGTCCGGCCTCCTCCCCTTCCCGTGAACGACCGCGATTCCGTGAGCGACCGCCCTTCCGTTAACGACCGCGCGGATCTCGTACGTACGCGAAAACACCCCGCACGGGCAGGGGCCCCGGCTGCCAAGGCGGGGTAGGGACCTGGGGTGGCCGCCCCACGCCGACGCGGATCTACGACCAAGGAGAGGCGATGGCCGACTTCGCCGAACGGTACGGAATCCCCGAACAGCACTTCTGGCTGCACGGCCCGCGCTCGGGCCCGCCCGTCGAGTTCGACCCCGCCTCGGGGATGTGGAACGTCTACGGCTACCCGGAGCTGCACGAGGTTCTCGGCGACCCCGCGACCTTCTCCTCCGACACCATGCGGGTGGTGCCGAAGGGCCTGGTGCCCGAGGTCGAGGAGTTCTCGCTCGACGGCTTCATCACGCAGATCGACCCGCCGGCGCACGGCAAGCTGCGCAGGCTGGTCAGCAGCGCCTTCACCCGCAAGATCGTCGCGGATCTGGAGCCGCGCATCGCCGCCCTCACCCACGAGCTGCTGGACGCGGCCCGCGAGCGCGGCCGGCTGGAGCTGGTGACCGACCTGGCCTACCCGCTGCCGGTCATCGTCATCGCCGAGCTGCTCGGGGTGCCCGCCACCGACCGGGCGCTGTTCAAGCGGTGGGCCGACGCGCTGTTCCAGCGTGACACCAAGGTCTCGCTCACCGAGCCCGACGAGAGGCAGCTCGCGCAACGGCAGGAGTCGCTGCGCCCGTGGAAGGAGATGTCGGACTACCTCGCCGGTCACGCGGCCGAGCGCCGGGCCCGGCCGCGCGGCGACCTGCTGAGCCTGCTGGTGGAGGCGGAGGTCGACGGCGAGCGCCTGCCCGACACCCAGGTGGTGAACTTCGCGATCGTCCTGCTGCTGGCCGGGCACGTCACCACGACGATGCTGCTCGGCAACACGGTGCTCTGCTTGGACGCGTTCCCGGAGCAGCAGGATCGGGCGCGGGCCGACCGGTCGACGATCCCGGCCGTGATCGAGGAGTCGCTGCGTTACCTCACGCCGTTCGCCGCGCTCGGCCGTGCCACGACCCGGGAGGTGGAGCTGGGCGGCGTGAAGATCCCGGCCGACCAACTGGTCATGGCGTGGCTGGGGTCGGCCAACCGGGACCCGAGGCAGTTCCCCGATCCGGACATGTTCGACCCGGGCCGCGACCCGAACCCGCATCTGGCGTTCGGCCGGGGCATCCACTTCTGCCTGGGCGCGCCGCTGGCCAGGCTGGAGGGGCGGGTCGCGCTGAACATCCTGCTCGACCGCCTCCCGTCCCTGCGCACCGACCCGGACGACCCGCCGGAGCTGATGCCGGCCCCGACCATGACAGGCGTACGCCGTCTCGCCCTGGCCTGACCTCCGGCGCGAGCGGGGGCGCGCGTCAGCCTGTCGCGGGCGCCGGTTCCACGTTCGGGAAGGAGCCGTCGCCGAAGAGGATGCGGGCCGCCAGGGCGCGCCCGGCGCGTCCGCGCAGGGCGGTCACGGCGGCCTCCGCGGCGGCGGGCGACCGGATGCCGGCGAAGGCGCGGCGCAGCATCAGCCGGGTCCGGTACCGGGCGCGCAGCGCGGCGCCGTCGTACCGCTCCAGCTCGCGCCGGTCGCCGGTGCGCAGGTAGGCGGCGGTGACGGAGGCGGCCAGGGCCGCCATCCGCAGGCACGGGTCCAGCCCGCCCGCCGTCAGCGGCGACACCGCGCCGGCCGCGTCGCCGACGAGCAGCCCGGCGGGGCACGCGAGCCGGCGCAGCACGCCGCCGACCGGGATCGGGCCGCCGCGCCGCTCGACCGGCCCGGCCGGGTCGGCGCGGCCGGGCGCGCCGGCGGCGAACGCGTCCAGCAGGTGGCGTACGCCGGTGCGCATCGCGTCCGGACGGCCCGCGACGCCCACGTGTGCGTGGCGGCCGTCGTCGATGACCCACCCCAGGTAGCCGGGGGCGATCCTGGGGTCGAGCACGCAGTGGAACGCCGGGACGGTCGTGCCGGACGCGACCGGGTGGACGAGCTCGGCGCCGACGAGGAAGCGCCGGTTGACGTCGAGGCCGAGGTCGCGCGCCACCTGGGAGCGGGCGCCGTCCGCGCCGACGACGAACCGGGCCGCCACCGGCTCCGCCCCCTCGAACCGCGCCACTCCCGCCCGCACGCCGCGGAACCGTGCGCCCAGCCGGACCTGCGCCCCGGCCGACTCGGCCTCGCGGCGCGCGTGCTCGTACACGCCGGCCATGTCGGCGACCCGGTACTCGTCGCGGTCGCTGGTGAGGCGGATCGGCGCCCGCCGCGACGGCGGGTACAGCAGCACGTCGCGTACGCCGGGACCGAGCAGGTGGTCCGGCAGGTCGAAGTCGTCGAGGGTGCGGCGTACGAAGATGCCGGTCGTGCGGATGCCGGTCGTCAGCGTCCTGCGGCGCTCGGCCACCAGCACGTCCAGTCCCTGCCGGGCGAGCAGCTGGGCGGTGCTCAGCCCGGCCAGGCCCGCGCCCACGACCAGGGCGTCCACTGTCTGCATACCCTGCGACGCTAGGGGCGGCGCCCGGCCGGGGCGATGGTTTGCACGGTAACCGCCCGATACCTCCACAGGTCCGCCACATGCGGGGCGGCGTCAGGGCGGGGCGTCGAGGCTGCCGACGATGAGGGCGGTCAGCGCCTCGGCGGCCTCGGCGGCGGTGGCGCGGCCCTGGTTCAGCTCGGCGGCGAGCGCGTCGGCCGCGCCGAGCACCCCGGCGCAGCGCAGCCGTAGCGCCTCTGGCGGGAGTCCGGTGTGGGGGCGCAGGGCGGTGGCCATCAGCTCCGCGTAGTCGTCGAACAGGTCGCGTTCGATCGCCTCCATCTCCGGGTTGCCCTTGAGCGCGGCGGAGACGGCGTGCCATTCGGGCATGTCGGTGGCGCAGGCGAAGTAGGCGGCGCTCAGGACGCGGGCGATCTCGCCGGGCACGGCCGGGGCGCCGCGCAGGGCCTCCTCCGAGGCGGCCCGGTGGCGTTCGTCGAGCCGCCGGTAGAGCGCGATGAGCAGGCCGGGCCGGGTGCCGAAGTGGTCGTAGACGATCGGCCTGCTCACCCCGGCGGCCTCGGCCAGGCTCAGCAGCGTGAGGCCGTCGGTGCCGTGGGCGCGCACGATCGCCAGGGCGGTGTCGAGCAGCTGCTCGCGCCGGGCCTGCTTGGACAGGCGGGTGGATCCGGTGGTCATCGTCCTCCTTGCGTCGCCGCCCCAGTCTAAGCTACAAAATGTAAGTTACAGAATGTAGGTTAGCGAGAGGACACCCCGTGGAACACTCCGTACTCATCCTGGGCGGCTCCGGGCAGGCAGGCTCGGCGACCGCCGCCCTCCTGCGCCGATGGCATCCCGACCTGCCGCTGACGATCGCCGGCCGTGACCTCGGCCGCGCCCGCCGGGTCGCCGACGACCTGGGGGCCGCCACCGCCGTCACCGCCGACCTGGACCGGAGCGATCTCGGCCGCCCGGACGACGCCGCCCACTCGGCGGTCGTGGCGACCGTGTGGGACAGCCGCCTGCACGGCCTGCGTTACGCGCAGGAGCGCGGCCTGCCGTACCTCAGCATCTCCAGCGGCCTCGTCGACCTCGGGCCCGAGGTCGTCGCCGCGGCCGCGCGGCCGGGCGCGGCGCCGGTCCTGCTCGCCAGCCACTGGTACGCCGGGCTCGTCGTCCTGGCCGTGCTCGACCTCGCCCGGGAGTTCGGCAGGCTCGACAGCATCCGGGTCGGCGGCGTGCTGGACGAGCTCGACAGCGGCGGACCGGCGGCGGCGACCGACCTGGAGCGCCTGCTGGCCGCCACCTCCTCCGGGTACGTCCGCCGCGACGGCGTCTTCCACTGGGTCCCCGGCGCCGAGGCGCAGACCGAGGTCACCAGCGCCGACGGCACCGTGCTGCCCGCCCAGTACGTCCCCATCCCCGACGTGCCCAGCCTGGCCCTCGCGACGGGGGCGCCCGACGTCGGCTTCGCGTTCGCGTTCGGCGAATCCTCGGGCAGGAGGCGCGGCGGGCCGCCGTCCACCGAGGTCAGGATCGACCTTGGCGGCGTGGACCACGCGGGCGCGCCGCTCACGACCAGCCACTACCTCCTCCACCCCGAGGGACAGCGCCCGCTGACCGCGCTCGGCATCGCCCTCGGCGTCGAACGGCTGCTCGGCCTGCGCGGCGACCCCGTGCCGCCCGGCCTCCACACGCCCGAGTCGCTGATCGACCCCGGCTACGCGGCCGGGCGGATGGCGGAGATCGGCGTCACCTTGACCACGGCCGAGACTTCCGCTGACTCCGCCGATCGAGAATCGCGGAGGGCGCACCCGTGAGATGATCTAGTTCATGATGGGTCTGTCAGGCACGGGCCGCCCTGCCGAGCTCGGCCGGGCGTCGGCTGACGGCGCCGCCACGAGGTCCGACGGCGCGCCGCTGCCCGGGTCCAGCGCGAGACCGCGCGCCGGCGCCATGCCCGATGCGGGCGCGGGCGCGGTGGTCGCGTCGTGACGCGCGCCGCCGACCCCGACCTCACCAGCGTCGGGCGGATCGACGGCCTGCGCCCCGGCCAGGTCCCCGCCGCCGACGTCGAGCTGATCGACGGGCTCGACCCGCTGACGTGGCAGGTGGCCGTGGCCTGGCTCCAGGGCCGCCCGTCGGCGGCCCGGCGCCGCACCTGCCTGCGCGTCCTCGCCTCGTGGCTGCGCTGGCTGTACGCGGCCGAACCGGCGCTCGAACCCCTCGCGGCCACCGGGTCCCACCTGGACGCCTACTGCTACACCGCGCTCACCACCGGCGTCGGCCCCGCAGGCAGGCCGCTGGCCAAGGCGACCGTCGCCGGCAGGCGCGCCGTCCTGGCCTCCTTCCACGCCTTCGCCGAGGCGTCCGGCGCGACCCGGGCCCGGCGCTCCGCCGACGGCGCACCGCCGCTCACCCCGGCCGAACGGCGGCTGCTGCGCGGCGGCGTCGCCCGGCTGGCCGAGGACGGCAGGGCGGCCGAAGCCCTGGCCGTCGCGCTGCTGGAGGCCACCGGCGCGTCGGTCGACGCGCTGGCCGCGCTCACCGTCCACGACATCCACGCGCTGCCCGGCGGCGAACACCCCCTCGTGCTCGTCCTGCACGGCGAGCCCGACGGGCCCGTCGCGTACCCGATCCCGCCGCGCGCCCGCCCGCTGCTGCGCGAGCTGTGCGGCGGCCGGGCCGCCGGCGAGCCCCTGATCACCGGCCCTCACGGGCGCGACGTCGACGCGCGCTGGGTCACCGCCGCGCTCACCGACGCCGCGCTGGCCGCCGGATTACCCCGGCACCGGGCCGAACTCCTGCACCCGGGCCTGCTGCGGGCCGTCACGGTGACCGAGTTCGCCCGCTCGCACAGCTCCTGACACGGCTGGAGACGGCTGCTCGGACGCTGCTCAGACGCTGCGCAGGACCGACACCACGATGCCCAGCACCACCGCGTCGTCGCCGTCGATGACGTCGTACGCGGGATTGCGCGGCTCCAGGTAGACGTGCCCGCCGCGCCGGCGGAACACCTTGACCGTGGCCTCCCCGTCGATCATCGCCGCGACGATCTGGCCCGAGTGCGCCTCGGGCTGCTGCCGTACGACGACGAGGTCGCCGTCGCAGATCGCGGCGTCGACCATCGAATCACCCCGCACCCGCAGGCCGAACACGTTGCCGCGCCCCGTGAGGTCGCGCGGCAGCGTCAGCGTGTCGTCCAGGCGCTCGTCCGCCAGGATCGGCGCGCCCGCCGCGATGTCGCCCACCACCGGCACGCTCACCAGGTCGCGCGCCTGCTCAGGCGCCGCCCCGTGCAGGAACATCCGCACGTCGATCGGCCTGCTCACCGACGACCCGCGCGTCAGGAACCCCTTCTTCTCCAGGCTCCGCAGATGCTTCGACACCGCCGACGACGACCGCAGCCCCACCGCCCGGCCGAGCTCCCGGGTGCTCGGCGGGTAGCCGTGCCTGACCACCCAGTCGCGGATCGTGGCCAGGATGCGCTGCTGGCGCGGCGGCAGGGCCGAGACGTTCAGATGCTCGAACAGGTCAGGATCGTCGTAGGCGGTCACGTGCGAAATGCTAGGGCAGGAAACCGCACCGCTCGGCGAACGCCGACAGTTCCTCGCGCTGCTCGCCCGGATCGGTGGCCGACGAGCTCACCACCAGCCGCGTCACCCCCTGCCCGGCCAGCTCCGCGACACGCTCCCCGGACATGCCGATCGACCCGAACCGCGTGTACTCCAAAGCGTCCGGATCGCGGCCCGCCGCCGCGGCCGTCTCGCGGGCCAGCTCCCACTGCGCCGCCCGCTCCTCCGGCCCCAGCGCACCGCCCGCGAAGTAGCCGTCCCCCCGCAGCCCCGCCCGCCGCGCCGCCGCCCGCGACGATCCCCCCACATGGATCGGCAGCCGCCCGGCGGGCTTCGGATAACTGCACAACGCCTCGAACGAGAAGAACTCCCCGGCGAACCCCACCCCCTCCTCCCCGCCCTCCCACAGCAGCCGCAGCACGTCGATCGCCTCGTCAGCGCGCCGCCCCCGCGTCCGGAACTCCACCCCCCCCGCCTCGGCCTCCCCCGGCAGCGCCCCCACCCCCACCGTGAGCAGCCGCATCCGGCCCTTCGACAGCACGTCCACCGTGGCCAGCCGCTTGGCCAGGATCACCGGATGGTGGTACGGCACCAGCAGCACCCCGGTGCCCAGCAGGATCCGCTCCGTCGCCGCCGCCACGAACGCCAGCGCGTCCAGCGGGTCCACGTACGGCAGCGTCGGCGGCAGCTCGAACGCCCCCACCTTGGCGCCCGGATACAGCACGACGTGCTCGGGCATGTACAGCGACTCGAACCCGCACTCCTCCGCCAGCCTGGCGAACCCCACCAGCTTGTCAGGATCGACCCCCTGGTGCGGCGTCCCATAGCTGATCCCGAACTTCATCGCCCAACCCCCGATCACCGCCGCGCCCCGCGCGGCCCGCCCGAACCCCGCCACGCTAAAACCCTGACACCAACGACAAGTCAACCCCGCCCCCTGCCACGAGAAGCCCCCTTCCCAAGCCCCGCCCCAGACCCGACCCACCCGGAGGACAACTGCGGACGCGCCCCCGGCGACGGCCCACGGGGGGCGGCATGCGAGCGCGCCCCCAACCGACCCACCGGGGGCCGCATTGCGGACGCGCCCGAACCGACCCACGACGTTGGGCCTGCGCGGCACCTCGGCAGGCCGCTCCCGGTGGGTCGCTCCCGGCAGGCGCCCGGGGTCGCCCACCGGGGTCGCGCACCGGGATCGCGCACCGGGGTCGCTCACCGGGGTCGCTCCCCCTGCAGTCCGCCCTCCCGGGGGGTCGGTTGGGGGCGCGCCCGCGCGCCGCCCCCGGTCACCGGCACAAGCCCCCCTGGCCCGACCCAGCGGGAGGAAGTGGAGGCGGCGTGTGGCGGTCCGGGTCGGGGCCCCGGCCCGCTCGGTCGAGGCGCGGGGGCGCAACCGCTGGGGCTGGTCGGTAAGAGCCAGGCGGCGGCCAGGCCGGGTCGGGGCCAGGCGCCGGGCGGGGCCCGGGGGCCAGCGGGGGCCAGGCCGGGGCAGGCGGCGGCCAAGCCGGAGGGCCGGAGCGGGCGGCGGCCAAGCCGGAGGGCCGGAGGCGCGCGGGGCCAGGCCGGGGGCGGGCAGCGGCCAAGCCGGGGGGCCGGGGGCCGGGGCCGGGGGCGCCCGGGGGTCGGGGGCCGGTCGCGGGCGGGGCCAGGCCGGGAGCGGGCGGAAACCAGGCCGGGGGCGGGCCAGGGTTACGGGTCGCGTTTGTGGAGGAGTTTGGGGAGGGTGGCGAGGGTGGCGCCGCCGGCGGCGCCGGCGCTGAGGAGGGCGCCGGGCCATTCGGCGCCCGTGGCGAGGACGAGGGCGCAGGTGATGGCGGCGATCATGACGGTGAGCGTGAGCGTGAGCAGTTGGCGCGTGGTGAACATCGGTCCTCGTCTCCTCAGGTGCGGTCGTCGGCCCAGAAGTCGATGAGCTCTTCCGGGGTGAGGTCTTCGGGACGCCCGGCGGGCGGGGTGCGCCCGGTGGCGAGCACCCAGGTGGTCAGGAGGGTGACCAGGAGGTGCTCGTCCGCCGGGCAGGGGGCGTCGGCGCAGTACACGATGCTGGACGGGCGGGCCGTGAGTATCGGCATGGGCGGTGGCCTCCCGAAGAGCAGCGATGAATGCGGTAACCATGCGGCTTGACGGAGGCCGTGGGCCAGCGATCCAAACGTGCTCGGACAGAGCCGTACGAGATCGGAAATAGACGGCAGCGGACGTTAAACTCCGCAAGCATCCGACATCGTCCGGATTCATCCGGAGTTATCCGGCAGCCCGCCCACGAATGGCGTCGAAAGTGCTGCTAGCTACCCGAATGGGCGACTGGGACCAGTGGGACAGTGATCATCCGGAGTGGCCACGGCAACCGGATGAGATGGAATCTGCGAAGTGTCATCGACGCGAGAATATTTCTGCAAATATGGCGACAATTCTTAGCCCACCACCCAACAAGGACGATGACTGACACTCCCCGGGCAGGATCTCACTCCGCCTTCATAGCCGCGCTCATAGAGCTCCGGGAATCGGCCGGCCAGCCGAGCTATTCAGAGATGCACCGATTGTCGCGCGCACCGGACGTTCCCAAGGAACTGCCCGCGAGCACCGTCAGCGACATCCTCACCGGCAAGCGGGAACGCCTGCCGGACTGGAAGCTGGTCGCCTCGTTCGTGATGGTCTGTCACCGTCATGCCGAGCAGACGGGCCTGCCCCGCGACGCCCTCGGCACCGTGGAGCAGTGGCAGACCCGCTGGCGCGCCGCCAGGAGCGAGCAGCCGCCGCGCACCCCGTACGTCCCCGGCACGCCGGCGCCCGGTGCGCACGTCACCGGCACGTACGACCACTATCGGACCCCCGCGGACGAGGCCGAGCGGCGGACGACCAGGACGGTCGCGCGGCTGGTGCGGCGGGCGGGCGACGGTGACGCCGAGTCCGCCTACCGGCTGGCGATCATCCACGTGCTGACCGGCGACCTGGCGGCGGCCCGCTACTGGCTTCACGCCGCGCGCGGGCGGCATCATCCCGACGCCGAGGCGTTCGCCGCCGATCCGCGCCCGGTCGAGTTCGCGGCGCGGCTGTCGTTCGCCTACGGCCAGGCGTACGAGCAGGAGGGCCGGGCCAAGCACGACATCGCCAGGTTCTACTACGGGCTCGCGGCCCGGCACGGCCATCGGCCGGCCGCGCAGCGGCTGCGGGTGATGCGCGCGCTTCCGTTCGGCAAGCTGCTGCCCGCGCCCGTCGGGGGTGAGGTCCGGCCGGGGTGAGCGTCAGATCCGGCGGGCGCCGTCCTGCCAGTAGGGGTCGCGCAGCAGCCGCTTGTACAGCTTGCCGGTGGGGGTGCGCGGCAGTTCGGGGACGAAGTCGAACGACCGGGGCACCTTGTACCCGGCCAGCGAGGCGCGGCAGTGGGCCGTCAGCTCGGCGGGCAGGCCGCCTCCCGGCTCGACGCCGTCCGCGAGCTCGACGGCGGCCTTGACCTGTTCGCCGAACTCCTCGTCCGGCACTCCGAACACCGCGACGTCCCGGACGGCCGGGTGGGTGATGAGCACACTCTCGATCTCGGCCGGGTAGATGTTCACGCCCCCGCTGATGATCATGTCGATCGCGCGGTCGCACAGGAACAGGTAGCCGTCCTCGTCGAAGTAGCCGATGTCGCCGGTGGTGAACAGCCCGCCGGCCCGGTGGATGGACGCGGTCTTGTCCGGGTCGCCCCAGTATTCGACGTCGTCGCCGTTGGCGTAGCGGAACCAGATCTGGCCCTGCTCCCCCGGCTTGGCGGGCGTGCCGTCGTCGAGCAGGATGTGGATCTCGGTCGCCGCCTGCGGGCGGCCGACGCTGCCGGGCTTGGCCAGCCACTCCTCGGCGGTGATGACGGTGTTGACGCCCGCCTCGGTCGAGCCGTAGTACTCGTGGACGACCGGGCCGATCCACTCGATGATCTGCCGCTTGACCTGCGGCGGGCAGGGCGCGGCGCCGTGCCAGACCGAGGTGAGGCTCGCCCCGGAGAACGCCTGCCGGGTGGCGGCGTCCACGCGCAGCAGGCGGACGAACTGGGTGGGCACCAGGTGCACGTTGGTGATCCCGTACTCGTCGATGAGCCGCAGCGTCTCGGCGGGGTCGAACGCGCGCCGCATGACCACCGGGCAGCCGCCCATGAGCGCCATGAACGAGAACATCCACTGGGCGGAGTGGTAGGCGGGCCCGGCCAGCAGCGTCCGCCCGCCGTCGGGCACGGTGAAGGTCTGGCCGAAGCGGTCGGCGGCCAGGGCGAGGGCCTCGACGGGCAGGCCGGTGGTGGACTGCTTGCGGCTGACGCCCTTGGGCCTGCCGGTGGTGCCGGAGGTGTAGAACATGGGGCTGCCCATGACCTGCGGTTCCGGTTCGCCGGGCGGGGCCGCGGCGATGAAGTCCTCATACGGGACGAAGCCCTCGATTCCCTCACCGAACGCCACGCGTACCGGCAGGTCGAGCCCCTGGACGGCCTCGGCGGCCTGGGCGGCGAAGGCCGGGTCGGAGAGCAGCGCCCGCGCGCCCGCGTCCCGCAGGACGTAGGCGAGCTCCTGGGCGGTCCAGTGCCAGTTGACCAGGACGTAGCGCAGGCCGATGTGGCCGGCGGCGGCCATGACCTCGAAGTACTCGCGCCGGTTGGCGGCGTGGAGGGCGAGCACGTCGCCGGCGGCGAGGCCCGCGCCGAGGAGCGCGCCGGCCAGCCGGTCGACCCGCTCGTCCAGCTCGTGCCACGTGGTGACGCCGTCCTCGTCGGCCAGCGCGAGGTCGCCGGGCCTCGTCTCGGCGAAGCGGCGCAGCAGTCGGGCCATCGCTGATCTCCACTCTCGACTCAATAATAGAACTGGATTCTAGATATTGATTCCTCGATTAGATCACGCGCCCGGCCGGCTGTGAAGCCCGCCCCCGTCCGGCCCTGCAAGCAGACCCCGCTTCTTGCAAGCGGTTGTTGCAGAAATCCGAGCTGAGACCTGGCAAAACTCCTGGCCGCGTTTGCAGTTTTACTCAGGCGTATTGACGCCGTCCCGGCGCGTAGCCACTGTGAGTGCAACCGGTTGGTGCCCCGGTGCCCCCGTACCCCCCGAACGGAGCTGGACGTGCGCAAGCAAGAACAACTCGGCAGGCGGCTGGCGATCGTGCTGTCCGCCGGACTCCTCACCACCGGCGGGCTGGTCGCCGCGCTCAACGCGCCGGCCTCGGCCGCGCCGAGCAGCGGCGACTACACGCTGGTCAACGCAGGAAGCGGCCTGTGCGCCGCCGTGCCCGGCGCGGCCACGGCCGACGGCACGCAACTCGTGCAGAACCCCTGCGGAGCCGGCGCGGGGCAGGTCTTCACCCTCACCGCCTCCGGCGGCGACTACGAGATCAGAGCCGCGCACAGCGGCAGGTGCCTGGGCGTCCGGGACGCCTCCACCAGCGCGGGCAAGCCAGTCCAGCAGGAGACCTGCACCGGCGCGGCCTCACAGACGTGGCGGCTGACCGCCTCCGGGTCCGCCTACCGGATCGTCAACGCCAACGGCGGCAAGTGCGTCAACGTCAAGGACGACTCCACCGCCGCAGGCGCGCTCCTGCAGCAGAACTCCTGCGACTCCAAGCCCACCAAGCAGTGGACGCTGCGGCCCACGGGCGGCACCCCGACGACCAGCCCCACCCCCACCGTCACCCCCACGCCGACGATCACGCCGACCGTCACCCCGCCGCCGACCGGCGACACGCTGTACGTGGCCCCGAACGGCAGGGACGGCGCCGCCGGCACCCAGGCCGACCCGACGACGCTCACCTCCGCGATCACCAGGGTCGCCGCCGGGGGCACCATCTACCTGCGCGGCGGCACGTACGCCTTCTCGCAGACCGTCACCATCGCGCCCGGCAACGACGGCGCCTCGGGCGCCCGCAAGAAGCTGGCCGCCTACCCGGGCGAGACGCCGGTCCTGAACTTCTCCGGCCAGAGCGAGGACCCGGCCAACCGGGGGCTGGCCGTCAACGGGTCCTACTGGCACATCCACGGCATCGTCGTCGAGCGGGCCGGCGACAACGGCATCTTCGTCGGCGGCAGCCACAACGTCATCGAGCGGACGGTGACCCGCTACAACCGCGACACCGGGCTGCAGCTCTCCCGGACCCTCTCCTCCACGCCGCGCGAGCAGTGGCCGTCGGACAACCTCATCCTGAGCGCGCTGTCGCACGACAACGCCGACTCCGACGGCGAGGACGCCGACGGGTTCGCCGCCAAGCTCACCGTCGGCTCCGGCAACGTCTTCCGTTACGCGGTGGCCCGCAACAACATCGACGACGGCTGGGACCTCTACACCAAGTCGGAGACCGGCCCGATCGGCGCGGTGACGATCGAGGACTCGCTGTCCTACGGCAACGGCACGCTGAGCAACGGCGGCCAGGCCGGCAACGGCGACCGCAACGGCTACAAGCTCGGCGGCGAGGACATCCCGGTCAACCACGTCATCCGGCGCAGCATCGCCTACGACAACGGCAAGCACGGTTTCACCTACAACCGCAACCCCGGCACGATGACGATGACGGGCAACGTCAGCGTCGACAACGCCGAGCGCAACTTCTCCTTCGACGCGGGCTCCACGGTGTTCCGCGACAACACCTCCTGCCGCTCCGGCGACGGCGCCAACGACAAGACGGTGGGGTCGGCCGACGGCTCCAACCAGTTCTGGACCGGCTCGAACGGCTCCCGGTGCTCCTCCTACGACGGCGCGCTGAGCTGGTCGTTCGCCTCGGACGGGCGGCTCGTCGTGACGTTCGGCGGCACCCCGTAGGCTCCCCGCCCGGCCCTCACCCCGCGTGCCGGGGTGAGGGCTTCTGCTGTCACGAGCGCGTGCGACGGCGAGCGGGCGAGCTCCCGCCACGGCCCGGCCACGCACCCGGCCGCCTCCAGCCAGCCGCTGATCGTGCCGGTCGCGTGCAGCGCGCCGCCCTGCGTGTGCCACAGGTTGAGCGCGAATCCCGCGCCGAAGGCCAGGTCGGCGGCGGTGCCGCGCGGCTCGGGCACGCTCTCCAGGACGACCAGCAGGCCGCCCGGCCGCAGCGTGGCCGCCGCCCTGGCGACCAGCGCGGCGGCGTCGGGCGCGGCGAACCCGTGCAGCACGTTGAAGAGCACGGTCACGTCCTGCCCGCCCGGCAGCCCGGCGGTGAGCAGGTCGCCCTCCTGCCAGGTCAGCGGCCCGTCGGAGCGCCCGGTGACGGCGGCGTCGACGATCGTGGCGGACATCCCCGGGTACGCGCCGCAGAACGCGCGCGCGTACTCCCCGTGGCCTCCTCCCAGGTCGAGCAGGCTCCTGCTGCCCTCGGGCAGCGGCGTGAGCGAGACGACCTCCTCCGCCAGCCAGCCGGCCAGCCCGCGTTGCAGGTCGTGGAAGGCGGCCGACAGGTCGGGGCGGGCGGCGAGCCAGGGGTAGAAGCCGCCCGCCGGGACGCCGGAGCGGACGGAGTCGGCCAGCCCGCCCCACTGCTCCTCGACGATCGCCTGCCACAGGTCCAGGATGCGCCCGTAGTCGGTGCCGGAGCCGGAGCAGAGCCAGGCGGTGGTCGCGGGCGTGTTGGCGTGCCGGCCGTCGTGGCGTTCCACGTACCCGGTGGCGTGCAGCAGGCCGAGCAGCGGCTCCAGCCCGGTGGGGGCGACGCCGGCCGAGGCGGCGAGCTCGCCGGTGGTCAGCGGACCGGCGGCGAGCGCGTCGAAGAGGCCCAGCGAGCGCGCGGCCCCGACGGCGTGGCAGGCCATGAGGCCGATCAGGTCCAGCATCGGCGCCGGGGCGTCGCCGCCGCGGAAGGCGGCGACCTCTGCGGGCGTCAGTTCTACGGGCATGGCGTTCCTCTCAGGCGACGGGGACGGGGACCGGGCGGCGGTCCAGGCGGCGCAGCGCGGGCAGCGCGGCCAGGACGGCGGCCATGACGAGCAGGAGCAGCCCGTCGAGCAGCAGGACGAGGGCGATCCCGCGCCCCTCCCCCACGCCGACGAGCAGGCCCGCGCTGCCGGCCAGCGCCCCGCCGGGCAGCAGCGCCGGGTTCAGCAGGTGCTCGGCCACGGGCGCGGCCAGCAGGTAGCCGACCGGGACGGCGGCCGAGCCGAGCGTGTGCACGGTGCCCATGGCGCGGCCGAGCACGGCCGGCTCGATCCGGCTCTGCAGGACCGCGTGCGCGCAGCCGTTCACCACGGGCAGCGTGAACAGGAACCCGGCGGCGGCGGCCCCCACGAGCAGCGGCGACGGGGCCGGCGCGTGCAGCACGAGGAAGACGCCGCCGAGCGCCATGAACGCGGTCATCCCGCCGATCTTCCGGCGCGGCCCGCCCCAGGCGCCCATGACGAGCCCGCCGGCGAGCATGCCCGCGCCGCCGGCGAACATCAGCACGCCCAGCACGCCGGGCCCGGCGAACGACAGGATGAGCGGCTGCACCAGCACCCCGGCGACCGCGAAGGCGAAGTTGAAGCCGGTCAGCGCCGCCACCAGCGACGGCAGCCCGGCGCGGGCCCGCAGGTGGCGCAGCCCCGCGCCGAGGTCCCGGAGCACGGCGGGCCGGGCGGCGGCGGCGTTGGGCCGCAGCACCTCGGCGGGCAGCCGGATCAGCACCAGGGCCGACATGGCCACGCCGAACGTGACCAGGTCCAGCACCACCACCCCGCCCATCCCGGCGACGGCCAGCAGCGTGGCCCCGAGCACGGGCGCGGCGATCTGGATGCCGCTGGACAGGTGCATGAGCCCGTTGGCGCGGCCCAGGTGCCGCTCGGGGATCAGCAGCGGCGTCATGGCCTGGTAGGCGGTCAGGTGGAAGACGCCGCACGCGCCGCTGATCGCCGCGGCCAGCGCCACGTGCCACACGGCCAGCGCCTGCGCCCAGATCAGCGCGCCGACGGCGGCCGTCGACAGGGCCGCCAGGCAGTCGGTGACGATCATCACCAGCCGCCGGTCGAACCGGTCGACGACCACCCCCGCGAACGGGCCGGCGAGGATGCCCGGCAGCATGCCGCTGAGCACGACCAGCGCGAACTCCGTCGGCGACCCGGTGCTCCGGTACACCCAGACGCCGAGCACGAACGTGGTGAGGCTGGACCCGACGGACGACAGCAGCGACGCCGTCCAGAGCAGCGCGAACCTGAGCACGTTCATCCGCGCACCGCTCCGGCCAGGCGCCCGGCGTAGCGGCGGACGAGCGTCTCGTCGGCGGGCGGGCAGACGATCCCGGCCCGGCCGAGAGCGCGCTCGGTGCGGCGGCAGTCGAACAGGGGCCGCCGGAACTGCGGGTCGGCTGCGTCCAGCACCGGCGCGAACGGCGCCATCGGGCTGTCCGCGCCCAGCCCGGCGGCCCGCGCCCGCCAGGTGTCCCACGGCACGCAGCGGGCGCCGAGCGCGTCGGCGATGCGCCGGTAGGAGATCGTCGCGCCGTTGAAGTAGTGGAAGTCCCCGGCCGTCGCCGGGTCGGCGATCAGGTGGGCGATGCCCGCCGCGACGTGGTCCACGGGCGACAGGTCCTCCTCGACGGGCAGGTCCGGCACCAGGCCGAGACGGACGCAGGTGGCCAGCAGGCGGCTGAAGTAGTCGGCCGCGTTGCCCCGGCCGGTCACGCTGTGCCCGCCGACCCGGGCCGGCCGGTGCACCACCGCCGTCAGGCCCGCGTCCCTGGCCCGGCGCACCAGCCGGTCGGCCACCCACTTGCTCTGGTCGTAGCCGGTCTCCAGCCCGGCCGGGTCGTCCGGCGCGCTCGCCTCGGTCACCACCCGGTCCCGGTGGGCCAGGCCCAGGAAGACGCCGAGGGTGGAGACGAAGTGCAGCCGGGCGCCGCCGAGCCCGGCCAGGCGCAGCGCCTCGACCGTGCCGCCGACGTTGACCGGGCGCATGCGGGGGAAGCTCTCGTAGAAGTTCACCTGGCCGCCGTTGTGGCAGATCACCCCGACCTGCCCGGCCAGCTCGGCGAACCGGTCCCGGTCCAGGCCGAGCCGGGGCGCGCCCAGGTCGCCCGGCAGGCCGCGCACCCGGCCGGGCGGGGCGTCCAGGCCGTGGGCGCGCAGGTTGTCCAGCACCCGCCGCCGGGCCCGGTCCTCGTCGGACGCCCTGACCAGGCAGACGATCTCGGTGTCGGTACGGGCCAGCAGCTCGGCCAGGAGGTGCGCGCCGAGGAACCCGGTCGCCCCGGTCATCAGGATCGCCCCGCCACGCCGCACCGGGGAGGCGGGCTCGACCGTGAAGCCGGGCGGCAGGGTGGCCTGCGCCTCCAGATCGGGACGCTCCTGGCCGGCACCTGCCTGGCCGGCGGCGTCCTGGTCGACGGTGGCGGCGAGCTCGGCCAGGTCGGCCGTCTCCAGCACCGCACGCAGCGGCACGTCGGCGCCGAGCGTCCGCCTGATCTCCGCGACCACCCGGCCGGCCAGCAGCGAGTGGCCGCCCGCCTCGAAGAAGTTGTCCGACCTGCGCACGTCGGCCACGCCGAGGACCCGCCGCCACACCTCTGCCAGCGCCGACTCGGTGGCGGTCGCGGGCGGCTCCCCCGCAGGTTCCGGCGGCGGCAGCGCCGCCCGGTCCACCTTCCCGTGCGTCGTCCGGGGGATGGTCCCGACCAGGACGAACGCGGCCGGCACCAGGTAGCCGGGCAGCCGTTCGCGCAGGTAGGCCCGCAGCGCGCCCGGCGTCAGATCCGGCGCGCCGGTCGCCGCGTAGGCGACGAGCCGGTCGCCGTCGACGAGCACGGCGCTGTCGGTGACGGCCGGATGGGCGGTGACGGCGTGCTCGACCTCGGCGGGCTCGATCCGGTGGCCGCGGATCTTCACCTGGCGGTCGCGCCGGCCCAGGAACTCGATCGCGCCGCCCGGCCGCACCCGGGCCAGGTCGCCCGTCCGGTACAGGCGCGCCCCGGCGGGGCCGTCCGGGTCGGGCACGAAGGCCGCCGCGGTCAGCGCGGGCGCGCCCGTGTAGCCGTCGGCCAGGCCGGCCCCGCCCAGGTGCAGCTCGCCGGCGCCGCCGACCGGCACCGGCCGCCCGGCCGCGTCGAGCACGCGGGCGCGCACGTGCGGCAGCGGCGTGCCGATCGGCACCCGGGCCGCGTCGCCGAGCTCGTCGGCGCCGCCGATCCGGTGCACGGTGGCGCACACCGTGGCCTCGGTGGGCCCGTAGTGGTTGAACAGCGCGCACCGGCCGCCGGTCAGCCGCTGCCAGGCGCGTACGTCCTCGGCGGGGACCTCCTCGCCGCCGACCATCATGATCTCGACGGGCCAGCCGCCGGGGACGCCGGTCCCGGCCAGGTCGGCGACCCAGCGCCGCCACAGCGCGACGGGCGCGTCCACGGCGGTGACGCCGTGCGCGGCGCAGAACCGGACGAGCTCCGCGCCGTCGAGCCGGGCGGGCTCAGGGTGGATCACCAGGGTGCCGCCGGACGTGAGCACCGGGAACAGGTCGCCGACGGAGGCGTCGAACGTGAGCGGCGGCAGCATGAGCACCCGCTGCCCCGGCCCGAACCCGTGCGCGTCCACGAACGAGCGGGTGAACGCGGCGACGGCCCGGTGCGGCACCACCACGCCCTTGGGCGCCCCGGTCGACCCCGACGTGAAGATCACGTACGCGGGGTCCCCGGGCCGCGGGCTCCTGCCTCCGCCGCCCCCGGGCGGGTCCGCGGCGTGCGGCACGAGCTTGGCGCCGGGGAAGGCGTCCAGCTCGGCCAGCCGGGCGGGCGGGGCGATCAGCGCCGCCGCGCCCGCCTGCCGGAGCAGGAGGTCCGCGCGGGCGGGCGGGTGGCCGGGATCGAGCGGCAGGTACGCGGCCCCGGCGAGCAGGACGCCGATGACGGCGGCGATGCCGTCCGGCCCCGCCGGGAGCGACACGCCGACCACCTCGCGCCCGCCGCCGGGCGCGAGGTGCGGCTCCAGCCGGGCGGCCACCTCCAGCGCGCGGGACGCCAGCTCGCCGTACGTCAGCCGCTCCCCCTCGGCCACGACGGCGACCCGGTCCGGGTCCCGCCCGGCCTGCCGCAGCACGAGCCCGGCCACGCTCTCCCACTCGCCCGGAGCCTGCGCGGACGGCTTGGCGGGCACCGGGCCGGAGTCGAACGGGATGCGGCTCACCGGCAGGTCCGGGTCGCCGGCGAGGGCCTCGACGGCCGTGGTCAGGTGCCCCGCCAGCGCGGCGGCCGTCGCGGCGTCGAACAGGTCGGCCGCGTAGTCCAGGTACAGCTCGACCTCGTCGCCCACGGTGACGAACAGGGTGAGGTCGAAGCGGGCCTCCGGGGCGGGCAGCTCCCAGTGCCCCACCGTCAGCTCGCCCGCCGTCACCGGGCCGCCGTCCAGATGCTCCATGACGAGCATCACCTGGAAGAGCGGGTTGTGGCTGAGGTCGCGGCGGCCTCCGGTGAGCTCCACGACCTCGTCGAACGGCGTGCCGCCGTGCGCGAGCGCCTCGGCGACGGTACGCCTGCCGCGCCGCAGCAGGTCCGCCACCGTCGGGTCGCCGCCGAGGTCCAGCCGGAGCGCCACGGTGTTGGCGAACATGCCGACCGTCTGCCCGAACCGCCGGTCGGTGCGGCCGTCCAAGGGGCAGCCGACCACCACGTCGTCCTGCCCGGCGCACCGGCCCAGCGTGACGCCGAGCGCGGCCAGCACCATCGCGAACACCGTCGTCCTGGTGCGGCGCGCGCTCTCCAGCAGGGCGGTGCGCAGATGGGCGGGCAGGACCCAGCGGTGCTGCGCGCCGCGCCCGCTCGGCACGGCGGGCCGGGGCCGGTCGGTGGGCAGGGCGAGCAGGGTGGGCGCCCCGGCCAGCCTGGCACGCCAGTAGTCGCGGTCCGCCTCGGCCCGCGCGCCGCCGGTCCGGCCGAGCCGGTCGACGTACTCGGAGAACGGGACGGCGGGCGGGCCGGGCTCGAACGTCCCGGCGAGCAGGCCGTACAGCTCGGAGAGGAGGATGCGCAGCGCGCGGCCGTCGCAGATCGCGTGGTGCAGGACGAGCACGAGCACGTGGTCCTCCGGGGCGAGCCGGACGAGCAGGGCGCGCATGAGCGGGGGGCGGCCCAGGTCGAACGGCCGGGCCACGAACGCGCCGCAGGCCGTGCGCGCCTCGTCCTCGCAGGTCACCTCCACGAGCTCCGGCTCGACCCGGGCCCCGGCGCGCACGATCCGGACGGGACGCCCGTCGCCGCCGTCGGCCAGGCCGGTGCGGACGGCCTCGTGCCGGGCGACCAGCCGGTTCAGCGCCTCGCCGAGCCGGGCGGGGTCGAGCGGGCCGCGTAACCGGTGCCCGCCCCAGACGTGGTAACCGGACGAGTGGCCGGAGGAGTCCGCCTGGTGCAGGAACCACAGCCGTTCCTGCGCGGGCGTCGCCGGGAGGCCCGTCATGCCCGGCCCGCCAGGTCGCGCAGGTGGCCGGGCACCTGCTCGCCGAACAGGTCGCGGTAGGCGGCCAGATGCGTCTCGTCGGAGATCAGGAAGGGCAGGTCGGTGGGCACCATGTGCCGGATCACCAGCATCGGGACCGGGCTGCGCAGCGGGCGGAAGTCCTGGTTCCACAGTCCCGCCTTGTCCGGCGGCCCGTCGTGGAACTCGCCGATCATCAGGCCGTGGCCCACGTAGGCGTCCTTGAGCTCGCGCTGCGCGGCGTCGATCACCTCGCGCGCGTCGCGCATGCCCGGCAGCAGCACGAGGACGGTCGTCGACTGCGCGGCGGGCCCGCCCCGGGGCGCGAGGTCGAGGAACCAGTCGCGGTAGGGCGCGAGCAGGGCGCTCAGCGACGCGACGGTGTGGCCGCCGCCCGGCTGGACGGCCAGCAGGAAGGCGTTCCGGTCCAGCGACGCCTGCGCGTACGGGCACACCGGGCCGCGCCGGCCCAGCTCCGGGTGCGGCCGGGTCAGGTAGGCGCGCGCCCACGCGACGACGGCGCGCAGGTCGGCGCCGTGCTCGGCGGCCAGCGGGTGCGGCGCGGGGCCCGGCTCCCCGTCGGTCGGGTCGAGCACGTCGGCGGGGTCGAGCACGTCGGCGGGGTCGAACAGGACGAGCGTGTCGTCCTGGGGATGCCTGATCATCGGGTGGTCCTCCCGGTACGCCGCGCGGCGAGCAGGCCGGCGGCGGCGAGACCCGCCCCGGCCGCGGCCAGCGCGGCGGCCAGCCGGTCCTGGCGGCGGGCGCGTCGCAGCGCCTCGCCGTAGGGCACGGTGGTGTGCGAGACGAGTGTGTACAGCGGCACCCAGGTGCCGGGGAAGGTCTTGTGCAGCAGCAGGTCCAGGCGCTTCCTGGCCAGGGCGAGCGGTGAGCGCATGCCGTCGCGCAGCTCCAGGAAGTTGCGTTCCGACAGCTCGGCCAGCACGTCGGTGTGCGGCTTGCGGGCGCGCTCGTAGGCGGCGAAGGCGGCCTCCCGGTCGCCCGGATGGCGGGCCAGCATGCGGTCGAGGACGAGGCAGTCCTCGAACGAGGCGTTCATGCCCTGGCCGTAGAAGGGGTAGACGGCGTGGGCGGCGTCGCCGACGAGCACCGTCGTGTCGCGGTGCCGCCACGGCGCGGTGCGCACGGTCGTGAGGTGGCTCATCGGCGCGGCCGACGCCTGCTCGTCGAGGTCGGGGACGAGCGTCGCCAGGTGCGGGAAGGCCGCGGACACCGGGTCCGGCGGCTCCTCACGCGGCAGGAAGAGCGTGCAGGTCAGGCTGTTGTCGAGATTGGGGTGGGCGACGCCGAGGCCGCGCTCGCCCGGCCAGATGTGCAGCGCCTCCAGCGGCACGGCCGGCTCGCCGCCGGGCGTGGCGCGGATCGTGACCTCCTTGTAGCCCCACTCCAGGTACTCGCGGCTGAACCCGGCCGGCAGGCCGCGCTGCATGGCGGTCCTGACGAGCGAGGACGCGCCGTCCGCGCCGACGACGAAGCCGGCCCGCAGCGTCGTGCCGTCCTCCAGGGTGACGGCGGCGGCGTCCCGGTCGACGGACACGCACCGGGTCTCGAAGCGCAGCCGCACGCCCGGCTGCTTCTCGGCGTGCTCGACCAGCAGCCGGACCAGTGTGTCGCGCCGGATCGAGTGCAGGATCTGCGACGGGTCGCCCCCGTAGGGGTAGAACGCCGGCCGGCCGCCCGCGTGCACCATGCGGCCGCGCATGGGCACCGACAGCCGCCGGGCCTCCTGCCACAGGCCGACCTCGCGCAGCGCCGCGATGGCCCGCGCCGACATGCCGAGGTTGATCGACCGCCCGCCGTCGTGGGCGGCCGAGCGCGGGTCGGGGCGGCGTTCGACCAGGTCGACCCGGTGCCCGCCGCGGGCGAGCAGGATCGCCAGCAGCGGCCCCGCCAGTCCCGTCCCGACGATGATCGCGTGGGGTGCCATGACCGTCACCCCTCGCCGCGCGCGCTCAGCGGACGCATGTCGGTCCACACGGTCTCGATGTGCGCCAGGCACTCCTCCTTGGTGCCGGCGAACCCGGTCGCCCGCCAGCCGGGAGGCGGTTCCCGGTCCGCCGTCCAGACGGAGTACTGCTCCTCGTGGTTGACGACCACGACCATGTCGCTCACAGCTTCTCCTCGAGCGCGCGCCGATCGATCTTTCCGTTGGGGGTCAGAGGCAGCGAATCCAGGCGGATCACCCGGCTCGGCACCATGTACGCGGGCAGCGTCGCGGCCAGCCGGGTGCGCAGCGCGGGGCAGTCGCCGACCACGAACGCCACCAGGGCGTCGCCGGACACGGCCGCGACGGCCTGCCGCACGCCGGGCAGCTCGTCCATCGCGGCCTCCACCTCGCCGAGCTCGACCCGGTAGCCGCGTACCTTCACCTGGGTGTCGGACCGGTGCAGGAACTCCAGGCCGCTCTCCGTCCGCCGCACGACGTCGCCGGTCAGGTAGAGCCGGCCGCCGGGTTCGCCGTACGGGTCGGGCACGAAGCGTTCGGCGGTCAGGGCGGGCCTGCCGAGGTAGCCGCTCGCCACGCCGGTCCCGCCGATGGCCAGTTCGCCCTCGGCCACCCGGTCCAGCCGGTCGTCCACGACGTGGACCGAGGCTCCGGGCAGCGGGGTGCCGAGCGAGACCGTGTCCGGCTCCCACGGCACCTCCCACGAGGTGGCCCAGACGGACGCCTCCGTCGGCCCGTACATGTTGATCAGCCGGCCGACGCGTGGGCGCAGGTCCTTGGCCAGGGCCGGGGGCAGCGCCTCGCCGCCCGCGAGCGCGGTCAGCCTGGGGGCGCGGAACCCGGCGTACAGCAGGACGCGCCAGCCCGACGGGGTGGCCTGCATGTGGGTGACGCCCTCGCGTTCGATCAGGGCGGCGAGCCGTTTGCCGAGGATCGCGGCCTTCGGGTCGAGGAGGATCAGCCGACCGCCGGTGACGAGCGGCAGGTACAGCTCGGGGACCGACATGTCGAACGTGAGCGCGGCGGCCGACAGCCAGACGTGCTCGGGCGCCGAGCCGACCAGGTCGCGCATGCCGGCGAGCAGCGCGGCCAGCCCGCCGTGCGGCACCACCACGCCCTTGGGGCGGCCGGTCGACCCGGAGGTGTAGATCACGTACGCGGGAGATGCCGGGCCGGGCCGCGCCTCGGGGACGGCGGCCGTGGCGGGGACGTCCTCGTCCAGCCGGACGGCGGGCAGCGTGGTCGTGGCGGGTTCGCCGGTGGTCACGAGGAGCCGCGCGCCGGAGTCGGCGAGGACGAGCTCGGTGCGGGCCGCCGGGTGCTCCGGGTCGAGCGGCAGGTAGGCGGCGCCGGTCCGCAGGACGGCGAGCATGGCCGTCACGCAGGCCGCCGACTTCGGGGCGCGGATGCCGACGAGGACGCCGGGACCGGCCCCGGCGGCGGCCAGCCGGGCGGCGAGGCGGTTCACGGCCGCGTCCAGCGCGGCGTAGGTCAGGCGCTCGTCGCCGTCGGCGAGCGCGATGCGGTCCGGGGTGCGCGCCGCTTGGCGCGCGAATAATTGAACAACGTTTGGGAGCGCTCCCAATTCAGGCATGCGTCAACTCCTCAGCTTTCCAGCAGCTCTTCCACGGCCTGTGCGGCGGCCCGCAGCCCCGGCTGGGCGGACTGCTCGTACGGGGCCACCCGGGCGGCGTAACCGTCGTCGGCCAGCGCCGCGCGCAGCAGGGGAACGATCTCGCCCGTGGTCCACCGCCGCTCGGGCAGCCAGGACCCGAGCCCCAGCCTGGCCAGGCGCATGCCGTTGTCGGAACGGTCGAAACCGTGCGCCAGCAGCACCTGCGGCACCCCGGCCGCCACCGCCCTGACGACGGTGCCGATGCCGCCGTGGTGCAGCACCGCCCTGGCACGTGCCATCACCCGGTGGAAGGGCAGGTGCGGGAACCACGCGACGTCCTCGGGCAGCCGGTCGGGCACCAGGTCCCGATGCCGCGCCACCACCAGGGCCGGCACCCCCGCCTCGGCGCACGCCGCCACGGCTGCCGGGTAGAACCGCTCGTGGATCATGCGTCCCGTCCCGCCCGTCACGATCACCGCACCCCGCTCCAGCAGGCGCTCCGCCTCCGGCGGCACGGGGCCGGCGAACGTGTCGTCGCCATAGGGCGCCCCGGTCAGCCGCGCCCGCGCCGGCGCCGCGATCCCGGCCCGGTCGAACCAGTCCGGCCACAGCCCCAGATGCAGCCCGGCCGAGGTGAACCAGGCGCCCCAGTCGCCCACCGGGCCCAGCCCCAGCGTGGCCCGGACGGTGTCGAGCCGGTCGGCCATCGTCTCCCGGTACATGTGCACGGCGGGCCGCTCGGACATGTACTGCACCGGCGTCACCGCCACCCACGCGACCGGCACGCCCAGCGCCTCACCGGCGAACAGCGTGGAGACCGCCGTCGTGTGCCGCCCCACGAACACCGTCTCCCCCGGCACGTGCCTGGCCTTGAGCACCTCGCACTCGTACGCGATCTGGTCGAACAGCCCGATCGCGTCGTAGAAGCGCCGCCACCGGTCCATCCCGGCGCCCAGCAGCATCGGCGTGTCCGCCAGGTAGCGCTCGTAGTCGCGCTCGGTGTCGATGGCCGTGAACTCCAGCCCGGCCCGCCGGGCCACCGCCTCGAACGGCGCATGAGTGAGAAGCTCCACCCGGTGCCCGCGCTCGCGCAGCACCCGCCCCAGGCCCACGAACGGCAGCACGTCGCCGTGCGTGCCGTGGGTGACCAGGACGACGCCGGTCAAGAGTGCTCCCCGATGGCCCGCGCCGCCTCGGCGACCGTCAGCCCCTCGACGAAGAGCACCTCCACCGGCAGCTCGACCCGGAACTCGCTCTCCACCATCGCCAGGAACTGGACCATCGCCAGCGACTGGCCGCCCAGCTCGAAGAAGTCCTGGTCAGGGGAGGTGACCTCGACCCCGAGGATCTCCGACCACAGCCGCATGACCTCCGTTTCGAGCACGCCGGACATCGCCATATCAATTCTCCTCGTTGCGCGGAATGGACGCCCGTCACCAAGCGAGAGAAGGACCTTGCGCCTCCAGTGGCGCTCATCGCCTGCGAAGGGGTTTCGACGACCTGGGCGCCTGACCGATCAGGGCCCCATCCAAGATCATGGGATCGCTCCCAAAACGGAACGCTAGGGTCGCCTCAGCGGGCGAGTCAACCTTTTCACCCCCAATTGCGCCACTGTCAGGACGGGGGTTGGGAGCGCTCCCACACCCTTACGGGCACGAACCGGTCATCCAGGCCGATCCCTTTCCGCCCTCCCCCCACGCCCACCCGAAAGCGCGCGCCCCCCGGGAGGCGCCCGAGGTGCTTCCCCCATGCGCGAGCGCGCCCTCCCACGGGTGCGCCTCTCCCGTACCGGGGTGCTCCCCTGACCGGGGGAGCAGGTCAGGGGGTGGCGGCGGCCAGGGCGGCGTCGTCGGCGGCGGCTTCCTCCGGGGTCCAGGGGTTCGGGGACGGGTGGGCGAGGTGCCAGCGGACGGACTCGGCGACGCGCGTGGCGGGGTCGGCGGCGGACCAGCCGAGCATGGCGGCGGCCCGGTGGGAGGAGACGAGGGCGTGCTGGGCCGGGGCGCCGGCGAGTGCCAGGGCGGGCGGCAGGGCGTGGTCGGGGACGCGGACGAGCTCGGCGGAGGAGCCGGCCGCGTCAAGGATCTGCCGGAACCAGCCGCCGAAGGTGAGCGTGCGCGATTCGCCGATGGTGAGGGCCTGCCCGTCGGCGGCCCGGCTGTCGAGGGCGGCGAGGACGGCGGAGGCGAGGTCGTCGACGTGCAGCCGGGT
The DNA here is from genome assembly GCF_041950485.1 of Nonomuraea sp. ATR24. NCBI lineage: Bacteria > Bacillati > Actinomycetota > Actinomycetes > Streptosporangiales > Streptosporangiaceae > Nonomuraea > Nonomuraea sp. ATR24. Next base: position 647,153 of record NZ_JBGNUU010000002.1, read on the forward strand.
CCAGAGGAGGTTGGCGGCGCCGACGGGGATGCGGTCGCGGCCGGCGCGGACGCGGCGCAGGATGACGTCCTCGCGGCGTTGCGCGTCGTGCGGCCCGTAGATCATGGGCAGCCTGAGGACGACGGCGCCGCGCGGCAGCCAGCGTTCCTCGACGTCGAGCTTGTCGTAGTCGTCGGGGACGCCGGGCAGCCCGGCGCCTCGGTAGGGGTAGCGTTCGCGGCGCAGCTCGGAGTCCTCGTCGATGGGCATCGCGGCGAGCTCGCGGCCGGTGTTGAGCCCGGTGAACGCCTGGTAGACGTCGACGCTGGACAGCACCACGGCGGGCACGTCGGGCAGGACGGGCAGCACGGCGTCCACGTCGGCGGCGGTCAGCGCGTAGGAGTCGACGATCGCCTCGGGGTCGAAGTCGCGCACGGCGCCGGCGTGGCGGGCCAGGTCGTGGCGGTCGGTGAGCAGGTGGGTGACGCCGGGCAGGTCGGGCAGCGGCGTCTTGCCGCGGTGGACGGCGAGGACGTCGTCGCCGCGCGCGGACAGCCGTTCGGTGATCCGCCTGCCGGTGAACCTGGTGCCGCCGAGGATCAGGACTCTCATGCGTCCCAGCCTGCCACGGTTCCCAGAAACCCCTGAGGGGCTTTCTGGCGCGAGGACGTCAAATGCGTGATTAGTGTGCTTACACCCCGAATGCACCGACAGTAAAGAGCCCCCTGATCATGCGAATCCCCAGCAAACGCCTCGCCGCCGCGGCCGCCGCCGTCGCGCTGGCGCTCTCCGGCACAGCGCCGGCGAGCGCCCAAGAGACCGCCGCCCAAGGGAGTGCACAAGCGGAGCGGCCCAAGCAGCCGAACATCGTGTTCTTCCTCGTCGACGACATGTCGGCCGACCTGCTGAACTACATGGACACGGTCAAGAGCCTCGCCACGGACGGCACGACGTTCAGCAACTACTACGTGTCCAACTCGCTGTGCTGCCCGTCGCGCGCCTCGACGTTCACCGGCGAGTTCCCGCACAACACCGGCGTGCAGACGAACCAGGGCGCCGACCGGGGCGGCCACGCGGCGTTCGCCAAGCACGAGGGCCGCACGTACGCGACCGAGCTCCGCAAGGCGGGCTACCGCACCGGCTACCTGGGCAAGTACATCAACGAGTATCCGGCCGAAGCCGGCTACCAGGTGCCGCCGGGCTGGGCCGAGTGGCACGTGTCCGCGGGCGGCGGCTACAACGAGTTCCGCTACCGGCTCACCGGCTACATCGAGGAGGAGACTCCGGGGCGCAAGCCGATCGTCTCCGGAGGCGACTACCTGGTGGACGTGCTGGGCCGGCGCGCGGTCAAGTTCCTGGAGCGCTCGCGCGAGCACGCGCCGGGCAAGCCGTTCTTCCTCCAGGTCGCGCCGTTCTCCCCGCACTCAAGGGTCAACGTCAAGCCGGGCCAGAAGGAGCCCCGCTTCCCGCCCGCGTACCGGGACCGGCCGAAGAAGCAGTGGCCGGCCGGGCAGTTCCCGAACGGCGACTGCGGCGGCGTCGACTGCGACACCGTGGACGTCACCTCGCTGCCCGCCTTCGACGAGGACACCTCGGACAAGCCGGCCTGGGTGCGCCGGCAGCCCATCGGCCCCAAGCTCACCAAGGAGCTGCGCACGGACTTCCGTGACCGCGTCCGCATGGTGCAGGCGGTCGACGACATGGTGGAACGCGTCCTGTCGGCGCTCACGCCCGCCGAGCGGCGCAACACCTACGTGGTGTTCACCTCCGACAACGGCTTCCACCTGGGCCAGCACCGGCTGGTGCGCGGCAAGTCCACGGCCTACGACCATGACGTACGGGTGCCGCTGCTGGTCAAGCGCCCGGCCGCCGGGCGGCACGGCGACCTGGTCACCGGCGCGATCGCGCAGAACGTGGACCTGTTCGCGACCTTCCTCGACATCGCCGGGGTGGACCCGGCGCGGCGTGACAGCCGTGACGGCCGCAGCCTCCTGCCGCTCATCTCCGGGCACCGGCCGAAGGAGTGGCGCGACGCCGCCCTGATCGAGCACGTCAGGCCGGACCCGGCCGCGGAGGGCAGGCCCGACCCGGACGCCGACGACCTCAAGCGCGGCAACGGCGGGCCGCCCGACTACGCCGCCGTGCGGACGGCCGACGAGCTCTACGTCGAGTACCGGGGCGTGGCCGAGCCCGAGTACTACAACACCGCCGCCGACCCCCACCAGGAGCACAACGACCCCGGCAACGCGCGCACTGCCGGCCTGGCCGAGGCGCTCGACCGGCTGAGGGACTGCGGCCGCCCGGGGAAGACCGACTGCTGGACGGCGGCGCGTACCGGCTCCTGAGCACCGGCGTGCGGGGGCTGCGGGCTCAGGCGCCGCCGCAGAGCGTGGCCGGTTCGGCGAGGCGGAGGGCGAGCAGGGCGACGTCGTCGGTGAAGTCATCGGTGAACTCGCCGGTGAACTCGCCGTCCCGGTGGCCCAGCAGCCCTTCGCACATCTCGTCGACCGGCAGGTGGCGCAGCTCGGTGGCGGCCCTGGCCAGGCTGTCCATGCCCTCGTCCAGCCCGTGCCCCGGGTTCTCGATCAGCCCGTCCGTGTAGAGGATGAGGGTGGACCCGGTGGGGATGACGTGCTCGTGGTCCGGGCGCGGCAGCTCGGCGGTGACGCCGAGCGGATGGCCGCCGTCGGCGCGCAGGTAGCGGGCCGGTCCGGCGGCCGGGACCAGCAGCGGAGGCGGGTGCCCGGCGCTGCTCCAGCGCAGCCGCCACTCGCTGCCGCCGTGCTCCTCCAGGCGGCCCAGCAGGACGGTGGCCATCGGGCCGCCGTGCAGGCCGTGCAGCACCTCGTCCAGGCGTTGCAGGATGCGGGAGGGCGGCTCGCACTGCTCGTAGGCGAGCACCCGCAGCATGTTGCTGACCCGGCTCATCACGGTGGCCGAGCGCATGTCGTGGCCCATCACGTCACCGACGATCAGGCACGGCACGCCGTCGGGCAGCACGAGCGCGTCGTACCAGTCGCCGCCGATCTGCGGGACCGTCTTGGAGGGACGGTAACGGGCGCACGCCTGCATGCCGGGCAGCTCGGGCAGCCGTGGGAGCAGGCTGCGCTGGAACTCCTCGGTGCTGCGCCGGATCCGCGCGTACAGGCGGGCGTTCTCGATGGCGACGCCTGCCGCGCTGGCCAGCGCCGCGATGATCCGCTCGTCGTCGCCGGTGAACGGCGTCCCGGACCGCTTGTCGGCGAAGTACATGTTGCCGTACGCGGTGCCGCGCACCAGGATCGGGGTCCCGAGCAGCGTCCGCATCACCGGGTGCCCCTCGGGGAACTCGCGGAACTTGGGATGGGCCGTCACGTCGTCCACGCGCAGCGGGCGCGGATGGCTGATGAGCTCCTCCAGCAGGCCGTGCGTGGTCGGCAGCCGGCCGATGGCCTCGTGCACCTCGTCGGGGACGCCGCTGGTGAACAGGTCGCTGAACTCGCCCTCCTCGTTCAGCACGCCGAGGGCGCCGTAGCGGGCGTCGACCAGGTCGGCCGAGACCTCGACGATGGTGCGCAGCGCCGCGTCGAGCTCCAGCTCGGAGCTGATCGCCAGGACCGCCGCGAGCAGGCGCGCGAACCGCTCGTTCAGCTCCCCGACCTGCCCGAGCCCGGCCCGCCCGAGCCCGGCCTGGCCGAGCCCGGCCCGCCCGTGGCCCGCATCCGGCCGCCGCCCGTGGTCGCCCTCGGACGCGCCGTCGCCGCGCTGTTCGCCCACCTCACCCCCCGAGATGCCCCCAGCCTGCTCATGCCCCGCCGCGGTCCGCGCGACACGCACCGTGAGGTCACCCGGTGTGCACGCGGTAGGTGACGAGGACGTTGAGGCGGTGCAGCTCGCGCACCGCGTGGAGGAAGCGCGGACGGGCGATCTCCTGCGGCAGCTCGTACGCGGCCAGGCCGTCGAGGAGCGAGCCGGGCAGGCCGCGCTCGAACGGGTCCGTGCACGCGGCGTAGGTCTCCTCCAGCGTCAGCCCGGCGCGGACGGCCTCCGCCACCTCGCTCTCCAGCCGTTCCAGGTACGTGATCAGCTCGGCGAGGGCGACCGGGGCGCTGCCGACGGGTCCGTGGCCGGGGACGATCCGCTCCAGGCCGGGCAGCGCGTCCCGCATCCGGCGCACCGCCGCCAGGTAGGGTCCCGGGCCGCCCTGCAGCAGCATGGCGATGCCGCCGATGGCCACGAAGTTGCCGGTCCACGCGGCGCGGGCGGACGGCACGTGGACCACGGTGTCGCCGGGTCCGTTGCCCTGCCCGAACCAGTGCAGCCCGACCACCTGGCCGCCGAGGTCGATCTCGCAGGAGGAGTCGAAGACGAGGTCGGGCCCGCGCCACGTGGTGACCTCGTCGAGCAGCGCGTCGTCGCCGTACATGCTCTCGGCGCGCATGGCCTTCTCCCTGCCGAGGTCGGTCATGGCGTCGCGGTTCGCCCGGTGGGACACGATGGTGACGTCAGCCGGGAAGGCGGCGTTCCCAAACGTGTGGTCGCCGTGGTAGGTCGTGTTGACCAGGTAGCGCACGGGCGCCGGGGTCAGGCCGGCGGCGAGGCGCTGGATCTTGCGGGCGATCCCCGGCGTGATGCCGGAGTCGATCACCAGGGCGGCGTCCGTGCCGGCGATGACGCCGCTGTTGTCCTTGGGCGGCAGGTTGGCCATCAGCGCGTGCACGCCGGGGGCGAGCTCGCGCGGGACGAAGTCGAGCCCTGCGGGCGTCAGATTGGGTCCCTGGAATCCGGGCGGCCGTTCGGCGATCTCGCGGTCGAAGGTGACGTTCATGTCCACCGAAACTAAGCGAACGTTCGATTATTTGCAAGCGGTAGGGTGGGCGCATGAATCGGCCAGCACCCCGCCGGCGTCCCGGCCGCCCCGCCAAGGCCGACGCCGGCGACACCAAGGCGGAGCTGCTGCGCGCCGCGCTCACCCTGTTCGCCCGGCACGGCTACGCGGGCACCTCCGTACGCGCCATCGCCCGCGAGGTCGGGCTGAGCGAGAGCGTGCTGTACGCGCACTTCCCCGGCAAGCAGGCGATCTTCGAAGCCGCCCTGGCGCTCGGCGGGCCGCACATCACGGTCGCCGCCATCGCCGGGCTCGACGCCACACCCGCAGGCTCTCCCGCCGCCTACGTGCGCGACCTGGCCGCCGCCGTCCTCGACGCCTGGGACACCCCCGAGGGCCGCCGGCTCGCCAGCCTCGCCGCCCGCGACGGGCTCATGCACGACCCCGCGCTCGCCGACGCCATCGACGCCTCCCTGGAGCACCTGGCCGGGGTGTTCCGGCGCTGGCTGGACGACGGGCTGATCCGCGACGACCTGGGCGACGCGGACGACCTCGCGTACGCGTTGCTCTCGCCCATCGCGCACGCCCGCGTGCTGTGGCTGCACGACGACGCCACCCCCGCCCAGCGCGACAAGGCCCGCGAGCGCGCCCTGCGCCACGCCGACCTGTTCGCCCGGGCCGTCACGCCGCCGGCGGCGCACGGCTGACGGCCGACCGGCGGCGTTCAGCGTACGAAGAGGGCCCCCACGGCGTGGGGCACGGCGGCGAGGGCGACGCCGGCGAGCAGCACCGCGGTGTCGGCCCGGGTCCACGGCGCGGGCTCGGCCCAGCTGCGGGTGCGGGCGCGGGCGAACCCCCGGGCGTCCATGGCCACGGCCAGGCCGGTGGCGTCACGCAGGGTGGCGACGAGGAGCGCGAACGTGATCGACGCCGCGTACCGCGCACGCGAGACGGGCCCCCGGCCGGGCCCGGAACCGCGAGCCCGCCTCGCCCGGGCCAGCTCGTGCCAGGTCCGGCCGAGCTGGTCGAAGCGGTGCAGCGCGGCGGCGAGCGACACCGCGAACCGGTGCGGCAGCCGCAGGCGCTGGCCGAGCTGCCCGGCCAGCGCCGCCGGGTCGACCAGGGGCGCCACGGCCGCTCCGGGAAGCGCGAGCACGACGATGCGGAGCCCGGCCACGACGGCGGCCTCCAGGTGCCGGCCGCCGAGGAGCCAGCTGGAGTACGCGACCGAGAGGGCCCCGGCGGCCACGGCGGCGAACCGGGCGGGCGGACCGGAGCGCGCCGGGAGCAGGATCACGCCGGCGACCAGGTAGCAGCCGAGGGTGATCACCGCGCCGGTGAGGTCCCGGATGCCCAGGGACGCGACGAGGGCCAGCAGGCTGACGGCGATGAGCACCAGCGGGTTGACGCGCGCCAGGACGCCGGTCACCGGGCCCGCCCCGGGTCGAGGGCGTGCCGGTGGTCGGCGAGCCCGATCAGGTGCGGGTCGTGGGTGGAGACCGCGACGGTGGCGCCGCTGCGGGCGCTCGCGCGCACCCACCCGGCGACGGCGGCCCAGGTGTGGCGGTCCTGCCCGACGGTGGGCTCGTCGAGCAGGACGAGCGGGGGCCGGTGCGCGAGGGCGGCGGCGAGGGCGAGCCGCCGCTGCTCGCCGCCGGAGAGCCGGTACGGGCTCGCGTCGGCGAGCGCGGTGAGGCCGAGCAGGTCCATGATCGCCTCCGGGTCGACCGGGATGCCGAGCCGCGTGCCGGTGTGCGCGATCTCGGCCCGGACGGTGGCGGCGAGGAACCCGTGCTCGGGGTGCTGCGGCACCCACCCGGCGAGGCGGGCGAGCGCGGCCGACCGCAGCCGGTGCGGTGGCGCGGGCAGCCCGGTGATCTCGCCCCGGGCGGGGCGGACGAGGCCGGCCAGCGCCGCGACGAGCGTGGACTTGCCCGCACCCGACGGGCCCGTGAGCACGGTGGTCCGGCCCGGGGGGAGGGTGGCCGTGACGGCGTCGAGCGCCGTCACGGTGACGGTCGCGCGCAGGCGGCGGACGGTGAGGTCGACGCCGAGCTCCCGCGCGCGCACCGTCGGCCCCGGCCCGCCGGGCGCGACCAGGGCGTCCGCGACCGGCTGCGGCCGGGGCGGCGGCAGGTCCGGCATCCAGATCCCGGTGTGCGCGAGCGGTCCGGTCAGGTCGCGGAAGGCGGCCGGGCTTACGGCGTGCGTGATCTCGCCGGCCCGGCCGAGGACGACGATCCGGTCGAGGTGGGGCAGCCAGGGTCCGATGTGGTGGTCGGCGACCACGAGCGAGACGTCGCTGCCGGCCAGGCTGTGCGCCACCGCGGCCCGCACGGCCGCGGCTCCGGCGGGGTCGAGCATCGAGGTGGGCTCGTCGAGCAGCATGAGGCCCGGCCGCAGCGCCAGCACGCCGGCGAGGGCGAGCCGTTGCAGTTCGCCGCCGGACAGGGCGGAGGTCGGCCGGTCCACCGGGTAGGTGAGGCCGACCCGTTCGAGGCTGTCGTGCACGCGCCGCCAGATCTCGTCCCGGGGCATCCGCGCGTTCTCGGGGCCGAAGGCGACGTCCCGCCCGATGCGGTCGGCGACGACCGCCGCGCCGGGATGCTGCAGCACCAGGCCGATGCCGCCGTCGACCAGCACCTCTCCGCTCCGCCTGCCGGGCACGGCCTCGCCGAGCACGCCGGCGAGCGCGTGGATGACGGTCGTCTTCCCCGCGCCGCTCGGGCCGACGAGGCCGACGCGTTCCCCGGCCCCGATGTCGAGGTCGAGTCCCTCGACGACCGGCGCGGGCCGGCCGAGCGGCCACCAGCCGAAGCCGCGCAGCCGGGCGCGTGCCCGGGTCATCGCAGGCGCGCCGCGGCGCGATCGTGGTGCTCCCGCCCCGGTCCGAAGGCGTCCAGCGCCCCGGTCCGCGCCAGCGAGCGCACCACCGCCCAGCCGCCGAGCCCGGCGACCAGGGCTCCCGAGACGCCGAAGAAGCCCAGGTGGGCGAGCCTGTAGCCGAGCGCCCATTCGGGGTAGTACACCGCCCACTCGTACAGGGCCTCACCGGCGGCCGCGACCGTGCCGGCGAGCATCGCCACCACGGGCCCGAAGCGCCGGTAGAGGAACAGGGCGAGCACGAGCTCCGCGCCCGCGCCCTGGATGGCGCCGGAGATCACGTTGGTGAACCCCCATCCGTTGCCGAGCAACGCCTCCACCGAGGAGGCCACCACCTCGGTCAGCAGCGCCGCCCCCGGCTTGCGGACGATCAGCCCGCCGAGCAGGCCGCCGAGCAGCCAGGCGCCGCCGAAGATCCCTTTGCTCGGCGGGAACGCGAACGCCGCGGCGCCGCTCAGCACGTGATAGAGCTGGTCCCAGCCCCAGAACACGACGCCGACCGCGACACCGAGCATCACGACCGTGACCAGGTCGATCGTGCGATACCGCAGCCGAGCCACCGGGTTGTCCAACATTGCGGGCACCTTCCTCCGCCGGGCGCCTTCCATCGCCGGCGCCGGCGTTCCTTGCGCGATCAGTGGGGGTCGAGCCCGAGCAGCCGCAGTGCGGCGGCGGCCTGCTCGCGGGCGCGGCTCTCGGTGGGGGCCGGGAGCAGGCCGAGCAGGCGCCGGCGGTGCGGCTCCCCGAGCAGCAGCGCGAACAGGGCCTCCGCGAGCGCCGGGTCCGGCTCGGGCAGCCGGGTGAGCAGCGCCGCGACGTACTCGTCCGGGCCCTCGCGGTAGAACCTGGCCGCGAGGCCCGGGAACGCGCCAGCCTCGGCGATCATGAGCCGGTGCAGCCCGACGGCCTCGTCGGAATGCAGCGTGAACACGATCCGGGTGGCGAGCCGCGCCAGCGTCTCGTCCTCGCCCGCGACGGGCTCCAGCGTGCGCCGGCGCAGCCGCTCCACGGCGGCGGCGAAGATCTCGGGCTTGTCGCCGACGTAGGAGTAGACGGTGCGCTTGGTCACCTTCGCGGCGGCCACCAGCCTGTCGATGGACATGCCCTGGTAGCCGTCGGCGACGAACAGCCGCACGGCGGCGTCCAGGATCTCGTCGCGGCGCCGTTCCCGCTCGTCCGCGGTGGGCCGGCCCCGCTTGCGCTCCACGACCACCGTGCCCTCCTTCGTCAGCCTGTAATGAAACGGTACGGGTGTCATTATGGGGCAGCCGTGACCGGCCGCCGCCGCGGGGGTCAGGGGGCGGGCCACTCGCCGGCGAGGATCGACCAGACCTCGCTGTCGTGCCGCACCCCGCGATACGGGTAGCGTCCGCGCAGCACGCCGTCGCGGGTCATGCCGAGCCTGCGCGCCGCCGCGATGCTGCGCGCGTTGCCGGGCGAGACCCACCACTCCACCCGGCTCATCCCGCGCCGCGTGAACGCCCAGTCGATGAGCGCGCGGCAGGCCCGGTTGACCAGGCCTCGGCCCGTGCCGGCCGCCTCCAGCCAGCAGCCGATCTCGCACACCCCGGAGGCGGCGTCGAAGCTGGTGAACATGACGCCGCCGACCAGGGTGCCGTCGAGCCAGATGCCGTAGATGCGGCCGCTGTCCTGGGCCTGCCTGTCGGCGTAGCGCTGCAGGACGGCCGTGGCGGAGGCGAGGTCGGTGCTCTGCGACGCCCACGGGATCCACGGATCCACGTCGGGGCGCGCCCGGTCGATGTGGGCCAGGAACTCCTCGGCGTTCCAGGGCTCCAGGGGGCGGAGCTGGGCGTCGTCGGCGAGCGGCAGTGCGAACACGGGCAACCTCGATCTCGGGGGTACGTAACGAGCGTTCGGTATGTAAGCTAGCACCATGCCGCCCGCACCCGGAGACCGCGATGCCCGCCGCGAGGACGTCTCGCAGGCCGTCTGGCGCATCCTGGCCGATCACGGGTTCGGCGGGCTGACCCTGCGGGCCGTCGCCGCCGAGATGGGGGTGTCGACGGGGATGCTCATGCACTACTTCCCCACCAAGCGGGCCCTGGTCGGGCACGCCCTGCACCTGCTCGAACAGCACACCTCCGCGCGCCCGCGCCGCCCGCGTCCGGCCGAGGGCGCCGCCGCGCTGCGGGCCGTGCTGCTGGACGTCCTGCCGCTCACGCCCGACGACGCCGCCCGCAACCGCGTCTGGGTCAGCTCCTGGGATCTGGCCCTGGCCGACGACGGGCTGCGCGCCGACCAGGCCGGCCGCTACGTCCGCATGCGCGCGGCGATCCGCCCGCACCTGGAGGCCGCGCGCCGTCTCGGCGAGCTGCCCCCGGAGGCCGACCTCGACCGGCTGGCGGCCACGGCGGTCGCGTTCGCCCACGGCTTGGTCGTGCAGGCCCTCTTCGACGCCGAGCGCTTCCCGCCGGACACGCAGACCGCCATGCTCGACGACTTCCTCGCGTCCCTGCTGTCCGGAACTCCCGGCAGGTCAGCCGGCTGAGGGGATGCGGGCCACCATGCGCTCCATCCCGTTGACCCAGTTGTCCCGCAGTGCCTGGGCGGCCTGGTCGTGGTCGCCGGCCAGCAGCAGCTCGGCCACCCGGCGGTGCTCGGCGGCCTCGCGCTCCAGGGGCGTCTCGTCACCGGCCAGCACGTGGGCGTAGCGCCGCAGCCCGGCCTTGACGCTGGTGATGAGGTCGAGCAGGCGTTCGTTGCGGCAGCCGCTGAGCAGCAGGTCGTGCCACTCGTCGTCGTGACGCTCTATGACCTGCTGCTCGGCCACCCGGTCGGGGAACTCACGGGCCAGCCTGAGCAGCTCGGGCGCGACGCGGCGCAGGTGGGCCGGGTCTGACGAGTCGAGGGCCAGCACCTCCAGGGCGGCGAGGATCTCGCACAGCTCCCGGAACTCCTTGCGGCTGACCGGCGCGAAGCGGAAGCCGCGGCCCTGGTTGCTCTCCAGGACTCCCTCGCCGGCGAGGGTGATGAGGGCCTCGCGGAGCGGGGTGCGGCTCACTCCCAGCTCGCCGGCCAGAGCGGCCTCGTTGATGTCGGTGCCGGCGACGAAGTCGCCACGGTCGATCCTGGCAAGCAGCTCTTCCCTGATCTGCTCGCGCAGCGGTCGCCGCTCGATGGGCATGGCGCTCCTTCGGGGATTAGTGGCGAGGCCGATTCTACCTCTTGACGTGATACAAAATGCTGCACTATGAATTCTGAATACAAAATATCACATGGCTTTGGAACGACCCAGGAAGGAGGCCGGGAGTGGGGCTGACCCGAGTGCCGGGGCTGCTGTTCGGCGGCGACTACAACCCTGAGCAGTGGCCGGAGGAGGTCTGGGCCGAGGACGTGCGGCTCATGGCCGAGGCCGGGGTCAACATGGCGACCGTCGCCGTGTTCTCCTGGTCACGCCTGGAGCCGAGCCGGGGATCGTACGACTTCGGCTGGCTGGACCGGGTGCTCGGCCTGCTGCACGAGCACGGCGTGGCCGCCGACCTGGCGACCGCCACCGCGACCCCGCCGCCGTGGCTGGTGCGCGAGCACCCCGAGGTCATGCCCGTCGACGCGCGGGGCGTGCGGCTGGAGTTCGGCTCCCGCCAGGGCTACTGCCCCAGCTCGCCGGTCTTCCGCGAGCACGCCGTACGGCTGGCGGCGGCGATGGCGGAGCGCTACGGCGACCACCCGGCGCTGGCGATGTGGCACGTCGGCAACGAGTACGCCGACCACACGCTCGAATGCTTCTGCCCCGAGTCCGCCCGCCACTTCCGCGCCTGGCTGCGCGAGCGCTACGGCGACGTCGGCGCGCTCAACGCGGCCTGGGGCACCTCCTGCTGGGGCCAGCACTACACCGCGATCGACCAGGTGGAGCCGCCGCGCCAGGCGCCCGGCCCGGTCAACCCGGCCCAGCTGCTCGACTGGCGGCGGTTCTGCAGCGACGCGCTGCTGGAGCTGTTCACGGCGGAGCGCGACGTGCTGCGCGAGCGCACCCCCGGCGTCCCCGTCACCACGAACTTCATGAGCATCCTGCACGGCCTCGACTACTGGAAGTGGGCCGAGGCCGAGGACCTGGTGAGCGACGACGCCTACCCCGACCCGGCCGACCCGGACTCGCACGTGGCGGTGGCGCTCAGCTACGACCTGATGCGCTCGCTCAAGGGCCGGCCGTGGCTGCTGCTGGAGTCGGCCCCGTCGGCGGTGTCCTGGCGCGAGGTGAACGTCCCCAAACCGCCCGGCATGATGCGGTTGCACAGCCTTCAGGCGGTCGCGCACGGCGCCGACGGCGTGATGTTCTTCCAGTGGCGCCAGGCCCGCTACGGCCCGGAGAAGTTCCACTCGGCCCTCCTCCCCCACGGCGGCACCGGCACCCGGGGCTGGCGCGACACGCTGGCGCTCGGCGCCGACCTGCGACGGCTGGCCGAGGTCGCGGGCACCGGCACGCCCGCCGAGGTGGCGCTCGTGCTCGGCTGGGACAGCTGGTGGGGCCTGGAGGCGCCGGAGTCGATGCCGTCGGCCCGGCTCAGGCTCAAGGAGCTGCTGCTGTCGTGGTACCGGCCGCTGCACGCCCGGGGCGTCGCCGTGGACCTGGTCCCGCCGGGCCGCGACCTGTCGGGCTACCGCGCCGTCATCGTGCCGAACCTCTACCTGTGCACGGACGAGCAGGCCAAGGCGCTCGCGACGGTCACCGGCGAGCTGGTCGTGGGCCCGTTCAGCGGCGTGGTCGACGAGGCCGACCAGGTGCACCCCGGCGGCCCTCCCGGCCCGCTGCGCGACCTGCTCGGCGTGGACGTCGAGGAGTTCTGGCCGCTGCCCGACGGCGTCACCCAGCGGGTGCGCCACGCGGACGGCGGCACGGGCCAGGCCCGCACCTGGGCGGAGTGGCTGCGCCCGCACGACGGCGCCGAGGTCCTGGCCCGCTACGAGGGCGGCGACCTGGACGGGCTGCCCGCCGTCGTCAGGAAGGGCTCGGTCACGTACGTGAGCTGCCTGCTCGACGACGTCACGCCGGTGCTCGGCCGCGTCCTGCCGGGCGTGGCGTCGATCGACGTGCCGCCGGGCGTCGAGGCCGTCCGGCGCGAACGCCACCTGTTCCTGCTCAACCACACGATCACCCCGCGACGGGTCACGCTGCCGGAGCCCGGCACGGACCTGCTCACCCGGACCCGCATGCGCGGCGAGATCGAGCTCGCGCCGCGCGACGCCGTAGTGCTCAGGATCGAAGGAGACACGTGACGCACCCGTACATCCCGAACGCCGAACCCGGCGTGCGGGCCGAGATGCTCGCCGCGATCGGCGCGGCGAGCGTCGAGGAGTTCTACGCCGACATCCCCGCCGAGCTGCGCCTGAACCGGCCGCTCGACCTGCCCGCGCCGTTCGTCGCCGAGCAGGACCTGGTCCGTCACATGGAGGGCCTGCTCGGCCGCGACACCGGGACGGACCGGGCGCTGAGCTTCCTCGGCCACGGCTGCTACCCGCACTACGTGCCCGCGGTGTGCGACGAGGTCAACTCCAGGAGCGAGTTCCTGACCGCGTACGCGGGCGAGCCGTACGAGGACCACGGCCGCTTCCAGGCGCTGTTCGAGTACGTCAGCATGATGGGCGAGCTGCTGGAGATGGACGTCGTCAACGTCCCGACCTACGACGGCTTCCAGGCGGCGGGCACCGCGCTGCGCATGGCCTGCCGCTACACCGGGCGGTCGAAGGTGCTGGTCAGCGCCGCGATCACCGCCGACAAGCTGAGCAAACTGCGTGACTTCCTCGCCCCGGACGTCGAGGTGACGCTCGCCCCGGTCGGCCGCGACGGCGAGATCGCGGTGCCCGGCCTCGACGGCTCGTACGCGGCGATCTACCTGGAGACGCCGAACGTCTACGGCGTCGTCGAGACGCGCGGGCGGGAGCTCGCCGACCTGGCGCACGCCCACGGCGCGCTGCTCGTGGTGGGCGCCGACCCGATCTCGCTCGGCGTGCTGGCGCCGCCCGCCTCGTACGGGGCCGACATCGTCTGCGGCGACATCCAGTCGCTGGGCATCCACCAGAACTACGGCGGCGGCCACGCCGGCTACATCGCCACCCACGACCACGAGCCGCTGGTGGCGGAGTTCCCGTCGCGGCTGTTCGGCATCGCGCCGACCAAGGTGCCGGGCGAGTACGGGTTCGGCGACGTCTTCTACGACCGCACCTCCTTCGCCCACCGCGAGGACGGCAAGGAGTGGGTGGGCACCGCCGCCGCGCTCTGGGGCATCACGGCCGGCGTCTACCTGGCGCTGATGGGCCCGCAGGGCATGCGGGAGGTCGGCGAGACCGTCCTGGCCCGCACCCGCTACGCCATGGACGCGCTGGCCCGGCACGTCACCGTGCTGCACCCCGGGGCCGTCCACTTCCGCGAGTTCGCCGTCGAGGTGCCCTCCAGCGCGGCCCTGCTCGCCGGGCTGCGCGAGCGCGGCATCTACGGCGGCGTCCCGCTCGACGGCACCACCGTCCTGGTCTGCGTGACCGAACGCCACTCCATCGCCGACATCGACCGGCTCGCCGCAGCCGTACAGGAGACGCTGTGAACCCCGCGGAGTCCTTCGCCAAGCTCCCCGTCGCCCCCAAGCCGCCGCTTCGCCGCTTCCACCAGGCACGATGGGACGAGCCGATCATCTTCGAGCTGTCCTCGCCGGGCCGCCGCGGCGTCGCCGTGCCCGAGCCGGGCGCCCCGGCCGTCGAGCTGCCCGACGCGGTGCGCCGGGCGGAGCCGCCGAAGCTGCCCGAGATGTCGCAGCTGCACGTGCTGCGCCACTACCTGCGGCTGTCGCAGGAGAACCTGGGCGTGGACCTCAACATCGACGTCGGCCAGGGCACCTGCACGATGAAGTACAGCCCGAAGGTCAACGACCGCTTCGCCGGGATGGTGGCGGAGCTGCACCCGCTGCAGCCCGAGGAGACCGTGCAGGGCGTGCTGGAGCTCTACTGGCGGCTGGAGCGGATGCTGGCGGAGATCTCCGGGATGGCCCGGGTCTCGCTGCAGCCGGGGTCGGGGTCGGCCGCCATCTACGCCAACATCGCGATGATCCGCGCCTACCACGCCTCGCGCGGCGAGAGCCACCGCGACCAGGTCATCACCACGATGTTCTCGCACCCGTCGAACGCGGCCTGCGCCAAGACCGCCGGGTACGAGGTGATCACGCTGATGCCGGACGCCGAGGGGCTGCCGGACATCGAGGCACTGCGCGCGGCCGTCGGCCCGCGCACCGCCGCCCTGATGATCACGAACCCGGAGGACACGGGCATCTTCAACCCGCGCATCCAGGAGTTCGTCGGCCTGGTGCACGAGGCGGGCGGGCTGGCCTGCTACGACCAGGCGAACGCCAACGGCATCCTGGGCATCACCCGGGCCCGTGACGCCGGGTTCGACCTGTGCCACTTCAACCTGCACAAGACGTTCTCCACGCCGCACGCGTGCGGCGGGCCGGCGGCGGGGGCGTGCGGCGTCTCCGAGGAGCTGGCGCCGTTCCTGCCCGGCCCGGTCGTCGGCTTCGACGGCGAGACGTACCGGCTGGAGACGCCGGCCGCGTCGATCGGGAAGGTGCGGCCGTTCCTGGGCGTCACCCCGAACATCGTCCGCGCGTACGCGTGGATCATGGCGCTGGGCGCCGAGGGGCTGCGGCAGGTGGCCGAGACGGCGGTGCTCAACAACAACTACCTCATGCACCGCATCCTCGACATTCCCGGCGCTTCGGCGCCCTGGGGGCGGCGGCGGGTCGAGCAGGTGCGCTACTCGTGGCAGGAGCTCACCGAGGAGACCGGGGTGCACTCCGAGGAGATCGGCGTGCGGGCCGCCGACTTCGGCGTGCACTACTGGACGAGCCACCACCCGTACGTGGTGCCCGAGCCGTTCACGCTGGAGCCGACCGAGTCGTACTCCAAGGAGGACCTCGACGAGTACGCGGCCATCCTGGCGCACGTGGCGTCCGAGGCCCGCAGCGACCCGGCCTTCGTCAAGGAGGCCCCGTACAACCAGACCGTCCACAAGATCGACATGACGTCGCTCGACGACCCCGCGGAGTGGGCGCCCACCTGGCGCGCCTACGTGCGCAAGCACCTGGCATGACCGGGCAGCCGGCGATCGGGCTGGTCGTCAACCCGGTCGCCGGGCTGGGCGGCGCGGCCGGGCTCAAGGGCAGCGACGGTGCCGCGGCGCAGCGCGCGGCCCTGGCCAGGGGCGCGGTGCCCAGGGCGGCCGAGCGGGCGGCGCGGGCCGTGCGCGCCCTGCTGGCCCGCCGCCCGGGGGCCCGCCTGGTCACCGTGCCGGGCCCGATGGGCGAGCACGCCGTCCGCGCCGCCGGCGGCGCCTGCGCCCTCGTCCGGCCCGGCGGCGCGGACGCCCTGGCCGTGACCACGGCGGAGGACACGCGGCGGGCCGTGGCGGCGCTGGCCGGGGTGGACCTGCTGCTGTTCGCGGGCGGCGACGGCACCGCCAGGGACGTGCTGGACGCGCTGCGCGAGCTGGGCGACCAGGCGCCGCCCGTGCTCGGCGTGCCCGCCGGGGTCAAGGTCTACTCGGGCTGCTTCGCCGTCAGCCCCGCCACGGCGGGCCTGGTGGCGGCCGGGTTCCGGCCCGGCCCCACCGCCGAGGCCGAGGTCGTCGACCTGGACGAGGAGGGCTACCGGCGCGGCCTGGTCGGCCCCCGCCTGTACGGGACCGTCCGCGTCCCGCGGGCCCGCACCGCCTTCTCCGGCCGCAAGACCGGCTCCTCCGGCACTCCCCCGGCCACGGTCGGCGCGATCGCCCGCGAGGTCGTGTCCCGGATGCGACCCGGCGTCCGGTACGTCCTCGGCCCCGGCGCCACCACCCGGGCGGTCGGCGACGAGCTGGGGCTGGCCACGACGCTGCTCGGCGTGGACGTGGTCGGCGACGGCCGGCTGATCGCCGCCGACGTGCCGGAGGCCGAGCTGTTCGGCCTGGTCAGCCGGGGGAAGACGGTGGTGGTGCTGTCGGTGATCGGCGGGCAGGGATTCGTCCTGGGCCGGGGCAACCAGCAGATCTCGCCCCGGGTGCTCAGGGCCTCCGGGGCCACGCTGCTCGTCCTGGCCACTCAGCCCAAGCTCGCCGCGCTGAACGGCCGCCCCCTGCTCGCCGACAGCGGCGACGAGGACCTCGACAGAACACTGAGCGGGCACGTCCGGGTGATCACCGGGCACCGCGAGAGCACGATCTACCGCCTCAGCGCGGCAAGTGAGGAGTACGACGGATGAACACGCTCGACGGCAAGGTCGCGATCGTCACGGGCGGCGCGTCCGGCATCGGCCGCGCCACGGCCCTGCTGTTCGCCCGTGAGGGCGCCCGCGTGGTGGTGGCCGACATCGACGGCCCCGGCGCGCAGGCGACGGCGGCGGCGATCGAGGAGGCGGGCGGCGCCGCCGTGGCGGTGCGCGCCGACGTGTCGGCCTCCGACGACTGCCGCGAGGTCGTCCGCACGGCCGTCGACACGTTCGGCGGCCTGCACGTGCTGTTCAACAACGCCGGGATCATCCGCCGCACCACGGCGCTCGACCTCGACGTGGAGGAGTGGGACCGGGTCATGGCGGTCAACGTCCGGTCCGTCTTCCTCATGTGCAAGCACGCCGTCCCGGCGATGACCGGCGGCGGCTCCATCGTGAACACCGGCTCCGGGTGGGGGCTCAAGGGCGGCGGCAACGCCATCTCCTACTGCGCCTCCAAGGCCGCCGTGGTGAACATGACCCGCGCCCTGGCCATCGACCACGCCGCGGCCGGCATCCGCGTCAACTCCGTCAACCCGGGCGACACCGACACGCCGATGCTGCGCGACGAGGCGCGCCAGCTCGGCGAGGACTGGACGGCCTTCCACGCCGACGCCGCCGACCGGCCGATGGGCCGCGCCGGCAGCCCCGACGAGATCGCCCAGGCCGTGCTCTTCCTGGCGAGCGACGCCGCCAGCTACGTCACCGGGTCCGCCCTCGTCGTCGACGGCGGCGGGCTCGCCTGACCTCCCCCACACCCCCCACGCACAACCCCCCGAAGGAGTCCACCATGAGGCGTGCCCTCGCAATCCTGGGCGTGCTCGCCCTCGCGACCACCGCGTGCAGCGGCAGCGGCGGCGGGAACGTCCCCGGCACCGGCGACGGCCCTGTCACCGTCCGCTGGTCCACCTGGGGATCGGCCGAGGACCTGAAGCTGTACGAGGCGTTCACCCAGGACTTCCAGAAGCGCCACCCGAACATCCGGCTCAAGCTGGAGTCGGTCGCCAAGTACGAGGACTACCACCCCAAGCTGCTCACCCAGCTCACCAGCAAGACCGCGCCCGACGTGTTCTTCGTCGGCGACGACAACGTCGGCAAGTTCGTCGCCGCGGGGGTGCTCTCCCCGCTCAACGACAAGCTCGCCGGGCCCTCCTCCAAGAGCCGCCCGGACGACTTCTTCGAAGGCGTGTACGGCGGCGCGAAGAAGGACGGCCAGATCTACGGCGTCCCCAACGACACCAACCCCGAGGTGCTCTGGTACGACAAGAAGGCGCTCAAGGACGCCGGCATCGCCGAGGACCCGGCCGCCCTGCACGAGGCCGGCCAGTGGACGATGGACACGTACCTGGCCATGAACGCCAAGCTCAAGGCCGCGGGGAAGGCCGGGTCCATCTTCTGGAACTGGTACGGATCCACGTACTCGATGATCAACGGCTTCGGCGGGAAGGTGTGGGACGGCGGTAAGTTCGTCGCCGCCACCGACGCCAAGTCCGTGGAGGCGCTGCGCACGCTGGCCAAGGGCTACCAGGACAAGACGTTCCTCAGCGCCGACCTGCTGCCCGCCAGCAACGGCGCGAGCACGCAGTTCCTCAAGCACAAGGTGGGCTTCTACGCCGGCGGCCGCTGGATGATCGACTCGCTGAAGAAGGGCGGCGAGCTGGCCGACTACGACATCGTGCCGTTCCCCTCGCCCGACGGCAAGCCGATGCCGGGCGCCGTCGCCGCCTCCTACCTGTCGATCAACAAGGAGACGAAGCTGCCGGAGGAGGCGTTCACGTTCCTGACGGAGTTCGTCAGCAAGGAGGGCCAGCTCATCCGGCTCAAGAGCGGCGGCGCGGTGCCGTCGATCAAGGGCGCCGAGCAGATCGTGCTGGCCGACGGCTACCCGGCGCACGCGCAGACGTTCCTCGACGTGCGTGACACCGGGTTCGCGAACTACCCCGAGGAGGTGGCCGTGCCCGGTCTCACCGCCGCGATCAACGAGCACCTGATGAAGGTGTGGACCGGCAAGGTGCCCTTCGACCAGGGCATGACCGAGCTGGGCTCGCTCGTCGAGAGCAAGCTGGGCTAGCCGTGGCGCTCGACACCGGGGCCCGGACCGGGCCCCGCACCGGGAGCGCCCGCCCTGGGGCTCGCGCCGGCCGGGTGCGCCACCGTGACGGCTGGTGGGCCGCGTTCTTCCTGGCGCCGCAGGTCAGCGCGCTGGTCGTGTTCCTGGTCGGGCCGCTGTGCTTCGCCGTGGTGCTGGCGTTCATGCACTGGGACGGGCTCGGCCAGAAGGAGTGGGCGGGCCTGGCCAACTTCGCCGCCGTGCTCACCGACCCGCAGTTCGGGCGCGCGGTGTGGAACACCGTCAAGCTCGCGCTGCTCACCGTGCCCGCCGGGCTCGCCCTGGCGCTGCTGATCGCCGTCGCGCTCAACAACGTCCGGGGCAGCGGCTTCTACCGGGTGCTGTACTTCCTGCCGGTGGTCACCAGCTCGGTCGCCGTCGCGCTGATGTGGCAGATCATCCTCGCGGGCGACGAGTTCGGCGTGCTCAACACGAGCCTGCAGCAGTGGTTCGGCATCACCGCCCCCGACTGGCTGGGCGACCCGGACTGGGTGATCGTCGCCATCGCGGCGGTGACGATCTGGTCGTCGCTCGGCCTCAACGTGGTGATCTTCCTGGCCGGGCTGCAGACGATCCCGCCGCAGATCGTCGAGGCCGCCCGCATGGACGGCGCCGGCCCCGTGCGGATCTTCCGCTCCGTCACGCTGCCGCTGCTCTCGCCGACGATCTTCTTCTCCACCGTGGTCGCCGTCATCAGCTCGTTCCAGGCGTTCGACCAGATCTACGTGCTGGTCAACCCCCAGGACAACGACGGCGCGCGGACCATCGTCTACCAGGTGTACGAGCTGGGCTTCCGCGACTTCCAGTTCGGGCTGAGCAGTGCCGCCGCGCTGATCCTGCTGGTGCTGACGCTGCTCGTGACCCTCGTCCAGTTCGCGGCGCAGAAGCGCCTCGTCCACTACGACTCGTGAGGGGGCCCGCATGCGACCCCGGCAGATAGCCCTGCACGCCGCGCTCGCCGTCGGCGGCCTGGCGATGCTGTTCCCGTTCGTCTGGATGCTGCTGACGTCGTTCAAGGGCGTCCGCCAGATGCTGAACGACCCGCTGGCCTGGCTGCCCGACCCGTGGCGCTGGGCCAACTATCCCGACGCGCTCGGCGCCATGCCGTTCGGCCTCGCGTACTGGAACAGCTTCTACATCGCCGCGATCAACGTCACGCTGACGCTGCTCACCTCCGCCATGGCCGCCTACGCCTTCGCCCGGATCCGCTTCCGCGGGTCCGAGGTGCTGTTCGTGGTGTTCCTGGCCACCCAGATGGTGCCCTCGCAGGTGACGGTCGTGCCGCTCTACCTGATGCTGGCCGAGCTGGGGTGGATCGACTCCCACCTGTCGCTCATCGTGCCCACCGTCGCGAACCCGTTCGCGGTCTTCCTGCTGCGCCAGTTCATCCGGGCCGTCCCGGTGGAGCTGGAGGAGGCCGCCAGGATCGACGGCGCCGGGCGCTGGCGGTGCTTCTGGAACGTGGTGCTGCCGAACATCCGGCCCGGCCTGGGCGCGCTCGGCATCATCGCCTTCCTGGCATCCTGGAACTCGTTCTTCTTCCCCCTGATCTTCCTGAACTCCCCCGAGCTGGCCACGGTGCCGCTGCTGCTGAGCCAGTTCTCCGGCCAGCGCATGGCCGTGGACTACGGGCTGATCCTGGCCGCCTCCGCGATCGCGGTGGTGCCCACGCTGATCGCCTTCCTGTTCGGGCAGCGCAGGATCATCAACTCGATGGCCGCGTCCGGGCTGGGAGGCCGCTGATGCTGGAGCTGATGCTGGATCTGCGCGAGCGCCCGTTCACCGACCGGGGCTCCCGGCTGCTCGTGATGGCGGCCGACGACGGCTCCCTGTGGATCGCCAGAGCGCTGTACGAGACGCGGCTCGCCGACGCGACCGTCCTGACGGGGCTGCGGGTCCTGTCGGGCGATCGGGAGCTTCCGGTACGGCGCGCGCTGCCGGACCGGGTGGAGTTCGCGGGCGGGGTGACGATGGCGTTCGCCGCGCCGGACACGCTCGTCCTCACCGGCCGCGACGCCCGCGCCGTCTGGGACGGCGGCGAGGCCCCCATCGACGGAGTCCTCCCCCTCACCACCCCCAACCCCAACCCGGACGGTTCCACCCCGGACAACCCCACCACAGACGGCCCCACCCCGAACGGCCCCACCCCGAACGGCCCCACCCCGGACGGTTCCTCCCCGGACGGGGCCTTCCCCGAGAGGCCGGGGTTGGATGGTGGGGCGGTGGTGGCGGCGGCCGGGGCGCGGTGGCGGGCGTGGTTCGACCGGATGCCCGCCGTGCCGCCCGGCCTGAGGGAACGGGCCGAGCAGGCGTGGTGGACGCTGGCGGTGAACCTGGTGCCGATCCGGGGCCGGGAATCCCTCATCCCCTCCAAGTACGGATATGTCGGCTTATGGAACTGGGATGCGTACTTCCACGCCATCGCCCTCCGCCACGCCGACCCCGCCCTGGCCAGGGAGCAGATCCGCATCCTGCTCGACAACCAGCGCCCCGACGGCCTGATCCCCGACGTGGTGCACGACCACGGCGTGCTGGCCGAGACCACCGACCTGCCCCGCTCCGACCTGGCCAGGCTCGCCCAGCACGTCGGCGGCCCGCCGGACCCCACGGTCGTCCCGGTCACCAAGCCGCCGCTCACCGCCTGGGCCGTGTGGAAGATCCACGAGGCCGACCCCGACCCCGCCTTCCTGGCAGAGGTGTTCGAGCCGCTCGCCCGCTCCCAGGAGTGGTGGTTCACCCGTTCGGACCCCGACGGCGACGGCCTGGCCGAGTACCTGCACCCGTACTCCTCCGGCCTCGACGACAGCCCGATCTGGGACCACGGCCCGCGCGCCGAGCCGCCGGACCTGAACTCCTACCTGGCGCTCCAGTACGACCGGCTCGGCGACATCGCCGCCGTGCTGGGCCGTGACCCGGGCCCGTGGCGGGAGAGGGCGCAGGCGCTGGTGGACCGCATGGTCGCGCGCCGGTGGAACGGCCGCCGCTTCGTCACCCGGGTGGGCGGGGGCGAGGTGGACGTGCGCACGCCGCTGGAGTTCATGCCGCTGCTCACCGGCAGGCTCCCCCGGCAGGTCGCGGACCGGCTGGTGGCGGACCTGACGTCGCCGTCGTTCTGGGGCGAGCGGCCGGTGCCGACCGTGGCGTTCGACGACCCGCGGTTCGACCCGGACGCGATGTGGCGCGGCCCGGTGTGGCTGAACGTCAACTACCTGCTCGTCGAGGGGCTGCGCCGCTCCGGCTACCCGGACACGGCCGCCGAGCTGCGGGAGCGGACGCTGGCGATGGTCCGCGACGGCGGCGGGCTGTACGAGTACTGGAACCCGCGCACCGGCCGCCGCGCGGGCCGGGCGACGAGCGGCTTCGGCTGGTCGGCCGCCCTGTTCCTGGATCTCGCGCACACCGGCTGACCTGATGTTTCCGCCCGTCCACCGGGGTACCGGACGGGTGAGGACCTGGGAGGCCGGATGCGCTCGTCGATCTCGCTGGGCCGCGTCGGCGGCGTCGCCGTCGGGCTGAACGTCAGCGTGCTGTTCATCGTCGCGATCCTGGTCGTGGGCCTGGCCTTCGGGAGCTTCCCCGCGCTGTTCCCGGGCCGAGCCACGGCGCTCTACCTGCTGGCGGCGCTGGCGGCGGCGGTGCTGTTCCTGGCGTCGCTGCTGGCGCACGAGCTCGCGCACGCGCTGGTGGCCCAGCGTCACGGCATCGAGGTGCCGAGGATCACGCTGTGGCTGCTCGGCGGCGTGGCCGAGCTGCGCGGCGAGCCCCGCACTCCGGGCGCCGACCTGAAGATCGCCGTGGTGGGGCCGCTGACCAGCCTGGCCTGCGGGATCGTGTGCGGCGCGGTGGCGATGCTGCTGTCCGGCGCGCCCCTGGCGGCGGGCGTCTTCCTCTACCTGGCCGGGCTGAACGTCCTCCTGGCCGTGTTCAACCTGATCCCGGCCGCGCCGCTGGACGGCGGCCGGGTGCTGCGCGCCGCGCTGTGGGCGCGCTCGGGCGACCGGACGCGCGCCGCGGTCACCGCCGCCCGCGCGGGCCGGGTGTTCGGGTACGCGCTCGTCGCGCTCGGGCTCTTCCAGGTCGTCACCGGCCTCGGCTTCCAGGGGCTGTGGCTGGCGCTGATCGGCCTGTTCCTGGTCAACGCCGCCGGCGCGGAGGAGCGGCAGACCCAGGTGTCCTCGGCGCTGGGCGGCGTCCGCGTCGGCGACGTGATGACCGGGCCGCCCGTGGTCGCCCGTCCTGACGAGACCGTCGCGGGGCTGATCGAGCGCCTGGTCATGACGAGCCGCCTGTCCACGTACCCGCTCACCGACGAGCGCGGCGCCTTCCTCGGCCTGGTGACGCTCAACCGCATCCGGGACGTGCCGCCCGCCGCGCGGGAGACGACCCGGCTGAGCGACATCGCCTGTCCCGCCGGGGACGTGCCGAGCGCCCGCCCGGACGAGCCGCTGACCGGCCTGCTGTCGCGGATGGACGGCTGCGCCGACGGGCGGGCCGTGGTGCTGGACCCGTCGGGCCGGCTGATCGGCCTGCTCACGCCGACCGACATCAGCCGCGCCATCCAGACCGCCGGCCTTCGTCCCGGGCCCTGACGGCGCTCCCGGGCGGTGACGCCCCCGTACGGCGAGGTCCCCGCGGCGGAGTGACTGCGCCCGCCGTCCTCTACAGGCTGTAGAGTGAGCGCGAAAATCGGATGAAAGTGGTGGGGGCGTGCTGCGCTGGTTCCGGATCGTGGCGGTGGCCGAGGCGTGCTCGTGGGCCGGGCTGCTCGTCGGGATGTTCTTCAAGTACGTGACCGAGACCGGCGAGCTCGGCGTGAAGGTGTTCGGGCCGATCCACGGCGCGCTGTTCGTGCTGTACGGGCTCGGCGTGATCCTGTCGGCGCGGGAGGCGGGCTGGAGCCGGGGCACGGTCGTGCTCGGCCTGGCGTGCGCGGTGCCCCCGTTCACCTCGATCTGGTTCGAGCGGCGGATGGCGGCGCGCACGGAGGCCCGCCAGCTCGCCTGAGCGTTAACCGCGCTCTTACCCCCGATCTGCGGGAATGCCACCATGCGAATTCTGGTGGCCGAGGACGAGCGGGTCCTGGCGGATCTCGTGGCCGAGGGGCTGCGCGGCCGGGCGATGACGGTCGACGTCGCCTACGACGGCGCGGACGCGCTGGAGCGGCTCGCGGCCGGCGCCTACGACGTGCTGGTCCTGGACCGCGACCTGCCCCGGCGGCACGGTGACGACATCTGCCAGGAGCTGGCCCAGCGCGGCGACCCGGTGCGCATCCTGATGCTGACCGCCTCGGGCACGGTGCACGACCGCGTCGCCGGCCTGAACCTGGGCGCCGACGACTACCTGCCCAAGCCGTTCGCCTTCGACGAGCTGGCGGCCCGGGTCGGCGCGCTCGCCCGGCGGTCCGGGCCGCCGCTGCCGCCGGTGCTGGAGCACGCCGGCATCACCCTGGACACCGGCGCCCGCGAGGCGTTCCGCGACGGCCGCCCGCTGGCGCTGTCGCGCAAGGAGTACGGGGTGCTGGAGGTGCTGATGCGGGCGCGCGGCACCGCCGTCAGCGCCGAGGAGCTGCTGGAACGCGCCTGGGACGAGCAGACGGACCCGTTCACCACGGTCGTGAAGGTGACGGTGAGCAAGCTGCGCGCCAAGCTGGGCCTGCCACCGGTCATCGTCACCGTGCCGGGCGCCGGGTACCGCTTGTGAGACCGCGGCGGATCCGGCCGCTGGGCCGCCTCTCGGTGCGGGCCCGGATGACGCTGCTGTACGGCGGGATCTTCACGGTCATCACGCTGGGGGCGCTGGTGGTGGCGCAGCGGCTCCAGGGGGACGCCGTCGGCAGGAACCTCCAGGACGTGGCGGTCCGGCGGAAGGCCGAAGGGCCGTGCGAGCCGGGCGCCCCCTGCCTGCTCCCGCCCGGGGTGGAGACGTTCGTCCGGGCGGACGAGCTCGAACAGGAGCTGGTGGACTCCCAGCGGGTCATCACGCTCGTCACGTTCGTGGCGATCGCGGTGCTGGCGTTCGCGGTGTGCTGGTGGCTCACCGGGCGGCTGCTGCGCCCGCTGCACCGCATCACCGCCACCGCCCGCAGGCTGTCGCTGTCGACGCTGCACGAGCGCATCGCGCTGACCGGGCCGCAGGACGAGCTCAAGGAGCTGGCCGACACCTTCGACGCCATGCTCGACCGGCTGGAGCGCGCGGTGGCCGGTCAGCGCCGGTTCGTCGCCAACGCCTCGCACGAGCTGCGCACGCCGCTCGCCATCCAGCGCACCGCCGTCGAGGTCGGCCTGGCCGACCCCTCGCCGGAACGGCTGGCCTGGATCCGGGCCGAGCTGCTGCGCAACACCGAGCGGTCCGAGCGGCTCATCGACGGCCTGCTCGTGCTGGCCCAGGGCGAGCGCGGCCTCGACGCGCCCGCGCCG
Source organism: Nonomuraea sp. ATR24 (assembly GCF_041950485.1). Taxonomy (NCBI): domain Bacteria; kingdom Bacillati; phylum Actinomycetota; class Actinomycetes; order Streptosporangiales; family Streptosporangiaceae; genus Nonomuraea; species Nonomuraea sp. ATR24. The sequence continues at coordinate 672,594 of NZ_JBGNUU010000002.1, forward strand.
GTGGACCTGGCGGCCGTGGTCGAGCAGGTCGTCGCGGAGCAGTCGCCGGCGGCGCGGGACAAGGACGTCACGGTCGCCGTCTCCGTCACCGGTGGCCCGGTCGTCGTGGCGGGCGACGAGGTGATGCTCACCCGGCTGGTGGCCAACCTGGTGGAGAACGCCGTCCGGCACAACCATCGGGGCGGGCGCGTCCTGGTCGAGCTGTCCCCGGCCGCCGGGCTGGTCGTCGGCAACACCGGCCCGCTCGTCCCGCCGGGCAGGGCCGGCGAGCTGTTCGAGCCGTTCCGCAGGCTCGACCCGGACCGGACCGGCTCGGCGGGCGGCGCGGGGCTCGGGCTGTCGATCGTCGCCGCCATCACCGCCGCCCACGGCGGGCGCGTGGAGGCCGTCCCGAACCCGGACGGCGGCCTCCGCGTCACCGTGGCCCTCCCCCCGTCCACCTGATCGGACGCGGTCCGGGAATGACCGGCGAGCCGCCGCCGTTGTACAGAACAGCCGGGTCAGTTCCGTGTATGTGGTTTGCCCCGCACGCCTTCGGGCGGGCGGCTGTTTCTTCTTGAGAGATGGTGCGGTCGCAGCAAAGACAACCCCGGCCGGCGATCCGCGATCCCGCGGGTCACCCATCTCTGACGAGGAGACATCGCAATGGCACAGGGCACTGTGAAGTGGTTCAACGCTGACAAGGGCTTCGGCTTCATCGCCGTCGACGGCGGCGGCGCGGACGTGTTCGTCCACTTCTCCGAGATCCAGTCGGGCGGCTTCCGCAGCCTGGAGGAGAACCAGCGCGTCGAGTTCGACATCAACCAGGGCGCCAAGGGCCCCCAGGCCGTCGGCGTGACCGTTCTCTGATCCGCAGAGCGTGAAGACAGCCCCTCGTCCTCCGGGACGGGGGGCTGTCGCCGTCTCTACCGGGCGGCGCTGACGCCGAAGGCCGTCCAGCCCAGGTCGGGGAACCCGGCCGCGGCGGCGACCGCCGCGGAGGCCAGGTTGCCGGGCGCGTGCATGTACGTGGGCACGGCCCCCTCGTCGAGCACCCGGCGCGCCGCCTGGGCGACGAGCCGCCGGGCGAGCCCGCGCCCCTGCGCCCGGGGCTCGGTCACCACGGCCAGCTCGCGCCCGTGGTGGTCGTGCCGTTTGACGCCCACGCCGGCCAGGTGCGCGCCCGTGCGCGGGTCGCGCGCCACCAGCACCTCGCCGCCGAAGGGCCGCAGCCACTCGGGCACCTCCGGATCGGTGGCGGGCACCCACACCCCGGCGTCGGGCAGCGGCGCGGGCCGGGCCGTCCAGCGGTAGACGGCGGTGAACCAGGCGCGGGCGGGCGGCCCGAGCAGCGCGGGGACCCGCGGCCCGAAGCCGCCGGGGTCGTCGTCGTGCAGCTTCGCGACCTCCTCGGCGTGCTCGGGCAGCACCGAGAGCACGCCCCCGCCGGGACCGCCGACCCCGAGCACGGGATGGATCGCGCCGTCCCACGCGGGCAGCGCGCGCCCGGGATGGGCGACGACGTCCAGCGGCCCGCCGGGCGGCCAGGCTCCGAGCCACCGGGTCAGATGCTCGTGCAGCCTTCGCTCAGGAGTCATGCCCAGATCCTATACCCTCCGGGGGTACCGAGAGCGCACGCTCCCACAGCATCACCACCGCCCTGACGTGGCCGGGGCCGTCCGGCGGGTCGAGCAGCGCGCCGTGCAACTGGGCCTCGATGCCCTGGACGGCCAGCAGCGCGTTCAGCTCGGGATCGGGGCCACCGGCTCCGAGGCGGCGCAGCTCGGCCGCCAGCGCGCGGGCGATCCGGCGCTCGGCGTCCCGGAAGCGGGCGACCAGGCCGGGGGTGCGGGGGACGTGGTCGTACAGCAGCCGGTGCAAATCCGGCCGGTCGGTGTGCAGCGCGGCCACGCCCTCCACCAGGTCGGTGAGCAGGGCCGACAGGGACGGCCGCCGCCCGGCCGCGCCGGCGAAGACCTGCGCGACCCGGTCGGCGCTCTCGGCGAGGTAGTGCTCGGCCAGCGCCACCAGCAGCGCGTCCTTGTTCGGGAAGTACTGGTACAGCGACCCGATGGACACCCCGGCGCGTTCGGCGATCTTGTTCGTGGTGGCGCCGGCGTAGCCGTGCCTCTGGAAAAGCTGAGCCGCCGCCTCCAGGATCGCCGCGACCGTCTCCCTGGAGCGCTGCTGGCGTGGCTGTTTACGGGGTGTGAGCACGACCCTCCTATGCGAGTACCGAAAACTGAGAATAGCTCGCATTATTGAAGGCGTTTCGCTCTCCCCTCGTGAACGGAGCCCTCTGTGCTGCCCGAACTCCTCGCCTACGGCGCCCGGGTGCTGCCCGGCCTGCTCCTGATCGGCGGCTGTTACGCGCTGGCGCGCGGTGAGCGCGACCCGCTCGCGCGCGTCATGGCGCTCGTGCTCGCCTTCATCTTGATCAGGGACGCGATGACCCCGCTCGGGTTCTGGCGGATCGGCACGGCGGGGGCGGTCCCGTGGCTGCGCTTCACCGACCAGGCGGGCGTCCTGGTGGTGTTCGGGCTGGGCACGGTGGCGGCGACGGTCGCGGTGCTGCGGCTGGACGCCGGGCTGCGGTCGCTGGTGCGCTGGGGGCGCTTCGGCCCCGGCACGGTCGTGTGGGGCGCGGGCGGCGGCGCGCTGGCCGCCGCGCCGGTGCTGCTGCTGTCGCTGACCACACCCCTGGACGGGCGCGGCGGCGCGGTCGCGGTCGCGCTGCTGCCGGTGCTGCTGCTGTTCAGCCTGGCGGGCAACCTCGCCGAGGAGGTGCTGTTCCGCGGCTTCCTCCAGGGACGGCTCGAACAGCGCCTGGACGCCACCCGCGCCGCCCTGCTGTCGGCGCTGCTGTTCGCCGCCTGCCACGCCTTCCTCGCCTCGACGGTCACCGACGCCGGCTGGCCGCTGCTGGCCTTCACCCTGTACGAAGGGCTGATCTGCGCGTTCCTGCGCGTGCGCCACGGGGTCACCACCGCCGCGCTCGCCCACGGGATCGCGATCTTCCTGCTGGCCGCCGGGCTGGTGTGATCGGTCAGTCCGGCTCGGTCGCGGCCAGGAGCCGGGCGGCGAAGGCACGGCAGCCCGCGGTGAACTCCGGGCCCGCGGTGATCCGGAAGTCGGCGTCCAGGAAGGCGAGGTTGAGGATCAGCCACTGCCAGGAGTCCAGCGCGAGGCTGACGCCGGTCCGCCCGTCGTCCAGCGCGCGGACCTCGGCGTCCTGGAACTTCAGCGCGTCGAGCACCGCGGCGGCCGGGGCGTCCACCAGGACGCTGACGTCCTGCTTGTCCCGGTTGATCCCCTGCCGCAGGTAGTCGGTGGCCGACTCGGCGGGCAGCGGGCGCGGCTCGTAGCGGTCGCCGGTGCCGGTCGCGCCGGTGACGCGGTCGAGGCGGAACACCCGCCAGTCGCCGCGCCCGAGATCCCAGCCGAGCACGTACCAGCGCAGCAGGTGGTGGATCTGCCGGTACGGCTCCACCCGCCGCTCGCTCCGGCCGCCGCGCGCGTCCGTGTAGGCGAACGACAGGACCTCGCGGCGCGCGATCGCGTCGGCGACCAGCGCGAGCTGCTGGGCGGGCACGCTCGGCGCGCGTTGCGGGCTCGTCTCCAGGCTGGCCCGCACCGCCGCGACGCGCGGGCGCAGCCGGGCGGGCAGGAACTGGTCCAGCTTGCCGTACGCGCGGGTCGCGGCGTCGTCGATCCCGCCCTCGGCCGCCGCCCCGACGGCGGCGAGCGAGGCGAGCGCCAGCAGCGTGGCCACCGCCTCGTCGTCGTCGAGGACGAGCGGCGGCATCGTGCGCCCGGCCGCGAGCCGGTAGTAGCCGCCGGGCCCTGGCTGGGTCTCGACGGGGTAGCCGTAGCCGCGCAGCCGGTCGACGTCGCGGCGCAGCGTGCGCGGGCTGACGCCGAGCCGCCGGGCCAGCTCCTCCCCGCCGAACGGCCGCCCGGTCTGCAGCGTCGACAGCAGGGCCAGCATGCGCTCGGTGACGTCCGCCATGCCTCGATCCTGCCATCGGACGCGGTCAGAATCCGGCCACATCTGCTCGTAGCGTGACGGCATGACAGCGCGCACCATCACCCTTCGCGGAGCCCGGACGAACAACCTGGCCGGCCTGGACGTCGACATCCCGCGCAACCGGCTGGTCGTGTTCGCGGGCGTGTCCGGCTCGGGCAAGTCGTCGCTGGTGTTCGACACGATCGCCGCCGAGGCGGGCCACCAGCTCAACGAGACGTTCCCGCCGTTCGCCCGCAACCGGCTGCCGAAGTGGACGCGCCCCGACGTCGAGCACATCGGCGGCCTGACCCCCGTGGTCGTCATCGACCAGCGGCGCATCGGCGGCAACGCCCGCTCGACGGTCGGCACGATCACGGACGCGTGGACGTACCTGCGGCTGCTGTTCTCCCGCCTCAGCAGCCCGTACGTGGGCGAGTCGAACCGGTTCTCCTTCAACGAGCCCGCCGGCATGTGCCCCACCTGCTCCGGGCTCGGCGAGGTGGTGGTCAGCGCGGTCGACCGCTTCCTCGACCTGGACAAGTCCCTGGCCGAGGGCGCGATCCTGCTGCCCGGCTTCGGCAACGGCGGCTACTGGTACTCCCGGTACGCCGACATCGGCGCCTTCGACGCCCACACCCCGCTCCGCGACTGGACCCCGGCCGAACGTGAGGCGCTGCTGTACGGCGGCGAGGCCGCGGCCTCGCTCGGCAGCAGGCCGCCCCGGGACTACGAGGGCGTCGTCGAGCGGTTCGAACGCATCTACCTGCACACCTCCGACAACCTGTCCGAGCGCAAGCAGGAGGCCATCCGGCGCTTCACCCGCGCCGGGACCTGCCCCGAGTGCGGCGGCGACCGGCTCGCCAAGGCCGCCAGGACGGCCACCGTGCTCGGCCGCACGATCGGCGAGCTGTCCCGCATGGAGATCACCGAGCTCGCCGCCCTGGTCCGCACCATCGACTCCCCCGGCGTCGCGCCCGTCGTCGCCGCCCTGGTGGAACGGCTGGAGGCGATGGTCACGATCGGGCTCGGCTACCTCACGCTCGGCCGGGCGACCACGACGCTGTCCGGCGGCGAGTCGCAGCGGATCAAGATGGTCAAGCACCTGGGCTCCAGCCTCGCCGAGATGACGTACGTGGTCGACGAGCCGACCGTGGGCCTGCACCCGACCGACGTGGAGTCCATGATCGAGCTGCTGGAGCGGCTGCGCGACACGGGCAACACCGTGCTCGTCGTCGAGCACGACCCCGCCGTCATGGCGCACGCCGACCAGGTCGTCGAGATCGGGCCCGGCGCCGGCGCGGGCGGCGGGCGGCTCGTCTTCCAGGGGCCGTTCGACCGGCTGCGGGAGGCGGACACGCCAACCGGCCGCGCCCTGGCCCGGCGGCTGCCGGTCAACACCGCCCCGCGGCAGGCGACAGGCCACCTCACGGTGGCGGGCGCCTCCCGCAACAACCTGCGCGACCTCACCGTACGGATCCCCACAGGCGTGCTGACCGTGTTCACCGGGGTCGCCGGGTCCGGCAAGTCCAGCCTGGCCCACGAGCTGGTCGCCCAGCACGACGCCACGGTGATCGACCAGCGGCCGGTCAGCGCGAACCGCCGCTCGACCCCGATCACCTACACCGGGATCGCCCCGGCGATCCGCAGGCTGTTCGCCCGGCGCAACGGCGTCTCGGCCGCGCTGTTCAGCGCCAACTCCGAGGGTGCCTGCCCGGCGTGCAAGGGGCTCGGCGTGATCTACACCGACCTGGCGTTCATGGACGGCCAGGAGGTCCGGTGCGAGACCTGCGAGGGCCGCCGGTTCACCCCGGAGGTCCTGGCCCACACCGTGGACGGGCTGTCGATCGCCGACGTCGACGACCTCACCATCGCCGAGGCCGTCGACCGGCTGCCCGACCGGGCCATCGCGGACGCGCTGCGCCAGCTCTCCGCCGTCGGCCTCGGCTACCTGCGCCTGGGGCAGTCGCTGAGCACGCTGTCAGGCGGGGAGTGCCAGCGCGTCAAGATCGCCAAGGAGCTCCGGGAGTCGGCGCGGCCCACCGTGTACGTGCTCGACGAGCCGACGACCGGCCTGCACCCGAGCGACGTCGGCACGCTCCTGCGCGTCCTCGGCGACCTCGTCGCGCAGGGGCACACCGTGATCGTCATCGAGCACAACCTGGACGTCGTCCGGCAGGCCGACTGGCTCGTGGACCTCGGGCCGGGGCCGGGCCGGCACGGCGGGAGCGTGCTGTACGAGGGCCCCGTCGCCGGCTGCACCGACCGCTCGACCCCCACCGGCCGCGCCCTCGCCGGGTGACCGCGCCTGGTGATCTCGCCGGGTGATCGCGGGCGGCCCTCACCCGGCGCCCGGGCAGGTGGCGCCGGACGGCGGGAGGCGCAGGCTGATCAGGTAGCGGTTGACGTGCGCGGTGACGCAGCCGCCAGGACCGGACAGGTACAGCGTGTGCCCGTGGCCCTCGTACCGGAGGTTGGACGAGCCCGGCACCCGGCGGACGGCGCGGGCCACCTCGTCGTGGTCCGTCCAGCTCCCCACCCCGAGCAGCGGCGGCAGCCCCCACGCGGGCAGCGGCGCCGGCGGGTTGGTGACCGGCGCGGGCCAGCCCGCGCAGGCCAGCGGCCACCACGAGCGCTGCCCGGCGAAGTGAGGCGACACCCGCTCCGCCTCGCGCAGCGCCTCACGGAAGGCGGCGTAGCTCCCGTACCCCTTGCCGTCCAGGCAGTGCGTCATGTTCTGGCCGGCGGCCGCGGGCACCTTGGCGCTGCCCGTGGCCTGCCTGACGTAGTCGGCGAACCCGGAGGCGTCGCCGCCCTCCGCCTTCTCGATCGCGGCGGCGAGCTGGACCCAGCGGGGCACCTCGGGCTCGCGGCCGGGCGAGACGAAGCTGGGCCCGGCGGCGACCTTCAGGTCGAACCCGCTGTAGGCGGCCCCCGACGGGTCGCCGCGCACCGGCACCGGCTTGCGGTCGGCGGCGGTGACCAGCCGTCGCCACACCCCGGCCACGTCCCTGCCGTGCAGCGCGCAGGCGGTGTCCGCCCGGCACCAGGCGGCGAAGCGCACCAGCTGCCGCTCCAGCCGCGCGTACAGGGCGGGCTCGGTGGCGGCGACCGGCTCCTGGTGGTCGGCGGCGCCGTCCAGGACCATCGCGCGCACCCGGGCGGGGAACAGCCGGGCGTACGCCTCGGCGGGGTGGCCGCCGTAGGAGTTGGCCAGGAAGCTCAGCCGCGGCTCGCCGAGCGCCACGCGGACGGCCTCGATGTCGCGGGCGACGGAGGCGGAGTCCATGTGGTCGAACAGCTCCGGGTCGGCGGCGCGGCACCGCTCGGCGTGCTCCCGGTTCGCCCGCGCCAGCTCGGCCCACTCGGCGCGGTCGCCGGGCAGCGTGATCCACGGGCCGGTGGACAGGCACGCGTACGGCAGCGGGCCGCCGGGGACGGCGGTGTTGCGGGGGGCGAGGCTGACGACGTCGAACCGGTCGCGCAGCTTGGCGAACCGCGCGTGGTGCTGCTTCAGGTCGTCGATCCCCGACCCGCCGGGGCCGCCGGGGACGGAGAACAGGACGCCGATCCGGCGGCCCGCCCCGGAGGCGGGCAGCATCGCGACCGGCACGGTGATCGTGCGCCCGGCGGGCTTGTGCCAGTCGAGCGGCACCTCGACGGAGGCGCACCGCAGGTCCCCGGGCGCGTCCTTGTCCGCGCACGGCCGCCAGGCCAGGGCGGACGCCGCGCCGCCCGCGTCACCGGACGCGGGCGCCACCGCCGGTTCTGCCGGCCCCGCCGGCATCCCCGGTGACAGCCCGGCCGCCGGCAGCACCGTGGGCAGGACCGCCGTCAGCGCCGTCAGCAGCACCGCGGCCGCGCCGGCGAGCAGCGGCCTGAGCCTGCGGCCCTTCAGCGCCGTGACCGTCGCGCCCGCCGCCAGCGCGACGGCGACGTGGCCCGCGAGCAGCGCCGCCGCCGCGACGGGCGGCAGCAGCCCGCCCACCCCGGCGACTTGCGCGGGCAGGTTCTCCAGCAGGTACGAGCCCACCTGGGCCCGCAGCGGCGACGGCAGCGCCTGCGCGGCCACGGGCAGCACCAGGAAGACCAGCACGAGCGCGACCAGGGTGCCCGGCGTCGACCGGATCGCCGCGCCCGCCCCCAGCCCGACGAGGGCCGCCGCCGTCATGGACAGCCCGGAGACGGCCACCGACGCGAGCACGCCCGGCTCGGCGAGCGAGGTCCCCAGCGTCCCGCCGTCGAGCAGCAGCTGGTCCGCGCGGCTGCCGAGGACCGCCTGCGCGGCCCCGTGCATGGCGAACGCCAGGACCTGACCGGCGACCAGGGTGACGGCGGCCAGGCCCGGCACCTTGGCGAACAGGAACACCTGCCGCCTCGGCACCGCCGCCAGGCTGGTGCGGATCAGGCCGGTGGCGTGCTCGGCGGTGATCGTGAGCGCGCCCAGCGTGCCGAACACGACGTAGGCGATCGGCAGGCCCGTGCCCAGCCCGGCGCCGACGCCGGTGAAGCCCAGCCGCTCCTCGAACGTCTGCCGGTCGAACCCGCGCCCGATCAGGTACGCCACCCCGGCGCAGGCCAGCACGGCGAGCAGCGAGACGGCCAGCAGGTACGCGTTGGAGCGCAGCGAGCGGAGCTTGTGCCATTCGGCGGCGATCGCGTCCGTCATCGGCCCTGCTCCGTCCCGGTACGGGCGCCGTACTCGACGCTGTCCTCGGTGAGCTCCATGAACGCCTCCTCCAGCGATGCGCCGCGCGGTGTCAGCTCGCCTAGCGCGACGCCCGCGCCCAGCGCCAGCTCCCCGATCACCTCGGCATCCAGCCCCCGCACAGACAGCCCGCGCACGGACAGCCCGCGCACGGGTGGGCCGGGGGGCGCCTCTTCGGGGGTCACGGTGGCGCCGTGCGCGCGCAGGACCCCGGCCAGCCGTTCCGGGTCCGCGGCCCGGACGAGCACGTCGCGGCGGAAGCGGCCGGCCAGCTCGCCGATCGCCGTGTCCGCGATCAGCTTGCCGCGCCCGATGACGACGACGTGGTCGGCGGTGAGCGCCAGCTCGTTCATCAGGTGGCTCGACAGCAGGACGGTCCGCCCCTCGGCGGCCAGCGCCCGCAGCAGGTCGCGGATCCAGCGGATGCCCTCCGGGTCGAGCCCGTTCAGCGGCTCGTCGAACATCAGCACCGCCGGGTCGCCCAGCAGTGCCGCCGCGATCCCCAGCCGCTGCTTCATGCCCAGGGAGAAGCCGCCGATCCGCCGCCCGGCCACGTCCGTCAGCCCCACCTGGCCGAGCACCTCGTCCACCCGCCCGGCGCCGATGCCGTTGCTGCGGGCCAGGCAGCGCAGGTGGTCGCGGGCGGTCCGGCCGCCGTGCACGGCCCCGGCGTCGAGCAGCGCGCCCATCGTGCGCATCGGGCGGCGCAGCGACGCGTACGGCCGCCCGTCCACCAGCGCCTCGCCTCCGGCGGGCACCTCCAGCCCGAGCACGGCCCGCATGGTGGTGGACTTGCCCGCGCCGTTGGGGCCCAGGAATCCGGTCACCAGGCCCGGTCTCACGCTGAAGGTCAGCCCGTCCACGGCGACCGTGCGGCCGTAGCGCATGGTCAGTCCCCGTACGTCGATCACGTCTCCCCCTCGTCCGGCATGGTCGGCCGGAACGAGCCTCGCGGTGCGCGGGCCCGGTCTCCAGGGGGGCCGGTCCACCTCCGGGGTGGGAATTCACCACCCCGGTGGTAGGCGCAGACCTACCGCCGCACGCTCGCGGGCACGGCAGACTGCAGGGGTGAAGGGGAGGAAGACCGTCGCCCGGCGGGCGCTCGGCGCCGTCGCCGGGGTGGGGGCGCTGGCGCTGAACGCCGCCACCGGGGTGGCCGCGCCCGTCCTGCTCGCCCTGCTGGCGTCGGGCGCCGCGCTGGCGCCGCTCACCGGGCGGCCGCTCGCGTGGGCGCGCGCGGCGGTGGGGCGGCTGGCCGGGCATCAGCGCCGGTGGGCGCGGCGGGTGCTCGCCCGGGACGGCGACCCGGCGGACGCACCGGCGGGCGGCACGGTGGATGCCTCGGCGGGCGGCCCGGCTGCCGCTCGGCGGGAGGTGCTGTGGCTGGCCGTGCACGCGGTGTCCGGACCGGCTCCCGTGGCCGTGGTGTGGGCGATGCTGGCGGCCCTCGACTATCTGTTCTTCCGGCTCCAGCCGTCCCGCCCGAGCATGCTGAACACGTACTCCATCAGCCTGGCCCTCGTGGCGATCGCGGTCGTGGCCCTGCTGGCCGTGCCGCTGTTCCGCACCGGGCAGGCGCGGCTGGCGCGGCTGCTGCTCGACGCGCGGCCCGCGCCGGACGCGCGCATCCGGGAGCTGACCGCCTCCCGCGCCGCGGTCGTCGACGCGCACGCCGCCGAGCTGCGCCGCATCGAACGCGACCTGCACGACGGCGCCCAGGCCAAGCTCATCGCCATCCGCATGAGCCTGGGGCTGGCGCGCGCCGCCGCCGACCCGGACGAGGTGCTGCGCGCGGTCGACGAGGCCAGGGAGGTCGCCGGTCAGGCCCTGACCGACCTGCGCGACCTGGTGCGCGGCATCCACCCGCCGGTGCTGGCGGACCGCGGCCTGCCGGGCGCGATCGGGGCGTCCGCGCTGCTCTGCCCGATCCCCGTCGACGTCGACGCCGAGCTGCCCGGCCGCCCGCAGCCGCCCGTCGAGTCGGCGGCGTACTTCGCGGCTGCCGAGGCGCTGGCCAACGTGGCCAAGCACAGCGGCGCGTCGCGGGCCTGGGTGCGGCTGCGGCACACCGGTGGCGTGCTGCGGCTGACGGTGGGCGACGACGGTCACGGCGGCGTGCGCCGCGACCTCGGCACCGGCGTGCGCGGCATCGAGGACCGGCTGTCGGCCTTCGACGGCACTCTCACCGTGGACAGCCCGCCGGGCGGGCCGACGGAGCTGATCATGGAGGTGCCGTGCGCGTTGTCATAGCCGAGGACCTGGCCCTGCTGCGCGACGGGCTGGTCCGCCTGCTGTCGGCGTACGGCTGCACCGTGGTGGAGGCGGTCGACAACGGCCCGATGCTGCTGGAGGCGCTGCTGCGGCACCGCCCCGACGTGTCGGTGATCGACGTGCGGCTGCCGCCGGGCTTCGCCGACGAGGGGCTGCGCGCCGCCCTGGAGGCGCGGGCCCGGGTGCCGGGGCTGCCGGTGCTGATCCTGTCGCAGTACGTGGAGCAGCTGTACGCCAGGGAGCTGCTGTCGGACCGGTCCGGCGGGGTGGGTTACCTGCTGAAGGACCGGGTGGGCGACGTCGACGGGTTCGTCGGCGCGGTGCGCCAGGTGACGGCCGGGGGCACCGCGATGGACCCGGAGGTCGTCTCGCAGCTCCTCACCCGGCGCGGCCGGGACGAGCCGCTGGCCGCGCTGACGCCGCGCGAGAGGGAGGTGCTGGCCCTGATGGCGGAGGGCCTGTCCAACCTGGCGATCGCGGCGCGCTTCCGCGTCACCGACAAGGCGGTCGCCAAGCACACCACGAACATCTTCGCCAAGCTCGGCCTGCCGCCGTCCGACGACCACAACCGGCGCGTCATGGCGGTCCTGGCCTACCTCCAGGCCACCCCATAGCCACCCCCGGCCCCCACCATCCACCGTCCACACTGACGACCGGACGGGTACGGGGGCCGGGGCAGGGCTCAGTCGCCGCCCGGGGGGACGCGGCCGGGCGGGGGCGGGGTCGGGGCGCCGCCGGTGAGCGTGTCCTCGGGACGTACGGGGAGGTTCGACTCGCGGACGTAGAACGCGGGCGGGCGGGGGGCGACGCGGTGGACGTAGCGGCCGACCACCGCCACCCCGGCGAGCGTGGCCGCGGACACCAGCAGGTGCGCGGCCTCCAGCCCGAGTGCCGCCGCCGCCAGCGCCAGCACCGCCACCAGGTAGAGCGCGTTCAGGGGCCGCCACGAGAAGCCGAAGAACAGCTCGAAGGCGTGCCCGGCCAGCCGGGCGGGCCGCAGCTTGGAGCGCCCGGCGTCGCGCTCGCGGTGGCTGACGTCGACCGCGGTGTGCCGGGCCCCCACCAGCGGCACCGCGGGCATGAACCAGGGCAGGCGCAGCTCGCTGATCGTCCGGGCGACGCTGGTGCGCATGAGCCGGAACGTGGAGGCGCCGCGCGGCATGTCGATGCGGAACACGGCCCGCGCCGCCCAGTGCAGCCCGGCCGAGCCGATCTTGCGCAGGAGCGGGTCGCGCCGGCGCACCCGGCGGCCGAAGACGACGTCGTAGCCCTCGGCTGCCCTGTCGAGCAGCTTCCAGATCTGCGACGGCGGCACCTGCAGGTCGGCGTCGCACTGCACGATCCATGGCCACGCGGCGTAGCGGTAGCCGGCGGCCGTGACGGCGTCGATGCCGAAGTTGCGGGTGAAGGACAGGTATCCCACTCTCGGGTCGGCCTCGGCCAGCGCCCGGATGTAGGCGAGCGAGTCGTCGGTGCTGCCGTCGTCGACGAACAGGATCTGCAGGTCGGCGAGGTCCGCCAGCTCCCCGGTGAGTTCCCGGTAGGCGACCTCCACCTGCGCGCCCTCGTTGTAGCACGGAACCAGCACGGTCAGCCCGGTGCTCATCGCGCCCTCCACAGCGCCAGGCCGAGGACGAGCGGGTTCGCCCCCAGCGCGTACACGGCTCCGGCCGCCCCGGTCAGGGGTACGGCCACGGCGCCCAGCGCGGCGACCGCGGCCAGGGCGACGACGACGGCCCGGGCGTTGGCCCGTAGGTCGGTGTGTTCGACGACGAAGGTGGCGCCGCTGGCCAGGGCCTGCATCGGCAGCAGCGTGAGGGCGAGCGCGGCGAGCGCGACCGGCCCGTGCGCGCCTGCCGCCAGCGCGAACCCGGCGGCCGTCAGCCAGAGGGCGGCGCCCAGCGCGGCGAGCCCGGCCATGCGCCGCCCGAGCACGCGCGCCCCGGCCGCTCCCCCGCCGGCCACCCGCAGGGAGAGCTGCGGCTGGTAGATGCGCTGCACCGTGTAGAGGATCGACAGCGCGAACCCCCAGCCGAGCGTGACCAGGTACAGCTCGCCGCTGTGGGCCGCGTACGGGCTCAGGGCGAGCTCGACGAAGAGCACGCCAATCATCGCGTTGTTCATCACGTCGGCGGCGCCCATCAGCAGCACCGTGCCGGTGAGCACGCGGCGCAGCCCCGGCCGGGGCCGTGATGCGCGCGGCAGCCCGGGCAGCAGGGACAGGTTGAGCGCGGTGACCAGCGCCAGCAGCCCGGCCAGGTAGCCGGCCGGGCCGACCCCGGCGAGGAAGGCGAGCGCCGCCATCGCGCCCATCCCGAGGCCGAGCACGGCGAAGTGGACGGTGTCGCGCGTGTAGCGGCCGAGCGCGCGGTGCAGGGCGACGCCGAGCATGCCGCAGCCCAGCGCCACGTAGTAGGCGACGCCCAGCAGGTAGAGCGTGACCGGCTCCCCCGGGGCGAGGGCCAGCGCGGCCAGCGCCGCCGCGAGCGGCGGCAGCGGCACGTAGGCGACCAGGACGCGGAGCATCCCGGCGAGGTCGTCCCGGGTGCGCCGGGCGCGCGGGATGAGCTTCAGCGCCGCCTTCTCGCCGCCCGACTGGACGACCATGCACAGCCAGCCGGCCGCCCCCATCACCGCCCCGTACGCGTCGAACTCGGCCCGGCTCCAGGCCAGCGCCAGCAGGGCCGCCGAGCCGTACAGCATCACCCGGAACGCGGCGCGACCGGCGAGGAGCGTCACGAGCCGGGGCAGCCCGATGCGGTGGGCGGCGGCGGTCATCCGGCGTCCAGGTCGGCGGGCAGGTCGGCGGGCTGGCCGGCGGGCAGGTCGGCGAGCACCCGGTCGCGGAGCGGGCGTGAGCCGTCGCGCAGGTAGGCGCGCAGCGCGTCCTCGATCTCGGCGGCGCCGAAGCGGCCGATCACCCCGGCCAGCGACGGTCCTCTCTCCACCTGGAACAGCGCCGAGAACAGCGCTCTGACCTGGGCGGGTTCGAGGCGTTCCGGCAGCGGGAGGAGGCCGGCGACGAGCTCGGGGTCCGGCGGCTCCGCCGGTGGCGCCGCCGGCCAGGTGGCCGGGCGGCCGGGCCCGGCGAACCAGGCGCGCACGTGGGCGAGCCGTTCGGCGGCCCAGGGGTCGCCCGGCGCCAGGCGGGCCTCGGCGAGCGGCAGGTCGTAGCAGGTGGCGTGCAGGGCGGCGCACACCTGGGAGAAGGCGGGCGGCTTGGCGGGCAGGTCGGCGAGCGGGATCTCGCTGACCTCGGCCAGGAGCGCCGCGGCGGCGTCGTCGGTCCTGGCCTTGGCCACGAACGCGTCGAACTCCTGGTACCAGCGGTTCATCGCGGCCCGGTCGGGCGGGCCGTCGTCGCCGCGCTCGCGCAGCCATCGGATCATCCGGGCGGGCAGGTACGGTTCCAGCGGGTCGCCGGCCACGGAACGGAGCACCACCGGGGCCGCGCGGAAGACGGCCCCGCAGGCGCGGCAGGCGTGCCGCCGCCGGTTCGGCAGGCGGCCCGGCAGCGGCACGGGATGCGGGTCCCCGCACTGGACGCACCTCACGGCGGCTCCCTTCACCACGGCACCGCCAGCGCCGAGGAGGTCACCAGTTCGGCGCCCAGGTCGCTCTTGACCTCGGCCTGCCCCTTGCCGAGCACCAGGCCGCTCCTGCCCGCGCCGATGGCCCACTCGATCATGCGGACGTAGCCGTCGAAGTACAGGTGCTTGCGCCCGCCCTGCTCGACGGGGACGGCGCCCCAGCTCAGGCAGATGGGCCAGGCGGCGTGGTCGAGGATGAGCGACAGGCCGAGCAGCCTCCCGCGCCGCCGGTACGTCAGCGCGACGCATTCGCCGCTGCCGATCAGCGCCTCCAGGTAGGGCAGCGGGAGCGGCGGGGCGGGGGTGAGCCGGCTGCGGTGCTTGAGGTCGTTCTCGGCGCGCATCCGGGCCGCCTCGTCGGCGCTGACCAGCTCGCCGGCCGGGCCGACGCGAACCGACAGTTCGGCGGCGATGGTCCGGGCGCGCCTGCGCAGGGAGTCGCGGCGGCGCGGGTCGAGCACGGCGTACCACTGGTCCAGGTCGGGCCAGGGCAGGGCGAGCGTGGCCAGCGGCGCGGTCGGCAGGCGGAGCCCGAGCCGGCCGGGCAGCCGGGCGGCCTCGCCGTCCGACACCTCGCGCCAGACGGTGCCCCGCCAGCCGGGGCCGAGGTGGCGGCGCAGCGCTCGCGTGCAGGCGGGCAGGAGGTCGGGGTCGGGGTCGCCGCGCCACCACCAGCCTTTCTGCGACCGGTTGGCGGGCGCGTGCACGTCCACGACGCCGGCGGGCCCGCGCCGGTCGGCGTAGGCGCCGCGCCGCAGCCGGGGTGACCGCAGTGAGGCCGCCACCGCTCCCACGGCCCGGCCGTCGCGACGCGCCACCGCCAGCGCGAGGGGCGCCTGGGCGCTCCAGGCGTAGGCGCGCAGCAGGTCGTACCGCCAGGTCACCCGCTGGCCGGCGGCCTGGCGTAACTCCTCCCAGTCGCCGGGCTCGGGGTCGTGGCGCGGGTCCAGCAGCTCGACCCTCATCCGATCGCCCACCGGGGGACGGCCACCAGCCGCATGGGCAGGTAGTCGAAGCCGAGCGAGCGCTTCACGTCGACGAACCCGCGGCCGGCGAACAGCCGTTCGGCGCGGCCGGCGGTCGCGTGGGCGATGATCCGGACGTAGCTGTCGAAGTACAGGTCTTTCCGGCCGCCCTCCTCGGCGGGCAGGGCCGCCCAGGGCCCGTACATGGGCGTGGTGGGATGGTCGTAGACGACGGCGAAGGCCAGGAGCCGGTCGCCCTCGTGGTAGGAGACGGTCCGGACGTCGTCGCGCCGGATCAGCTCGGCGAAGTAGGCGGCGGTCAGCGGCAGGCGGCGGTCGAGCGCGGCGGCCACCCAGCCCTGCGGCGTCGTGGGCGCGGTCAGCCGGGCGGCGTGGCGCTCGTGCAGCCGGGCCAGCTCGGCGGGGTCGAGGTCGGTGCGGCCGTTGCCCTCCACGACGGTCAGCGTGCCGTCCTCCTCGATCCGCCTGATCTGGCGGCGCAGCGTGGAGCGGCGGTTGCGGCTGAGCGTGGCGATCCACCCGTCGCGGGCGGGCCAGCGTACGGGAAGCTGTGTGGTGCCCGGGGACTGGCGGACCAGGGCGCCGGTCCTGGCGACGAGCGGCAGCGCGGCTTCGGTGACCATCCGGTAGACGACCCCGGCCAGCCGCCAGCCGAACTCGGCTGCGGCGGCCCGCTCGAAGCCCCTGATGAGCTCGCGCCCTTCGGCGCCGCCGGGCAGGCACCAGGTGGGGCCGTTGGAGTGGGCGGGCAGGCGCACGTCGAGCACGAGCGGCCCGCGTCCGAACCGGATCGCGCCCACCGCGCCGACGATGCGCCCCGCCTCGTGGACGACGCACAGGAGGGGCCGGGCCCACGATCGCTCGAAGGAGGCGCGGATCACGTCATAGGACCAGATGGCCGTCAGGTCGTGGCCGCGGCGGAAGTCTTCCCAGCCGTCGGGCTCGGGGTCTCGCCCTGGCTGTAAGAAGCTGAACTTCACGATGTGCCCTATTCGGATTAGGCATAACAACTCTGCATCAGACTTATGGCCTGTTAAGAATCGCAGTATATGTCTGCTTTGATCATGGACGCGCATCAACACCTGGTGCGTGAATCTGCTGCCCGAGCATCACCAGTGCACGGCGTTTCACCAGGGGAAACAGCATGAAAGTTGGCGTCACCGGAGGTAACGGCTTCATCGGCCGCTACGTCTGTGAGGAGTTAGCCACCCGCGGTCACACCCCCGTCGTCTTCGACCACCGCGATCGCGGCGCCGGAAGCTTCGAGTTCATGCTCGGCGACATCAGGGATGCCACGGCGATGGTCGAGCTGGCCGCGCACACCGACGCGATCATCCACCTCGCCGCCGTCCTCGGCACCCAGGAGACCATCGACAACCCGCGCCCCGCGGCCGAGACCAACCTCTCCGGCGGCCTGAACTTCCTCGAGGCCGTCACCCAGTACGACCTGCCCGGCGTCTACATCTGCGTCGGCAACCACTGGATGGACAACAGCTACTCCATCTCCAAGACCGCCGTCGAGCGTTTCGTGCGCATGTTCAACGCGCACCGCGGCACCCGCGTCAACCAGGTCCGCGTCGTCAACGCCTACGGCCCCCGCCAGATGGCCGCCCCGCCCTTCGCTCCCGGCAAGGTACGCAAGATCACCCCGGCGGTGATCTGCCGCGCGCTGTCCGGCATGCCGGTCGAGCTCTACGGCGGCGGCACGCAGATCTCCGACATGGTCTGGGTCGGCGACGTCGCCCGCGGCCTGGTGTCGGCGCTCGAGGCCGCCGCCGCGGGCAACACCCTGGACCACGTCGTCGAGGTCGGCCCCGTCGAGTCCGCGAGCATCCGCACGATCGCCGAGCTGATCATCGACCTGTGCGTGGAGCGCGGGCACGACCGCGTCCCGATCGTCGACCTGCCGATGCGGCCGGGCGAGACCCCGGACACCGCCGTCACCGCCGACCCGGAGACGCTGCGCGCGGTCGGCATCGACCCCGCCACCCTCGTGTCGCTGTCGGAGGGCATGGCCAAGACCGTCGACTGGTTCATCGAGAACCGCGGCACCCACTGGAACAGCCCTTCATGAGACACCTGGTGGTCCTCGGCGGCTCGGACGGCACGGTCAGCGCCTTCCGCGCCGCCCGGCGGCTCGGCCTGGCGACGATCTGCGTCGACATGCGGGCCGACGCGCCGGGGGCCGTGGAGGCCGACGAGTTCCTGCACGTCAGCACCCGTGACGTGGCCGCCGTCGCGGCCGCGTTGCGGGGCCGGGCCGACCTGGCCGGCATCCTGGCTCCGGGCAGCGACATCAACCTTCCGTCGCTGGTCGAGCTGGCCGGCCTGCTCGGCCTGCCCTGCGGGGTGCCGGAGGAGACGCTGCGCGCCTCCACGGACAAGATCTACTTCCGCCGGGTGTGCGAGCGGATCGGCCTGCCCGGACCACGTTACGCCGACCGGCCGCAGGACCGGCCGCCGCTGCCGGTCATCGTCAAGCCCGTCGACTCCGGCAGCTCGCGCGGCATCACCGTCTGCCGCGAGCAGGCCGAGCTGGGCCCGGCGATCGAGCACGCGGCGGCCGTCTCCCCCAGCGGCCGGTTCGTCATCGAGGAGCTGCTGACCGGGCAGGACCTCTGCGCGGAGGCCATGCTGCAGGACGGCGAGGTCGCCCTGCTCGGCCTGAGCAGGCGCGTCACCGAGCCGCCCGGGGTGGTCGCGATCGGCCACGACATGCTGCCCCCAGGCGCCCTCGACAAGGAGGTCGCCCGGCAGCTCGAACTCCTCTGCGCGGAGATCGGCTACACCGACGGGCCGCTCAACGCCGACCTGTTCGCCGACGGCGGCGAGGTCCGGCTGATCGAGATGGGCGCGCGGATCGGCGGCAACGGGCTGGGCGAGGCGCTCGGACTGATGCACGGCGTGGACACGGTCGAGGCGACCGTCCGCCTGGCGATCGGCGAGCGTCCCGACCTGACGTCCGCCCGGCGCGGACCGGCCTCGGTACGGGTGCTGCGCGCGCCCGTGGCCGGCACCCTGGTCGCCATCCGGGGCCTGGAGTCGCTGCCCGGCAGCGCCGAGGTCGTCGTGGTGGCCAGGCCGGGAGACCCGGTGGCGCCGTACACCGAGTGCCGCGCCAAGCTCGGCTACGTCGTCGACCACGAGCCGCCCGACCTCGACGCGCTGATCACCGTCGATGTCCGTTGAGGTCACGGCGGCGGGAGTCCCGGCGGTCAGGTTCTCCCCGGTGAGGTGGGAGCGGGCCTACCGGCGCGCGGTGCGCGCCGCGTTCGCCCGCGTCCCCTTCTACCGGGACCAGTGGGTACGGGCCGGGCGGGCGCTCGGTGAGCCGGTGCCCACCCCGAGCGCCGAGCTGGCCGGTCAGCTCCACCGCCTGTGCCCGTTCGCCCGGCCCTACGATCCGGGCGCGGAGGCGAGCCCGTGGATCGGCCCGGCCGGTGACCTGCGGGCCGCGCTGGCCGTGGCGGGCGCGGGCGGCCGGGCGCCGGTGCTGGAGGTGCGCCGGGCCGTGCTCGACCGCCGCGCGCTCGGCCCGGGCCGGCGCTACGGCGTGCTGCTCCATCCGGACGCCGACGTCGTGCACGAGCGGCGGCGGCGCGAGCTGAACGAGCCCGCCCTGCGCCTGGCCGAGACGGCCGGGCGGGCGGTCGTGGTCGGCGAGCGGGAGGCCGTGGCGGAGTTCCTGCCCGCGCTGGCCGGGGTCGAGACGCGCGTGCTGGAGCGGACCGGCCTGGCGGGCGCCGGTGACCTGATCCACGACCCGCACCTCGGCTACTACGCCGCGCGCGCCGCGTGCGGCGAGATCCACCTGCTGTGGCGGCGCTTCCACGCCCGGCCCGCGGCCGGCTCGCCCGCGGTCACCGCGCTGCTCAGGCGCAGGCCGACGCTGGTCGACGTGGTCCCGGAAGGGGCCGCCGCGCTCGGCCGCTGCCCCGGCCACGGCACCCCGACCCTTGGAGTGACCCCGTGATCACCATGATCAGGGCCAACCTGGTGACGCTCGTCGCCGGCCTCGTGGCCGTCGCACTGGCCGGGCTGGTCCGCTTCGTCCTGCCCTACGAGCAGGACATCACCACGCTGTGGGGCTTCCTCGTCAAGCTCACCCCGCAACTGGCCGCGATCGTGGCCATCGCGTGGCTGGACGTGGAGACCGCGCGCAGGCTGCGGCTGCACCTGGTCGTCCTGCCCGCGCTGTTCCTGGGCTTCCTGCTCTACTTCGTGCCCGGGACGTTCATCGCGGCCATGGACATCGAGGAGGGCCTGACCACCTTCGAGGAGCTCTATCTGCACGTCGTGGTGTTCGTGCCGTTCCTCATCGTGGCGCTGCTGCTGGCCTACCGGCTGGGCGGCGGGTCGCGGGAGGGCGTGCTGCGGACCGGCCTGGCGATGTCGATCCTGCACGTGTCGGGGCTGGAGGACCTGGTGGCGGTCCTGATGAACCGCAGCCTGGAGACCATCCCCGAGGTGTGGGCGTGGGCCGACCACATCACCGTGCGCCTCGGCCACCCGGCGACCAGGACCGAGGTGTACGTGTTCATCACCGTGCACGTGGTGGCGGCGCTGCTCGTGCTGTTCGTGCCGCGGCGATGGCTCCGGAGATCTCCTCAAACCGACTGAATACGGTTATCGTTTGCGTGCCGGACATGCCGACCGGCCGGGACGCGGACGGGAGATCAAGGTGCGAGGACGAGCCACGATCCTGCTGCTGGCGTTGCTGGGCGCGGTCCTGGCGGGCTGCGGCGCGCCGGAGCAGGCAGGCGCCGGGCAGCTCACGCTGGCGGCCCCGCGTGACCTCGTCGCCGGGCCGCAGGACCCGTACTACGCGCACCAGACGCTGGGCGTGTGGGAGCCGCTGGTGACGGTGGACGACCGGCTGCGGCCGGTCCCGGCGCTGGCCGTCTCGTGGGAGCGGGCCGAGCGGGGGCGGCGCTGGACGTTCACGCTGCGCGACGGGGTGCGGTTCAGCGACGGGTCGCCGCTGACGGCCGAGGCCGTGGTCGCCAACGTCCGCCGGTTCCTGCGGATCGCGCCCCGCCAGTCGGCGTTCTTCAGCCTCGACGCCGGGATGGAGGCGGCCTACGGCAAGCTCCGCGACGTGCGGGCCGAGGCGGGCAGGGTGACGTTCGAGCTGGCCGAACCGGTGGCCGACCTGCCGGCCAGGATCGCCGGGTTCTTCAGCATGGTGCAGTCGCCGAAGGCGTTCGCCGCCTCGGGCGACTTCACCGGCGAGCCCGTCGGGACCGGCCCGTACAGGCTCGTGGAGTGGGTGAAGGGGCAGCGGGCGGTGCTGGCCGCCAACCCGCACCACCACGGCGGCGCGCCCGTCTACGACCGGATCGTGGTCCGGGTGATCCCCGACGCGAACGCGCGCGTGGCGGCGCTGCGGGCGGGCGAGGTCGACGGGCTGATCGACAAGGGCGCGCTGCTGCCGGGGCAGGTGGGCGCGGTGGCCGCCGATCCCGGCTTCCGGGTGGTGCGCAGCCCGTCGGTGCTGACTCATTACCTGACGTTCAACGCCTCGCGTGGCCCGTTCGCCGACGCCCGGTTACGGGAGGCGGCCGAGCTGGCGATCGACCGGCGGGCCGTCGCGCGCACGCTGCTCGGGGGCACGGCGACGGCGGGCGGGGCGTTCCTGTCGCCGGTCTTCGGCGACCTCGCCGCCCCGGGCTCCGGCGCTCCGCACGACCCGGGACGGGCCCGCGAGCTGGTCGCCGCCGCCGGAGCGCCGGCCGAGCCGGTGTCGATCCTCGTCTCGTCCGCCGAGACCGGGCAGTTCCCCTATACGGGCATCGCCGAGGTGCTGCGGGTCGCGCTGGAGCAGGCGGGGCTGCCCGCCCGGGTGACGGTGGCCGAGGCCACCAAGGCGGTGATGGAGGCCGGCGACTACGACGTCTTCCTGAGCGCGTACAGCGTGCCGAACGGCGACCCCGACTACCTGTTCCGGCGGTTCCTGCGCTCCGACGCGGCGTGGAACACCGAGCGGCGGCTCGGCTACCGCAGCGCCGCCTTCGACGACCTGGTCGACGAGGCCGCCGTCGAGACCGATCCGGGCGGCCGGCGCGAGCTGTACCACCGCGTCCAGCGGATGCTCGCGGCCGACCGGCCGATGATCCCGCTGGCCTACCAGGACAACGCGATCGTCACGACGAGCCGGGTCGGCGGCGTGCGGCAGAGCGTGGCGTACGTGGTGGACCTGGGCGCGCTCGTCCCGCGACGGTGACGGCCGTCGTCCTGCGGCGCGGCGCGGAGCTGCTGCTCGCGCTGCTGGCGGTGTCGGTGCTGGTGTTCCTGCTGACGTCGCTGGCGCCGGGCGACCCGGCGGAGGAGATCCTGCGGCGCGGCGGCGTGCAGCCGACGGCGGCCGGCGTGGCGGCGCTGCGGGCCGAGCTCGGCCTCGACCAGCCGCTGTTCACCCGCTACCTGCGCTGGCTGGGCGGGGTGGCGGGCGGCGACCTCGGCCGGTCCTACGCCGACCGGTCCCCGGTGGCCGCCGAGGTGTTCTCGCGGGTCCCGGCGACGCTGCGGCTGGCCGGGGCGTCGGCCCTGGTCGCGGTGGGGCTCGCGGTGCTCGCCTCGGTCCGCCTCGCCCTGCGGCCGCGCGCGCCGCTCAGCCGGGCGATCGCTCTGGTGACGGCGGCGCTCACGGGCGTGCCGCCGTACATCGTCGGCATCCTGCTGATCAGCGTCGTCGCGGTCGGCCTGCGCGCGCTGCCCACGGGCGGCGACACCGGGCCGGGCGCGGTGGTGCTGCCCGCGCTCACGCTCGGGCTGGCGGGCGCGGCGACGCTGCTGCGGCTGCTGCGCGCCGACCTCGCCGACGCGCTGCGGCAGCCGTTCGTCCGGCTGGCCGCCGCGAAGGGGCTGCGCGCCCGGCGGACGGTCCTGGTGCACGCCGTACGGGTGGCCGCGCCGAACGCCGTCACCGCCGCCGGGGTGGTGCTCGCCGAGCTGCTGGCCGGGGCGGTGGTGGTGGAGACGCTGTTCGCCTGGCCGGGCCTGGGGCAGCTCGCGGTGACGGCGATCCGGCAGCGGGACGTGCCGGTGGTGCAGGCGTACGTGCTCGTCACCGGGGCCGCGATCGTGCTGCTGCTGGCGTGCGTGGAGCTGTGCCTGGCGGCGTGCGACCCGAGGGTGCGGCGGCGATGAGGGGACGCGCCGGGCAGGCGCTGC
The DNA here is from genome assembly GCF_041950485.1 of Nonomuraea sp. ATR24. NCBI lineage: Bacteria > Bacillati > Actinomycetota > Actinomycetes > Streptosporangiales > Streptosporangiaceae > Nonomuraea > Nonomuraea sp. ATR24. The sequence goes on from NZ_JBGNUU010000002.1 coordinate 695,304, forward strand.
TCGCGGCGGTCGTGCTGTTCTGCCTGGTCACGCCGCTGGTGTCGGGGCACGATCCGCACGCGCCCGACCTGGGGCGGGCCATGCTGCCGCCCGGTGGCGGGCACTGGCTGGGCACCGACCAGCTCGGCCGTGACCTGCTCACCAGGACGGCGGCTGCGGGCCGTACGTCGCTGCTGGTGGCGCTGGCGGTGACGGCGGCCACGACGGCGCTCGGCGCGGTGACGGGCGCCGCCGCCGGGCTGGCCGGCGGGGTGGCGGACCGGCTGCTGGGCTTCGCCGCCACCGTGGCGCTCGCCCTGCCGGGGCTCACGCTGGCGCTCGCGCTGGCGGGCGTGCTGCGGCCCGGGTACGGCACGGTGCTGGCCGCGCTGGTGCCGCTCGGCTGGGTGAGCTGCGGGCTCGTCGCCCGCACCGCGACCCGGCAGGCGGCCGCCTCCGATCACGTGCTGGCGGTGCGGGCCATCGGCGCGTCACGCCTCTACCTGCTGCGGCGCACGATCGGGCCGGAGCTGGCCGGTCCGCTGCTGACCGTCGCCACGGCCGACTTCGCCAGGGCGCTGGTCGCGGTCACGTCGCTGAGCTTCCTGGGGGCCGGGCTGCCGCCGCCCGACACCGACTGGGGCGGCATGGTGAGCGAGGCCACGCCGCTGCTGGTGGCCGCGCCCCGGCTGGCCGTCGTGCCCGCGCTCGCCCTGGCCGTCACCGGCCTCGCCGTCGCGCTCGTGGCCGACGCGCGACGGGCGGCTCAGACGGCTCAGACGGCTCAGACGGCTCAGACGGCTCAGGCGGCTCAGGCGGCTCAGGCGGGCGGGAGCCGGTAGACCGACACGTGCGAGCGCGAGTCGGCGGTGAACTCCGCCCCGCTCCAGTCGGCGTGCCGCGACTCCAGCTCGAACCCGGCGAGCTGCGCCATCAGGTCGAGCTCGGCCGGCCACACGTAACGCTGCGGGGTGCGGAACAGCTCCGCCTGCCGCCCGTCGCCGAACGTGAAGTGGTGCGACACGACGAGCTGCCGCACCACGTCGTAGGTGTCGAGCCCGATGTAGCCGGGCTCGCTGTGGTAGACCATCGCCTGCTGGCCCGGCGGGAGCTTGCGCAGCTCGGGCACCCAGAGCTCGATCACGAACCGGCCGCCGGGCGACAGGTGCCGGGCCGCGTTGCGGAAGCAGGCGACCTGCTCGGCCTGGGTGAGCAGGTTGCCGATCGTGTTGTAGACGAGGTAGACGAGCGAGTACGCGCCCGGGGCGACCGCGCTCGCCATGTCGCCGGCGACCACCGGGATCGCCGCCTCGCCCGCCTTGGTGCGCAACTGGTCGATCATCGGCTGGGACAGCTCGATGCCGGTGACGGGCACCCCCCGCTCGGCCAGCGGCACCGCGACCCGGCCGGTGCCGATGGCGAACTCCAGCGCCCGCCCGCCGCCCGCGAGCGCGGCGAGCCGGTCGACCGCGGGCTTGAGCACCCCGGGCGCGAACATGCCGGCGCCCGGCGTGTCGTAGCGGCGCGCGGTCTCGGCGTCCCAGATCTCCTCCTGTCGCATGCTCCCCACCCTGACCCGGCGGCGTCCGGACTGTCCACCGCTTTACGGCCGGGTGAGCGCGACGCGTGAAGACCGGATTCGGTGATCGGCTGACTACGCTGCGCAGTTGTCTCTAGGTTGCGACAGGAGCGCCGCTCCCCCGCCCGCAGTCAGAAAGGATCACGTATGTCGAGGGTCAGATCGATCGTCGTCTGGACGGCGGTCGCGATCGCCGGAGCGGTCGCCTGGGGCGTCCTGGCGCTGTCGCGGGGCGAGAGCGTGTCGGCGGTCTGGATGGTCGCCGCCGCGCTCGGCTCGTACGCGATCGCGTACCGGTTCTACGCCCGGTTCATCGCCCGTACGGTGCTCGGCGTCGACGACCGCAGGGCCACGCCGGCGGAGCGGCTCGACAACGGCGTGGACTTCCAGCCGACGGACCGGCGGGTGCTGTTCGGCCACCACTTCGCGGCCATCGCCGGGGCGGGGCCGCTGGTGGGGCCGGTGCTGGCGGCGCAGATGGGCTACCTGCCCGGCACCATCTGGATCATCGTGGGGGTGATCCTGGCCGGGGCCGTCCAGGACATGGTGGTGCTGTTCTTCTCGCTGCGGCGCGACGGCAAGAGCCTGGGCCAGATGGTGCGCGAGGAGATCGGGCCGATCGGCGGGGCGGCGGCGCTCGTCGCGGTCTTCGCCATCATGATCATCCTGCTGGCGGTGCTGGCGCTGGTCGTCGTCAACGCGCTGGCCGCCTCGCCGTGGGGCGCCTTCTCCATCGCGATGACCATCCCCATCGCCCTGTTCATGGGCTTCTACCTGCGGGTCCTGCGGCCCGGCCGGGTGGTCGAGACGTCGGTCATCGGGGTGGCGCTGCTGCTGCTGGCCATCGTGGGCGGTAGCTGGGTGCAGGACTCCGCGCTGGCCGGGGTGTTCACGCTCAGCCCGCAGACGCTGGTCGTCTGCCTGGTCGTGTACGGGTTCTTCGCCTCGGTGCTGCCGGTGTGGATGCTGCTGGCGCCGCGCGACTACCTGTCGACGTTCATGAAGGTCGGCACGATCGGGCTGCTGGCGGTGGGCGTGGTGGTCGCGGCCCCGGTGCTGCGCAACGAGGCGGTGACCGAGTTCGCGCTGACCGGGGACGGGCCGGTGTTCGCCGGGGCGCTGTTCCCGTTCGTGTTCATCACGATCGCCTGCGGGGCGCTGTCGGGCTTCCACGCGCTCATCTCGTCGGGCACCACGCCGAAGATGATCCAGAAGGAGTCGCAGATCCGGCTGATCGGCTACGGCGGGATGCTCACCGAGTCGTTCGTCGCGATCATGGCGTTGATCGCGGCCAGCGTGCTGGAGCCGGGGCTCTACTACGCGATGAACGCCCCGGCGGGGCTGCTCGGGTCCACCGCCGAGAGCGCGTCGGCGGCGGTGGCGCGGCTCGGGTTCACGATCTCGCCCGAGGACCTGACGGCAGCGGCGGCGGCCGTGGAGGAGAGCACGATCATCGCGCGGACCGGCGGGGCGCCCACGCTGGCCGTCGGCATCTCCGAGATCATGGCGGCGGTGTTCGGCGGCGCGGCGTTCAAGGCGTTCTGGTACCACTTCGCGATCATGTTCGAGGCGCTGTTCATCCTCACGACGGTCGACGCGGGGACCAGGGTCGGGCGGTTCATGCTCCAGGACACGCTGGGCAACGTGTGGAAGCCGATTGGGCGGGTGAGCTGGAAGCCGGGCCTGTGGGCGACCAGCGCCGTGGTGGTGCTGGCGTGGGGCTACTTCCTGTGGGCGGGGGTCAACGACCCGCTCGGCGGGATCAACCAGCTCTTCCCGCTGTTCGGCATCGCCAACCAGCTCCTGGCGGCGGTGGCGCTGACGCTGGCGACGACGCTGCTGATCAAGTCGGGCAAGCTCCGCTGGGCGTGGGTGACCGGCCTGCCGCTGGCCTGGGACGTCGCGGTCACGCTCACCGCGAGCTGGCAGAAGGTGTTCGACGCCGACCCGAAGATCGGCTTCTTCGCGCAGCGCGAGCTGTACGCCGAGGCGCTGGCGGCGGGCCGGGTGCTGGCCCCGGCGCGGAGCCTCGACCAGATGCGGACCGTCGTCACCAACTCCACCGTGGACGGCGTCCTGGCGGCGCTGTTCGCCGTGCTCGTGCTGGTCGTCATCGCCGACGCGGCCGTGGTGTGCGTGCGCGCGCTCCGCTCCCGCGAGCCGCTGCCGCTCAAGGAGGCCCCGTACGTGGAGTCGGCCCTCGTCGCGCCGTCGGGGCTGTTCGCCACCCCGGGCTCGCGGTCGTCGTGAAGGCGCTGCGCTTCCTGCGCTGGTACGTGCGCGAGCTGACGGGGACGGCGGCCTACGAGCGGTACGCGGACGCGCACGCGGCCCACGGCGGGACGCCGATGTCGCGGCGCGAGTACGAGCGGCGGCGATCGGACCTGCGCGAGGCGGCGCCGGAGAGCCGCTGCTGCTGACCCGAAACTTCCGGCCTCAACGGGGACGTACGGCCGACCCTCTTGAATAACCCACACTATTGGTAGGAAAATCAGGCATCTATTCCTTCGTGAAGGGAAAGATCGTGCCTCTGCCTGATTTCCTGATCGCCGGCGTGCCCAAGGCGGGGACCACCGCCCTGCACACCGCGCTGCGGCGGCACCCGGACCTGTTCCTGTCCCGGGTCAAGGAGCCGAAGTTCTTCCTCACCGACGGCCCGCCCCCGCACACGGGCGGCCCGGGCGACGCCGACACCTACCGTGAGCACGTCTGGCGCCGCACGGACTACGAGGCGCTGTTCACCGACGCTCCCCCGGGCGCGCTCACCGGCGAGTCCACCCCCTTCTACCTGTACGACACGGCCGCCCAGCGGCGCATCCACGCCCTGACCCCTGAAGTCAAGATCATCCTGACGTTACGGGACCCGGTCGAACGGGCGCACTCCAACTGGACACACCTGTGGTCGGCCGGGCTGGAGCCCATCGGCGACCTGGTGCGCGCCTGCGAGGCCGAGCCCAAGCGGATCGCCGACGGCTGGGGGCACTTCTGGCACTACACCGGCCTGGGCCGTTACGGCGAGCAGCTCGCCCACCTGTTCAGCCTGTTCCCCCGCGAGCAGGTGCTGATCTTCCGCTACCGCGACGTCGTCGACCGGCCCGCCACCACCCTGGACCAGGTCTGCGCCTTCCTCGGCGTCCGCACCGGCCTGCTCACCGAGGTGCCCCGGCAGAACGTGACCGCCCACCCCCGGGCCGGCGCCCGGCACGCCGTGCTCGCCACCCTCCGCAGACGGCTGCCCGCGCCCCTGGCCGGGCCCGTCGAGGGCCTGCTCCAGCGGCGCGGCCAGGCCCGCCGCCCGCTGGAGTGGGAGCAGCGGCAGCGGCTCATCCCCTACTTCGCCGACGACATCCGGCTGCTCCAGGAGCTCACCGGCGACGACTACGGCGACTGGCTCCGGCACCGGCCGCGCTCCGGCGGCCTCGTCGGCGTCCGGCCGCCCGGCCAGCGGCAGGCGCGCAACGGCCGCCGGAGCTGACGCCGCGCCGCCCGGTCAGCGCAGTTCGGTGCGCAGCTCGGTGCGCAGCTCGTGCGCGCCGTCCGCGCGGGTGAACTCGTAGTACAGCCGTACGCCGCCGCCGGGCAGGTCGACGATGTCCAGGTAGCGCAGGCCGCCTCCGCCGTGCGGGGAGGCGGCCGCGGGCGCCCCGCCCACCGGCGTCAGCTCGGCCGGGCCCGCGCCGACGGCGACGCCGGTGCGCTCCTCGTAGTTCTCCGCGGCGTCCGCCCGGCCGTCGTAGAAGGCCAGCACCCGGTCTCCGGCGAACCTCACCGCGCTCACCCGCACCCCGCGCGCGTCCCACAGGCCCGGCCTGCCGCTGAGCGCCGTGCCGTGCCACGTCCACTCCAGGCCGTCGGCGCTGGTGGCGTAGTCGGTGACCATCTGGTCGGCCTCGTCGGGATCGGCCAGCGGATGGCAGGAGGCCCACAGGTGCCAGACGCCGTCCCGCTGGACGACGACCGTGTCCTTCACCCCGGTCTTCGGGTCGCCGGGCAGGACGGTGACGCGCGAGCGCGGGTCGAACCCGGCCGGGTCCGCGGCCTCCAGCACCTCCACCCGCCAGTGCTTGGTGCCCTCGGTGGCGCAGCTCAGGTAGAGCCGCCAGCGCCCGTCCGGCAGGCGCACCAGCGCGGGCCGCTCCAGCGATTCGGCGTCCATCTGTTCGCGCGTGACCGTCGTCAGCGTCTCGAACCGCTCGCCGTCCGCCGAACGGGCGACCACCACCGCGTACCCGCGCCCCTGCCCGACCGGGCGGCGCAGCCGGTAGGCGAGGTAGATCAGCCCGTCCGCCGCGACGGCGCTCGGCGCGCCCGCCCAGTGCCCCTCACCGGGTGACGGCGGCGCGACCGCCACCACGGAGCGGTCCGGGTCGGGCAAGAAGGCGTTCTCATCGATCGACATGGGCGCGACACTAGGCGACGACGCACTGCGCTTCACGGACCCTGACCCTCCCTTGGACGTTCCCTGCTCCACGCATAGTCGTTCCCTTCCGCAACCCCTCAGGGGGTTCCTGTCCGCCCCGGGGTCTCCTGGGGCTCGTGGTCGTCGGTGGCGTACGGGCCGGCTCAGGGGAGAGCGGCGCGGGCGTCGGCATCCAGGCCGGACAGGGCCGCGCGGGCGTGGGCGCGGACGTCGGCGTCCGGGTCGGACAGGGCGGCGCGCAACGCCTCGGCCACCTCGGGCCTGCCCGCCCAGCGCGACAGCGCGAGCACGGCCGCCTTGCGCACGTCCAGGTTGGCGTCCGACAGCGCCCCGGCGAGCGGCCCGCAGGCGGTCTCCGCCTCGGCGGCCGCCAGGCAGCGGGCCGCGCCGGCCCGCACCTCCCAGGCGGGGTCGCGGAGCGCCCGCGCCGCCTCGGCGGTGAGCGGGGCGCCGGTCGCGCCCGACGCCTCCAGCGCGGCGGCGCGTACGAGCGGGTCGGCGTCGGCGGCGAGCGCGGCGAGGGCGGCGAGGGCGGCGGACGGCTTGCCGATGAGCCCCAGCCCCTTGGCCGCCCACACGCGCACCTCGCGCGACGGGTCGGCGGCGGCCCCGGCGACGCGGTCGGCCTCGTCGAGCGAGACCAGCCCGCGGATCGCCTCGACGCGCACCCGGCGGTCGGGGTCGGCGAGCCCCGCGGCGAAGGTCTCGGCCCCGGCCAGCCGCAGGGCGCGCAGTACGTCGAGCGCGCACGCCCGTACCACCGCGTCGGCCCCGCCGAGCTGCCCGGCCAGGGCGGCGCCCAGCTCGGGCGTGGCGGGCAGCACCTCGACGAGCTCCTTGAGCGCGGTGGCGGCGGCGCGCCGCACGGTGCCGTGGGCGTCGCCGAGCGCGGCGGCCAGCGCGGCGCCGGTGCCCTCGGGGACGACCTCGGTGAGCGTGGCGACGGCGGCCCGCCTGACCTTGGGGTCGGGGTCCGACAGGTACGGGCCGAGCCGGTCGGCGGTGGGCTGCTCCTCGGCCAGCCGGTGCAGCTCCAGGATGCGCGGCGAGCGGCCGACGGCGGCCCGGCCGGTGGGCGCGGCGGCGGCGCGCCGTACGGGGGTGGCGGTGTGCGCGCCGAGCACGACCGGTTCGGCGGCCACGGGCGCGTACTCGGGCACGGGCACCAGGTAGGGCTCGACCGGGCGTTTGACGAACTCCATCGCGCCGTCGTCGCGCTTGCGCAGGTTGAGGTGGAACAGCCAGGTCGCGTCATCGCGGGCGGGCAGGTCGGCCCGCTCGTGGTAGAGGCCCCAGCGGCTCTCGGTGCGGGTCAGCGAGGCGCGGGCGGCCATCTCGGCGCAGTCGCGGATGAAGTCGACCTCCACGCAGCGCATGAGCTCGTGCGGGGTGCGCGCGCCCATCGCGGCGACCTCCTCGCGCATGCGCTCGAACGACTCCAGCGCGAGGTCCAGCTTGGCGGCGGTCTTGGGCGGCGTCACGTAGTCGTTGACGAACCGGCGCAGCTTGTACTCGACCTGCTGCTGCGGCGGCCCGTCCGGGTGGCGCAGCGGGCGGTAGACCAGCTCGTGGGCGGCGGCGACCTGATCGGCGGGCAGCGTGTCGGGCGACCCGCCGGACCCGGCGACCCGGGCGGCGGCGTGCGCGCCGGCCAGGTCGCCGAAGACGAACGCGCCGATCATGTAGTTGTGCGGCACGCAGGCCAGGTCCCCGGCCGCGTACAGGCCGGGCACGGTCGTCGCGCCGTGCTCGTCCACCCACACCCCGGAGGCCGAGTGGCCGCCGCACAGGCCGATCTCCGAGATGTGCATCTCCACGTCGTGGGTGCGGTAGTCGTGGCCGCGCCCGGCGTGGAAGGTGCCGCGCGTGGGCCGTTCGGTGGTGTGCAGGATGTTCTCCAGCGCCCCGATGGACTCCTCCGGCAGGTGCGTGAGCTTGAGGTAGATCGGCCCCCGCGCGGAGGCGATCTCGGCGGCCACCTCGGCCATCATCTGGCCCGACCAGTAGTCGGAGTCGACGAAGCGCTCCCCCCGGTTGTTGACCTGGTAGCCGCCGAACGGGTTGGCCACGTAGGCGCAGGCCGGGCCGTTGTAGTCCTTGATCAGCGGGTTGATCTGGAAGCACTCGATGCCGCTGAGCTCGGCCCCCGCGTGGTAGGCCATGGCGTGGCCGTCGCCGGCGTTGGCGGGGTTCTCGTACGTGCCGTACAGGTAGCCGCTGGCGGGCAGGCCGAGCCTGCCGCAGGCGCCGGTCGCCAGGATGACCGCGCCCGCGCTCACCGTGACGAACCGCCCGGACCGGGTGTCGAACCCGGCCACGCCGACGGCCCGGCCGCCGGAGGTGAGCACCCGTACGGGCATGACCCGGTTCTCGATGCGCACCCTCTCGCGGATGTCGCGGCGGCGCAGCACCCGGTAGAGGACCTTCTTGACGTCCTTGCCCTCGGGCATGGGCAGCACGTAGCTGCCGGAGCGGTGGACGCGGCGCACCGCGTACTCGCCGTACTCGTCCTTCTCGAACTTGACGCCGTAGCGCTCCAGGCGGCGGACCATGTCGTGGCCCCGGGTGGCGGTCTGGTGGATCGTCCGCTGGTTGACGATCCCGTCGTTGGCCCGGGTGATCTCGGCGACGTAGTCCTCGGGGGTGGCCTTGCCGGGGATGACGGCGTTGTTCACCCCGTCCATGCCCATGGCGAGCGCGCCGCTGTGACGGACGTGCGCCTTCTCCAGCAGCAGGACGCGGGCGCCCCGCTCCGCCGCGGTGATCGCGGCCATCGTGCCCGCGGTGCCGCCGCCGACGACGAGCACCTCGCACTCCAGGTGCAGGCGGTCGTCGATCGAGGGAATCTCCATCTACAGCTCCTTCAGAATCCTGTCGCGCAGCCCGGCGTCCCGGCCGGCGCCGCGTACGGCGAAGGACGCGCGAACGCCGTGCCCGTTCCCGGGTCCGCCGAGCACCACGATCCGGTCGGCCAGCAGCAGCGCCTCGTCCACGTCGTGGGTGACGAAGACGACGGTCGCGCGGGTGCCGGCCAGCACGTCGAGCAGCAGGCGTTGCATCTGGGCGCGGGTCTGGGCGTCGAGCGCGCCGAACGGCTCGTCCATCAGCACCGCGCGGGGCGCGGCCACGAGCGCGCGGGCGAGCTGCACGCGCTGCCGCATGCCGCCGGACAGCTCGCGCGGCAGCTTGCCCTCGGCCCCTGCCAGCCCCACCCGGTCGATCCACTCCAGCGCCGCCGCGGTCCGCTCCCGCCTGCCGACCTTGCGGATGCGCAGCGGCAGCTCGACGTTGCGCAGCACGCTGCGCCAGGGCAGCAGCCCGTCGTCCTGGAAGACCATGGCCCGTTCGGCCGAGGTGCCGGTGATCTCGGCGCCGCCGGCGCGGACCGTCCCGGCGGCGGGCGGGAGCAGCCCGGCCAGGGCGCGCAGCAGCGTGGACTTGCCGGAGCCGGACGCGCCCACGATGACCAGCACCTCGCCCGGCTCGATGTCCAGGTCGACGCCGCGCACGACCGGGTCGTGGCCGTAGCCGAGCGCCAGCCCCTCCAGCGTGAACCCGATCCCGGCGGGCGCGGCCCCGACGGCGGGCAGCACCGCGGTCATGACACACCGTCCCGCGCGGCCCGGGGCAGCCAGCGGGTGACCCGCCGCCCGGCCAGCTCCACGGCGGCCGAGGTGAGCCAGCCGAGCAGGCCGATGGTGAGCATCCCGACGATCACCGCCGGGTAGTCCACCAGCGTGTACGCCTGCCAGGTGCGGTAGCCGACGCCGAACTCCCCCGAGATCATCTCGGCCGAGATCACGCAGATCCACGACACGCCCATCCCGACCGACAGCCCGCCGGACACGCCGGGCAGGATGCCGGGCAGCACGACGTGCCGCAGCACGTGGAGGCGGCGCCCGCCGAGCGTCCTGACGGCGTCCTCCCACAGGGTGGGCAGCGCCCGGACGGCGTGCCGGGTGCTGACCAGGATCGGGAAGAACGCGGCGACGAACGTGATGAACACGATGCCCTGCTCGTCGGTGGGGAACAGCAGGATCGCCACCGGGACCAGCGCGATCGCCGGGATCGGCCGAACCGCCTCCAGCAGCGGCAGCAGCACGTCCCGGGTCCGCGGCGACCTGCCGAGCGCGATGCCCGCGGCCACGCCCGCGACCGTGGCCAGCCCGAACCCGGTGAGGATGCGGATCAGGCTCTGCAGCAGGTCGAGCGCGAACACCGGGGTGACGAGCTGCCGGGCGGCCTCCCCCGCGATCTCGTCGAGCGTGGGCAGCCGGTCGAACCTGAGCCACAGCCGGGCGTCGGCGGCGGTGAGCGCCTGCCACAGCCCGGCCGCCGCCAGCACGGAGGCCGCTCTGACGGCCCAGCCGGTCACGTGTCACCCGCCTTGCCCGCCGTCTTGCCCGCCGCCTTCCCTGCCGCCTTCACCGCGTCCTCGTACGTGATCGGCTCGGCGTCCGGGTGCGCCGCGCGGTAGGCGGCGGCGCCCTCGGCGGTGGTGAAGGGCAGGAAGTCCGCGCCCGCGCGCAGCCACACGGCGTGGCCGGCGAACCAGCGGGTGCCGGTGACGGTGTCGGGCACGTACGCGGCGCGCACGGCCGTCCCGGCGGCCCGGGCGGCGGCGATCTGGCGCAGCAGGCAGGCGGGCGTGGCGGCGGGCCGCGTCGTGGCGGCGCCGTCGAGCCACAGCTCCGAGGCCGTCGCCGGGTCGGTGACCGGGCCGCCGCACACCGGGTCCGTCCCCGTGATCGCGGCCGGGTTCGCGGTGGCGGCCACGTCCCGGTCGTAGTCCGGCCCGTACGCCTTGCGCAGGTAGGAGTCGTTGACGAAGGCGGCGACGTCCACGCCGGCGAAGTCGTCGCCGATGCGCTTGAGGAACGGCACGTCGTGCTCGTGGGCGGCCTTGAGCTGCGGCTTGAGCGTGACGTCGAAGGTGGAGATGCCGCCGGGGCCGTTGTAGAGGTAGACGACCTCGGGCGGCAGGCCGGTGATCCGCGCGACGGTCTCGGCCGCCTCCAGCGGGTGCTCGTGCAGGTAGCGGGTGGCGTCCAGCTGCGCCTTGAGGAAGGCGTCCACCACCTCCGGGTGCTCCTTCGCGTACGCCTGCCGCACCACCACGCCGTGGAAGGTCGGCACGTCCAGCGCGGAGCCGTCGTAGATGAGGCGGCCCTTGCCCTGGAAGACCACCAGCCCCGGCCAGGCGACGAACTGGGCGTACGCCTGGACGCCGCCCGCCTCCAGTTGCGAGGCGCCGACGGCGGGCTGGTGGTTGACCACCTCGACCCCGGAGACGCCCGCCTTCTCCAGGGCCTGCACCAGCGTGCCGTGCCCGGCGGAGCCGACGCTGGCCGACACCTTGGCCCCGCGCAGGTCGGCCAGGGTCGTCGCCGGGGAGCCGGGCGGCACGACGACCATGTTGAGGCCGCCGCGCAGGTTGTAGCCGGTGGTGGAGATCAGCTCGGTGCGCGCCTCGGGGACGCCCTGGGTGCGGGAGGCGTTGATGAGCAGGGGGTAGTCGCCCATCGAGCCGATGTCGATCTTCCCGGCGACCATCTTGGCGGTGATCGGGGCGCCGGTGTCGTGGTCCTGCCACTCGACGGCGTACCGGTCGCCGAGCCGCTTCTCCAGGTAGCCGAGCGAGCGCAGCAGGGTGCCCGCGGTGACGGTGTTGATGGTCTTGGACTGGTAGCCGACGACGACCGTCGTCCTGTCGGCGCCGCCGCCGGTGACCGAGCAGCCGGCGGCGGCGAGCAGGACGAGGGCCGCCAGAAGCACGCGCGTCATCGTCGTCCTCATCGCAGCAGGTAGGGGATGTTGATGGTGACCGCGTCGACCGGGCACCGGGCGGCGCACGGGCCGCAGTACCAGCACTCGTCGACGTACATGTACGCCTTGCCGGTCTCGTCGCTGATCGCGAGGGAGTCGAGCGGGCACGCCTCGACGCACAGCGTGCAGCCCTCGACGCACAGCGCCTCGTCGATGGTCACGGGCACCTCGACCCGCTGGTCGATCAGGGCCATCGCCCCTCCTCCTGGGTGGCGCGGTCGAGCTGCCCGCGCATGGTCAGCCGGTCGCCGCGGAAACGGATGAACTCCAGGTCGACGGGCCTGCCGTCGGCCAGGTGGGTGAGCCGCTCGACCATGAGCAGCGCGGCTCCGCGCGGGACGGCGAGCACGGCCGCGGTGTGCGGGTCGGCGTTGACCGCCTCCAGCGTGAGCTCGGCGGTGCCGAGCGGGCTGCCGGTGATCCGCTCCAGCAGCACGAAGATGTCGTTGTTGGTCAGGTCGGCGTCGAACAGCGGCTCGCCGGCGTCGCGGACGAGGTAGGTCAGGTCGAGCGAGAGCGGCAGGCCGTTGAGGCTGCGCAGCCGTTCGAGGTAGACGACGGGCTCGCCCGGGGGCAGGCCGAGCCGGGCGCGCACGGCGGGCGGCGGCTCGATCAGCGTCATGGTCCTGACCTGGTTGGTCACCCGGCCGTGCTCGTCCAGCGTCTCGGCGAGGCCGAGCAGCCGGTGCAGGCCGTGCGGGTACTTCTCGCCGGCGATCGTGGTGCCGACGCCGGGGCAGCGCTCGACCAGCCCTTCCTCGCGCAGCAGGCGCAGGGCGTCGCGCACGGTGTTGCGCGAGGCGCCGAACTCGCGGGCCAGCGCGGCCTCGGGCGGCAGCCTGACCTGGGGGAAGCCTCCGTGCACGATCTGGCGCCTGAGCAGGTCGGCGACCTGTCTGGCCCGGTCCGCCCGGCGTCGCGCGACCTGTCCCATCTCCACACCTCCCGTTCGGCCTGGGCTATAACCTAGCAAGCAGGTAGGTAAATAGGGATAACGGAAGGATTGCGCCACACCAGGCCCGCCCCGCCCGCCGCGCGAACAGCGGCTCGCCGCCGGGATGCCGGAAGATCCGCCACCCGAATTCCCCTAATTGCCTATTGCTTTTGTAGGAAATATGGCGCACGATCAGGCCATGACCAGCATCCTGACCGTCAAACGCGTGGCCGGGCACATCGGCGCCGAGATCGTCGGCCTCGACCTCGCCCACCCGCTGGACCCCACCACCGTCCAGGAGATCCGCCAGGCCCTGCTCGCCCACAAGGTGCTCTTCTTCCGTGGCCAGACCCTCGACCACGCCGGGCAGATCGCCTTCGCCCGCCAGTTCGGCGACCTCACCCACGCCCACCCGCACGAGGACGCCCCGCCCGAGCGGTTCCCGCAGATCCTCACCATCGACCCGCGCCGCTACGAGGAGCGCTACGGCCCCGGCTACCGCGAGCTGTACCGCAAGAAGCGCTACTCCTACGCCTCCGGCTGGCACACCGACGTCACCGCCGCGGTCAACCCGCCCGCCGCCTCGATCCTGCGGGCCGAGACCGTGCCGGAGTTCGGCGGCGACACCACCTGGACCAACCTGGTGGCCGCCTACGAGGGGCTGTCCGCGCCGCTGCGGGCGTTCGTCGACGGGCTGCGCGCCGAGCACCGCTTCCTGGCCGGATACCGGCCGGACGAGGAGGACGGCCGGCTCACCAAGCGGATCAACGACAACCTTTTGGTCTCGGTGCATCCCGTGGTCAGGGTGCATCCCGAGACCGGGGAGCGGGCGCTGTTCGTCAACCCGGGCTTCACCGACCACATCGTCGGCCTGTCCGAGCCGGAGAGCAGGCGGGTCCTGGACCTGCTCTACGAGCAGATCACCCGTCCCGAGTACACCGTCCGCTGGCGCTGGCAGCCGGGCAGCCTGGCGTTCTGGGACAACCGGGCCACGGCCCACCTCGCCCCGTCGGACCTCGACCACCTCGATGTCCAGCGGACCCTGCACCGGGTCACGCTGATCGGCGACCGTCCCGTCGGGCCCGACGGCTTCGTCTCCGAGATCGTCGCCGGGCGGGAGTTCACCGCCGAGTCCCTCGTCGTCGCCTGACGACCCACGAGCGCGCGGGCGGGGCCGGGGGGCTCGCCCGCGCAGGCGACCGCCGCGCTCCAGGCACGGGCGGTCGCACGAGTCAACCGCGCAACCCGGAGGCGGGCAGGCAGCTTGGCGATAGCGCGAACATGAGAGCTCTTCCTCGTTAGGCTTCGTCACGGAGATCGCGCGGGTACCGGCGGAGAGGGTGACGGGTGGCTGGGGAGGCGGCGCTGCTGCTGGTGCGCTTCGGCCGCCGCTACGCGGCCGCGGTGCGCCTGGCCACGCTGGCGCCGATCTGCGGGATCGCCCTGTTCCGCGCCCAGGGCGAACAGCTCGCCGCCACCGCCGCCGTGGTCGCCGTCGCGGCGGCCTGGACGTGCGGCTTCTCGTGGTGGCTGCGCGCCGGGCGGGGGTCCTGGCCGGTCGCCCTCGACGTGCTCGTCCTGCTGGGCCTGTATTCGAGCGTGCCGTGGACCGGCGCCATCGAGGACACCAACACCGGCTGGCTGCGGCTGCTGGTGACCTTCGCCTGCGTCACCTGGCAGTGGCACACCACGCCCGCCGCCGGCGGTGCGGCGGCGGTGGCCGCCGGAGGCGGGGCGGCGCTGATCGTCGCCCTGGCCGGCGGCGAGTCGCTGGTCAGGGAGGCCATGTGGGCGACCGCGGCGGCGGCGCTGTCCCGGCTGGCCTGGGTGCTCGTCCACCACGCCGCCGGCCGCGCCGACCGGGCGGCGGCCGAGGCCGTACGGGCGCGCGGCGCGTCGCTGGTGGCCGAGGCGGTCCGCGCCGAGGAGCGCGAGCTGGCCAACTCCCTGCACGACACGGCGGCGACGACGCTGCTCATGGTCGGCACCGGCCAGGTGCGCTCGGACGACGGCTGGCTGGCTCCCCAGGCCCGCCGCGACCTCGACCGCCTGCGCTCCGACGCCGGCCGCCCGCCGGGCGGGGACGACCCGGAGGGACCGGGCGGCGAGGACGACCTGGTCGAGCGGTTGCGGGCCGGGCTCGGCGAGGCGCGGCTGGCCGTGGAGTTCGACGCCCCTGAGCGCCTGCGACTGCCGTCGGACGTGGCACGGGCGCTCGCCGACGCGGCCGGGGAGGCCCTCACGAACGTGCGCCGCCACGCGGGCACCGGCCGGGCGAGCGTGCGGCTGGAGGGCGACGCGCGGGCGCTGCGGCTCGACATCGCCGACCGGGGCCGGGGGTTCGCCCCCGCGCGGGTGCCGCTCACCCGGCGCGGCATCCGCGAGTCGCTGCGCGGCCGGATGAGCCGCGTCGGCGGCACCGCCACGATCACCTCCGCCGAGGGCGAGGGCACCCTGGTCAGCCTGGAATGGCCCGCCCCGGCCGGTGACGCGGACCGATGACCCCGACGGGCGAGGCCGTGGAGGAGGAGGCGACGCGGGCGCGGTTGCGGCGCGGCCTGCGCGTGGCGACGCTGCTGGTCGCGCTGGCGATCGTGGCCGGGCTCGGGCTCGCCAACCTGCTGCGCCACCTGGACGAGTACGGGACGCCGCTCGCCCAGGTCGCCGCACTGGGGCTGCTGGTCGCGGTGCTGGCCGGGGAGGCGGCGCTGCTCGTGCGGCGGCGCTCGTGGGGCCGGCTGCGCCTGCCCGCCGTCGCCGTCGTGCTGGCCGCGTCCCTGCTGTCGTACGCGACCCTGCCCGACGGGCGGACCTCGACCACCGTCGACTGGATCTTCGGCGCGGCCAACTGGGTGGGCGTCGTCGTGCTGCTGGACCGCCCGCTGCGCGTCACGGTGTCGTTCCTGCTCGCGCACGAGCTGACCGCGCTGCTGAACGTGCTCGTGCTGCACGAGCCGAGCCGCGCCGCACTGGCCCGGTTCGCCACCGGCTCGGTGACCGTGATCGGCTTCCCGCTCTGCGTGGCCGTGGTCGCGGGCCTCCTGCACGGCCTCAGCGCCGCCGCGGCGGCCTCCCGTGCGGAGATCGAGCGGGTACGCGTCGCCGAGGCGGTCGCCGCCGAGTCCCACCGGCGCAGGCAGCAGCGCTTCGCCGAGCTGTCGGCGACGACGATCCCGCTGCTGGAGGGGCTGGCCGACGGCTCGCTCCGCCCGGAGGACCCGCAGGTGCAGCGGCGTTCGGCGATCGAGGCGGCGCGGATGCGGCGGCTGTTCGCCGAGACCGACACGGTCGCCGATCCGCTGCTGCACGAGCTGCGCCACTGCGTCGACGTGGCCGACCGGCGGGGCGTCGTGGTGGAGCTCGACACGCGGGGTCAGTGGCCGGCGCCGCCGCTGGCCGTCCGCCGCGACCTGACCGAGGCCGTGGTCGTCATGCTCGCCACGGCGGCCTCGAAGGCCCGCGTCACGGTCACGGGGGTCGCCGGGCTGGTGTCGGTCAGCGTGGTGGCCGACTGCGGCGAGGTGGGCGTGCCGAGCCCGGCGACGCCCGGCGTGCGGGTGGAGGCGCTGCACGACGACGACACGGTGTGGATGGAGGCCCAATGGCAGGCGACGACCTGATCACCGCGGTGATCGTGGACGACCACACGGCGATCGCCGCGGGGGTCCGCTTCTGGTGCGCGGAGGCCGTACCGCCGATCGAGCTCATCGACGCGGGCGACCGGCTGGCCGAGGTGTGGACGGGCCCCGGGGCCGGCGCCGACGTGGTGATCTTCGATCTGGAGCTGGTGCCGCGCCGGCCCGACTTCGGCGAGCTGCGCCGGCTGGTCGACAACGGCAGGCGGGTGATCGTCTACTCGCAGCACACCGACGACGCGACCGCGATGAAGTGCGTCGACCTGGGCGCGCTGGCCTACCTGACCAAGCGCGAGGGCCCCGAGCACCTGGTGCCGGCGATCCGGGCGGCGGCGCGCGGCGAGCCGTACACGGGCCCGTCGCTGTCGGGGGCGATCATCGCCGACGACTCCCCCGACCGGCCCCGGCTCTCGCAGCGCGAGACCGAGGTGCTGCGGGCCTGGTTCGTGTCCTCGTCCAAGGATCTCGTCGCCGCGAAGCTCAACATCACCGTCAAGACGGTCGACACCTACATCACGCGCGTCCGGATCAAGTACGCCAACGCGGGGCGCGCGGCCCGTACCAAGAGCGAGCTCGTCGGGCGGGCGCTCGACGACGGCGTGATCACGCTGGCCGAGCTCAACGAGCCCGTTTTGTAGGGCGTTCACCCGACACCGGCCCCGGCCGCGCCTGCGTAGTGTTTCCCCCGGTGGCGCGGACACCCACTGCGGCGGGGGCGAGGGGGTGTCCCTTCGTTCTCCGTTTCCCCCGCCGTCGGCGAGCGACAGGGAGAGCCCGCGTGGGGCTGGAGATCAAGATCCTGGGGCCTTGGGAGATCACCGCGCACGGCGAGCCGGCCGGGCTGGCCGGTGAGCGGCGGGTCGGCGTGCTGGCGCGGCTGGCGCTGAGCGCCGGCCGGCCGGTCCCGGCCGAGCAGCTCCTGGCCCAGGTGTGGGGTGAGAGCACGGCGACGACGGCCGGCAAGCAGCTGCACATCGTGGTGTCGAAGCTGCGCGGCCTGCTGGCGCCGCACCAGGACGAGGAGATCATCGCGACGGTCGCGGGCGGCTACCAGCTGAACCTGGCCCGCGAGAGCGTCGACGCGCACCTGTTCTCGCTGCTGGCCCGGCGGGCGCGGGAGGCGCGGGCGCGGGGCGAGGTCGCGGCGGCGGACGGCCTGTTCCGGCGGGCCCTGGCGCTGTGGCGGGGCGACGCGCTGGCGGGCATGAACGCCTCGTGGGCGCACGCCGAGTCGGCCCGCCTCCAGGAGGAGCGCCTGACGACGCTGGAGGACCACGTCGACCTGCGGCTGGCGGCCGGTGACCACCACGCGGTGGTGCCGGTGCTGCTCGCGCACGTCCGGGCGCACCCGCTGCGGGAGCGCCCGCGCGCCCAGCTCATGCTGGCGCTGTACCGGGCCTCGCGGTCGCCGGAGGCGCTGGAGGTCTACCAGGAGACCCGCCGCGTCATGATCGACGAGCTGGGCATCGAGCCGGGGCCCGCGCTGCGCCGGCTGCAGCAGGCGGTCCTGCGCCGCGACCCCGCTCTCGACCCCGCTCCGGATCTGGGCTGCGGCCTGGACGTCCCGCCCCGGCGGGTGACGGTGGCCGCGCCCGTCGTCCCGGCGGCATCGCGGCCGGCCTCCGGCGCCTGCCGGTGGAGCCCGCCGGTCACGTGTTCCTCCTGCCCGGGCTGCCGGACCCGCCGGCGTGCCCGGCGCTCGCCGCGGCGGCGCTGACCGGCCTGCCGCGCGTGCGCCCGCTCGAACCCGCCGGGCCGGGCCGCTACCGGGGGCCCCGCCCGGCCGACTGTTACTGTGCGTCGTAAGAAGTGACGTTCAGTGACTTAGGGGTTCCTCGTGCACATCGCCTGCGTCGGCGGCGGGCCGGCCAACCTGTACTTCTCGATCCTGATGAAGCTGGTGGACCCCGCCCGGGACATCACCGTCTACGAGCGCAACCCCGAGGGCTCGACCTACGGGTGGGGCGTGACGTTCTGGGGCGACCTGCGTGACAGGCTGCTCAGCACCGACCCCGAGACCGCGCGGGCCATCGTGGACGGCTCCGTCCACTGGGACAGCTGGCTGATGCGGGTCCACGACCGCGCGACGGTGACGCTGGAGAACGCCGAGGAAGGGCTCGGCATCGGCCGCCGCGAGCTGCTGGCCATCCTCGCCGACCGGGCCCGCTCGCTCGGCGTGCGGATCGCGTACGAGCACGAGGTCGCCGCCGAGGAGGAGCTGGCCGGGGCGGACCTGGTCATCGCCGGTGACGGCGCGGGCAGCGCGCTGCGCGAACGCCACGCGGACCACTTCGGCACCGACGTGGCGACCGGCCGCGACCCGTACGTGTGGCTGGGCACCACCAAGGTCTTCGACGCCTTCACCTTCGCCTTCGCCGAGACCGAGCACGGCTGGATCTGGTGCTACGGCTACCCGTACGGCAAGGCGAACAGCACCTGCGTGGTGGAGTGCTTCCCGCAGACGTGGCGGGGGCTGGGGCTGGACGAGGCGGGCGAGGCCGACGGGCTGGCGCTGCTGGAGAAGCTGTTCGCCGAGGTCCTCGACGGGCACCCGCTGATCGGCGGGGGCGGCGGGCGCTGGCAGCGCTTCCGCACGGTGACGAACCGGACGTGGCATCGCGGCAACCTGGTCCTGCTGGGCGACGCCGCGCACACCACGCACTACTCGATCGGCGCGGGCACGGCGCTCGCGCTCGGGGACGCGGCGTTCCTGGTGCACGCGCTGCACAACACCCCCCGGCTGCCCGAGGCGCTGGCCTGGTTCGAGCGCGAGCGCATGGCGGCGATCCGGCCGACGCAGCGGGCGGCCCGCTACAGCGCCCGCTGGTACGAGAACCTGGACCGCTACGTCGGCCTGCCGCCGGAGCACCTGCTCACGCTGCTCGGCCGCCGCCACTCGCCGCTGCTGTCGCGCGTCCCGCCCCGGCTCTACTACCGGGCCGGATGGCTCGGCTCGCGGATCGCCCGGCCGTTCGCCTGGTGAGTGAGGTACGGGTGCGTGGGCAGAGGGTCAGGTGAACCCAGGCACTCGAGCGAAACAGGACGCCGACATGACACCGACACCAGATCAGCCCCGGCCGCCGGAGGACGAGGCCGCGACCGCCGCCGAGGTGGAGATCAGGCGCGTCGAGGAACCGGCCCGGCTGCTTCGCGTGAGCGCCATGGTGAGCTCGCTGCTGGACGAGGCCCGCACGGTGCCGCTCGACGAGCACGCCCGCGAGCAGCTTCAGCACATCCAGGAGCAGGCAGTCAAGGAGATCGGCCACTCCGTGGACCCGGAGCTGCGCGAGGAGCTGGCCCGCCTGCTGCCGGACCCGTCGGCGCCTCCCACGCAGGCGGAGATCCGCATCACGCAGAGCCAGCTCGTCGGCTGGCTGGAAGGGGTCTTCCAGGGCATCAAGACCGGGCTGGCGCTGCAGCAGGCGGCTCACCGGCTGCCGCCGCCACCCCGGCCCGATCTGCCTCCGGCGGCCGGCGGCGGGCCGTACCTATGAGTGCCCGCCGAAGAGGCGGGCGAGCGCCTCGGTGAGCTCCTGCCTGGTGTAGGAGCGCTCGGGCAGCTCGTTGAGCTGTCCGAGGGTGTCGGCGGGCAGCTTGACGTGCTCGGACGCGCACGAGTAGACCTCGCGCCGCGTCACCTCGTCCCGGTCGCGGAACACCTCGTCCAGCACCCGCCGCACCTCGTCGGGCATCTCGTCATGCCCGGTCTCGTCCGTCATCTCGTTCTCCCGTCGTCCCCGGCGTGCTATTCGAAGTCGTCGGGATTGAGTTCCTTCTGGCGCAGGAAGGCCTCGTCCAGTTCCTCGTCGCTGAGCTCGTCCGGCTGGTCCTGCTCGGCCGGCTCCCCAGGCTGCTCGGTCATCGTGTTCTCCCCCGTTTCTGCTGCTCAGAGCCTGGCTACCCAGCACCCGGGACGCCACACCGGGGCGGGTCAGCCGGACGCGGCGGCGCGGGCCTCGCTGGGGGTGCGGCCGAAGCGGGCCCGGAACAGGCGGGCGAAGTGCGCCTGGCTCGAGAAGCCCCACCGGTGCGCCACGTCGGCGATCGTGGTGTCGCGCGCCCCGCCGCCGGTGAGCTGGCGGTGCGCCTCCTCCAGCCGCCGCTCGGTGATGTGCCGGGCCGGCGACCTGCCGGTGGACTCGAAGATGCGGGCCAGGTGCCGCACGGAGATGCCCATGACCCCGGCGACCCGGGCGGTGCTCAGGGCGGGGTCGTGCAGGTGCCGCTCGATGTAGTCCTCGGCGACGATGAGCTGGGTGCGGTAGCCGTCGTGGCCGGGCCGGCCGCCGGAGCGCTCGGCGGCGAGCTGGCGCAGCAGGTCGAGCACGGCGGCCTCGGCGTGGTCGGGCTCCCAGCCGGACCGCAGCGCGGCGAGCCCGCCCAGCAGCGAGCGGAGCGCGGCCACCAGCGTGCCCTCGCGGGCGGTGTCGCGGCCGAACAGCATCGGCGCCGGCAGCCCGCCCGCCAGGCACGCCCGGTCGAACAGGTCGCGCGGGATGTCGACGAGGATCTGCCGCATGCTGGAGGAGAACCCGAACAGGTAGGGGCTGCGCGTGTCGTAGACGACGAGCTCCCCCGCGGTGGCGGCCAGGCAGCCGTGCTCGTGCAGGAACACCGCGTCGCCGGTGAGCAGCAGGGTGGCGAAGACGGAGTCCTTGGGCGCGGACCGCACGGTCTGCGGGCTGCGCTCGATCGCGTGGGCGTTGCCCGCGATGTCGGCCAGCCGGATCGCGGTCAGCTCGATGTTGGTCTGCTTGGCGAGCAGGCCCTGGTCGGAGTAGGAGGTGCAGGACAGGCCCACCAGCGCCCTGCGGTTGTAGTCCTCCCAGTAGTCGATGCGCTCGGCGGGTGCGACGTGCTCGGTCGTGGCCCTGGAGACCACGGTGACGGTGTCGGCCGGCATGTGTCCCTCCTTCCCCGGCGGGACGCACAGGATAGCAACCCGGTGTGATCTGTCACACAGGCCGGACCAGCACTTTCACCTGTCCTTCCCCGCCGCTCAGCAGCGCCTCGAAGCCGTCGCGCACCACGTCGGCCAGCGGGATGGTCGAGGTGACGATCCCGGTCAGGTCGACGCCCTCCTCGGCGACCATGCGGATGAGCTCCGGGTAGGCGTCCCGGTAGCCGACGCTGGTGAGGATCGACTGCTCGTTGTTGACCAGGGCGAAGGCGTCCAGGCTGACGGTCCCGGCCAGGCCGAGGAACATCACCCGCCCGCCCCGCCTGGTGGCGGCCAGGCTGGTGCCGAGCGCCACCTCCGAGCCGACTGCCTCGAACGTCACGTCCGCGCCCTCGCCGCCGGTCGCCTCCCTGACCTGCGCCGCGCAGGAGTCGCCGGCCGGCACGGTGTCCGTCGCGCCGAGGGCGCGGGCCAGCGCGCGCCGGGCCGGCGACGGGTCCGCCGCCACGATCCGCCCGGCTCCGGCGCGGGCCGCCAGCCGCGTCACCAGCAGCCCGATCGGCCCCAGGCCGACGACGGCGACGGTCTCGCCGGGCGCCACCGCGGCCCGCCTGACGGCGTGCAGCGCGACCGCGGCGGGCTCGAAGACCGCCGCCTGCTCCAGCGGCACCGACTCGGGCAGCCGGTGCAGCATGTACGCGGGCACGGTGACGCGCTCGGCGAGCCCGCCGTGGCCCATCAGCCCGGCGAAGCCGAAGTGGCGGCAGATGTTGTACTCGCCGGCCCGGCAGCGGGGGCAGTCGCCGCAGCGGTAGTGCGGTTCGACCGCCACCCGGTCGCCGGGGGCGACGCGGGTGACGCCGGGGCCGGTCTCGGCGACGGTGCCGCAGAACTCGTGACCGAGCACCAGCGGGGCGGCCACGCCCGACTCCGGGTGCGGCTCGCCGACCGGGATGGCGTGCGGGCCGTCGGCGTACTCGTGCAGGTCGCTGCCGCAGATCCCGCAGTACGCCACCTCGATCGTCACCTCCCCCGGGCCGGGCGGCGGGACGTACGTGTCGAGCACCCGGACGTCGCGGGGGCCGTACCAGACGGCGGCCTTGACGGCGGGCCTGCGGGCGGTGCCGCTCATGAGCCCGCCGCGCTGGGGGCCGGTCCGGCGGCGGCGCGGCGGCGCAGGACCGCGGGCGCGGTCTCGCGCAGCGCGAACGAGAGCACGACCACGAGCAGCGCGCCGCCGGCCGCGATGAACATCGCGGTCTGCAGCCCCCACTGGTCGGACGCCCAGCCCGCGACCATCGGCGCGAGGAACCCGCCGGCCAGCTCGCCCACGCCCATGATCAGGCCGAGGGCGGTGGCGAGCGCGCCGCGCGGCACGGTCTCGGCCGGGATCGTGGCCATGAACAGCGTGAAGCAGCCCAGCCCGGTGTAGCTGACCACCATGAGCGCGCCGAGCAGGACGGGGTCGTCCACGTACACGAGGAACAGCGGGCAGCACACCGCGAGCGCGGTGAAGCCGATCAGCGTGGGCTTGCGGCCCAGCCGGTCGGAGATCCCCGGCGTGGCGAACCCCCACAGCACCCAGGCCACGCCCAGGCACGTCATCACGCCGCTCATCGTGCCGGGCGCGAAGCCCTTCACCTCGGTCAGGTAGGTCGGGGTGAAGGTGATGATGGTGATGAACCACGTCAGGTAGAAGCAGGCGATCAGCATGCAGACGACGATGTTGCGCAGCTTGAGCACCTCGCCCAGCGGCACCCGGGCCGGCTTCGGGGCGGCCGCCGCGGGGGCGTCCGGCGTGCGGGGCGAGCGCTCGTGCACGAACTTGGCGATGAGCGCCGCGATGATCAGGCCGGGGATGATCGTGACGTAGAAGGCGACCTGCCAGCTGTAGGTCTCCGCCAGCCACACCACGGCCAGCGGGGCCACGATGCCGCCGAGCAGGCCCGCGGACGAGCCCTGGACCAGGCCCATGTTGAAGCCCCGGCGGCTCTCCCGCGACGCCTCCACCATGAGCGACTGCGCCATCGGCAGCACCGCGCCCTCGGCCGTGCCCATGAGCGCGCGGGCCGCCAGCAGCCCGGCGAAGCTCGCCATCAGGCCGGAGGAGGCGGAGAACAGCGAGAACAGCACCACGGCCGCGATGAGGATGGGCTTGCGGCGGCCGAGCGCGTCCGAGAGCCGGCCGGCGAACATGCCGGCCAGCGCCCAGGTGAGCGCCAGCACGCCGGACAGCGTGCCGAGCTCGGCGTTGGACAGGCCGAAGTCGGCGTCCATGTACGGCGCCAGGAACGACAGCGCCTGGCGGTCGAAGAAGACGAAGCCGAAGGCGAGGAACAGGATGACCAGCAGGCGGTTCTCGTACCTGTCGGCCGTGGTCCCGGTGGGGGTGTCAGCCATGACGACCTCGTGTCAGCGGAAGAGGGAGTTGACGTAGTCGGCGCCGATCCCGACCTTCTCGTAGTGCTCGCGGCACATCGCGATGTAGTCGTGCACGTCGAAGAAGCCGTCGGGGTCGCCGTTCTCGTCCAGCCAGATGAGCGGGCCCTTGACGATGAAGAACGTCTTCATCGGCTCGCCGCTGTCGTAGGCGACCAGCGTGTGGCCCTCGCCCGGCGCCTCGTAGACGAAGTCGCCCGCGCTCGCGGTCCAGGGCCGCTCCAGGTAGCCCCACTTGCCGGAGATCGTGTACGCGAACACCTCGTGCGGGTGGTAGTGCCGGTTCACCAGCCCGGCCTCCTTGGCCCGCAGGATGTCGGCCCAGCTGTTGTCCTTGACGTTGATCCACAGCGGGCGGGAGCCGACGGTGTCGGTGAACGGCACGTAGTAGCGGTCGTCGTCGGTGGCGACCTGCGAGAGGTACACCTCGGGCAGCGCGTCCGGGCGGAAGGAGTTCTCGATGGGCCGCAGGTCCTTCCAGAACTCCGACTTCGGTGCTTCCGGCATGGTGACGGGTCCTTTCTGGGATGTTTCCCGGAAGTGAACCCCGGCGGGCCCGTCCCCGTCTTTCCCCTGGCGGACCTCACGGTTTGCACAAAGCGGACATGCCGCTGGTCAGCCGTGCACGAAGCAGAACTCGTTGCCCTCCGGGTCGGCCATCACCTGGAAGGAGCCCTGGGCGTCGGTGACCGTCGCGCCGAGTCGGGTGGCGCCCAGCTCCACGGCGCGGGCGGCGGCGGGCTCGATCGCGGCGACCTCGACGTCCAGGTGCAGCCGGTTCTTGCCGGCCTTGCCCTCGGGCACCTGCTGGAAGGCCAGGCGGACGCCGCCGGGCGGCTCGACGTAGGACCAGTCGGCGGCGCGGTCCACCGGGTCGCCGCCGAACAGGGCGGCCCAGAAGCGGACCAGGCCGTGTGGATCACGGCAGTCGATGACGATCTGGCCGAGACGCGGATGCATGGGGCAAGCGTAGCCAGCCGTCCGCGCACCCGCAGCCACAGCCGTCCGAGCATGCGCACCCGTCCGCGCACCAGTCCGAGCACCCTTCCGAGCACAGCCGCACGACCGCGTCGGCGATCTCCTCAGCGCTGCCGTACGCCGGGGTCACGGCGCTGACCCGGACGCCGGTGCCGGCCAGGTCGCGGGCCGTCGCGCGGGTCAGCTCGGCCACGCGCGGGCCGGTGGCCAGGTTGACGATGCGGCCCCGCCCGGCCAGCCGCATGGGCGGAAGCTCGTACCGCATGGCCAGGGCGGCGCGGGAGTGGTTGAAGGCGGCGTCGAGCCGGCCGAACGCGCCGAGCGTCTGCTCCACCAGCCGCCGCACCGACACCGGGCTCGAAAGGTCCGTGGGGACGGCCACCACCGCGCCGCCGGCCGCGCCGATGCGGGCGGCCAGCGCCTCCAGCGCGCGGCCGTCGCGGGCGGCCAGCACGACGCCGGCGCCCGCCCTGCTCAGCGCCCGCGCCGCCGCCGCGCCGATCGCGCGGCCGGCGCCGGTGACGATGGCGGTCCTGCCGCGCAGCGTCTCGCCCATGGTGACCTGCCCTTCTGCCGCGGATCTCCGAGGCTAGGCAGCCTGCCGCCGGCCCGCATCAGTGAAGTCGCCGGTCCCGTGCCCGTTGTCACAGCTTGCGGTGCTTTCTATGCTCACCGTGTGCTGGGGAGAGACAGCGAGATCGAGCTGCTCGCAACGTTGCTGCGGCGTGCCGCCGAAGGGCACGGCGGCGGCGTGGTGCTGCACGGCGAGCCCGGCATCGGCAAGACCGCGCTGCTGACGCACACCGAGGAGCGCGCGACCGGCTTCCGGGTGCTGCGCGCGGTCGGCGTCGCGCCCGAGGCCGACCTCGCCTACGCGACGCTGCACGAGCTGCTGCTCCCCGTCCTCGACTCGGTCGCCGAGCTGCCCGGCCCGCAGGCGCAGGCGCTGAGCGTGCTGTTCGGGCGGGCGCACGGCACGCCGCCGGACCCGTTCCTGGTCGGCCTGTCCACGCTGTCGCTGCTGTCGCTGCGGGCCGGCGAGCGTCCGCTGCTGTGCGTCGTCGACGACGCCCACTGGGCCGACCGGCCCACGCTGAAGACGCTCGCGTTCGTGGCCCGCCGCCTGGACAACGAGCCGATCGCGGTGGCGCTGGCGGCGCGGGCCGACGAGGGACACGACACCGACCTGCCACACCTGCGGCGCATCCCGCTCATGGGCCTCAAACCGGACGCCGCCCGCGCGCTGCTCGCCGGGCGGCGGCTCACCCACGGCGAGCAGGAGCAACTTCTCGCCGTCACCGGCGGCAACCCGCTCGCCCTGCTGGAGCTCGCCGGGCGGGAGCTGCCGCCGGAGGGCGCCCAGGAGCCGCCCGCGCTGACCGACGAGCTCGGCCGCTCGTTCCTGGCCAGGATCCGCGCCCGCCACGGCGCCGCGCTGCCGCTGCTCCAGCTCATCGCCGCCGACGGCTCCGGCAGCGTCGAGACCGTCGGCCGGGCCGCCGCCTCCCTCGGGATCGACGCCGGCCCGCTGCACCGCGCCGAGCTGGACGAACTGCTCACCTACGACGGGACCCGGCTGGTGTTCCGGCACCCGCTCATCCGGTCGGCCGTCTACCACAGCGCCACCGTCAACCGGCGGGTGGCCATCCACCGGGCGCTCGCCTCGGCGTTCGACACCGACGCCGACCACCACCGGCGCGCCTGGCACCTGGGGCAGGCCGCCGTCGGCCAGGACGAGGAGGCAGCCGGGGAGCTGGAGCGCTCGGCCGAGCAGGCCGCCCTGCGCGGCGGCCCGGCTGCGGCCATGGCCACGCTGTCACGCGCGGCCGAGCTCACCCCCGACGGGCCCGACCGCGGCCGCCGGCTGTGGAGCGCCGCGCGCGCCGCCGTCCAGGGCGGGTTCACCGCCGCCGCCGGCGAGCTGCTCGACCGGGCCGAACGCGAGCCGCGCCTGGCCGAGGCCGACCGGATCGCGCTGGCCGCGCTGCGCGCCATCGTGGCCGAGTTCGCCGGGTCGACGCAGGACGCGCTCGACCTGGTCAGGCCGTGGATCCCGCGCGCGCTCCGGATCGACAGGCGGCTGTTCACGCCGACCGTCGCCATGTACGCCGACCTCGGCCGCCGCGCCGACCGGCCCCGGGCATGGGCCGAGCTGGCGGGCTGGCTCGGCGAGGTCGCGCCGGACCGCGACGACCCGCGCGACGCGGTGCTGCGGCTGCTCCACGCGCTCTGCCTGGCCCGCACCGGCCACGACGCGCGACCGGCGGAGCGCGACCGCGAGCTGGCCGGTGAGCTCACCGATCCGGTGACGATGACGCTGGCCGGCGCGATCGCCGGGCAGCTCGGCGAGCACGAGCTGAGCCGCCGCCTGATCCGCGACGCCGGACGGCTGGCCCGGGCGGGCGGATCGCTCGGCACGGTCGCCTGGAACCTCGAGTACCAGGCCGCCGACGAGCTCGCGCGGGGCCGGTTCGGGCTCGCCGAGGCGCACGCCGAGGAGGGCTGCCAGTTCGCCGCCGACGCCAGCCAGCCCAACACCGCCTGCCGCAACCGGGCGCTGCTGGCCCTGTGCGCGGCGCTCCGGGGGCGGCCGGAGGCGGCCGAGCTGGCCGCCGACGTGCTGGCCGAGGCGGCCGGCCGCCGCCTGCCGGACGCGATGGCGTACGCCGGACGCGCGCTCGGCCTCGTCGACCTCGTCGCCGGCCGCCACCACGAGGCCGCCCACCACTTCGCCGGAACCACCGGCCCGGCCACGGCCCTGACCACGGCCTCGACCGTTGATCCGGCCACGGGCCGCCCTCATGGTGCGGCCACCGGCCTGGTTGCCGATCCGGGCGTGGATCTGCCCGCCGACCTGGCCATGGGGATGGCGCCTGACCTGGTCGAGGCGCTGGTGCGGGCCGGGGACCAGGAGGGCGCCGCCGCCGCTGCCGCGCGGTACGAGCGGTGGACCGCGTACACCGGCTCGCCGGAGCTGGGCGCGCTGGCGGCCCGCTGCCGGGCGCTGGTCAGCGAGGGCGCCGACGCGCACGGCCACTTCGCCGAGGCACTGCGCCTGCACGCCCTGGCCGATTCGCCGCTGGAGCTGGCCCGCACCGAGCTGCTGCTCGGCGAGCGGCTGCGGCGCGACCGGCGGCGGTCCGAGGCGCGGCGGCACCTGCGCGAGGCGGCCGAGGGCTTCCGCCGCCTGGGCGCGCTCGCCTGGGCCGACCACGCGCAGGGCGAGCTGCGCGCCACCGGCGAGCAGGCGCGCACCCGCGCCCCGGAGGCCGCCGCGCTCGGCACGCTCACCCCGCAGGAGCTGCGCATCACGCTGGCGGTCGGCGAGGGGCTGACCAACCGGGAGATCGCCGCGCAGCTCTTCCTCAGCCCGCGCACGGTCGACTACCACCTGCGCAAGGTCTTCCAGAAGGCCGGCATCACCTCGCGCGCCGAGCTGATGCGGCTCGTCCTGGCGGAGGACCGGCGAGTTCGCTGATTCGGCGCCTGCCCGTCCCTTCCTAACGTCGGCGGCATCACACGCTCACGTCAGGAGTACGGACATGCGGAAAGTCATCAGGTTCGTCTGGCACTACGCCGAGATGGTCATCGCCATGTACGCCGGGATGCTGCTGCTCGACCTCCTGTGGGACGCGGTGCTGCCGCAGCCGGTCCGGTTCGACGTCGACACGCTGCTCATGGCCGCCGACATGACCGTCGGCATGGCCGCCTGGATGCTGGTCCGCAGGCACGGGTGGGCGAGCATCGCGGAGATGAGCGTGGCGATGTTCGCGCCGTTCCCCATCCTGCTCGTCCCCTACTGGTTCGGCGTCTTATCAGGACATGTCGTGATGTCCCTCGGGCACACGCTCATGTTCGTCTTCATGGCCCTGGCCATGCTGTGGCGCCACGCCGAGTACACCTGCCACCCGGTCGGCATCCCGGCCAAGTGGCTCAGGCGATCGGGTGTCGTGCTGGTCGCGCTGCTGGTCCCGGCCTCGGTGTCGGCCGTCAACACCACGGGCAAGTTCGGCGACCTTTACACGGTCCGCGCCGACGCCGTGACCGCCAGGCCCGCCCCGAAGGCCGGCGGCCACGACCCGGCCAAGCCCACCGTGGCCCTGCTGACCGGCCCCGGCGGCACCAACGTGGCCGACCTGCTCGGCCCGTACGAGGTGCTGGCGGGCACCGGCCGCGTCAACACGTACGTCGTCGCCGCCGACGCGGGCCCGGCGCCTCTGACGGGCGGGCTCGACCTGGTGCCCGACCTGACGCTCGACGGGCTGACGCGGCTGCTGGACGAGCGGCGCGACCGGCTCGACGCCGTGGTGATCCCCGCCATGCAGGAGCCGTACCCGGCGGTCGGCGACTGGCTGCGCGCCCACGCGGCGCGCGGCGCGATCGTCGTCAGCGTCTGCAACGGCGCCCGGGTGCTGGCCGGGACCGGGCTGCTCGACGGCAGGCGCGCCACCTCGCACTGGCTGCGGCTGTCCGGGCTGCGTGCCGACTTCCCCGCCGTCGGCTGGACCGGCGGCGTCCGGTACGTCGACGACGGCGAGGTGATCACCACGGCCGGAGTGCTGTCCGGCATCGACGGCGCCCTGCGGATCGTCGAACGGCTGCTCGGCGCCGACGCGGCCCAGGAGGCGGCGCAGCGGGTGCACTGGCGGCACTACTCCCCCGGCGCCGCCGCGCCCATCCCCGAGTCCGGGCTGGAGCCGGGCGACGCGGTCGTGGGGATCAACGCCTCCTACCGGCCCGGCCCGTCGGCCATCGGCGTGCGGCTCGTGGACGGCGTCGGCGAGCTGGAGCTGGCCTCGGTGTTCATCTCCTACACCGAGCACGCGATGGTCGGGCGTACGGTCGCGATCGGCGACGGCCCGGTGCGCTCCCGCCACGGGCTGACGTTCGTGCCCCGGGCGACGCCCGCCGAGGCTGCCGGGGAGCTCGGGCGGCTCATCGTGCCCGGCCTGGACGCGGCCCGGCGGCAGGTGACCGGGGTGGGCGACCTGCGGCCCGAGTACCCGCACACGGGCGGGGAGTTCGCCTTCGACCCGGTGATGCGCGACATCGCCCGCACCTACGACGTGCAGACGGCCCGGTGGACGGCGAAGACGCTGGAGTACCCGGTGCAGGACCTCGGGCTCACCGGCAGCGCCTGGCCGTGGCCCGCGACCGCCGTGGCCGGCCTGCTCGTCCTGCTCGGCGCCGCCGTGGCGACCGGCGGCGTCCTGCTGCTCCGGCGACGCCGCCGCTGACCCGCCCCCGGGCACGTCAGCCGACCGGCAGGCGGTACAGCCGCCGGGTCGCGTCGAGGCAATCGTCGTCGAGGAAGCGCCCCGACAGGCGGCCCGCCACGATCAGCCAGTTGTCCAGCCACAGCCTCAGCACGCCCTCCGGCCTGACCTCCTGCCCGGCGAACACGTTGAAGGGGCTCATCCGGTCGTCGGCCAGGCCGTGGGCGTGCTCGTGGAAGGGCCAGCCGGTGGCGGCGACGTCCCTCGGGCTGAGCCGCCCTTCCGTGACGCCGTCCGAATAGTAGAGATCGTGCACGCCGAGCCCGTCGGCGTCCCACACGACCTGGACGTACCTGCGCCCGGCCAGCGGCTCGGTGCGCGGGCGCGGGCCGGCGACGGTGATGGCATGGGTCCAGCCGGGGGCGTGGGCGCCCATCCAGACGAGCTCGTCGAACCCGTACGGCTCGTAGTGCCGCATCGCCTCCGCCAGGCCGCAGGGCACCGCCGCCGCCGGGTCGCCGCCGAGCAGGCGGGCGATCTCGTCGGGGTCGTCGCCCTCGATCCAGGTGCCGGCGAACAGGTCACCGAACCCGCGCGCTTCCAGCAGCGGCCACTGCTCCCAGAGCTTCACGCGGCCACCCGGCACAGGGTCCGCCGCTCGGCGAGCCAGGCGCGGTCGACGAACCGGCCGGTGATCCGCCCGATCGCGACCAGGTGCGGGTCGAGGTCGCTCTCGTCGCCCTGGTCGTCGTTGAGCCACAGGTCGTCGAGGCCGTCCTCGCCGTAGATGCCCGGCACGCCGTAGAACTCGTTGATCCCTCTCACGTAGCAGAACTCGAGGACCCGCCGGTCGAGCGGCGCCAGGGCGCAGAGCGAGAAGTTCAGCACCAGGGCGAACGTCCAGCCGGGCGCGTGGCGGCCCATCCAGAGGATCGGGGTGCGCGAGCCGGCGCCGTTCCAGCGCAGCGCGGTGGCCAGGCCGCACTCGACCGTCCTGGCCTGGTCGATCCCCAGCTCGGCCGCGATCGCGGCGCGGTCGTCGCCCTCGAACCAGAAGGCGTGGATCTGCTCGGCCAGACCGGCGGCGGCCAGCAGGCCCCACTGGCTCTCCTCGGGTAACGCGCGCAACGGGCACCTCGATCGTCCGGGAACGGCGGCATCCTACAGTCCGGCCGATCTTGGCGGGTGCTCACTTGCCCAGTTGGGAGATCTTGTCCTTGAACAGGGTGGTAGCGATGGACGCCTTGTGCGGCTGGCCGCGCAGGAACGCCTGGGCGAAGCTCTTGGCCTGCTGGTAGGAGACCTTGCCGGGCATCGGCGGCTCGTTCGGGTCCACGTCCACGTCGACCAGGGCGGGGCCGTCGTGCGCGAGCGCCTGGGCGACGGCCTCGGCCACGTCGCCGGGCTCGGTGACCTTGCGGCCGTAGCCGCCGCAGGAGCGCGCCCAGGCGGAGAAGTCGGCGGCGGGCCGGGCGAAGCGGACGCCGTGCTCGGGGTAGCCGAGCACCATCTGCTCCCACAGGATCTGGCCGAGCGAGTTGTTGTTGTTGACGATCACCTTGATCGGCAGGTCGTGCTGGGCGGCCGTCAGGAACTCGGCCATGAGCATCGCGAACCCGCCGTCGCCGATGAACGCGATGACCTGCCGTCCGGGGTGGGCGAGCTGCATCGCGATCGCGTACGGCAGGCCGGGCGCCATCGAGGCCAGGTTGCCCGACAGGTAGAAGCCGCGCTCGCCGCGGATCGTCCAGTGCCTGGCGGCCCAGGTGGCGATCGTGCCGGAGTCGCAGGTGAGGATGGCGTCGTCGGTGGCGGCCCGGTCGACGCAGCCCATCAGATACTGCGGCGCGATCGGGTCGCGGTCCGGCGAGTCCAGCGCCGCCATGTCGGAGCGCCACTTCTCGGTCATCCGGACGTACTTGTCCAGGTGGTCGCGGGCGCCGTCGTGCTTGAGCAGCGGCAGCAGGGCGCGCAGCCCCTCCTTGGCGTCGCCGATCATCGGCACCTCGGTGGGCAGCCGCACCCCGGCCCTGACCGGGTCGGCCTCCAGCTGCACCACCCGGGCCTGGCCGGGCTGGGGCAGGTGCTGGGTGTAGGGGAAGTTCGTGCCGACCATGAACAGGGCGTCGCAGTCCTCGACGAGCTCCTCGCCGGGGCGGGTGCCGAGCAGGCCGATGCCGCCCACCGCGTACGGGGAGTCGTCGGGGATGACGGCCTTGCCGGGCAGCGTCTTGATCACCGGAGCGCCGAGCGCCTCCGCCACGGCGAGCACCTCGGCCCGCGCGTGCAGGGCCCCGGCGCCGGCCAGGATCGCCGGGCGCTCGCTGCGGTTGAGGATCTCGGCCGCCGCCTGGAGGTCCTCCTCGCGGGGCAGCCCCGGCGGGCTGAGGTAGACGGCGGCCGTGGCCGGCGGCCGGGCGGGGGCGACGTGCTTGTACGGGTCGGCGTCGGCGGGGGCGACCTGCACGTCGTTCGGCAGGGTCAGGTGGGCGACGCCGCGCCGGGCGTACGCGGTCCTGATCGCGATGTCGACGACGCCGGGCAGCTGGGTCGGGTTGTCGACGACCAGGTTGTACTCGGCGACGTCCGCGAACAGCCGGTCGAGGTGGACCTCCTGCTGGTAGCCGGTGCCGAGCACGCTGGTCTCCTGCATGCCGGTGATGGCCAGCACCGGCTGGTGGTCCAGCTTGGCGTCGTACAGGCCGTTGAGCAGGTGGATGCCGCCGGGGCCGCTGGTGGCCAGGCACACGCCGACGCGCCCGGTCGCCTTGGCGTGGGCGGCGGCCATGAACGCCGCCGCCTCCTCGTGGTGCACCAGGACGAAGCGGACGCGGTCGGCGTGGCGGCGCAGCCCTTCCATGATGCCGTTGATGCCGTCGCCGGGCAGGCCGAAGACGGTGTCGACGCCCCACTCGGCCAGCCGCTCGATGAGCACTTCGGAAGCGATGGTTGTCATACCTGCCGCCGTGCCCCAGCGGGTCTCGGCAAACGTCCACGTCCCTGCAAATTTCGGGCAGGCGGGTCCTCAGGCCGCCGGGGCGTTGCGCAGGGTCACGTTGATGCGGTTCCAGGTGTTGATCGAGCCGATCGCCATGACGAGGACGGCCAGCGACTCCTCGTCGTAGTGGGCGGCGGCCTCGGCCCACACGTCGTCGGGGACGCCCGCGGGGTTGTCGGCGATGCGGGTGGCGGCCTCGGCGAGGGCGAGCGCGGCGCGCTCGGCGTCGCTGTAGAAGGGGGTGTCGCGCCAGGCGGCGAGCCCGTGGACGCGCCGGTCGCTCACTCCGGCCTCGGCGGCCTCGCGGGCGTGCATGTCGACGCAGTAGCCGCAGCCGTTGATCTGGCTGACCCGCAGCCGCAGCAGGTCGAGGGTGGCACGCGGGACGGGGCCGGCGTTGAGGTAGGCCTCCAGCGCGTACATGGCCTTGAGACCGTCGGCGGCGGGCTTGCGGATGCTCATGCGCATGATGATTCTCTCCATCTTTGATATTTGATATCCAGAATTACGGTGAGCGGCGGGGCCGATCGAGCACCCCGCCCACGGCGGCGCTCAGGGACGGCGGGAGGCGAACCAGTCGCGCGTGGCCGCCGGGGTGCCGGGCAGGTGGCGCTCCACCATCTTCTTGATGTCCGCCAGCGTCTGACCGGCCAGCTCCTTGCGCCAGGCCAGCTCCGCCCGGCGCATGGCCTGCGAGACGAAGCACGCCTTGCGGTAGTCGACGTCGGAGCGGCCTCCCGGCCCCTGCCGGAGCACCTCCTCGCAGCGGAACGCCTCCCCCGGCCCCTCGATCGCGGTCACCACGTCGAGCAGCGTGATGCGCTCCGGCGGGCGCGCCAGCCGGAACCCGCCGCGCGGGCCGGGCGTGGAGGTGACGATCCCGGCCCGGGCCAGCGCCTGGAGCTGCTTGTTCAGGTAGGCCGCCGGCAGCTCGTAGAACGCCGCCAGGCGGGCCGCCGTCATGGCCTCTCCGGTCTCGACCCAGGTCAGGTTCAGGCAACTGTGCAGCGCCCACTCCACGCCCTCGCTCATCCGCATAACCTGGATACTACACGTCCAGGTTTATGGGTGTCACGCCGCCGGGTCGAGGACCACCGGCAGCGACGGGTAGTCGTTGCCGATGAACGACGTGTGCCGCCCCGGCCTGCTCACCAGCCGCAGCTCCGGGAAGCGCGAGAAGAGCGCCGGCAGCGCGATCGCCGCCTCCAGCCGGGCCAGCGGCGCGCCCAGGCAGTAGTGGATGCCGTGCCCGAACGCCAGGTGCTGCCGCTCGGCGCGGCTGATGTCGAAGCGGTCCGGGTCCGGGTTGACCGCCGGGTCGCGGCCGTGCGCGCCGAACGCGATGAGAATGAGCTCCCCCTTGCCGATCATGACGCCCTCGCCGAGGTCGATGTCGGTGGTGGCGTAGCGCATCGGCAGGTGCATGATCGGCGCGTGCTGGCGCAGGCTCTCCTCGATGACGTCCTCCCAGCGGGCCGGGTCGGCGCGGACGGCGGCGAGCTGGTCCGGGTGCGACAGCATGGCGACGGTCGCGTGGTCGATGAGCGACACGGCGGTCTCGCTGCCCGCGCCGATCATCAGGATCAACGTGCTGACCAGCTCCTCCGTGCTGAGCGGCGCGCCCTCCTCCTGCGCGGCCAGCATCAGGCTCGTCAGGTCCGTCCCCGGGTTGGCGCGGCGGTAGTGCATGAGCGCGTGCATCGCCGCGAACATGTCCCGCTGGACGACGTTCGCCTGCTCGGGCGTGAGGCTGGTGTCGAGGACCGCGTCGATGCAGCGCAGCATCTGCGGGCGCTGCTCCAGCGGGACGCCCATCAGGTCGCAGATCACCCGGGTCGGGATGGGATAGCTGAAGGAGGCCCGCAGGTCGACCGGCCGCCCCGGCGGGGCGAGCGCCAGGTCGGCGAGCAGGTCCTCGACGATGGTCTCGATCGCGGGCCGCATCGCCTCGATGCGGCGCGGGGTGAACGCCTTGCCGACCAGGTCCTTGAGCCGCTTGTGGTCGTCGCCGTCGACGGTGAACATGCTGATCACGTCGACCCAGGCGGTCAGCCAGCCGATCGCGAACGGCCTGTACTCCGGCCAGGAGGTGCGGGCGTTCTTCGAGACGCCCGGGTGGACCAGGAGCTTCTTGGCGACCTCGCCGCGGGTCACCGACCAGGCGACCAGGTCTCCGGGCAGCCGCACCCGGACGGCCGGGCCGGCCGCGCGCAGCTCGTCGACCTGCTCATAAAGGCGCCTTCCTGTGGGATCGAGAATCGGGGGTTCGCTGGACACGACTACCTCCAGTGGACGCGGTGGGGGTGAGGGAAGCATCGGCGGGCCGGGGCCGGAAGCGGATGGCCAGCGTCGCCGGGCACTGGTGGAAGGGGCCCGGCCGGTTGGCTCCGCCGCCCGCGCCCAGCTCCAGGTCCCACAGCTGGTCGAGCAGCGTCTCGATCGCGGTCTGGGCGATCGCGGCGGCCTGGCTGTCGGCGGGACAGCGGTGCGGGCCGGCCGACCAGGCCAGGTGGGAGCGGTTGTCGTAGCCGAGCGGCGGCAGCGCCGGGTCGGTGCCCGTGGCGGCGTGGCTGATCAGGATCGGCACCCCGCGCGGGACCGGCACCCCGTGCAGCGCGGTGTCGTGGCGGGCGAAGTGCACGGAGAAGTTGGCCATCGGCGACTGCGTCCACAGCACCTGCTCCAGGGCGCGGCGCACGGTGACGGCGCCCGCGGTCAGGTCGCCGGCGTAGTGGTCGTCCGACAGCAGCAGCCGCAGGCCCGAGGCGATCCACGCCGAGGTCGGGATCGTGCCCGCGCCGACCAGGACGACGAGCTGGTGCAGGATCTCCTCGTGCGTGAGCCGGGCCGGGTGGGCCAGCATCCAGGAGGTGCAGTCGCGCCCCGGCGAGCCGTCCTTCATCGCGATGATCTCCGCCAGGCACTGCGCCAGGTCGGCGGCCCCCTGCGCGGCCTCCGGACCGGCGTTGATCATGCCCTGGCAGCCGGTGACCATGCGCTCGACCAGCTCCGGCGGGCAGCCCAGCAGGTCGGTGAAGACCAGCAGCGGCAGCATGTCGGCGTACTGGCTCATCAGCTCCGCCCGGCCCTCGCCGGCGAAGTCGTCGATGAGGCGCAGCGCGTGGCGGCGGGTGATCTCGCGCAGCTCGTGCAGGTTGATCCGGCGCAGGCAGTCGTCCATCGCGCGCCGCAGCCGGGCGTGCCGCTCACCGTCGGCGTACAGGAGGCTGGGCCGGTAGGCCATGAGCGCCAGCACCGGGCTGTCGGCGGGGACGCGGCCCTGTTGCAGCGCCTCCCACATGCGGCTGTCCTTGGAGTAGGTGTCGGTGTCGGTGACCACGTCGACGGCGGCGCGGCGGCCGGTGACGACCAGCGCGTGCACGCCGTCGGCGATCTCCGCCCAGGCGACGGGGCCGGCGGCGCGCAGCAGGTCGTAGGCGTCGTCGGGCCGGGCGGCGAACGAGGGGCCGAACAGCCTCGGGACGGGGGCGGACGGTGTCATCGGGCATGCTCCAGGCGGCGGTGGTGGTCGAGGATGTGCTGGACGAGGGCGATCAGGCCGTGCTTGGCCGAGCCCGCCCGGCGGGCGTCCAGGCTCACCAGCGGCTGGTCGTCCAGGCTGAGGCTGTCGCGCAGCTCGGCGTCGCGGTAGCGGGGCGAGCCGTCGAAGTGGTTGACGGCGACGACGTGCGGCAGCTGCGCCTCTTCGAGCAGGTTCATCGCGTCGAAGCTGTCGTCGATGCGGCGCGTGTCGACCAGGACCAGTCCGCCGAGCGCGCCCTCCATGAGGGAGCGGACCATGCCGTGGAACCTCGGCTGGCCGGGCGCGCCGAACAGATAGAGCACGATCTCAGGAGACAACGTGAGGCGGCCGAAGTCCATCGCCACCGTGGTGGTGTCCTTGCCCTGCAGGTCGCGCAGGTCGTCCACGAGCTGCCCGGCCTGCGTCATCCGCTCCTCGGTGGACAGCGGGCGGATCTCCGAGACGGTCCTGACGAAGGTGGTCTTGCCGACGGCGAACGGGCCGAGCACGAGAACCTTCACCGGCCGGGCCGTCGCCGGCACGTAACGGTCAGAGCTTTTCAAGTGCCTTCAACACCTTCATCAGGAAGTCGGTGCTATAGGGGGAGGCGGCGGGGACGAACGGCGCGCGCGGGGCCAGGTGGCCGCTGTCGACGAGGCCGGCCACGATGACCTTGACGATCGCGCCCGGCAGCTCCAGGTGGGCGGCGACCTCCGACACCGACAGCGCCCCGGGCAGGCACAGGTCCATCACCCGCCGGGGGTGGGCGGCGAGCCCGGCCAGCGGCCGGGCGGGGTCGGCGAGCAGCAGCGTGGCGGCGTCGAGACCGGCGCGTGTCGCGGAGGCGTCGCCGCCCGACACGGTGTAGGAGCGGATCATGCCCGCCCGCCGGTGCCGCGACGGTGTCATGCGCCGCTGCTCCGCTCCCGCGCGCCGAGGATCGGGCCGAGCCCGCGCACGGTCTTGGTGGCCGCCTGGATCGCGATGTGGGTCGCGGCGCTGTTGGACTCGCCGCGGATGGACACGCCGATGCCGGTGCGCTCGGTCACGGCGAACAGCACCATGGTGACGTTCGCGAGGTCGGCGATCACGTAGCGTAGCGGCCCTGGAGCGCTGTGACGCGACGGGGTGGTGCAGAACTCGCTCAGCTGCTGCTGCAGCGACTTCATCGCCGACAGGGCGGCGGCGGCGCGGTCGGCGTCGTCGCGGCTCATGCCGGCCGAGTGCGCCAGGACCAGCCCGTCGGAGGTGAACAGCACCGCGTTCATGACGTCCGACTGCTGGTCGACGAGGTTGTTGAGGACCCAGCTCATGTTGGTGTCGTCGGCGGTGGGCTGCTCTATGGTCATGGCTGCGAGTGTCCTTCGGCGTCGTTGTCGCGGCCGGTGGCGAGGCCCGTGCTGAGCAGCTCGCTCAGCTTTCCGAGGTCGGCGGCCACGTCTTCGGGCGCGCGGGTGTCGGTGATGGATTGCTGGGTCGGCTGGGCCGAGAGGGGCGCGACCGCGTGCCGGCGTTCGCGCTTGGGCAGGCCGTGGGAGGTGGTGACCGGCGCGGGGGCCGCGTGGAGCGCGGGCTGCGGCGGGGCCGTCTCGCGCGGGGGCGCGGCGAGGCCGGGGGCGGCGCTCATCAGGTGGTGCGGGACGAGGCAGGACGCCTGGACGCCGCCGCTGGGCGAGGGGGCGCTGACGTCGACGTGGAAGCCGTAGTCGTGCGCCAGGGTGCCGATGATGGCGAAGCCCAGCTTGCGCTCGTCGGCCAGGTTGGCCGCGTCGAGCGTCGTCTGGCGCGACAGCAGCCGCTCGGCCTCGGCGAGCTGGAAGGAGTTCAGGCCGGCGCCCTTGTCGTCGATGACGACACAGAAGCCCTTGGGGACCTCCCGGACGTAGACGCTGACCCGGTCGCCGGTGTAGCTGGTCGCGTTGGCCAGCAGCTCGGCGAGCGCGACGGTGATCGGCTCGACCACCCGGCCCTCGACCCACCGCTCGCCGACGTCGGGCACGTACGTGTAGTCGACGCGGTCGTAGGCGGGGATGCGGCCGCGGGCGCTCTCGACGATCTCGCGGAAGGTGCAGTCGGCGCGCTGCACGCCCGGCCAGGAGCCGGCCAGGATGCGCAGCCGCTGGACGGCGTGCAGCGCCCAGGTGGCGTGGGCGTCCATCTCGACCAGGCTGCGGTGGGGGTCGGTGCCGGGCGGCAGGTCGAGCGCCTCGTTGATGGACATCTGGAGGCGGGCCAGGTACATCTGCACCTCTTCGGCCATGCCCCGGACGCCGGCGCGGGCGGCGCCGCTGACGTCGGCCCGGGTGGCGTGCACGGCCTCGCGCAGCAGCTCCTCGGCGCCGGCGATGTGGTCGCTCAGCGGCGTGCCCGCGAACTGCGGGTGCAGCAGGCCGGGCACGACGACGTCGGAGTAGCCGCGCACCTCGGCGTCGGCCACCGCGTTGAGGCGCTCGACGAGCCGGCCGGTCTCGGCGACGGCCGCGTTGTACCACTGGAGGTTGGCGTTGGCCTGTTGCAGCGCCTGTTCTTTCTCTTTCTCGGCGGCCTCTCTGGCCTGTTCGGCACTGACTCTGGCCTTTTCTGCGGTTTGCACCTGTTCGTCGGCACGCGCCTGCCCGGCGGTTTCGTCGTTTCCCTGGGCGGGGCGCTCGGCGGGGGGCGCGGGGCGCTCGGCGGGCGGCTCGGCGGGGGCGGGCCCGCGCTCGGGCGCCCGGGAGCGCAT
Organism: Nonomuraea sp. ATR24; assembly: GCF_041950485.1. Lineage (NCBI taxonomy): Bacteria > Bacillati > Actinomycetota > Actinomycetes > Streptosporangiales > Streptosporangiaceae > Nonomuraea > Nonomuraea sp. ATR24. Next base: position 734,453 of record NZ_JBGNUU010000002.1, read on the forward strand.
GAGCAGGATGGCCAGCAGCACGAGGCAGACCATCAGCAATAACACGCTGCAGATGACGCTCGCCAGCAGCACTCCGGCAGTGAAATCCGCGGATCCGTTCATGTCCGTCCTTTGAAGTGCTGGAGCTCCATATGGGCACGGCAGAGGAATCGACACCCGTCAAATGAGCATGGGGCGTCGCCGCTTGACGACTTTACACGCCCTTGTCCCTACAGCCATGTCAAAACGTCGGCTATTTCTTATCAGGGACAATCACATACCGCACTAAACCGGAAATTCCCGAGACTTATTCATAAACGCCCGTACCGCCACGGGGCCCCGCCGCCCCGGTCCGCCGTGACCACTTCCTGACGCCGCACCCCTGGCGCAACACGATGTGATGTACGACACTCTGACCAGAACTCGGTCCTAGAACCCTGTTCTAGGGCACCCGGCTGCCACAGCGGAGGAGAAGTCCATGGTCAAGGCCGTCACCCGCGAGCGCCGGCGACTCGGTTCCCCACCCGCGGGCGGGATCAGCCCGACCGACCCCAACCCGTACGGCTGGGCGCCGTTCGCCGTGCTGTTCCTCGTCGGCATCGTGGACCGCATGGAGGCCGGGCTCCTGGCCGGCGTGCTCCCGCTCATCCAGGAGCAGTGGGGGTTCAGCGACACGGCCGCCGGATCCATCCCCACCGCCGGGGCCCTGGCCGCCACCGCCGTCGCGCTGCCCGCCGGCTACCTCGCCGACCGCTACAGCCGCACGAAGATCATCGCCGTCGTGGTGCTCTGCTGGGGGCTGGCCACGCTCGGCTCGGGACTCGCCGCCGGGTTCGCCGTCTTCTACCTCATGCGCGTGCTGCTCGCCGCCGCCGAGAACATCGACAACCCGGCCATGGGCAGCCTCATCGCCGACTTCTACCCCGCCGCCGCCCGGGTCCACGTGTACGGCTGGACCCGCATGACGACCTACCTGAGCGGGCTCGGCACCATCGTCGGCGGCGTGATCGGCCAGGCGTACGGGTGGCGCGCGGCCTTCCTGTGCATGGCGGTCCCCGGCATCCTCACCGCCCTGCTGGTCTGGCGGCTGCGCGAGCCCGAACGCGGCCGGCTCGACAGGATCAGGGCCTCGGCCGGCGACGCGCCCGCGACCGGCGCCGCTCCCCCGGACCGGCCCGCCCTCGCCTCGCCGCCCTTCTGGCGGCAGGTCCGCGAGGTCCTCGCCGTCCGGACGCTGGTCCGGGTCTCCGTGGGCGTCATGATCCTCACGCTGGGGCTGGGCGGCATCTACTACTGGCTGCCCACCCTCCTGTCACGCGCGTACGGCCTGCCCATCGGCACCGCGGGCACCACGAGCGGCCTGGTCACCATCGTCGGCGTGGTCGCCGGGACCGTGATCGGCGGCCGGCTCGGCCGCCGGGCCATCACCCGCCACCGCGCCGGGCTCCTGCTCGTCGGCGGCGCCGGCATCACCGCCGGCTCACTGCTGCTCGGCGGCGCCCTGCTCATGGGGTCGGCCACCGCCATGATCCTCTGTGTGCTGCTGGCCGTCACGGTGTCGGCGACCGCCATCCCCACCTGCACGGCCTCCGTCGCCGACGTCGTCGGCGCGCGCTCGCGCGGCCTCGGCTTCGCCGTGCTGCAGTTCCTGCTCACGCTCGGCGCGGCGTTCGGGCCGCTCATCGTCGGCATCACCTCCGACGCCACCGGCTCGCTCGTCACGGCCATGTACGCGCTCATCGTCCCGATGGTCCTCGGCGGCCTGCTCGTGCTGTCGGCCAGGGGCTCGTACGAGCGCGAGTCGGCCAAGGTCCTGGACGAGGCCCGCGACCTCTAGATCCAGCCCTCCTCCCAGGCCCGGTGGGCGGCGGCGTGCCGCGAGCCGGCGCCCAGCTTGGCCATCGCCGACGACAGGTAGTTGCGGACGGTGCCCGGCGCGAGATGCACCCGCTCGGCGATCTCGTTGACCGACGCGCCGGTCCGCGACGCCCGCAGCACCTCCAGCTCCCGGTCGGTGAGCGGGCAGGCGTCCTCGGTCAGCGCGGAGGCGGCGATGTCGGGGTCCACGTAGCGGCGGCCGGCGGCGACGGCCCGGATGATCTCGGCCAGCTTCGTCGCGGGCGTCGTCTTCGGCACGAAGCCGCTGACGCCCGCCGCGAGCGCCCGGCGCAGCACGCCCGGTCTGGCGTGCCGGGTGACCAGGACGATCCGGGTGGGCAGCTCCGCCCGGATCGTCTCGGCCGCGCGCAGGCCGTCGGCGGGCGGCATCTCCAGGTCCAGCACCGCGATGTCGGGGCGGTGCTCCCTGGCCAGGCGGACCGCGTCGGTGGAGGTGGCCGCCTCGGCCACGACGGCGAGGTCCTCCTCCAGCCCGAGCAGCGCCGCCAGAGCGCCCCTGAGCAGGTCCTCGTCGTCGGCTATCAGCAACCGGATCATCGGTCCTCCGCGCTTCGGGCGGGCAGGCGGGCCACCACGGCGAAGCGGTCGTCGTCGTGCTCCCAGGTCAGCTCGCCGCCCGCGGACGCCAGCCGCTCGGCGAGCGTGCGCAGCCCGGTCCCGCCCGCGCCGGGCTGATCCCCGTGCTGGTCGCTGGGCTGGTCGCCGGCGCCGTCGTTGGTCACGCGCAGGCGGGCGAGGTCGCCGGTCACCCGGTAGTCGACCTCGGCGTGCCGGGCCCGGCTGTGGCGCAGCACGTTGGTGGTCGCCTCCCGCATGACCAGGCCCAGCAGGTGGCGTCCGGCCTCGGGGAGGCGGCGGGCGTCGGCGGGCTCCACGCTCATCCGGGCGTCGATGCCGGCGGCGGCCAGCACGCCCGTCGCGTTGGCGATCTCCGCGTCGAGCGTGGTGCGGCGGTAGCCCTGCACGACCGCTCTGGTGTCGGAGAGCGCGTCGGCGGCCAGGCGGCGCACCTCGTGCATCTCCGCGGCGGCGCGCGCCGGGTCCGCCTCGGCGAGCCGGGCGGCCAGCTCGCTCTTGAGCGCGATCACCTGGAGGTGGTGGCCCTGGATGTCGTGCAGGTCGGCGGCGAAGCGCAGCCGTTCCTCCTTGACCGCCAGCTCGGCGGCGAGCCTGCGCACGTCGTTGAGCCGCTTGGCCACGTCCCAGCCCCACAGCATGGCCAGGGTCGTCCACGCGGTGACCAGCACCACGGCGGGCGGCAGCACGGCGGCGCCGGGCAGCGGCGCGCCGGAGAGCGCGCCGACGCCCGAGGCGGCCAGCGCCGACGCCCCGATGAGCCCCCACCGGGGCGCCGGGCGCAGGAACGTCGCGGCGATCGACACCACCAGCGCGGCCGGCAGCGACCAGCGCCCGTCGTCCCCGTGGGCCAGCATGAGCCCGCCGAGCACCGCCGCCCCCGCGCCCCCGGCGACCGTCCACCCCACAGGCAGCCGGACGACCGAAGGCGCGGACACAGGCGAAGGCGTGTCCGGGGAGGGGGTCATGCGGCGGGTGAGGAGTGCCATGCCGGACAGGCCCGTGGCGGCCAGGGCGGCGGCGCCCGTGACGCGGGCCCACAGGGCCACGGCGGGGTCGAGGACCCAGGCCCCGGCGACGAAGACGAGGAAGAACCCGGTCGTCGCGGTCACGCTCCACCAGGTGCCCCGGCGGAAGCGGCCCAGGCCGGCGTCCTCGTCGATCGGGAGGTCAGGCACGCGGCCATTCTCGCAGCAAGGCACGCGCGGATGACAGATGTCACCCGATCATGTGACACGTCCACGCGCGCCCGTGCGCATCCGGCACTACTGGCGGGGCGCGCCGGTGGCGAGGCTGGAGCCCTCATCGAAGGAGGACGCCGTGAACGACACGACCGAACGGGTCTCGACGCTGCGCCACTGGCCCACCATGGCCGGGATCGTGCTGGCCGGGCTGATGGTGTACGGGCTGGCGGGCGGGGAGGAGGTCGCGCCGGTCCTGGCCGCCTCCGGGATGATCTACCTGGGCGCCGCCGCGCTGGGCCGGCCGTCGGCGGCGTGGCCGCTGTTCGGGGTGAGCTTCGCCGTCATCGCCGTCTCCAAGGCGCTGCTCCCGGGCGTCGGCCCGACCTGGCCGATGCTCGGCGTGGCCGCCGGGCTGGCGGCGTACGGGCTGGTCACGCGGGCGGCGGGGCTGTCGCGCCAGGTGCTCGCGATGGCGGGGTTCGGGCTGGTCGCGGTCGTCACGCTGGCGGTCGGCGGGGACGCGGGCGCGTACCTGGTGGCGGCGGGGATGCTCGGTCACGCCGCGTGGGACGTCCACCACCATCGCACGGGGAAGGTGGTGGCGCGGTCGCTGGCGGAGTTCTGCTTCGTGCTGGACTCGCTGGTCGGCGTGGCGCTGGTGGCAATGACTGTATGGCAATGAATGGCCACAAACTAAGCATTCTCGAAGAAATCGCCCCCAAGATCGCCGTTCATCCTGACCGTACGTGACACTCCGAGTGAACGGTGGTGGGTGATGGCGAACACGTTGAGCGGCCGGCAGGCGCGCGACGGTGAGCTGCGGACCGTGCGGCGCGGCCGGGTCGTCCTGATCAGCGCGGTGATCGGGTTCCTGCTGACGGTCGTGTGGTCGGCCCGGTTCGTGGACGAGACGATCGGCGGCACCGTCGCCGACACCCTGCTGGGGCACGACGCCGCGGAGGCGCCGATCGCGGGCATCGCGGCGGGGGTCGTGTTCGCGTTCGTGACCGGCATGGCCGGCACGTTCACCGCGTGCAACATTGCGGTGTTCGGCGCGCTGGCTCCCCTGGTCGGCGACGGCGCCGGGCGCCGCGAGCGGTTCCGGGCGGCGCTGCGGCCGCTCGGGCTGCTCGCCGCCGGCATGATCCCCGTCTCCGCCCTGTACGGAGCGCTCGTCGGGATCGTCGGCACGAGCATGCCGCAGTTCTCCACGGCGGCCAACGTCTCCGGCGGGCTGTCGCCGCGCAGCATCCAGTCGATGGTGGTGTTCGGGATCGTCGGGCTGGCGATGCTCTACCTGGGGCTGGCCGCGCTCAGGCTGGTGCCCGACCCGTTCGAGCGGCGGCCCGGCGCGCGCATGGTCTTCATGGGCGCGCTGATCGGCGGCTTCCTGATCGGCCGCCCGTTCGGGCTGTTCCGGGCGATGTTCCGGGACGCGGCCGAGAGCGGCAACCCGCTGTACGGGGCCGCGGCGTTCACGCTGCAGTCGATCGGCAACATCGTGCTGCTCGCGGTGCTGCTGGTGGTCACCGCCGTGGTGTTCGGCGGGCGGGTGCACCGGTGGCTGGCCGCCAAGCCGCACCGGATCGCCGTGCTGACCGCCTCGGCGCTCATCGTCGCCGGCGTGTTCACGTTCCTGTACTGGGACGTCAGGCTCCTGGCCCGGCGGGAGATCATCCCGTGGTACCCGGTGGCGCCGTGGACGTGACCCGCTGGCAGGAACGTGCTGCCCGTCGGCAGTAAGCGGACGTCACCTCGCCCCCTTTTCGGCCCTGGTCCGGCGCAGCATGGCAGTGGAAGCACCGATGCTGAGGAAGGACCGGTCACCATGGCCATCTTGACGTCCACGACGAGCGGGACCACGCGATCCACCCTCCGCCGGGTCACGGTGATCGGGTGCGGGCTGATCGGCACCTCCGTGGCGCTCGCGCTGCGTGCCGAGGGGATCCGCGTGCGGCTCGCCGACCACGACCCGCGTGCGCTGGCCGAGGCGGTGCGCCTGGGGGCGGGCGCGCCGCTGACCGTCGACGAGCCGCCCGCGGACGTCGTGGTCATCGCGACCCCGCCGTCCGCCGTGCCCCAGGTGCTGCGCGACGCGCAGGCCAGAGAGCTGGGAGCCGTCTACACCGACGTGGCCAGCACCAAGGCGCGGATCCTGGCGACCGCCGAGCTGGCCGGGTGCGACCTGAGCCGGTACGTCCCCGGCCACCCGATGGCCGGGCGTGAGGCGCCGGGGGCGGCCGCCGCCCGAGCCGGGCTGTTCACCGGCCGCAAGTGGGCGCTGTGCCCGTGCCCGGCCACCGCCCTGTACGCGGTGCGGGCCGTGGCCGACCTCGTCGCCGCCTGCGGCGCGCAGGTGACGCTGCTGTCGCCGCCCGCCCACGACAGGGCAGCCGCGGCGGTCTCGCACGCGCCGCTGGTCCTGTCGGCGGCGCTGGCCGCCCGGTTCGCGTACGCGGCCGGGCAGCCGGAGCTGCTGTCCCTGGCCGGCCGGGGGCTGTACGACGTGACCCGGGTGGCCGGCAGCCCGCCCGAGCTGTGGATCGACATCCTGGAGCACAACGCCGACGCCGTCGCCGGCGTCCTGGAGGAGGTCGTGGACGACCTGACCGCCGTGGCGCAGGCACTGCGGGCGCCGGAGGGAAGCACGAGCTGGGGCGTCGTGGCCGACCTGCTGGTGCGCGGCAACCTCGGCCGCGAGCTCATCGTCGACGCCTGCGCCCCCGCCGCCCGGGACCGCGGCCCCGCGGCCGCCGAGCCCGCCGAGGCGGCCGGTCTGGAAGCGGCGTGACGAGCGGATGCCCCGCCGCCGGAGGGCAGCGGGGCATCGGGGCACGCCGGTCAGATGTAGAGCGTGTTCGGCGGCAGGCCGCACAGGACTCTGCCGTACAGCTCGGTGTTGGTGTTGGGGTGCATGAGCGCGTGCAGGTTGGCGCTGTGCACGTCCCGCAGGATGCGCTGGATCGGCACGTCGGAGTAGAGGGACGAGCCGCCGCTGGCCGAGGCGAAGATGTCCGCGGCCTCCTTGGCCAGCGCGCACACCGCGCCCATGTCGGCGCGGACCCGGGCCCGCTCCTCCAGCGTCCACGCCTCGCCGCGCTCGCTCTTGCCGTCGACCGTGGCGGCCAGCCGCTCCGCGTGGAACTGGGCCTGGTCGATCTTCAGCGCGGCCGAGGCGACCTGCAGATGGGTGAGCGGCGCCTCGCTCTGCTGCTCGTAGCCCGTGTAGGTGATCTTGCGGCCGGGCAGGCGCTCCAGGAACGCCGTCTTCGCCGCCTTCGCCAGCCCCAGCAGCGTGCCGACCGAGGAGGCCGAGGCCACGGGGAGCATCGGCGCCCGGTAGATCGGGATGCCGGCGTTCAGCCGCGACGCGTACTGCTCCTGAAGGACGGCCGGCAGCGGGAGCACCCGCTCGGCCGGGACGAACACGTTCTCGGCCACCGTGCTGACGCTGCCGGTGCCCTGGAGCCCCGTCGTGTGCCAGTCGTCGATGATCTTCAGCTCGGACGTGGGCACCAGCGCCATGATGGGCATGGGCTCCTGGTCCGGGCCCACCTGGATGGCCACGATCTCCTGCCAGTGGCTGTGCCAGGCGCCGCTGACGAACCCCCACTTGCCGTTGACCACCACGCCGCCGTTCGCCGGGGCCGCCATCGCGGACGGGCTCAGCGTGCCGCAGACGCGCACGTCCGGCGTCGAGAACACCTCGGCCTGCACCTCGTCCGGGAACAGGCAGACCATCCACGTCGGAATCCAGTAGACCGACGCCGTCCACGCGGTGGACCCGTCGGCCTGGCCCAGCTCCGCGCCCACGTCGACCAGCGTGCGCGTGTCGCACTCGTAGCCGCCGAAGCGGGCCGGGACCCGCATCCTGAAGACGCCGGCGTCGGCCAGGGCCTCGATCGACTCCTCGTGGAGGCGCCGGTTCTGCTCGTTCCAGGCCGACTTGGCCCGGAGCGCCGGCGCGAGCGCGGACACCCGCTTCACCAGCTCTTCCCGCGCCGGAACCTCGGTCGTCGTCGCCACCATTTCCTCCTACTGTTCCCTCGGGGCTGGGCCGCGTGTCCCAGCGGTCAGAAGCTCGCGCCGTCGGCGCGTTCAGGCGAGGGACGAGACCTTCGCCGCGGCGGCGACCCTGAGCACCAGCGCGCCCACGTTGGGGTCCTCCTCGAAGATGTCACCCACCTCGAGCTCGACGCCCAGCTCGTCCTCGATGCGCGACACGATGCGGATCGCGGAGATCGACTCGCCTTCCAGGTCGAAGAACGTGGCGTCGGCCATGTCGTCCGGCACGTCCAAGACGGTGCGCCAGATCTTTCCGACCTTCTCCTCGATCAGAGCGAAACTCAGCTCGCCTGCCCGATTGTCAGTCATCCGGTGTCCTCCACTGCTGAATTCCCCAATGAAAGGGCCCGCGAACGGATACCCGCCCTGAATACCGGTTCTTGCGGATATCGTCACAGGCGGCGGCGGCGCGTACATCTTTGAGAATGCGGGAAAATGCCGGCGCCCTTCGGCACGGCAGGAGAAAGGCGGCGAAGGGCGCGGAGTTATGGTCACGGAGGGTGTTTATCAGCCGCTGAGTGGAGGACGATCCCATGAGCGTCACAACGATCACCGCCGACGACACGACCGCCGTGCGCGAGGTGCCGCGGCGCATCATCGCCGCCTGGGCCGCCAACGACGGTGACGCCTTCGCCGGCGTCTTCACCGAGGACGCCACCATGATCCTGCCCGGTGACGTCTACGTCGCCGGCCGCGAGGGCATCCGGGCGTACATGAGCGCCGCCTACGCCGGGCCGCTCAAGGGCACGCGGGTGTTCGGCGAGCCCGTGTCGGCCAAGTTCCTCGGCCCGGACGCCGCGGTGCTGGTCACCAAGGGCGGCGTGCTCGCCGGCGGCGAGAGCGAGGTCGCGCCCGAGCGGGCCGTCCGCGCCACCTGGGTGCTGGTCAAGCAGGACGGCCAGTGGCTCATCACCGCCTACCAGAACACCCCCGTCGGAGCCTGACCCGCTCCTCCCCCGCCCGACCGACCGGCCTCACCGGTCGGTCGCCGCATGTCCGGGGAGCGCGCCGCACCCCCGCGCCCGTGTGCGGGAGTACGCCGCGCCCCCGCGCCCGGGGGGAGAGGCCGTACCGGGGACGGGGGCCCGGGGGTCAGCGGGCCACGGGGGCGATCTCGACGCGGGTGTTGTCGCCGACCAGCAGGCGGTACGGGATCGCGGGCGAGCCGGCCGGCTCGATGACGGCCGAGCGGCCGACGATGGAGCCGTGCATGCCGGGCACCTCCAGGATGGAGGCGCCGTCGAGCACGATGGAGTCGCTCAGCCGGGTCCCGCGCAGCACGCAGTCGCGGCCGATCGAGACGTTCGGCCCGATGAGGCAGTCCTCGATGACGGTGTTGGCCCCGACGATGACCGGCCCTTCGATGCGCGAGCGCGTGGTCCTGGTCATGGGGCCGAGCTCGACGCGGCCGCCGAGCTCGGCGAGCAGCCGCCGGTTGCATTCCAGCACGTCGTCGGGCTTGCCGGTGTCCTTCCAGAAGCCCTGGTACTCGGTCGCCCGGACGGGCCGCCCGTGGGAGACGAGCCACTGGACGGCGTCGGTGATCTCCAGCTCGCCGCGCCGGCTGGGGGCGATGGCGTCGACGGCCTCGTGCACGGCGGCGGTGAAGAAGTACACGCCCACCATGGCGAGGTCGCTGCGCGGGTGGCGCGGCTTCTCGACGAGCCGCCGCACGTTCCCGCCGGGCCCGAGCTCGACGACGCCGAACGCCCTCGGGTCCGGCACCCGCTGGGCGACGACGTGCGCGGCGGGCCGCCGGGCGCGGAAGTCGGCGGCGACGCCGGCGACGCCGTCGGGCAGCATGATGTCGCCCAGGTAGAGCACGAAGTCGTCGTCGCCGAGGAAGCCGCGGGCCAGCCGCACGGCGTGGGCCAGCCCGAGCGGCTCGTCCTGCCGGATGTAGGTGACGCGCAGGCCGAGCGACGAGCCGTCCCCGACGACCGCGGCGATCTCCGCGGCCCAGGAGCCGACGACGACGCCGATCTCGGTCACGCCCAGGTCGCGGATGTTCACCAGCACGTGCTCCAGCACGGGACGGTTGGCGATGGGGATGAGCTGTTTCGGCATCGAGTAGCTGAAGGGACGCAGACGGGTGCCGGACCCGCCGGACAGCACCAAGGCCTTCATGCGTCGGTCCGGCCCATGAGGAATCACCTTCTCGGCTTCTGTCACACGGTCATCCGCGCGCGGCGACGAACTCCTTGATCGACGCGACCACGTAGTCGATCATCTGGTCGGTCAGTCCGGGGTACACGCCGACGTGGAAGGTGTGGGTGGTGATGATGTCGGTGTTGGTCAGCTCGCCCACCACGCGGTGGTCGCGGTCGAGGTAGGCGGGGTGGCGCAGCAGGTTGCCGGCGAAGAGGCGGCGAGTGCCGATCTTGCGGTCCTCCAGGAAGTCCACGAGTTCCTTGGCGTCGAACGGCGCGGCCGGGTCGACGGTGAGGACGAAGCCGTACCAGCTCGGGTCGGAGCGGGGGGTGGCCTCGGGCAGGATCAGGTGCGGGACGCCTTCGAGGCCCTCGCGCAGCCGGCGCCAGTTGTGGCGGCGGGCGGCGCAGAAGTCGTCGAGCTTGCCGAGCTGGCTCAGGCCGAGCGCGGCCTGCAGCTCGGTGATCTTCAGGTTGTAGCCGACGTGCGAGTAGATGTACTTGTGGTCGTAGCCGTGCGGCAGCGTGCCCATCTGGTAGTTGAACCTCTTCAGGCACGTGTTGCTCTCGCCGGGCTCGCACCAGCAGTCGCGGCCCCAGTCGCGCAGCGATTCGACGATGCGTGACAGCAGCAGGCTGGAGGTCAGCACGCAGCCGCCCTCGCCCATCGTCATGTGGTGGGCCGGGTAGAAGCTCACGGTGGTGAGGTCGCCGAAGGTGCCGACGGGCTCGCCGTCGTAGGTGGAGCCGACGGCGTCGCAGCTGTCCTCGATGAGGAAGAGCTCGTGCTCGGCGGCCAGTTCGGCCATCTCGGCGACGGCGAACGGGTTGCCGACGGTGTGCGCGATCATGATGGCGCGCGTCTTCGGGCCGATGGCCCGGGCGACCATGTCGACGGTCGGGTTGTACGTGCCGAGCTCCACGTCCACGTAGACGGGGACGAGCCCGTTCTGCAGGATCGGGTTGACCGTGGTCGGGAACGCCGCCGCGACGGTGATCACCTCGTCGCCGGGCCGCAGCCGGGCGTCCTCCAGCCGGTGGGAGGTCAGCGCCGACACCGCCAGCAGGTTGGCGGAGGAGCCCGAGTTGGTCAGGTGCGCCTTGCGCCGCTTCATCTTGCGCGCGAAGACCGATTCGAACTTCCTGGCCCTGGTGCCGCCGGCGACGCGGAGGTCGAGGGCGGCCTCGACCAGCGCCAGCCGGTCCGCCACGTCGTGCACCGCCCCGGTGGGCCAGATCTCGGTGACGCCCGGCTCGAAATCCCCGGAGGGTGCCACATCGGCGTGGTATTTACGCACCTCGTCGAGGATCAACGCCTTGTGTTCGTTCATCTCACGCCCTTCGTCGATGCACCACTCCACAGCATCGGCCACCTCCATTCCCGTCGCATCTCCTGTATTGCGCCCGGCCAGGCAACCCACAAGATGCGCGCCGCCGGGAATTGCGTTGTGCTGGCAACAGGAATTTCGACCGGTCGCCCTAAAGGGGGAACGTTCATGCGATGCCTGCGGGAAAACGAGCAGCCGAAAGTGGCGGTCATCGGACTCGGCTACGTCGGCTCCTGTTACGCCGCCATCCTCGCCGAGCGCGGGTGGGACGTGATCGGCATCGACACCAACGCCAGGCTGATCGACGAATTGACCGAGGGCCACTGCCGCTATCAGGAGGACGGCCTGGCCCCGCTGCTGGAGGCCGCCATCATGGCCGGCCGGCTGCGGCTGACGACGAGTTTCGCGGCGGTCCGCGACGCCGACGTGCTGCTGCTGGCGGTCGGCACGCCGGTGCGCACCGACGGCTCCATGGTGGAGGACCAGCTCGGGCAGGCGTCCGAGCAGGTGGGCCGCCATCTGCGGGCCGGGCAGCTCGTGCTGGTCAAGAGCACGGTCCCGCCCGGCACGACGCGCGACTTCGTCCGGCCGCTGCTGGAGGGCGGCGGCCTGGCCTGCGGCGTGGACTTCAACCTCGCCTTCACCCCGGAGCGGTTCGCCGAGGGGACCGCGCTGCGGGAGCTGCGCTCGCTGCCGATCGTGGTGGGCGGCGTCGACGACGACAGCACGGCGGACGCCGCCCTGTTCTGGCGGCAGGCGCTCGGCGTCGAGGTGATCACCCAGGACTCCCCCGAGGCTGCCGAGATCGTCAAGCTGGCCGACAACTGGTGGATCGACCTCAACATCGCGCTGGCCAACGAGCTGGCCAAGTTCTGCGCCGCCTACGACGTCGACGTCCTGGACGTGATCGCCGCCGCGAACACGATCACCAAGGGCAAGAGCAAGGTCAACATCCTGCTGCCCAGTGTGGGGGTCGGCGGCTCGTGCCTGGTCAAGGACCCGTGGATGGTCTGGCACGCCGCCCGCCGCCGCGGCGTCGAGCTCCACACGCCGCCGACCGGCCGCAAGGTCAACCTCGGCATGCCCGAGCACGCCAGCCAGCTCATCATCGACACGCTGGTCGGCCAGGGCAAGGACCCGGCCACGGCGACCGTCGCCATCCTGGGCGCGGCCTTCAAGAACAACACCGGCGACCTGCGCGCGACCCCCGTCGAGGGCGTCGTCACCGCCCTGCTCAAGGCCGGCGCGACGGTCAGGCTGCACGATCCGCTGGTCGACCCGTTCCAGGCCGAGACGCTGTTCGGCATCGCCCCGACCGAGTCCCTCGACGAGACGGTCCGCGACGCCGACTGCGTGGCCATCATGGCGAACCACCACGACTTCGCGGACATCGACTACGCGGCGCTGCCGGTGGCGGGCAACTGCCTCATTCTCGACGGCCGGGCCTACTACAGCAAGGAAAAGATCGCCGAACTGCGCCGGCTCGGTTACCTCTACCTGGGCATCGGCCGGTGAAAGACAGCAATCCAGAATAAGTCCGGAAAGTGCGTCGCGGATATTCTTTCAGTCCGTCCGGGACGCGCCTTGCGGCGAATTTCAGTGAAGGGACCCGTGGTGAGCGTCACCGAAATCCTGAACACGCCGAGCGAGCCGGTGAGCCGCGTTCCGCTTTCCCTCAACCAGGAATTCCTGTCCGTCTTCGACGAGGGTGACGACTCGGGGCCGTTCGGACCGGCGTACAACATCTTCTACGCCTGCCGGGTGCGCGGCGAGGTCGACGACGGGACGCTGCGGGCGGCCCTGGGCGACGTCGTGGCGCGGCACGAGGCGCTGCGGACGCTGCTCGTCCGCGAGCCCGGCGACAGCCACCAGCGGATCATGCCGCCGGGACCGGTGGAGCTGGAGGTGCGCGACCTGTCGGACACCGGCGCGGACGCGCGTGACCTGCGGGCGAGCGAGCTGGTCAACGAGGTGGAGTCCGGCTCCTACAGCGCGACGTCGGTGCCGCTGCTGCGCGCCGTGCTCGGCCGCTTCGATTCGGCCGACGCGGTGCTCGTGCTGGCCGTCCATCACACCGCCGCCGACGCGTGGTCGATGCACGTGATCATGCGCGAGGTGGCGCTCTGCTACGCCGTCCGGCGCGGGCACCCGGTGGAGCTGCCGCCCCCGCCGCCGCAGTACCGCGAGTACGCGGCGTGGGAGCGGGAGCGGGCCGCCTCCGACGAGCTCGACGGGGCACGCGCGTTCTGGCGGGAGAAGCTGAGCGGCGCCGAGATGCTCACCTTCCCCACCGACCACCCCCGCTCGGCCGGGCTGCCCAAGACCACCGGCTGGCACCGCTTCACCGTCGGCGCCGAGCTGAGCGCCGCGACGAGGAAGGCGGCGGCGAAGCTGCGCTGCTCGCCGTTCATGGTCCTGTTCGCCGCCCACGCGATCGTGCTGCGCCGCATCACCGGCGTCAGCGACGTCGTGGTGCCGACGTTCACCACCGGGCGCACCGCGATGCGCTTCCACCAGACCGTCGGGTCGTTCTTCAACTTCGTGCCGCTGCGCACCGACCTGACGGGCTGCGACACGTTCGGCGACGTGGCCCGGCTCGTGCGGGCGAGCTGCCTGGAGAGCTACGCGCACGACATCCCGTTCTCGCAGATCGTCGCGCAGGCCCCGCAGCTCATGAGCACGGCGGCGGCCGACGACGGCGGGCTGTTCCTGTTCCAGGTCTTCCACTCGCCGTTCGCGATGAACGGCGAGCGCGTCGGCGACGTCGAGTACGCCGAGGTGCCCCGCCTGCTGTCGCAGCCGTCCGGCGGCGACATCCCGGACGGCGCGCTGTGCGAGCTCAACATCACACCGGCCGGGGAGATCATCGGCACTCTCGGCTACAACACCAACCTGTGGAACCCGGACACGATGGCCGCCTGGGCCTCGGAGTTCACCACCGTCCTGCGAGCCGTCGTCACCACTCCGGATTCCCCCCTGCACTAGGGCCGAGGGCCCTGGAAACCCCCCAGACGGAAGGATCTCCCATGGATGTGAGCTCCGGCGCCGGGTCCGATGTGCGGGCCGGTCGCAAGGAGTGGATCGGCCTGGCCGTACTGGCCCTGCCGACCCTGCTGCTGTCGCTGGACATGAGCGCGCTGTACCTGGCGCTGCCGCACCTGAGCCAGGACCTGGGCGCGAGCGCGACCCAGCAGCTCTGGATCACCGATATCTACGGCTTCCTGATCGCCGGGTTCCTGGTCACGATGGGCACGGTGGGCGACCGGGTCGGCCGGCGCAGACTGCTGCTGATCGGCGCCGTCGCGTTCGCCGCCGCCTCCGTGGCCGCCGCGTACTCGACCAGCGCGGAGATGCTGATCGTCTCCCGGGCGCTCATGGGCATCGCCGGCGCCACGCTGATGCCGTCCACCATGTCGCTGCTCGGCGTGATGTTCAAGAACCCCCAGCAGATGGGCGTCGCCATCGCCGTGTGGATGAGCTGCTTCATGGGCGGCATGGCGATCGGCCCCGTCGTCGGCGGCGTGCTGCTGGTGAACTTCTGGTGGGGCTCGGTCTTCCTTCTGGGCGTGCCGGTCATGGCGCTGCTCCTGCTGGCGGGGCCGAAGCTGCTGCCCGAATACCGCGACGCCGAGAGCGGCCGGGTCGACCTGGTCAGCGTGGCCCTGTCGCTCGGCGCGATCCTGCCCGTCATCTACGGGCTCAAGGAGGTCGCCAGGAGCGGCTGGCAGCCGGTGAACATCACCGCCGTCGCCGTCGGCCTCATCGTCGGCGTGCTGTTCGTGCAGCGCCAGCGCAGCCTCGCCAGCCCGCTGCTCGACCTGCGGCTGTTCGCCAACCGCTCGTTCAGCGCCGCCCTGGTGATCATGGTGGGCGGCGGCATCATGAGCGGCACGTACCTGCTGGTCAACCTCTACCTGCAGACGGTCGAGGGCCTCTCGCCGCTGCAGGCGGGCGCCTGGCTGGTGCCCTCGACCATCGCCACCATCTTCGGCGTGATGGCGGCCCCCGCCGTCGCCCGCAAGATCAGGCCCGGGTACGTGATCGCCGGCGGCCTCGTGGTCACCGCGGTCGGCTACCTGCTGCTGACCCAGGTCGGCAGCTCGGCGGGCGTCGCGCTGCTGGTCACCGGCCTCATCGTCAGCTCGCTCGGCGCGGGCCCGATGGGCGCGCTCGGCACCGGGCTCATCATCGGGTCCGTGCCGCCGGAGAAGGCCGGGTCGGCGTCGGCGATGTCGGAGACCAGCGGCGAGTTCGGCATCGCGTTCGGCATCGCGGTCATGGGCAGCGTCGGCACCGCCGTCTACCAGAGCAGCCTCAGCGGCGGCCTGCCCGCGGGCGTGCCCGCCGAGGCGGCGCGGACCGCCCAGGAGAGCATCGCCGGCGCCTACACGGCCGTCGAGCAGGTGACGGGGCCGGTGGCGGCGCAGCTGCTCACCGCCGCCCGCGAGGCGTTCACCTCGGCGATGAACTCCACCGCCGTCGCCAGCGCCGTCGTCGCGCTCGTCCTGGCCACCGTGGCCGCCGTCGCGCTCCGGCACGCCCCGCCCACCGGCGACCAGCCGGACGGCGGCGAGCAGGCGGGCGACGGCGAGCAGGCCGGCGAGCCCGGCGCCGCCCCCGCCGGGGCGGACCAGCCGGTGGCCGAGACCGCAGCCAAGTAGCGCGGGCCAGTGATCCGGCCGGGGATCGGAACACCTCGGCCGGATCACCGTGTCTCCCGCGCCGCAGGAACAGGAGCACCAGTGAGCGTCACAGCAGACCCGGCCCCCGCGCCGGCCGTCTCCCCCAGCCTCGACGTCATCAGGATCACCGGGGCGCGGGAGCACAACCTCAAGGACGTGTCCCTCACCATCCCGAAGAACCAGATCACCGTCTTCACCGGCGTGTCGGGATCGGGCAAGTCGTCCATCGTCTTCGACACCGTGGCGGTGGAGGCTCAGCGGCAGCTCAACGGCACCTACCCGTGGTTCATCCGCAACCAGCTGCCCAAGTACGAGCGCCCGCTGGCCGACGCGATCGAGAACCTCACGCCGCCGGTCGTCGTGGACCAGAAGCCGCTCGGCGGCAACGCCCGCTCCACGGTGGGGACGATCACCGACATCTACTCGGTCATCCGGTCCCTGTTCGCCCGCTACGGCACGCCGACCGACGGCCTGGCCTCGACGTACTCCTTCAACAACCCGCGCGGCATGTGCACCGGCTGCGACGGCCTCGGCCGCAGCGTCCGCGCCGACGTCGACCTGATGCTGGACCGCGACAAGTCGCTGGCCGACGGCGCGATCCTGGTCCCCGGCTACGGCGTCGGCACCCCCGACTGGCAGCTGTACGCCAACAGCGGCAAGCTCGACCCGGCCAAGCCGGTGCGCGACTACACGCAGGAGGAGATGGACTTCTTCCTCCACGGCACCGGCGGCAAGGTCCAGCTCACCACGAAGAGCGGCTCGTACAAGACGAACTACGAGGGCCTGCTCGACCGGTTCACCCGGCTGGGCGTCAAGCGTGACATGAGCAAGACCAGCGAGCGGACCCGCGAGACGATCCAGCGGTTCATCTCCGAGGGCGGGGCGGGCGCGCACGGCGGCGAGATCGTCTACACCGGCTCGTTCGCGGGGCTGCGCGAGGCCGACACGCCCACCGGCCGGGGCCTGCGCGCGGCGACCACGATGAAGACCGAGTTCCGGCAGCCGCGCGGCGTCCTGCCGATCACCGGGGCCACCCTGCACAACCTCAAGGACGTGTCGGTGGACATCCCCCTCGGCGTGCTGACCGTGGTCACCGGCGTCGCGGGCTCGGGCAAGAGCACGCTGATCGCCGACGTGTTCACCCGCGCGTACCCCGAGGCCGTCTACGTCGACCAGTCGCCCATCGCCGCCTCCGCCCGCTCCACGCCCGCCACGTACCTGGGCCTGATGGACCCGATCAGGAAGCTGTTCGCGCAGGCCAGCGGGCAGCCGGCGAGCCTGTTCAGCTTCAACTCCGAGGGAGCCTGCGCCGAGTGCCAGGGCCGCGGCGTCATCATCACCGAGCTCGCCTACATGGACCCGGTCACCGTCCGCTGCACCGCCTGCGACGGCAGCAGGTTCCACCAGGACGTGCTCGCGCACCGGCTCGACGGCAGGTCCATCGCCGACGTGCTGGCGCTGCCCGCCGAGCAGGCCGTCGACGCGTTCACGCAGCCCGCGCTGCGCCGCAAGCTGCGGGCGCTCACGGACGTCGGCCTCGACTACCTGACGCTCGGGCAGCCGCTCAGCACGCTGTCGGGCGGCGAGCTGCAGCGCATCAAGCTGGCCGCGCAACTGCACCGCACCGGCACCGTCTACGTCCTGGACGAGCCCACCACCGGCCTGCACATGTCAGACATCACCACCCTGCTCACGCTCCTCGACACGCTGGTCCGCCAGGGCGACACCGTGGTGGCCATCGAGCACAACCTGGACGTCGTCCAGCAGGCGGACCACGTCATCGACCTGGGCCCCGACGGCGGCAAGGACGGCGGCCGCATCGTGTTCACCGGGACCCCGCTGGAACTCCTGCAGTCCCCCGACTCCCTCACCGGCGAGCACCTGAGGCGCTACCGGTCGACCCACGCACATCTCTAGATCCCAAGGAGCCTCCATGCGAGTGATGCTCACCGTCTGGCCCCAGAGATGCCATCTGTTCCCGGCCGTCCCGTACGCCCACGCGCTGCAGACCGCCGGGCACGAGGTCGTCATCGCGTGCCCGCCGGGCGCCGAGGACGACATCACCGCCGCCGGGCTGACGGCGGTGGTGTGCGGCGTCCCGGAGACGACCGCGCAGGGCTGGGCCCGGCCCGACCTGGCGCCGAACGTGCCCGAGATAGACCGGCTGGCGGCGGAGCTGGGCGTCTCCCCGGCCGACCGCGACAGCTGGGACGTCTTCTACCAGTTCCTGCTGTCGGCGGCCAAGTACCACCTGCCGCCGGAGCCGAGCGCGGACAACGTGGCGCTGGTGGAGTTCGCGCTCGCCTGGCGGCCCGACCTGGTGCTGTGGGACCCGTGGTTCCCCGGCGGCGCCGTGGCGGCGCGCGCGGCCGGCGCGGCGCACGCGCGCGTCATCATGGGCCCCGACTACAGCGGCTGGGCCACCGAGCTGTTCGCCGCCCGCGGCCCGGCCGCCGCCGGCAACCCGCTGGCCGACGCGGTCCGCCCGCTGGCCGAGCGCTACGGCGTCGAGGTGGACGAGGAGCTGCTGCTCGGCCAGTGGACGGTGGACCCGCTGCCGCCCGAGATGCGCGTCTCGACCACGCTCACGTCGCTGCCGGTGCGCTGGATCCCGTACAACGGCGGCGGCGTCAAACCCTCCTGGCTGTACGGGCCGCCCGAGCGGCCCCGGATCGCCCTGTCGCTGGGCCTGTCGACCCGCACCTACCACCAGGGCGAATGGCGCACCCCGAAGATCCTGGAGGCGGTGGCCGACCTCGACGTAGAGCTCGTCGCCACGCTCGACGCCAACCAGCTCGTCGGCCTGCCGCCGATCCCGGACAACGTCCGCGTCGTGGACTACGTGCCGCTCTCGCAGTTGCTGCCGACCTGCTCGGCCAGCATCAACCACGGCTCCAGCGGCACGTTCTGGGCCTCCGTCGCCGCCAACGTGCCGCAGATCATCGCCGACACGGACGAGTCTCAGCGCCTGGAGTTCACCGAGGAGGGCGGCAGCGTCATCCCCGAGCGGCACATCCTGTCGCCGATCGCCGCCTCGTACATCGTCGGCCGGGGCGCCGGGTTCCGGCTCGACCACCAGAAGCAGTCCGCCGAGGAGGTCCGCGCGCTGATCGTCAGCACCCTGGAGGACCCGGCGTACAAGGCGGGCGCCGACGCCCTGCACGAGGAGTGGCTGGACCGCCCGAGCCCGTCGGACATCGTGCCCGACCTGGAGAAGCTGACCGCGCAACACCGGGGGATCGCATGAAGAAGAAGATCGTGCTGGACGTGTGGGTGCCGGACCTGACCTTTCCCGGGTGGATGGACCGGTGGCGGGAGCAGGGCAGGGACTTCGAGCGGGCCCATCCCGACTACGAGGTGAACATCGAGGGCAAGGACTTCTGGACCTTCCCGCTGCAGGTCGCGCAGGCGGCGGCGAGCGGGCAGCGGCCGGCCGTGGCCGAGTACTACTTCTACATGGGCCAGGCCGCCCGCGACCTGATCGGGCCCGACGGGGAGCCGGTGTTCACGTCGCTGGAGCGGGCGATCGGCGGCCGGACGGAGATCCTGGGCGAGCCGGTGGTGATCGACGACCTGCTGCCGGCCTTCCGCGAGTACTACTCGCTCGACGGGGATCTCACCTCGATGCCGTCCGGCGGCACGACGAGCCTGCTGTTCGCCAACAAGGGGATGCTGCGGGCGGCCGGCGTGACGGAGCTGCCGCAGACGTGGGCCGAGGTCGACGAGGTGTGCGAGCGGATCGCCGGGCTGCGCGGCGACCGGCCGGCGTTCCCCATCACCTGGTCCAACCACGGCACGTTCTTCCAGCAGGCGCTGGCCACGCAGGGCGGGCTGCTGGTGGACAACGACAACGGCCGGTCGGGGCGGGCCACCACGGCGTACCTGGCCTCGGAGGAGATGCTGGCGTGGGTGGAGTGGTGGCGGCGGCTGCACGCGCGCGGCCACTGTCTCTACACCGGCAAGATCCCCGACTGGGCGGGCACGTTCCGGGCCTTCGCCGAGCGTGACGTGGCGATCCGGCTGACCTCGTCCAACGATGTCAACTACATGGTGCAGGCGGCGCACAAGAACGGGTTCGACGTCGAGGTGGGGGTCTTCCCGTACAACGGCGAGGTGCCGTACGTGGGCAACGCGGTGGCGGGCACGTCGCTGTGGCTGGCGAACGGCCTCGACGCGGACACGCAGGACGGCGCGCTCGCGCTCATCCAGTTCCTGCACAATCCGCGCAACGCGGCCGACCGGCACAAGTTCAGCAGCTTCATCCCGATCACGCACGCCTCCTACCGGCTGCTGGAGGACGAGGGCTGGTTCGACCAGCACCCGTACCACCGGCTCGGCTACGAGCACGTCAGCAGGTACCCCAGCCGGGCGCTGCCCGGCGGCGGGCCGGTGCCGGTGTCGCGGGGCGCGCTGTTCGGCGACTTCGCCGGCAACCAGGACGTCATGACGCGGGCGATGGACGACGTGCTGACGCGGGGGGCCGACCCGCTGGCGCGCTTCACGGCCGCCACCGCGGAGGCGCAGAAGCTGCTGGACGAGTACAACGCGTACGCGATCGGCACGGGCTTCCGCAACCCGGCGACGAGCCCTGGGCACAGCCTGGCCGTGGAGTCGTTCAGCACCGCCTCGGCGGGGCGCGACTACTCGGCCGCCGACCTGGAGAAGGTGGTGCAGCTCAAGCTGAACCGCTGATACCCGGGCGAGGGAGAAGGGCCGCTGCCGATCGGATCGGCAGCGGCCCTTCTGGTTTCGCGTCGTCGTTCCCGGGCGTC
Source organism: Nonomuraea sp. ATR24 (assembly GCF_041950485.1). Classification (NCBI taxonomy): domain Bacteria; kingdom Bacillati; phylum Actinomycetota; class Actinomycetes; order Streptosporangiales; family Streptosporangiaceae; genus Nonomuraea; species Nonomuraea sp. ATR24. Next base: position 755,088 of record NZ_JBGNUU010000002.1, read on the forward strand.
AGGCGGGGCGCTCGGCGGTGATGAGGACGAAGGTGCCGGGGCCGTGCTCGTGGCGGATCGTCAGGCCCGCCGCGGCCAGCCACGCCTTGATGTCGTCGAGCTCGAACAGCTCCATGCCGCTCTGGTGGCCGGGGAAGTAGTGGCAGGCGACCAGGTGGCGGTAGACGGGGTCGGCGGAGGAGTGGAAGGTGAGGAAGGTGAACGTGCCGCCGGGGCGCAGGCAGCGGCCGATCTCCTTGATGGCCTCCGGCGCGTCGTCCGGGAAGGCCTGGAGCGCGTTCCAGCACATGACGGCGCCGAGGGTGGCGTCGCCGAAGGGCAGGCGGCGCGCGCCCGCCATGACGGCGGGCAGCTCGGGCAGGCGTCTGCGGGTGGCGGTGAGCATGGGCGGATACATGTCCAGCGCGATGACGCGGTCGGCGCCGACGGCCTCGGTCAGCGTCTGCGTCCACCGGCCGGCTCCGCAGGCGAGGTCGAGCACCGGGCCGTCGACCGGGCGGACGTGCTCGGTGATGTAGGCGTCCTCGTCGGCGGGGCTGATCGCGGTGCCCCAGTTGGAGCCGGCCAGCCGCAGGAAGTTGGGGCGCGCGTACGCCTCGTAGAAGTGGCCCATGCTGGGCACCTCGGCGAGCTTGTAGAGGAAGTCGCCGGCGTTGCGCTCGGCGTCCTCGGTGAGGTTGAGGATGCCGTTGGCCACCGGGTAGACGGCGGCGCAGGCCGCGCAGCGCACCTCGGCGCCGGTGAGGTCCAGGCCGCTCGCGCAGCGCGGGCAGCGCAGCGCGGCGGCGTGCGGCGCGAACAGCTCGGTGCCGCCGTCGGGCGGCGGGGGCAGCTCGTCGCGGGGCGGGACGGTGCCGACCTCGACGGGGGTGGGCGCGCCGTTGAGCGCGGCCCAGTGGGCTGCGGCGCCCAGGTTGCCGCGGACGGTGCTGGTGTCCTTGTCCCAGTTGAGGATGATCTGCTCGGTGGGCATGGCCTTGATCCACGAGTTGTCGAAGTCGCGCTCCGCCTCGTCCATCAGCGCCCACACGGCCGGCGACGGGAAGACCCGGCCGATGACCGGGTCTTCCAGGTCGAGCCGGGCGAGCGCCCGATCGAGCTTGGACAGGTCGTAGACGTCGAGCCCCCGGTCGCCGGCGACGGACAGGATGCGGTCGCGGTGCTCGGGGAAGTGCGACAGCAGGTAGGCCAGGGCGAGGGAGAGCGGCTGCCCGTTCGCGCTGCCGATCCACAGGTCCAGGTAGAGGTCGACCTCCCGCCCCACGGCCGTGGCCAGCTCGCCGTCACCGGCGGGGTCCTCGGCGCCGGCCAGCAGGCCCAGCAGGACGGCCGGGTGGGCCTTGCGGTCCGCGGGCGCGGTGCGCAGCAGCTCGACCAGCAGCGGCACGGCGGGCGAGGCCAGTTCGGTCGCCGTGCCGCCGTCGAGCAGCAGCCCGGCCAGGCGCAGGTACTCCTCGCCGAGCCGGTCGGGGTCCGCGCCGGAGAACGACTCGACGAGGTCGGCGACGGCCGGCTGGGACATGGACAAGGTCATGTGCGCGTCCTTTCGTGGTGATCGCCCGCCTCGCGCTCAACGCAGGGGTTTGCGGGCGGAGACGATGACGTACCCGATCTGGTCGGGACGGGGGGCGAAGAATCCGGCGTGGCGCCGCGAGAACGTCGTCACCGCGGCCTCGCCGAACCGCTCGGCGATCTCCTGCCTGCGGGGCATCGCGGTGCGCAGGTACTTGGACTTGCGGCCGAAGACCCTCGGCCCGCACTGGGTGTACTCCTCGGGCACGAACCCGGCGGCGCGCGCGTGGCCGAGCCATTCGGCGAGCGTGGGCAGCTCCCGCAGCTTGAGGCTGGCCATGAACTTGGCCACCCGCTCGGGCTCGGCCTGCGACTCCAGGCTGAAGTCGGAGAAGGTGATGCGGCCGCCTGGGCGCAGCACGCGGAACAGCTCGGCGAACACCGCGGCCAGGTCGGGGGCGTTCTGCAGCGACTCCAGGGCCAGGACGGCGTCGAAGGAGCCGTCGGCGTAGGCCAGGTCGGTGTAGTCGCCGTACTCGAAGGTGACCAGGTCGGCGACGCCGGCGGCGGCGGCCCGCTCGCGGGCGGCGCCGAGCTCGAACTCGCTGATGGAGATCCCGGTGACCCGCGCGCCGTAGCCGGTGGCCAGGAAGACGCTGGTGGCGCCCGGCCCGCAGCCGGCGTCGAGCAGCCGTTCGCCGGGGCGCAGCCCGAGCGTGTCGGCGACCTTGCGGCTGGTGCGGCCCACGGCCTCGGCCAGCGACGCCTCGTCCTCGTCGTCGTACCAGTACCACATGTGGATGTGGCCGTCGCGGAGCACGTCGCCGATGGGCGAGCGCTCGTCGTAATGCCTGCCGATTGCGGCCGTGTCGAGGAATTCGGAAGCCATGGAATACGTCGCTCTCCCGCGAATCCGGTGCACCCTGAGGCCATGGTGCGCCCCTCGGGCGGCCGGGCACATCTCCTGGTGTGCGAGACCGAAACCGCATTCTGGAAGACGTGGCGCGGGCCCGCGCGTGCGAGGCTGGACAACGGCCTGACACGCGGGCACCCGAGCTGGAGGCTGACGCTCATGACCGTGGTTGACGAGCCGGGCACGTTGATCGCCTCGCCCGGCGATCCGGCGTACGAGGCGGCCACGCACGTGTTCAACCTGGCGGGCCCGCTGCGGCCGGTCGCCGCCACCACGGCGCGGACCGTGGACCAGGTCAGGGCCGCCATCCGGCACGCGAGGGCGGCCGGGCTGGGCGTGCGCGCGCACAGCACCGGGCACGGCGCCCCCGCCGGGCGGCCGATGGACGGCGACCTGCTGATCCGCACCCGGATGGACGGCGAGGTCGAGATCGACGCGGCCCGCCGCGTGGCGCGCGTGCCCGCCGGGACCGCGTGGGCCGCCGTCGTGACGGCCGCCGCCGCCCACGGGCTGGCCGCGCCGCACGGCTCGGCGCCGACCGTCGGCGTGGTCGGCTACCTGCTGCGCGGCGGGCTGAGCTTCTACGGCCGCAAGCACGGGCTGGCCGCCAACAGCGTGCTGGCGATCGAGCTGGTGACCGCCGACGGCGAGGCGCGCCGCGTCGACGCCGCGTCCGACCCCGAGCTGTTCTGGGCGCTGCGCGGCGGCGGGGGCGGCTTCGGCGTCGTCACCGCCGTCGAGGTCGGCCTCTTCCCGGCGGCCCGGGTGGTCACCGGGGCCGCCTACTGGCCGGCCGCGCACGCCCCCCGGCTGCTGTCGGCCTGGCGGCGGTGGGCGCTCGACGCCCCCTGGGAGGCCGGCACGTCGCTGCGGGTGATGAACCTGCCGCCGCTGCCCGAGATCCCGCCCGCGCTGAGCTCCGGCCCGGTGCTGTGCGTCGACGGCGTCGTGCTCGACGCCGAGTCCGGCCCCGGCACCGCCGAGCGGCACGCCGCCGACCTGCTCGGGCCGCTGCGCGCGATCGCCGAGCCGGTGCTCGACACGTGGGAGACGACCACCACCGCCGCGGTGCTCGACGCGCACATGGAGCCGGACGAGCCCATCGCCATCGCCGGCGACCATCTGCTGCTGCGCGAGATCGGCGACGACGGCGCCGCCCGCCTGCTCGACCTGATCGCCGATCCGGCCGGCTCGCCGCTGGTCACCGCGGGGCTGCGGCAGCTCGGCGGCGCGTACGCCGCCCCGCCGGCGCCCGGCGGGGCGCTCGACCGGCTGGACGCCGCCTACGCCTACTCGGGCGCGGGCGTCGTGATGGACGCCGGCAGCCTCGCGGCCATCCGCGACCGCTGCGCCCGCGTACGTGAGGCGCTCGCGCCCTGGGACACCGGCAGGACCGCGCCCACCTTCGTGGAGGACAGCGAGCAGCCGCAGGGCCATCTCAGCGCCGAGCAGATCGGCGAGCTGGACCGGATCCGGCAGCGGGTCGACCCGGACGGGCTGTTCCGCGGAGATGTCACGCCGAACGCGTCCAGCTTGATATGAAAGCCATCACCACCACAAGGAGGTCTGCTAATGGGTAACCCGGACGTCGACGAATTCGTGAAGACCAGGGTCTCCCCGGAGTACAAGGACATCGTCGAGGGGCTGCGCGCGCTGATGGCCGAGGCCGCTCCCGACGCGCGCGAGGTGCTGACCTACGGGTCGCCCTCCTGGCGTGACAACAAGGTCCTGGCGATCATCAGCCTGAGCAAGACGCACGTCACGTTCGCCTTCGAGCGGGGCGCGAGCTTCGAGGACGCGCACGGGCTGCTGGCCGGATCGGGCAAGCAGACCCGGCACGTGAAGCTCAAGAAGCCGGCCGACCTGGAGACGCACGACGCGGCGCTGCGCGACTACATCGCCCAGGCCGTGAAGCTGGACAAGGGGTAGGACAGCGGCGTGCCGAGGGGCCGTCCGGTCGTCGACCGGACGGCCCCTCGGCGTCTCAGGTGGTGATCGCGTAGCGGTGGGCCACCTCGCGGGCCACCAGCGCCACGCGGTCGGGCTCCGACCTGTTGTCGAGGATCCTGGCCGCCTTCCAGCTCGTGAACGAGCCGGTGTTCGTCACCGGGTCCAGGCCGGCGTCCACGCTGACCCCGGCGCGCACCCCGGCCAGCTCGCGCAGCCGCGCCGACACGCCCTCGCCCACCTCGCGCGGGTCGCCGCTGACCTCCGGCAGCAGGTCCAGGCGCACCGTGACCTCGTCGCCCGGGTCGATGACGATCTGGTAGCCCAGGCAGCCCCGGACGCCGGTGAGCACGGCGCTCTCCAGCTCGGCGGGCTGCAGGGTGGCGCTGCCCAGGTGGATGCGGTCAGCCACCCGGCCGATGACCTCGACGACCGGCCCGGGCAGGGGCGCGCCGGGCGGCGCCGGGGTGATCCGGACGAGGTCGCCGGTGCGGTAGCGGATCAGCGGCTTGATGCCGTCGATCAGCATGGTCAGCACCAGCTCGCCCTCCCCCGTCTCGCCCAGCGCCTCACCGGTGTCCGGGTCGACGACCTCGGCCAGGTAGTTCGGCTTGGACAGGTGCAGGTCGCCGCTGACCGCGCCGGTGGCGATGCACAGGGCCTCCTGCGACCCGTACAGGGCGGGGTAGACGGCGGCGCCGGGCCACAGCGAGGTGACGTTCGCCCGGAAGGCGCCCGTGCACACCTCGCCGAGCACCAGGAACATCGACACCGGCAGCCGGTCGAGGTCGTAGCCGTAGTGCAGGGCGGCCTTGGCCAGGCTCAGGCACAGCGCCGGCGCGCACACCAGCACCTCGACGCCCAGCTCCTCGATGAGCCGCAGCGCCTTGCGGAAGCCGACGCGCGGCGACTCCGGCCAGATCTTGACGTGGCAGATGCCCAGCTCGGCGGTGACCGCGCCGAACACGTCGCCGAAGGCGTACAGCTCGGAGGGGCCCATCAGCCCGACGACGGGCCTGCGGTCGCCGAAGCGGGCCGCGAACAGCCGCCGCCACGCCTCCACGACGGCGGAGTTGCTCGTCATGACGTCCCTGGGCCCGCGCGGGCAGGGCGTGGACGCGCCGGTGGTGCCGGTCGTCTCGTAGTAGACGGCGGCCTCGGCGACGCTGCCGGACAGCACGTCGTACATCTCCCGGCGCAGGTCGTCCTTGGTGGTGAACGGCAGCAGCGGCAGCGTGTCCGGGGTCACCCGCGCCAGGTCGATCCCGGCCAGGTGGCGGCGGTAGAACGGCGAGCGCTCGGTGACGTGCCGCAGCACGCTCGCCAGCCGCCGCTCCTGCCAGGCGGCCCAGTCGTCCCGCGACATCGCGCCGGCGTAGAAGCGGGTGTGCAGCCGCCGGTACTCCTCGCGGAACGCGGCGTCGTCCGGCGGCGCGCTCACATGCGCTCCCGCGCGGCGTTCCAGGCCAGCCCCTCGCGCTCGTTGCGTTCCGGCGGGGGCAGGATGTCGTCGCGGCCGGTCAGCTCGCGGTAGTCGTCCAGCAGCTCGATCATGTCGATCATGCGCTCGACCTGGCGGCCGACGTTGATGAGGCCCTCCTCGTCGAAGGCCGCGTCGCCCTTGTGCAGGGCGTGCACCGTGGCCGGGAACCCGGCGCCGACGACGATCATGCGGTTGAGCAGGGCGTTGGCCATGAGCTGCGCCCACACCTCGCCGGCGCTGTAGCGGCGGGCCAGCGCGATGATGCCGGCGACCTTGTTGCTGAGCGGCCGGTCGAAGCGCAGATAGCCCACGCCCGCCCGCTCGATGAACGTCTGCATCAGGCTGGAGGTGCCGAACCCGTGCACGGGGGCGGCGTAGATGATGGCGTCGGCCTCGATCATCTTGTCGACGACGCCGGGCACGTCGTCGGTCTGCACGCACCGCACGACGCGGTCGTTGCAGTCGCCGCACGGGCCGCAGCGCATCATGTCGATGTCACGCAGGTGGATGGTCTCGAACTCGACGCCGCGCCGGAAGGCGATGCCCGCGGCGTACGCGAGCACGTCGGCGGTGTTGCCGTCGCGTTCCGACCCGTTGATCGCGACTATCTTCTTCGGCCTGCCGGCCATGGTTGCCTCCTCCGGGCTCAGACGGGCTGCTCACACGGGCTGCTCGGAGCTCCATTTGTGGGAGTAGAACCCGAAGTCGAGCGCCTGCCCGTCGAGGGCGGCGTGCAGCTCGGCCACGGCGGCGCGCGCCGCGGCCACGACGGAGGGGACTCCGCAGGTTTCCGCGAGCTCGTGCAGCGTCGCGTAGCAGTCGCGGAGCTGGCGCTCCTGCTTGTCGGAGAGCTCATCTGCGTTCGTCATGGAACCTCGCCGCCTTCAGTTCGAACCGGGGAAGGGTGCCCGGAGTCACGAACTCCACGTCCGGGCGGATGCCGACCTCCTGCTTCATCGTCGTGCTGACGCGGGCGCCGAGGTCGGCGACGTCCAGGCCGGGGATCTCGTCGGGCTCGATCCGCAGCACGATCGTGTCCAGGCCGCGGATCGTCCGCAGCACCACCTGGAACTCGTTCACCTCGGGGAAGCCGCGCAGGACGTCCTCGACCATGACCGGGGTGACCGACACGCCGCGGATCTTGCGCATGTCGTCGCGGCGGCCGAGGATGCCGCCGTCGAACCAGTCCCAGGTCCGGCCGCAGCCGCACTCGCTCCACGGCCGCTTGACCACGAGGTCGTCCGTCCAGTGCCGGAACAGCTGCATGCCCTCGCGGCCGAGCCCGGTCGTCACCCGGATGCCCTCTTCGCCGTAGCCGACCGGCTGCCGCGTGTCGGGGTGCAGCACCTCTTCGATGACGCCCGACTCGATGATGTGGCAGCCGCCGTTGAGCGAGGGGCACTCGAACATCGACACCGTGCCGAACTCGGTCGTCCCGGCCGCGTTGAAGACGCGTGCGCCGAACGCCTCGGAGATCGCCTGCGTGGTCGACTCGGGCCGCGGCTCGCCACCGGCCATGATGATCTTCACGTTGGCGTCGCGCGCCAGGTCGACGCCCATCTCCTTGGCCGTCTCGATCAGGCGCATGGCGTAGCTCGGCGTGCAGCCCAGCACCTCGACCTGCAGGTCCACCAGGATGCGCACGCGCGCCTTGGAGTCGAGCCCGCCCGCCGGGACGACCCGGCAGCCCATCCGCTCCAGCCCGTAGTGCATGCCCCAGAAGCCGATGAACAGCCCGTACCCGAACGCGACCAGGCCCGTGTAGCCGGGCCGCACGCCCATGCCGTGCAGCACGGTGCACCACAGGTCGACCCCCCAGGTCCAGTCGCGCTGGGTGTCGAAGGTGCGCACGGGCGGGTCGCCGCTGGTGCCGCTGGTCTGGTGGTGCCGGATGGCGAAGGACGGGTCCAGCGACGGCCACGTCCCGTACGGCGGCGCCGTCTCCTCCGCCGCGATCAGGTCCTTCTTGTACAGCAGCGGCACCCGCGCGAAGTAGTCCTCCAGCGAGTCGAGCCGCTCGGGCAGCCGCTCGCGCCAGAAGGGCGAGTTCGCCCGGGCGTGGGCGAGCGCGAGCTGCAGCTTGCGCCACTGCCAGGCGGCCAGCTCCTGGCGTGGCATGGTCTCGGTCTTCCTGTTCCAGTAGCCGGCCGTGGCCGGTCCGGGTGGCGCGAGCAGTGCCATCAAGCCTCCCCCACGCGCGGGTGACGCGATATCAACCGAATCAACCGAAGGAATAGCGTTACGAATCATGCTTTACTGGCACATCTTGCTGGCCGGTCCGCCCGTGGCGCATCTCCGAGAATGCTGGGGCTGAACCAGCGGATTTCTCCGAGAATGCGGCGTTCATCTGTTCGGTTGTCCGGCGACCTTTTCTCTCAGCAAACTGTCGGTGAATGGCCCTCAGTTGAGGCGAGGACATCCACCATCACAAGGGAAACAGGGACCATGAGCGATCTCCAGCGGCAAGTTCAGGAGACGATCGACCAGCTAGTCGAATCCGGAGCCGAGACGGGTCTGCAGGTCGCCGTCTACCGTCACGGTGAACTACTGGCCGACGCCGTCTCCGGTGTCGCCGACCAGGCGACCGGACGGCCACTCACCTCCGACACCCCCATCTACGCCACCTCCGCCGGCAAGGCGCTCACCTCCACGGTGGTGCACGTGCTCGTCGGTGAAGGCGTCTTCGGGTACGACACCCCGATCGCCGAGATCTGGCCCGAGTACGGGGCCAACGGCAAGGAGAAGGCGACGATCAGGCACGCGCTGACCCACACCGTCGGCACCCCCGGCGTCCCTGAGGACACCACCGGCGACGACCTGACCGACTGGGACAAGATCGTCAACGGCCTGGCCGCCGCCGAGCCGTGGTGGGAGCCCGGCTCCAAGACCGGCTACCACGCCCAGACGTTCGGCTACATCATCGGCGAGGTCGTCCGCCGCGCCACCGGCAAGCGCATCTCGGAGGTGCTGCGCGAGAAGGTGTCCGGCCCGCTCGGCGTCGCCGACGAGCTCTACCTGGCCGTGCCCGAGTCCGCCCTCGACCGCGTCGCCCCGCAGGTGCAGGTCGGCGACCCGGTCGACCTCGACATGCTCGCCCAGATGATGCCCACGTACTTCAAGGCCGTGCCCAAGGCCGTGCAGCTCTCGGCCGAGCTCGTCAACCGGCGCGACTACCTCGGCGCCGAGATCCCCGCCGGCGGCACCATGAGCGCGCGGGCGCTCGCCAAGCTGTACGCCGCCCTCCAGAGCGAGGTCGACGGCGTCCGCCTGCTCAGCCCGGGGCAGCTGGAGGAGATCTCCGCCGTCGCCGTCAACGACGTCGACCAGATCTTCGGCCACCCCACCCAGTACGCGCTCGGCTTCGGCCTCGGACGGCCCGTCGAGAACGGCCCCGACCCGTCGACCGTCCTCGGCTGGCCCGGCGCCGGCGGCAGCCACGCCGAGCTCCACCTGCCCAGCGGCACGGCGTTCGCGGTCACCAAGACCCGCTTCAGCCCGGGCGACTACTCGGCCGTGGCGGCGGTGGCGGACGTCATCACCAAGGCCACCGCCTGACCCCCGCACCGCCGGCGCCGCCACCGTAGCCGGCGCCGGACCCCTCGGCCCGGCCGGCCCGCCTCCCCCAACGGCACCCGGCCGGGCCTTCGCCATCCCTGGGCCCCGCCGTCTTCGTACGCCGCCGCAGAGGCCCACGTCGGCCCCACGACGCCCCTGAGAAGACCAGACCCGCCACAGGCCACCCCGAGAACCACCGACCACCCCTGGCCCCTGGGTGAAGCAGCCCCCAAGGAACCCGGCCCCTGACGGCACCCGCCCAGAGAGGGCACGCCCACCCGGAGGGGGCCCGTACGCCCGCAGAGGGCCGCCCCGCCGAAGAGGACCCGCCGTCTCGCGGAGAGGGCGCCCCGCCGGAGGGGGCCGTCCGGCGCAGGGGCCGCTCCGCCAGAGGGCCGGCCCGTTGAAGGGGCCCGCCGCCGCGCGAGGAGGTCACCCCACCGGAGGGTCCGTCCGGCGTTGCGGGTTCGCCCCAGCCGCGGGCGCGGTGGGTGAAGAGGCTGGTGGGAGGGCGGCCGTTCGGTGGAGGGGGTCGCTCTGGGCGGTGGGGGTGGCTGGGCGGTGGGGGCTTTCGTACGGACGGGCGGGCGGGGAACGGTCGGGGGTGACGGGAGGGGGATGGCGCACGTCGCGAGATGCGCCGGGGGGTGGGCGGGGCTGACGATGACGTCGTGGGGCCGGAGGCGCGCAGTCCTCGCCCCTCCCCCAGACAGCTCTAGCGAACCAGGGGCACACATGCGTCCGTTCCGTATCGACATCCCGCAGGACGACCTCGACGATCTGAACCGGAGACTCGCCGCCACCCGGTGGCCGGACGAGCTGCCGGGCGTGGGCTGGGACCGGGGGGTGCCTCTGGACTACCTCAAGGAGCTGGCCGAGTACTGGCGCACGGGCTACGACTGGCGTGCGGCCGAGCGGCGGCTGAACTCCTTCCCGCAGTTCACGACGGAGATCGACGGCGCGAACGTGCACTTCGTCCACGTGCGCTCCCCCGAGCCGGACGCGACGCCGCTGATCATCACGCACGGCTGGCCGGGGTCGGTCGCGGAGTTCGTGGACGTGATCGGCCCGCTGACGGACCCGGCGGCGCACGGCGGCGATCCGGCGGACGCGTTCGACGTGGTCATCCCGTCGATCCCCGGGTACGGCTTCTCGGGCCCGACGCGGGAGACCGGGTGGGACGTGCCGCGGGTGGCGCGGGCGTGGGCGGAGCTGATGAGCCGGCTCGGCTACGACCGGTACGTGGCGCAGGGCGGCGACTGGGGCAAGGTGATCTCGCTGCAGCTCGGCCTGGCCGATCCGGCGCACGTGGCCGGGGTGCACATCAACATGCTGGTGACGTTCCCGCCGCAGGACCCGGCGGCGATGGCGGAGCTGAGCGCGGACGATCTGGCCAGGCTGGAGCACGGCGGCCGGTTCCAGCAGGACGGGATCGGCTGGCAGAAGATCCAGTCGACCCGCCCGCAGACGCTCGCGTACGGGCTGACGGACTCGCCGGTCGGGCAGCTCGCCTGGATCGTGGAGAAGTTCAAGGAGTGGACGGACTCCGACAAGTCGCCCGAGGACGCGGTGAGCCGTGACGACCTGCTGACGAACGTGTCGATCTACTGGCTGACGGCGACGGCGGGTTCGTCGGCGCAGTTCTACTACGAGTCCTCGTACGGGGACGCGGCGTTCGTGCGGACGTGGGGCGGGCCGTGGCCGCTGGAGATGCCGGTGGGCGTCGCGGTGTTCCCGGCGGACGCGACGCGGCCGATCCGGCGGTTCGCCGACCACCAGCTGCCGACGATCACGCGGTGGACGGAGTTCGAGCGTGGCGGCCACTTCGCGGCGCTGGAGCAGCCGGCCGAGCTGGTCGGCGACATCCGCGCCTTCGCGCGTTCGCTGCGATGAGGCGGGCGCGGGCGCGCCGGTCGCGACCGGCATCACACGAGACGGCCCCGCGCGCCGGGCGGCGTGCCGAGGGTTCCGCTGACGATCAGGAACGTGGGAGGTGACCGCGATGGCCGTGGGAGACCGCGCGGTGGTGCTGGGCGGCAGCATGGCGGGCCTGCTGGCGGCCCGGGTGCTGGCCGAGGCGTACACGGACGTGCTGGTGGTGGATCGTGACGCGCTGGTGGGCGTGAGCGCCGCCAGGCGTGGGGTGCCGCAGGGGCGGCACGTGCACGGGCTGCTGGCCCGGGGTCAGCAGATCCTGGAGGAGCTGTTCCCCGGGTTCACCGAGGGGGCGAAGGCGGCGGGTGTGCCGACGGGCGACCTGGGCGAGCTGCGCTGGTTCTTCAACGGCGTCCGGCTCGCGCCGGGCACGACGGGGCTGGTGTGCGTGTCGGCGGCCCGGCCGGTGCTGGAGAGCCACGTGCGGGCCCGGGTGGCGGAGCTGCCGAACGTGACGTTCGTGGAGCGGTGCGACATCGTCGGCCTGGTGGCGACGGCGGACCGGGCCCGGGTGACGGGCGTGCGGGTGCGTCCCCGGGACGGCGAGCGCGAGGAGCTCATCGAGGCGGATCTCGTCGTGGACGCGACGGGGCGCGGCTCCCGTACGCCGGTGTGGCTGGAGGAGTTCGGCTACGGGCGGCCCGAGGAGGAGAAGGTCAAGATCGACCTGACCTACACGACGCGGCACTACCGGCTGCCGGACGAGAGCATCCTGGACGGCGACCTGTCGATCAACCCGGTGTCGGGGCCGTCGCACCCGCGTGGCGCGTTCTTCTCGCGGATCGAGGGCGGCCGCTGCGTGCTGTCGCTGACGGGCGTGCTGGGCGACGCCGCGCCGGCGACGCACGAGGGCTTCATGGAGTTCGTCAGGTCGCTGCCCCTGCCGGACATCTACGAGGTGATCCGTGACGCCGAGCCGCTGGACGACCCGGTGTCGTTCAGGTATCCGGCGAGCGTCCGGCGGCACTACGAGCGGCTGGAGCGCTTCCCGGCCGGGCTGCTGGTGCTGGGTGACGCCGCGTGCAGCTTCAACCCGGTGTACGGGCAGGGCATGACGGTGGCGGCGCTGGAGGCGCTGACGCTCCGCACGCATCTGCGGCGGGGGGTGGAGCCGCGCCCGCTGGACTTCCTCAAGGACATCTCCGCGGTGATCGACGTGCCGTGGAACATCTCGGCCGGCGGTGACCTGAGCTTCGCCGAGGTGGCGGGGCCGAGGCCGGCGATGGTCCGGATGATGAACGCGTACATGGCGAAGCTGCAGGTGGCCGCGACCAGGGACGGCGCGGTGACCAGGACGTTCATGCGGGTGGCCGGGCTGGTCGACCCGCCGCAGGCGCTGATGAGCCCCGGCATGGTCTTCCGGGTGCTGCGGAACGGCACGCGCGGCCTGGATCCGGCGCCGTCGTGGACGCCGAGCCCGGCCCCGGGCGAGGCCGTCCGCCGCTGATCGGCACAACGGAGCGCGGCCTGTTCCCATAACTCAATATCCCGCAATTCAGGAGATGTGGTTCACCGATCGGCCGTGCTGATATCGACGCGTAGCAAATAAACGGATACGGCCGGAAAAGTGCCGATGAAAACACTCCTGATGGGAGCACGCGATGGTGGCAACAGCCCGCGCTAGCGGTGGCGGAACCGCTGAAGGCGAACGCCTTCCCAGATTGGAAGGAGTGCGCGGAGTCCTCGCTCTGGGAGTTCTCGTATTCCACGCAGCCTGGTTGTCCGGCGACTCCAGTTTCATGGACCAGCCGGGCAACGGGATCTGGGGCGTCCTGGCCGACGGGCTGGCCGTGTGCCTGCCCCCCTTCTTCGTCCTGTCCGGTCTGTTCCTGTACAGGCCGTTCGCCCGCGCGGCGATCGCCGGGACCTCGCGCCCGGCGATCCCGGCCTTCCTCGCCAGGCGGGCGCTGCGCATCCTGCCCGCCTACTGGCTGGTGCTGGCGGTCGCGCTGCTCGCGATCAACCTGAACGGCATCGCGACCGTGTGGGACGTGCTCCGGCCGTTCCTGGCGATCCACTTCTTCTGGCAGGAGGGTCAGCCGATGACCGGCCTCCTGCACACCTGGACGGTGCCGACGGAGCTGACGTTCTACCTGGCCATCCCGCTGCTGGCGTGGATCTCCGGCCGGCTGGCGCGGGGCCGCGAGGACCAGCGGGCGCGCCTGCGCTGGATGATGGTCACCCCGGTGGCCGTGCTGGTGCTGGGCCTGGCCTGGGTGACCTGGACGAACCTGCCGACCTTCACCGGCCCGTACGAGCTGTGGTTCTGGCCCTTCTACTACATGAGCGCCTTCGCCTGCGGCATGATGCTCGGCACCCTGTCCGCCTACCAGGACGTCTCGGGGAACACGCCCGGAATCTACCGGCTGGCCGCCCGCCGGCCGAACCTGTTCTGGCTGGCCGCGGCCGCCGTCTACCTGGCCTACGCGCCGCAGCCGTTCGGCACGCCGGGCGCGGGTGACGTGCCGGCGCTGGTGCAGGAGCTGGTGGGGCACTCGCTGGTGCTGGTCTTCGGCGTGCTGTTCATCGTGCCGCTGACCGTGCCGCACGCCAGGTCGCGCCTGATGGACGTGACGCTGGCCAACCCGGTCATCCGCTATCTCGGGCGGATCTCGTACGGGATCTACCTGTGGCACGTCGTGCTGCAGGAGGTCTACCTGCGCAACGGCAACATCTTCGGCACGGTCCCGGTCGACGCGACCCAGTTCCGCGGCACGGTGGGCTTCTGGGAGCTGACGCTGTTCGTGCTGGCGACGAGCGTCGCCCTCTCGACCGTCAGTTATTACGTCCTGGAACGCCCTGTCATGAGACTGTGGACGCGGTGGTTCGGCAAGAGCCGCCCCGCCGAGCCGGTCGCCCAGCCCGCGCCCGGCGTGCCGGTGGCCGCCGCCTCCGACAGCGCCCGTCCGTAGAGCCATCCACTTCCTGGGAGTCGCCCCATGCGCAAGGTCATCGCATCGGTCATCATGTCGCTCGACGGCGTCATCGAACGGCCCGAGGAATGGTCCATGGACTACTGGAGCGACGAGGCCGAGTCCCACGCCCTCGCCACGCTCAAGGCCGCCGACGCCCTGCTCATGGGGCGTGTGACGTACGAGGGCTTCGCCGAGGCCTGGCCCACCATGGAGGACGAGGGCGGCTACGCCGCCCGGATGAACAGCCTGCCCAAGTACGTCGTCTCCAGCACGCTGGAGAAGGCCGACTGGAACAACAGCACCGTGCTCGGCGGCGACGCCGTCGGCGAGGTGCGCAAGCTCAAGGAGCAGCCCGGCGGCGACATCCTCATCTACGGGTGGGGTCGGCTCACCGCCACGCTCGTCGAGCACGGCCTCCTCGACGAGGTGCAGATCTGGCTCCACCCGGTCCTCGTCGGCAGCGGCGGCGTCGGTGAGCTGCTCTACAACGACGGCACCACGGCGCCGCTGCGGCTGGCCGGGGCCACGCCGCTGGAGTCGGGCATCGTCATCCTCACCTACCGGACCGTCGAGAAGACCTCCGGCTGACCGGCGAAGAAAAGCCCGGTCCCGCGACGAAGCGGGGCCGGGTTTTTTCTTTTCCCGTCGGCAGGAAGCTGCCCGGCGGTGCAGTTTGCTGACGCCGGAAAAACTTATTCAGAGCCCTCGGAAGCGGGATATTGGAGGTGTCGAAGAAAATAACCACCCCGTGAAAGGGACGGAAAAATGCCGAACGCAGATCTGGCGCAGCTCAGCCCGAGGCCCGCCCGCGTGGTCGTGACCGGTGGTTCCGGATTCATCGGCAGCCATCTGGTGGAGCGGCTGATCGCCCGCGGTGACGAGGTGACCGTCTTCGACAGCGGGCCGCTGCCCGAGACGCAGCGGATGGCGCGGGCGCACGCCCGGCTGGTGCTCGGTGACGTGCGTGATCCCGGTGACCTGGCCAGGGCCGTGGGCAAGGGCGTGGACGTGGTGTACCACCTGGCGGCGGTGGTCGGCGTGGACCAGTACCTGGCCCGCCCGCTGGACGTCATCGACATCAACTTCCAGGGCACCCGCAACGTCCTGGAGGCCGCCGCGCGGGCCGGGGCGCGGGTCGTGGTGGCGAGCACGAGCGAGGTGTTCGGCAAGAACCCGGCGGTGCCGTGGACGGAGGAGGCCGACCGGGTCCTCGGCTCCACCTCGGCCGACCGGTGGACGTACTCCTCCGCCAAGGCGCTGACCGAGCACCTGACGTTCGCCTTCGGCCGCCAGCACGGCCTGGAGACCACGGTGGTGCGCTACTTCAACGCCTACGGCCCGCGCCAGCGGCCCGCGTTCGTCCTCAGCCGCAGCGTGCACCGGGCGCTCAACGGCCGGCCGATCGTCATGTACGACCGGGGCGAGCAGACCCGCTGCTTCACGTACGTGGACGACGCCGTGGCGGGGACCCTGCTGGCGGCCTCGCACCCGGCGGCCGTCGGCGAGTCGTTCAACCTGGGGAGCATGGTGGAGACGAGCATCAGGGACGCCGGGGAGCTGGTGGCGAAGCTGACGGGCGCCGAGGCCGAGGAGATCGCGGTCGACACCCGGGCCGCGCTCGGGTCCGCCTACGAGGACGTGCCCCGGCGCATCCCCGACAGCTCCAAGGCGCGGCGGGTGCTGGGCTGGGAGTGCGCCACGTCGCTGGAGGAGGGGCTGCTGCGGACGATCGAGTGGGCGAGGGCGAACCCGTGGTGGCTCGCCCTGGACGACACCGGCGCCGGCGCCGTCCGGGCCCGGCCGCTGGCGGCCGCGGCGTGACCCGCCCCCCGAACGCGACGATCCGGCCCGGTGCTCCGGGCCGGATCGTCGGTCGTGCGGGCGCGCCAGCGGGCGCCGGCGGGCACAGTGCGGGCGGGCTAACGGGCCCCGGCGGGCACAGCGGTGGTCACCTCGGCGGGCACCTCGGCGGGCACGTCGGCGGTGAGGCGGACGGGCAGGGCCTGGTGGCCGTTCATGATGAACGTGGGCAGCGGCACCAGCTCCTCGCGCGGCACCGCGAGGCTCAGGTCGGGGAAGCGCTCGAACAGCGTCGAGAGCCCCGTCTGGGCGACCGCGCGGGCGATGCTGGCGCCCAGGCAGTAGTGCGGGCCGTAGCCGAAGGACAGGTGCTCCTTGTCCTGCCGGGTGATGTCGAAGCGGCCGGCCTCCTCCCCGTGCAGGGCGGGGTCGCGGCCCACGGCGCTGTAGTTGATGAGGATCGGGTCGCCCTGCGGGATCGTGACGCCGTCCAGGTGGATGTCGGTGACGGCGTAGCGCAGCGGCAGGTGGACGAGCGGCGAGTCGACGCGCAGGGTCTCGTCGATGACGTCGTCCCAGCTCGCCCGCCCGGTCCGGACGAGGTCGAGCTGGTCGGGGTGGGTGAGCAGCGCGGTGATGGCGTTGTCGAAGAAGTTGATCGTGGTCTCTGAGCCGGCGCCGAGGATCGCGAAGATCGTGTCGGTGAGCTCGACCTCCGACAGCCGCGACCCGTCCTCGTCGCGGGCGGCCACGAGGTCGCTGGTGATGTCCTCGCCGGGGTTGCGGCGCTTCTCGGCGATGAGCTCCTCCATCGCGCCGCGCCAGCCGAGCAGGATGCCCTGGGCCTGCTCGGGGCTCACGGTGGTGTCGACCATCATGTCGATGACCTTGGCGGTCTGCACGCGGGCCGCCTCCGACATGCCGATGAGGTCGGCCACCAGCATGGCGGGCAGCGGGTAGGCGAAGCTCTGCCGCAGGTCGACGACCTCGCCGGGCGGCACGGCCGCCAGGGCGTCCAGGAGCTGGTTGGTCAGCTCGGCCATGCGCGGGCGGATCGCCTCGGTGCGCCGGGGCGTGAACGCCTTGCCGACGAGCTTGCGCAGCCGCACGTGGTCCTTGCCGTACGCGGTGACCATGTTGTCCATGGCCACCCAGCTGATCATCTCCCAGTCGGGCGGGATCTCGCCGTTGCGGAAGGCGGGCCAGTGGTTGCGGGCGCTCTTGGTGACGTTCGGGTCGGTGAGCAGCCGCCTGATCGCGGCGTGGGTGTTGACGGACCAGGCGATGACCCCGCCGGGCAGCTCGACCTGGGTCGCGTGGCCGCGCGAGCGCAGTTGGTCCGTCTCGGCGTGGATGTTCTTGCCGGTGGTGTCGAGGACCGGGCAACGTCTGTTCACGGAACTCTCCTGGGTCGTGGTCGATCGTGTTACGCCGATGCCCACCGCTGGACAGGGGTGGGCATCGCGGGCACAGCGGGGGGAAGGGTCACTCGGCGGCTGAGGCGGTGGGCACCGGGGCGCGCGCCGGCTCCCGCGGCGGTGGCGGCGGCGTCTTCTTCGACCGGCTCCAGTGCCGCATCGCGGGCCGCTCGACCAGCGTGTAGAGCAGCCAGGCGGCCACGACGTTGACCGCGATGAGGCCCAGGATCAGCAGCGTGCCGCCGACGGGCCCGTACTCGGCGTCGCCGAGCACCGCGCCGCGCAGCCAGTAGAGCACCACGGCCTGGGTCATGTAGAAGGCGAACGAGACGGTGCCGAGCCACACCATGACCCGGCTGCCCATGAAGGTGCGCCGGCCGCGCAGGTTGGCCGCGGCGTAGGTGCCGATGGCCAGCCCGAACGGGATCGCGGTGACGAGCGAGATGCTGTACGGCTCCGGCACCCACAGCGTGGCGGCGTAGGCGGCCACGAGCAGGGCGATGACCGGGGCGATCCCGATGCGGGGCCACCGGCCGCTGATCACGATCCTGGCCAGGACCATGCCGAGCACGAACTCGAACAGCCGCGCCGGCGGGAACATGTAGACGAACCAGAACTGCGTCAGCGCCAGCGCCTCACCCGGGTAGCGGGGCGAGTCGGGCAGCAGCGTGAGCGTGGCCACGCAGACCGCGGCCATGGCCAGGACCACGAGGCCGGCCGACAGCCACAGCCGGCTCTCCTTGATCTTGGCGATCGGGATGATCAGCAGCGGGAAGAGCAGGTAGAACAGCATCTCGGAGCTGAGCGACCAGGCCGGCATGTTCGCGCCGCCCCACAGGTTGGGGTCGGGCGAGAACGAGTTGACCAGGAACAGGTTCGGCAGGCCCCACAGGGGCGTGAACGACGCGGCGAACAGCAGCATCGCCAGGCCCCAGGTGACGGCGTGGTTGGGCAGGATCTTCACCGCCCGCCGCCGCCAGAAGGACGTGGCCCGGCCGCCCGGCTGCCAGGACCAGGTGATGACGAAGCCGCTCAGGATGAAGAAGAACGAGACGCCGATGTAGCCGCCGGGGTAGAAGAGCCAGACGAGCGTCTGGGTGATCCCGTCGTCGCTGTAGGGGGTCGCGGGATTCTGGTTTCCCGACGTCATGGGATAGACGACGTGGCTCATGAAAACGAGCAACGCCGCGATGATGCGTAGTCCGGTCAATGCGGGAAGGTCGGGGCGGCGCTCTCCGAGAGCGCCTGTATGACTGATTTCCGCCGCCACAGACACCGTGGGTTCCTTTCTCTCGGACCGCCCGGCTGGGGGAATTAACTAAATGGTGGGCGGCCACCCCGCACGGCGCATCTCCCCATGTGCTGAAAATGCTCAGACGATATGCACCTCGGGCACGTAGAGAACCCAGCGCCCGCCTCGCTCGGCGAACGCGCGCTCTTTCGCCATGATTTCCTCGGCGTGGTTCCAGGCGAACAGGATGGCGTGGTCGGCGTCGCTCTCGGCGAACACGGACGGCGCCACCACGGGGATGTGCGAGCCGGCCACCACGCGGCCCTGCTTGGAGGGCGTGGAGTCGCAGACGAAGGGGATGACGTCCGGGCCGAAGCCGCAGTAGTTGGTCACCGTGGTGATCTTGGCGGGGGCGCCGTAGCCGACGACCTTCTTGCCCTGGGCGCGCAGCGACCCGACGAGGGCGGTCAGCTCGTCGCGGATGTGCTCGGCGCGGCGGGCGAAGGCCTCCAGCGTGGCGTGCTCCCCCAGCCGCTGGGCAGCCTCGGCGGCCAGCAGCTCGGGCACCGCGGGGGCGACCGGGCGGGCGCCGGGCTGGCCCAGCGTGTAGCGCATCGAGCCGCCGTGCAGCGCCACCGGCTCGGCGTCGACGAGCTCCAGCCCGTACAGCTCGGCCGCGGCCTGGATGGCACGCACGGAGAAGACGAAGGAGTGCTCGTCGTAGAGGATGTCGAACGCGGTCTGCTCGACGACGCTGCCGAGGTAGGGCTCCTCGAAGACGAAGACGCCGTCCGGGCCGAGCAGCTTCTTGGCGCCCTTGAGCACCGAGGCCAGGTGGGAGATGTGGGCGATCACGTTCGCGCCGAACATCACGTCGGCCGGGCCGTGCTCGGCACGGATCGGCCCGGCGCTGTCCTCGTCGAAGAACTGCGACAGCACCCGCACGCCCCGCGCCCTGGACATCTCCGCCACCTGCGCCGACGGCTCGATGCCGAGGTGGCGCACGCCGGCCGCGGCGATGGTGGCGAGCATGACGCCGTCGTTGCTGCCGATCTCCGCGATGAACGGGTCGGGCCCGGTCAGCTCGTGCTCCAGGAAATGCCGCGCCAGGCCCTCGAAATGCCGGCTGTGCACCACCGAGTTGGAGGCGTGGTACGGGTATTCGTCGTGGTATCTGACTTCCTGGGGAATGTCCGCCATCAGCTGGACCATGGTGCACGAGTCGCACATTCCCACGACCAGCTGGTAACGGAATTCACCGGCCACCCGGTCGGCCCGGGGAAAAGCGTTTCCGCGGGGCTGGAAACCGAGGTCGACAAACGCCTTGACCGGCCCGCTGCAAATTCGACAGGAAGCGTCCATGAATAGACGTTAACACCGGCCGGGCGCGAACCTTTATCGGCGATTGCCATGAGTCACCAGCCGGATCTTATGGCGTGCGCGACGTGCGCCCGGTCCTCGTCCGACAGCCACCAGCCGACCGGGATGTTGACCGCCCGGTCGTGCACCGCCTCCAGGCCGGGCAGCGGCTCGGCCGACGGAGTCACGCAGCCGTGCGCGTCGTTGCGCCGGCACACCACGCTCGCCGCGACCCCGGCGGCGGCGAGCTTGCCGATGAACGCGTCACGGTCCTCCACCAGGACCGGGTAGAGCCAGAACGACGAGTCCAGGCCGGGCGTGCGCGCGGTCAGCTCCAGGCCGGGCACCCCGGCCAGCTCGGCGTCGTAGTAGGCGGCGTTGGCGCGGTGGCGGGCGATCCGCTCGTCGACCACGGTGAGGCTGCTGAGCCCGATGGCCGCGCCGATCTCGTTCAGGTAGAAGTTGTAGCCCCACTCGGGCACGTCGTAGTCGGCGTGCACGCGGTCGGCGTCGCGCTCGATGCCGAAGAAGCGCAGCCGCCGGGCGCGCCGCAGTGACTCCTCGTCGGGCAGCACGAGCAGGCCGCCGGTGCCGCAGCTCAGGTGCTTGGTGGCGTGGAAGCTGTAGACGCACAGGTTGCCGTGGCGGCCCAGCGGGCGGCCGTGCACGGTGGCGCCCCACGCCTGGGCGCAGTCCTCGACGACGACCGGCCGGCGCCCGTGGGCGGCCTCGGCGTCGTCCAGGATGCGGGCCAGGCGCTCGACGTCGACGGGGCAGCCGCCCCAGTGCACCACCATGACCGCCCGGGTGCGGGGGGTGATCTTCTTGGCGAGGTCCTCGAGGTCCACGTTGAGCGTGGCCGGGTCGACGTCCACCCAGGTGATGCGCCCGCCCCCGGCCAGGATGCTCCAGTTCGTCGCCTCGAACGTGAACGGCGTGCTCAGGACCTCGCCGTCGGCCCCGGCCAGGCGCAGCGCGAGCTGCAGGCCGGAGGTGGCGTTGTTCAGCGCCGCCACGTACGGGTTGCCGATCCGCTCGCCGAGCTGCCGCTCGAACTCCTCGACCAGCGGCCCGTGCCCGAGCATGCCGCTGTCGAGCACGGCGGTGACCCGGTCGGCGGCGCCGGCCGGGACCTCGACCTTGAACAGGGGGATCACCGCGAATCATCCGTCCCGTCGCACGCCGAGGAACAGGGAGCGGCCGGCGAGCAGCGGCCCGGTCTCCTCCAGGCACTCGGCGGTGAAGCCGGCCCGCTCGAAGGCCGCCGCGTACTCGGCGCGGGAGAACAGGTTCATCACCTGCGTGTGCTCGAAGTGGCGCACCCCGGCGCCGTCGGCCACCAGGTAGTGCGCCTCGACGCGGACGGTGTCGCCCACGCGGGACGATTTGGCCACCCTGGCGATGGTCCGGCCGTCCTCGCGGACCACGTCGTCGCCGATGTGCCCGTCGGCGAAGCCGTCCTTGAAGTACCAGGGCTCCACGATGAGCACCCCGCCGGGGGCCACATGCCGGCCCATGCTGGCCACGGCGGCGTCGAGCTCCTCGGTGCCCGCCATGTAGCCGACCGTGCTGTAGAGGCTGCACACGGCGTCGAAGACGCGGCCGAGCCGGAAGTCACGGATGTCGCCCGGGTGGACGGCGACGCCGGGCAGCTTGGCCTGCGCCCTGGCCCGCATCGCCGCCGACAGCTCCACCCCCTCGACCAGGGAGAAGCGGGTGCGCAGCGTCCTGAGGTGCTCGCCCGTCCCGCAGGCCACGTCGAGCAGCGAGTCGGCGTGCGGCGCGCGCTCGCGCACGAGGCTGGTCACGATGTCGGCCTCCCCCGCGTAGTCCTTGCCGCGCCGCAGGTAGAGCAGGTCGTAGATCTCGCTGATGTCGTCGCCGTAGACGTTGGCGTCCCGGGTGATCTGGTCAATGGTCACAGCCGCTCCCAACCGATGAGCCGTGCCGTACGGACGGGCACACTGGTCCGGATTCTCCCGGCTGCGCGGCCCGCTGTCTTATCCGGCCTTGCTCGCCTGCGAATAGCCCATCGTCAAACAGAACGCAAGGCGATCATTGACAAGATGCAGTCACCGTCACTGCAGCTTGCTGAATTGATTTCCTCTGGCACCCGCCGGGCCGATGCCGCAGAGTTGTACTCACGACGGCGAAACAAATCGCCCCGGAAAAAGGAGTAAAGAATGACGCGCAAGACTGGTCTGATTGCCAAGCTGGGTCTCGCCGCCACGGTCACGCTCGGCCTGGCCTTCGCCACCAGCCCGGCGGCCTCCGCCGCGGCCCCGTCGTTCTCCGTCTCGCCGGCCTCCGGCGTGTCGGACGGCGCGACTGCCACGGTGACCGTCACCGGGGCCCTGCCCAATGCCGTGTTCGGCATCGCCACCTGCGCCAACACGGCCTCGGGCGCCGCCTGCGACGGCGGCACGGCCACCTCGTTCACCACCGACGCGAGCGGTTCGGCCACCATCCCGCTGAAGCTCAACCGCCAGTTCGACGGCGTCGGCTACGACGGCACCCCGGTGGGCCCGGTGGACTGCGCGGCGGCCTCCTGCTTCGTCGGCGCCGGCAACAACGAGCAGGTGCTCGGGGAGGTGGCCATCTCCTTCAAGTGAGAAACCAGCGGTAATCCACCGGGAGAAAGGAATTCAGCCGCCCACACACCGGAATGACGCGGAAATCGAAAGCCCCTGGTTCGGGAAAATGCTTCCTGAACCGGGGGCTTCGCCGTGCCCGCGCAGAACAGCACGCCGGGAGATGCGCGGCCTAATCGTGGATGTGACGCTGGCGGCATGTCCGATTCGACCACGAAACCGTGAGGACGCGCATAGCGATGGGTGTCGACACCACTGTTTTCGAGCACCGCCTCGCCGAACCGCCGGAGCCCGGACTCACCCCCGAGGACGTGGTCGCCAGGGCGGAGGCCATGATTCCCGCGCTGGCCGAGCGCCAGGCCGAGACCGAGCGGCGCACGTTCTACGCCGAGGACGTCCACGAGGAGTTCTCCAGAGCGGGCTTCTACCGCATCCTGGTCCCCCGCCGGTTCGGCGGCTACGAGTTCGGGATCGACACCTTCGTCCGCGTGGCGATCAACCTGACCCGGGGCTGCCCCTCGACAGGCTGGATGTTCTGCCTGGGCGCCGCGCACGCGCTCCCGGCCGCGACGATCTTCGACGAGCGCACCCAGGAGGAGATCTTCGCCTCCGGGGAGTTCATCTGCCCCGCGACCGTCATGCCCGGCGGCACGGCCGAGCGCACGCCGGACGGCGACTGGCTGATCAACGGCACCTGGGGCTACTGCTCGGGGTCGCCGTACGCCACCCACTTCATGGGGCACGCCCTGATCGAGTCGGGCGAGCCGATCATGTTCATCGCCCCGCGCAGCGAGTGGACCCGGCTCGACGACTGGGGTCACGCGCTGGGCCTGAAGGGCAGCGGCTCGCACAGCATCCGCATCACCGGCGGCCGCGTCCCCGACCGCTACGTGCTCAAGCACCACATGAGCCAGATCGACGTCACCGGCGGCACCCCCGGCCGCGAGCTGCACGGCCCCGAGTACGGCGGCGGGCAGCTCAGCTTCATGGTCATGGAGGACGCGCTGCTGGCGGTCGGCATGGCCAAGGGCGCGCTGGACGCCTACGAGGACCTCATGCGGACCCGCACGACGCCGTTCCCGCCCATCGTGACCCGTACCGAGGACCCGGACTTCCAGCTCACGTACGGCAAGGCCGCGGGCCTGATCGCCACGGCCGAGGCCGCGACCACGGACGCGGTGCGGCAGTGGCGCGAGACGAGCGCCCGCGGCGCGGCGGCCGTCACCCACGAGCACGAGCTGCGGCTGGCGGCGATCTGCCAGGAGGCCGTGGCGCTGTGCTGGCGGGCGGTCGAGTCGCACCTGTTCCCCACGGCGGGTTCGAGCGCCGTGCGCGCCGGCGAGCGCGTCGAGCGGGTGTGGCGGGACATGTCGATGTTCGTCACGCACGCCGGCCTGTCCACCTACCTCGCCAAAATCGCCAAACGCGATCTGGCCAAGGCCCGGTTCGGGCTCGAATAGGGGAATTGCCATGACTGACTTGCAGGACGCGCCACACATCCCGGACACCGGGCCGGGCAGCCGGCCGAAGACCCGCCCGATGACCGGCGCCGAGTACGTCGAGAGCCTGCGCGACGACCGGGCGATCTACCTGTACGGCGACCGCGTCTCGGACGTGACCGCGCACCCGGCGTTCCACAACCCGATCCGGATGACCGCCAGGCTCTACGACGCGCTGCACGACCCGGAGCGGCGCGGCGACCTCGTCGTGCCGACCGACACGGGCGGCGATGGCTTCACCCACAGCTTCTTCACCACCCCGCGCAGCGCCGACGACCTGGTGGCCAACCAGCGCGCCATCGCCGCGTGGGCGCGGATGAGCTACGGCTGGATGGGCCGCAGCCCCGACTACAAGGCGGCCTTCCTCGGCACGCTGGGCGCCAACGCCGAGTTCTACGAGCCGTTCGCCGACAACGCGCGGCGCTGGTACCGGGAGTCGCAGGAGAAGGTCCTGTTCTGGAACCACGCGATCGTGCACCCGCCGGTGGACCGCAGCCGGCCGCCGGACGAGGTCGCCGACGTGTTCGTGCACGTGGAGAAGGAGACCGACGCCGGGCTCGTGGTGAGCGGGGCGAAGGTGGTGGCGACGGGGTCGGCGCTGACGCACTACAACTTCATCGCCCACTACGGCCTGCCGATCAAGGACAAGAAGTTCGCGCTGGTGGCGACCATCCCGATGAACGCGCCGGGGCTGAAGCTGATCTGCCGGCCGTCCTACACCGCCGCGGCGACCGTGATGGGCAGCCCGTTCGACTACCCCCTGTCGTCGCGGCTGGACGAGAACGACACGATCCTCGTCCTGGACAAGGTGCTCATCCCCTGGGAGAACGTCTTCATCTACGGCCACCTCGGCAAGGTGCAGCTGTTCACCGGCCGCTCCGGCTTCCCCGAGCGCTTCACCTTCCACGGCTGCACCCGCCTGGCGGTCAAGCTGGAGTTCATCGCGGGCCTGCTGGCCAAGGCCGTGGAGATCACCGGCACCAAGGACTTCCGGGGCGTGCAGAGCCGCATCGGCGAGGTGCTGGCCTGGCGCAACCTGTTCTGGGGCCTGTCGGACGCGGCCGCGCGCAACCCCGTCGAGTGGCGCAACGGCGCGGTCCTGCCCAACCCGGAGTACGGCCTGGCCTACCGCTGGTTCATGCAGACCGGCTACCCCCGGGTCAAGGAGATCATCCACCAGGACATCGCCAGCGGCCTGATCTACATCAACTCCAGCGCCGAGGACTTCAAGAACCCCGAGGTGCGGCCGTACCTGGACAAGTACCTGCGCGGCTCCGGCGGCATCGACTCGGTCGAGCGGATCAAGGTGATGAAGCTGCTCTGGGACGCCGTGGGCACCGAGTTCGGCGGCCGGCACGAGCTGTACGAGCGCAACTACGCCGGCAACCATGAGAACACCCGCGTGGAGCTGCTGGCCGCGCAGACCGCCAGCGGCCAGGTGGACGGCTACAAGGCGTTCGTCGACCAGTGCCTGAGCGAGTACGACCTGGACGGCTGGACGGCGCCCGACCTGTCCTCCTTCGAGCACCTGCGCCAGGCGAAGAACGGCCTGCGCCACTGAGCGCCGAGCCCGCGAGAAAGCGCCCCCGGGATCACCTCCCGGGGGCGCTTTCTCGTACGGGGTCTAACGGAGGGCGACGTCGGCCTGGACGACCGCGTCCAGGAACTCGCCCCGTGAGATCGCCGAGGCCACCAGCTCGATGTCGTCGGCCATGTACCGGTCCGCCTCCAGGACCGGCACGAGCGAGCGGACCCGCTCGTACGTGGCCCGCCCGGCCGGGCTGAGCCGGTCCGCGCGGCCCGACAGGTCCACGGCCTGGGCCGCGGCCAGGAACTCCACCGCGAGGATCCTGCTGTTGTTCTGCAGCACCCGGCGGGCGTTGCGGGCGGCGATCAGGCCCATGCTGACGACGTCCTGGTTGTCGCCGTTGGACGGCACGCTCTGGGTGCTGGCCGGGCCGATCGTCCGGTTCTCCGCGACCAGGGCGGTGGCGGGGTACTGGGCTCCCGCGAACCCGCTGTTGAGGCCGGGGTCGCCGGCGACGAGGAACTCGGGCAAACCGTTGCTGAGGTGGCGGTTGAGCAGCCGGTTGGTGCGCCGCTCGGAGAAGACGCCGAGCTGGGTGAGCGCGATCGTCAGGTAGTCCATGACGAAGGCGACCGGCTGGCCGTGGAAGTTGGCGCCGTGGAAGACCTCCTTGCCCTCGAAGACGAGGGGGTTGTCGTTGGAGGAGTTGAGCTCGGTGCGCAGCGTGGCGGCGGCGTGGTAGACCGTGTCGCGGACGGCGCCGACGACCTGCGGGATGGCCCGCAGTGTGTACGCCTTCTGCAGGTAGACCTCGGTCCGGTGGACGCCGTGCTCGGGCGCGTCGCCGTCCTTGCGGCGGCGCGGCGGCTCCCGGTCGCGCAGGATCGACAGGCGCAGCGGGTCGACGCTGAGCGCCTGGCGCAGCTCGCTGTGCTCCACCGCCAGGCCGCTGCCGCTGAGCAGGGCGCGCATGTTGGCGGCGACGTCGATCTGCCCCTGGTGGGGGCGGGCGATGTCGTGCCCGTCGGCCACGAACGGGCTGGTCGAGCCCTGCAGCACCTCGCAGATCAGCGCGGTGACGATCTCGGCCTGCCGGACCTGGTCGAGCGCCCGGGTGACGAGCAGGCAGCCGAGCCCGGTCATCGCCGAGGTGCCGTTGATGAGCGCCAGGCCCTCCTTGAACCGCAGTTGCAGCGGCTCGATGCCGAGCTCGCGCAGCACCGGCCCGGTCTCGGTGCGGCGGCCGTCGCGCAGCACGTACCCCTCGCCGATGAGCGTCGAGGCGACGTGCGCCAGCGGCGCGAGGTCACCGCTGGCGCCCAGCGACCCGATCTCGGGGATGGCGGGCGTGATGCCGAGGTTGAGGTAGAGCGCCATGCGTTCGAGCAGTTCGGGCCGGACCGCCGAGTAGCCCTTGGACAGGGCGTTGAGCCGGGCCGTGAGAACCGCCCGAGCCTCGTCCTCGGCGAAGATCGGGCCGACGCCGGCGCAGTGGCTGCGGACGAGGTTGGTCTGGAGCTGGATCTCGTTGGAGGTGTCGACGAGCATGTAGATCATCTCGCCGTAGCCGGTCGTCACGCCGTACACGGGGATGCCACGTGCGATGACGTCCTCGAACAGCCGCCGGTTGGCCGCGACCTTGGCCAGGGCGGACGGGGCGACGCCGCAGGTGACCTGGTTCTCGGCGATCAGCCGTACTGTCGGGACATCCAGGTTCTCCCCATCGAAGTCGACTGACGTCGAGGTCTCCACCAGTGTCACATCACTCACCCGCCATAGATTGGTTGACAGCATCAGCGGAAAGCGCGTGCGCGCTGACCTGAGCGGCCAGGCCGTTCAGGGTGGGGTTGGCGAAGAACTCCCACAGGGGGATCTCCACGCCGAACCTGTCACGCACGCGATCGAGCAGGCGGGGCACCATGAGCGAGTGCCCGCCCACCGCGAAGAAGGGGTCCCCGTCGCCGTCCGGCTCGGCGCCCAGGACGTCTGACCAGATGGCGGCCAGTTCGAGCTCGGCCGGCGTCCGCGCGCTCCGGTTCGCGCCGCCCGCGGGCAGCGCCGGCAGCATCCGCCGGTCGATCTTGCCGCCGACGTTGCGGGGCAGCGCGCCGACCGTCCTGACCGACAGGGGCAGCGTGCTCTTGCCGAACCGGGCGCGCAGCGTGGCCCGCAGGTCGGCGGCCCGCACCTCCGCCTCGCCCGCCGCCGTGCGGTTCGGCACGACGTAGGCGACCAGGCGGGTGACCCAGCCGTCGGGGCCGCTCACCGGGACGACCGCGCACTCGGCGACCGCCTCGTTCCGGTTCAGCGCGTCCTCTACCTCGGCCAGCTCGACGCGGGTGCCGTGGAACTTGATCTGGGAGTCGCCGCGCCCGCGGAACTCCAGCAGGCCGTCCCACCGCAGGCGGCCGAGGTCGCCGGTGCGGTAGAAGCGGCCGAAGCCGGACCCGCACGCCTGCAGGTGGTAGACGGGCTCGAAGGGCCGCGTGTCCGCGCCCGCGCCCGCGTAGCCGAGCGCGACGTACGGGCTCCTGACCACCAGATGCCCGGTGACGCCGGGCGGGCAGGGCCGGTCCCAGTCGTCGAGCACGACGACCTGGCGGCCGGGGATGGACGTGCCGATCGGCGTCATGCCGGGCACCGGGCCGGTCACCTCGTACCAGGTCGCCAGGATCGTCTCGGTGGCGCCGTACAGGTTCGCCAGCCGGACGGCGGGCAGGGCCGCGCGCAGGTCGGCGGCCAGCTCGCCGGGCAGCGGCTCGCCGGCGAGCAGCAGGCAGCCGAGCGAGAGCGAGCGGCCGGCGCCGTCGGCGGTGATCGCGTCGAGGAGCTTGCGCGCGAAGCTCGGCACGGTCTGCAGCAGCGTGATGCGCTCGTCGGCGAGCCAGGCGGCCAGCTTCTCCGGGTTCGCCCTGATCCGCTCGGGGACCGGGCAGAGCGTCGCGCCGCCGGTCAGCGCGGCGAACGTCTCGACGAGCGCGGCGTCGTAGCCGGGCGCGGCCCACTGGGCGACGCGGGCGCCCGGCCGCATCCGGAACTCGGTGGCCAGCCAGGTGGCGAACTGGGCGAGGCTGCCGTGCGACTGGATGATGCCCTTGGGCCTGCCGGTCGAGCCGGAGGTGTAGGCGACGTAGGCGGGCGCGGTGGTCATGGGGGTGACCAGGGCGGCCGGGCGGGCGGGGACGCCGAGTGCGGTGACGTCGACGACGGTTCCGCCGAGCTCGTCCTCGTACCAGCGGATCAGGTCGTCGGACCGGCCCTCGGTGAGCACGCAGGCGGGCCGTAGCTCGGCGAGCACGGCCTTGCCCCGCTCGCCCGCGTCGCCGGTGGCCAGGCAGGTGAGCCTGGCGCCGGCGCCGAGCGTGCCGAGCACGGCGGCGACCTGGGCGGGGCCCGGCGCCATCCGGACGACCACGGAGGCGTCCCCGAGAGGCCCGGTTGCGGATTCTGTGGCAGGCCCGGCGGCTTCTCCGGGGGGTGCGTCGGCGGGCAGCGCGCGCAGGGCGGTGATGACGGCCGAGGCGCGCGCGTCCAGCTCGCGGAAGGTCAGCGCGGCGTCCGGCCAGTCCACCGCGACCGCGTCCGGCGTGCGGGTGGCGCGGGCGCGCACGAGCTCGGGCACGGACGGCAGCAGCGGGTCGAGCACCCCCGTCCGGTCGGCCTCGCGCACCCGGGCGCGGGTGCGGGCGTAGTCCTCCAGCGGGATCTGGTCGGCGGGCAGGTCCGGGGCGCGCAGGGCGATGGCCAGGAACGTGCGGAGCTGGTCGAGAAGCTGCCCGGCTGACTCGTCCTCGTACAGGCTGTCGCGGTAGGTCAGCTCCCCGGTGAGGCCGGAGCCGACGTGCTCGACCGTGAGGCACAGGTCGGTCCTGGCCGAGCCCGCGCGCGGCCGCACCGGGCGCACCTCGGCGTCACCCAGGACGGGCAGCGGCTCGGCCTCGTCGCGGTAGTCGAACAGCACGTCGCACAGCGGCATCCGGCGCGGGTCCCGCTCCAGCCGCAGCGCCTGCACCAGCCGGTCGTAGGGGACGATCCGGCGCTGGTAGGCGTGCGCCACGGCCTTGGCCACCCGGCGCACCGCCTGCCGGAACGTGATCCCGCCGGACAGGTCGGCGCACAGCACCACGTGGTTGCGGAACGGGCCGACGAGCGCGCCGGTGCGCACCGCGGGCCGCAGGTTGACGGGGGCGCCGACGGCCACCCGGTCCTCGCCGCTGTGGCGGCGCAGCAGGCACAGGAACGCGGCCAGCAGCACCGCGGGGGCGCTGACCCGTTCCTCACGGGACAGCTCGGCGACGGCCTGCCCGAGCGCGGGCGCCCAGCTGAAGGGGACCGCCCCGCCGCCGAAGGACGGCCCGTCGGGACGGGGCCGGTCGGCGGGCGGTGCCGGGGAGGCGGGCGGCGGCGTCAGGTGCCCGGTCCACCAGCGCAGCAGCCCGTGGAACTCGGGCGTGTGCCCCTGGTCGCGCTGCCAGCGGGCGTAGGAGGCGTACTGGAGCCCCTCGGGCGGCGGCGGCACCCGCTGGTCGGCGTAGCCGTCGGAGAGCTCGTCGAGCAGCGTGGGAAGTGACCACTCGTCGGCGACGGCCTCGTGCAGCCGCAGCACGAGCAGGTGGCCGCCGTCGGCCGGCCGGGCCACGGTGAGCTGCGCGAGCGGGCCGTCCTCCAGGTCGAGCGGGGTGCGCGCGAGGTCGGCGCAGAGCTGCTCGGCCGTGGCGCCGGGGGCGTCGAGCTCGGTGAAGGCGCGCGGGTGGCAGTCGCCGGCGATCTCCTGCACGGGCAGCCCGCCGTCGTCCACGAGCGTGGTGCGCAGGATCTCGTGCCGCAGCACGACCCCCCGCCAGGCGGCGCGGAGCGCGGGCACGTCGAGTTCGCCGGTCGTTCGGTAGGCGCGGAGCATCGTGTAGGCGGGTGAATCCGGGACCAGTTTCTGCAGGAACCATGCCTGGTCCTGCAGCCACGAGGTCGCCGCTCTCTTGACACCGGACTTCCTCACCACGACATCGTCAGCTCGGGCCGCCCCTTGGGGCATCTCTTGACGTGCTGCGTTGCTCCGGGCTGGCAGGAAACAGCGCCGGGAAGACAACTTGCTGCCACGCTCCCGCCTTGTTCCGGGTCATCCCCGATCGCAGTCTCTTACGTAAGAGAAAGACCCGGAAATTGACAGACCCGCACCTCGGCAATTGTGCGGGGAAAGGCGGCTGAGTTCATCATGCACATTCATTTGACGCGATTCTCCGCCGGGAGCTCCTGATGGTGGCGCTGGTCACCGGAGCCGCCGGCGGCATCGGGGCGGCGATCGCGCGGACGCTGGGAGAGGAGGGCATCGCGGTGGCCGCCCTGGACCGGGACGAGGCCGGGCTGAGGGAGCTGGCCGGGAAGCTGGAGGCCGACGGGCTGCGGGTGGCGGCGTTCCCCGTGGACGTCGCCTCCAGCGCCCAGGTGGAGTCGGTGGTCGAGGCGGCCGAGCGGCTGCTCGGGCCGGTCACCAAGCTGGTCAACGCCGCGGGGGTGCTGCGCACCGGCCGGGCGGTGACGATGTCGGACGCCGACTGGGCGGCCACGTTCGCGGTCAACGTCGACGGCGTCTTCCACGTCTCCAGGGCGGTCGTGTCCCGGATGGTGCCGCGGCGGGCCGGCGCGGTCGTCACCGTCGCCTCCAACGCGGCGCTGGTCGCCCGCGCCGACATGGCCGCCTACGCCGCCTCCAAGGCCGCGGCCACGGCGTTCACGAAGTCCCTGGGCCTGGAGGTGGCCGGGTACGGGATCCGCTGCAACGTGGTGACGCCGGGCTCGGTCGACACCCCGATGCTCTCGGCGCTGTGGAGCGACCACGACCGGGCGTTGCGCTCGTCGATCGAGGGCAAGCCGCGCGCCTACCGCACCGGCATCCCCCTCGGAAAGGTCGCCAGCCCGGCCGACATCGCGCACACGGTCGCATTCCTGCTCTCCGAAAAGGCGAGCCACATCACGCTTCAGCACCTGACGGTGGACGGGGGCGCCGCACTGGGCGCCTGAATTTCTTCATCGCACAACCAGATTGAGGCAACAATGATCGGGATTCCTGCTATTACGCCTTATCCGATGCCGGACTCCGGCGAACTACCGGCCAACACGGCGCGGTGGACCGTTTCCCCGGAGCGGGCCGTTCTCCTGTTGCACGACATGCAGCATTTCTTCTTGGATGCCTTTCCCGCGGGCGAGGCCCCGGTGACGGATCTCGTCAGGAACGCGGCCGCGCTGCGCGAGCGGTGCGCCGCCGCCGGCATCCCCGTCGCCTACACCACGCAGCCCGGCGGGATGTCCGACCGGCAGCGGGGACTGCTCAGGGACTTCTGGGGACCCGGCATGACCACCGGCGCGGAGCATCGCGGCGTCGTGGACCCGGTGGCGCCCGGGCCGGACGACTGGATCATCGTCAAACGGCGCTACAGCGCCTTCCACCAGTCGCCGCTGCTGTGGATGCTGCGTGACAGCGGGCGCGACCAGTTGATCATCTCGGGGGTGTACGCGCACATCGGCGTGCTGATGACGGCCGTGGACGCCTACTCCCACGACGTCCAGCCGTTCCTGGTGGCCGACGCCGTCGCCGACTTCACCGCCGAGGACCACCTCATGACGCTGCGGTACGTGGCCGGGCGGTGCGGCATGGTCGCCACGACCAAGGAGCTCCTGACCGATCTCGCGCGAGGAGGGCGGCCATGAGCGCCGAACGGCTCCTGGACGACGTCCTGTCCCCCGTGCCGCCTCCGTTCGCGCTGCTGCACCGGCCGGGCGCCGGCCGCGAGGGCATGCTGGACGTGCTGGTCGGCGAGGTGTCCACGGTCGCCACGCTGGCCGAGCTCCCGCTGCCCGACGAGCCCGGCGCCGAGGGTCCCGAGCTGCTGACGCTCATCCCGTACCGGCAGATCGCCGAGCGCGGCTTCGAGGCGCGCGACGACGGCGCGCCGCTCGTGGCGATGACCGTCACCGGCCACGGCAGCCTGCCGCTGCCCGCCGCGCTGGCGCGCATCCCCGACCGGCCGATCCGCACCCGCGAGCGCACGGTCGACACCTCCGACGAGGACTACGCGGCCGTGGTGCGGGCCGTCATCGACGACGAGATCGGCCGGGGCGAGGGCGCCAACTTCGTCATCAAGCGCTCGTTCCTGGCCGACATCACCGACTACACCCCGGCCGCCGCCCTCACGCTGTTCCGCCGGCTGGCCACCCGGGAGACGGGCACGTACTGGACGTTCGTCATCCACACCGGCGAGCGGACGTTCGTCGGCGCCTCGCCCGAGCGGCACATCAGCGTCGACGGCGGCGTCGCGGTGATGAACCCGATCAGCGGCACCTACCGCTATCCCCCGTCCGGGCCGACCGTCGGCGCGCTCATGGACTTCCTCGGCGACAAGAAGGAGGCCGACGAGCTCTACATGGTGGTCGACGAGGAGCTCAAGATGATGGCCCGGATCTGCGAGTCGGGCGGCCGGCTGTCGGGGCCGTACCTGCGGGAGATGGCCAGGCTCGCGCACACCGAGTACTACATCGAGGGCGAGACCACCCGCGACGTGCGGGAGATTCTGCGCGAGACCCTGTTCGCGCCGACCGTCACCGGCAGCCCGCTGGAGAGCGCCTGCCGGGTGATCGGCCGCTACGAGAAGGAGGGACGCGGCTACTACAGCGGCGTGGCCGCGCTGATCGGCAGCGACGGGGCGGGCCGGCGGACGCTCGACTCCTCGATCCTCATCCGCACCGCCGACATCGACGCCGCCGGGCGGGTCCGCATCGGCGTCGGCTCGACCCTCGTCAGGCACTCCGACCCGGAGTCGGAGGTGGCCGAGACCGCGGCGAAGGCGGCCGGGCTGCTCGACGCGCTGTGCGCCGAGCCGCCGGAGCCGCTGGCCGAGCACCCCGACGTGCGCGGCGCGCTGGAGGGGCGCAACGACGGCATCTCCGGGTTCTGGCGGCAGGAGCAGGGCGAGCGGACGTTCTGGACGCCCGACCTGATCGGCCTGCGGGTGCTGGTGGTGGACGCCGAGGACACGTTCACCTCGATGATCGGCCACCAGCTCCGCTCGCTGGGCCTCCAGGTGAGCGTGCGCCGCTTCGACGAGCCGTACGCGCTGGACGGCCACGACCTGGTGGTGCTCGGGCCCGGGCCGGGCGACCCGGCCGACCTGGCCCACCCCAAGATCGCGCACCTGCGTGACGCGGTCGGGCGGCTGCTCGGCTCCGGCGCCCCGTTCCTGGCCGTGTGCCTGAGCCACCAGGTGCTCAGCGGCGCGCTCGGCCTGCCGCTGCGCCGCAGGAAGGTGCCCAACCAGGGCGTGCAGCGGGTGATCGACCTGTTCGGCCGCCGGGCCAGGGTCGGCTTCTACAACACCTTCGCCGCGCACGCCCCGGCCGACGAGATCGAGCCCGCCGGGCTGACGGGGACCGTCGCGGTCAGCCGCGACCCGGAGACGGGCGAGGTGCACGCTTTGCGCGGGCCCCGGTTCGCCTCCATGCAGTTCCACGCCGAGTCGGTGCTGACCGCCGACGGGGTCGGCATCCTGCGCGACGCCCTGCTGTCGGTGCTCGACCGGACGCCGGTGCGGCGATGAGCGGGCGGACGAGGACGGCGACCGTGCTCGTCGCCGGGGGCGGCATCGGCGGGCTCGCCGCCGCGCTCGGCCTGGCCGGCCAGGGCCACCGGGCGGTGGTCCTGGAGCGCCGCGACGAGTTCAGCGAGCTCGGCGCCGGCATCCAGATCGGCCCCAACGGCTTCACCGCGCTGGACCGGCTCGGGGTCGGGCAGGCGGTGCGCGAGCTGGCCGTCTACATCGACGAGCTGCGCTTCATGGACGGCACCACCGGTGAGCGGGTGGCCAGCATGCCGCTCACCGGCCGCTACCGGGCCCGCTTCGGCAACCCGTACGCGGTCGTGCAGCGGGTGGACCTGTACGGGCCGCTGCTGGCCGCCTGCCGCGAGCACCCGCTGGTCGAGCTGCGCGGCGGCAGCCACGTCACCGGCTACGAGCAGGACGCGGGCGGCGTGCGGGCACTGCTCGGCGACGGGCGGCGGGTGCCGGGCGACGCGCTCGTCGGGGCCGACGGGCTGCACTCGATGATCCGGGCGCGGCTGGTCGGTGACGGCGGGCCGCGCGTGTCGGGGCACACGATCTTCCGCTCGGTCATCCCGATGGACCGGGTGCCCGCCGACCTGCGCTGGAACACCGTCACGCTGTGGGCGGGGCCGCGCTGGCACTTCGTGCACTACCCGATCGGCGGCGGCGAGTTCCTCAACCTGGCCGCCACCCGCGACGACGGCGCCGCCGCCGTGGTGACGGGCCGGCCGGCCGTGCGCGAGCGGGTGCTGGGCGCCTTCCCCGAGCTGGGCGAGACCGCCAGGCGGCTGCTGGAGCTCGGCGCGCAGTGGCGCGAGTGGGTGCTGTGCGACCGCGACCCGGTGCCCGACTGGGCCGACGGCCGGGTGGTGCTGCTCGGCGACGCCGCCCACCCGATGCTCCAGTACGCCGCCCAGGGCGCGTGCATGGCGCTGGAGGACGCGGTGACGCTGGGCGAGCTGGCCGACTGCGGCCCCGCCGACTTCCCGCAGCGGTTCGAGAAGTACAACGCGGCCCGCCGGGACCGCACGGCCAGGACCCAGCTCGTCTCGCGCGAGATGGGCACCCGCCTCTACCACCCGGCCGGCGCCGACGCGCTCGCCAGGAACCGGATGCTGTCCGCCCTCTCCGAGGACGAGCTGCACGACAAGGTCGCGTGGCTGCACGGCGCCCGCGACTTCACCGAGACCATCGAAAGGACGAACTGACCATGTGCGGCATCGCAGGATGGGTGAGCTACGACCGCGATCTGACCGGCGAACGGGACACGATCACGGCGATGACGGCGACGCTGGAGTACCGGGGCCCCGACGCGGGCGGCGTGTGGACCTGCGCCCGCGCGGCGCTCGGCCACCGGAGGCTGGCGATCATCGACCTGGAGGGCGGCAGGCAGCCGATGGCGGCCGGCGACGACGGCCTGCCGGTCATGACCTACAACGGGGAGGTCTACAACTACCGCGAGCTGCGCGAGGAGCTGCGCGGGCTGGGCCACGAGTTCCGCACCGCCAGCGACTCCGAGGTGGTGCTGCGCGCCTACCTGGAGTGGGGCGAGGACTTCGCCGACCGGCTCGACGGCATCTTCGCGCTGGCCATCTGGGACCCGCGCACCGAGGAGCTGCTGCTGGTGCGCGACCGGATGGGCGTCAAGCCGCTCTACTACTACCCGACGCCCGACGGGGTGCTGTTCGGCTCGGAGCCGAAGACGATCCTGGCGCACGACGAGGCCGAGGCGGTCATCGACGCCGACGGGCTGCGGGAGATCTTCACGATCGTCAAGACGCCCGGCCACGGCGTCTTCCGCGGCATGCACGAGGTGCGCCCGGCCACCGTGCTGCGCCTGTCGCGCGCGGGCCGCAGCGAGCACCGCTACTGGCGGCTGCGGGCCCGCCCGCACACCGACGACCTGGACACCACGATCGCCACCGTGCGGCGGCTGCTGTCGGAGATCGTGGACCGCCAGCTCGTCGCCGACGTGCCCGTGGGCACGCTGCTGTCGGGCGGCCTCGACTCCAGCGCGATCACCGCGCTGGCCGCCGCCGCGATCGCCCGCAAGGGCGCCGGCGAGCCGCTCAAGGCGTTCTCGGTGGACTTCAAGGGCCACGAGTCGCGCTTCCAGGCGAACGTGCAGTGGGAGGACCCGGACACGCCGTTCGCGGTCGAGGTGGCCGAGCACGTCGGCGCCGAGCACATCGTCGTCGAGCTGGACAACGCCGAGATCCTCGACCCGGAGGTCAGGCGGTCGGTGCTGCGCGCCCAGGACCTGCCGGTGTCGACCGGCGACATGGAGTACTCGCTGCTCGTGCTGTGCCGCGCGCTGAAGCGGGAGATGACGGTCGCGCTGTCGGGCGAGGCGGCCGACGAGCTGTTCGGCGGCTACACCTGGTTCCACGACGAGGACGCGGTCCAGTCCGACACCTTCCCCTGGCACTCGCCGTTCAGGAAGGCCGGCGGCATCGGCGCGCTGCGCGACATCGGCCTGTGGGACCGGCTCGGCCTGGAGGAGTACGTCAAGCGGCGCTACGCCGAGGCGCTGGAGGAGGTGCCGAGGCTGCCCGGCGAGAGCGGGCTGGAGGCGCGCATGCGCGAGCTGACCTACCTCAACCTCACCCGGTGGGAGAACTTCCTGCTCGACCGCAAGGACCGCATCAGCATGGCCGCCAGCCTGGAGGTGCGGGTCCCGTTCACCGACCACACGCTGGTCGAGTACGTGTACAACACGCCGTGGGCGATGAAGAACTTCGACGGCCGGGAGAAGAGCCTGCTGCGGGCCGCCATGCGCGGCGTGCTGCCCGACTCGGTGCTCGACAGGAAGAAGAACCCGTACCCGTCCACCCAGGACACCGGCTACGAGGAGGCGCTGCGCGAGAAGCTGGCCGGCATCCTGGCCGACGGCGGCCCGGCGCTGCTGCTGGCCTCGGAGGCGGAGATCCGCACCCTGCTGGACGCGCCGCCCGGCGCCTACAGCATGGGCGGCCCGTGGAGCGCCCGCGCCGTCATCGAGCGGCTGATCGAGTTCAACACCTGGGTCACCCTGTACGACGTCCGCGTCGAGCTGTGAGCCGGGCCGCGACGCAAGCGAGAGCCGCCCGGGCCGGTCACCGGCCCGGGCGGCTCGCTGCCACCCGGGGCTCAGGCGGGCGGGATGTTGTAGTTCAGCCGGAAGACGTTGTCCGGGTCGTAGGCCCGCTTCACCTCGCGCAGCCTGCGGTGGTCGGCCGGGTCGTAGGCCGCCACGGCGTTGCCCGGGTCGTGCAGGAAGTTGAGGAACGCGCGCCCGCCCGTGTGGGGGCGCATCACCGCCTCCACCTCCGGCAGCCTGGCGTCGAGGATGGCGCTGAGCCGCGTCGAGCGGTGCCCGATCGGGCCGGCGTGCGGGCCGGGGCGGCCCAGCGCGCCGCCCCAGTGGCGGATCTCCACGCCGGAGACCGGCGAGCCCGGCCGGGTCGCCGCCGACACCAGGACCTCGATCACCTCGTCGGGCAGCGAGTCGAGCAGGTTGACGTGCGCGGGGCCGGTGCCGCCCATGTCCATCTCACCGAACGCGCCGGTGCGGAACGTCTCCAGCAGCGGCGGCCCCGCCGCCTCGAACAGCGGCGCGAGCAGCCGCCCGGCCTCCTCGCCCGGCCCGTCGTACATGACCTGGACGACCGCGCCCGGCCTGCCCCGCAGCGCGGCGGGCACCCGCCGGTCGTGCGGCAGCCGGGTGAGCAGGATCGCGGTGCTGAGCGCGTCGGGCGCGCCGTCGATCCAGTCGCGGTAGCGGGCGAGCAGGTCGGCGGCCCGGTCGCCGGGGAAGAACGCCGCCCCGGCGAACACCCGCGCGACCGGGTGGAGCCGGAACTCCAGCGAGGTGACCACGCCGAAGTTGCCGCCGCCGCCGCGCATCGCCCAGAACAGGTCGGGGTGGCTGTCGGCGCTCGCCGTGAGCAGCCGGCCGTCCGCGGTGACCACCTCGGCGCGCAGCACGCTGTCGGCGGCGAACCCGTAACGGCGCGACAGCCAGCCGAGGCCGCCGCCCAGCGTGTAGCCGGCCACGCCGACCGTCTGGTGTGAGCCGGCCAGCGGCGCCAGGCCGAGCGGCGCGGCGGCGGCGATCACCTGCTCCCACACGGCGCCGGCGCCGACGCGGGCCACCTGGCGCACCGGGTCGACCAGGACGCCGGCCAGCTGCGTGGTCTTGACGAGGACGCCGCCGTCGGAGGCGGCGTGGGTGCCGTGCCCGGTGCCCTGGACGGCGAAGGGCAGGTCGTGCTCGCGCGCGGTGGTGAGCGCGGTGCGGACGTCGGCCGGGCCGCTCGCCATCACGACGGCGACGGGCCTGGGGTCGATGTCGGAGTAGGGCGCCTGCCGCTCGCGTTCGTAGGCGGCCTCGAACGGGACCAGGACGGCCCCCTCGACGTCGCGGCGCAGCCGCCGCACCGCCTCCCGCTCGTTCTCTGCCGAGACGCCTGGCGGGGACAGGCGCTGATGCGCGTATTGCTGGCTCATGTCAGCCTTCCCTCCTGTCGGGGTGTGGTCATGCGGCGGCCCCGCCCCCGGATCCGGGGACGGGGACCGCGACGGGCCTGGGGTGTCAGGCGGCCCTGGGATGTCAGGGGGCACAGTCGCCGAGCCCGGGACCGGGGGTCGTGCCCGCCGGGCCGAAGAACAGGAGCGCGCACCCGGCCAGGAACTCCGGGTTCTCCTCGGGGACGAAGTGCCCGGAGTCGGGCGCGACCACGGTGCGCACGTCGTCGGCCACCTGGGCGAACGAGGCGGCGACGCCGGGGCCGAACGAGTGCTGGCCGCCCACGGCCGCGACCGGCATGGCGAGCCTCCGGCCGGCGTTGGCCCGGTTGTCGGCGGCGTCGGCGGCGAAGGCGCGGTAGTACTCGTACCCCGCCGTGCGCCTGGCGTCGGAGGCATACGCGCGATAGTAGGTTTCGCGACTGACAGCGTCCTTGCGGTGGCTGAAGTCGAAGATCATGCCGAGGTAGGTGGGCACGTCCTCGTCGTCCATGATCCGCTCGGGGATCGGGGCCGGGGCGGAGTTGAACTTGAAGTGGAAGCTCACCCCGTACAGGTCCTCCAGCCCGAAGCCGGGCAGCGGGCTCTCGATCATCACGAGCCGGCTCACCTCGGCCGGGAAGTCCCGCGCGTACGGGTAGGCGACCAGAACGCCCAGGTCGTGGCCGATGATGCCGACCTTGGTGAAGCCGAGCGCGCGCACGGCCTCGCGGATCCGGTGCGCGGTGGTGACCTTGTCGTAGCCGCCGCCGGGGATGGACGAGGTGCCCAGGCCGGGCAGGTCCATGGCGATGACGGTGTGCTCGCGGGCCAGCTCGGGCATGACGTCGCGCCACATCTGCCACGTCTGCGGCCAGCCGTGCAGGAGCAGCAGCGCCGGCCCCGACCCGCCCTTGACGTAGTGGACGGAGCCGCCCTCGACGGCGACCCGGCCGTGGGTGAAGCCGGGCAGGCTCCCGGCCTGCTCGTCCTCGCCTGACGACGCGGTGGCGGTCGTGGCGATCAGCACCACGGCCAGGGCTGCGGACGCGACGACGCGCACCAGCCTCCTGCCCCACGTTCCTGCTGGCGTCATGTCGTGCTTTCCTTCCGACGGCGCGGGAGGACGGGCGGACGGAAGAAGGAGCCGCCACCCTCCCGCAAGCGTGGCGGCCCCGGCGACCAGTGGGTGGTCAGCGTGCTTTCACCGCCTCATACTCACGGTGTACGGCGGCGCCCGCATCTCCTGGATTGCGGTACATCGCGAAGTCCGCACGACCGGAGATGCACCCTTCAGAGCGCCGAACGAAGCTCGGTACCGCGACGCGACCCACCACTCCGAGAAGCGAGGTCCCGCTCATGGTCACGAACGCCCCAGCGCCAGGGCTGCTCACCAGCCTGAACACCCGGCATCACCGTGCCGCGCTGGCCGTCTACCTGCTCATCGTCCTGGCCCACTGGGCCGAGCACGTCGTCCAGGCCATCCAGATCTACGTGCTGGGCTGGCCGCTGCCCGAGGCGCGCGGCGTGCTCGGCGTGCCCTTCCCGTGGCTCGTCACCTCCGAGTGGATGCACTACGGGTACGCGCTGCTCATGCTCGTCGGGCTGATCATGCTGCGGCGGGGCTTCACCGGCCGCTCCCGCGTGTGGTGGAACGTCTCGCTCGGCATCCAGGTCTGGCACCACCTGGAGCACCTGATCCTGCTCCTGCAGGCGATCTCCGGCAGCAACCTGGCCGGCCGGCCGGTGCCGACGAGCCTCATCCAGCTGCTCGTGCCGCGCGTGGAGCTGCACCTGTTCTACAACGCGCTGGTGTTCGCGCCGATGGTCGTCGCGATGCTCCTGCACCGCCGCCCCCGGCCGGCCGAGCGTTCCGCCATGCGGTGCGGCTGCGCCGTGGCCCCCGCGTGACGATGGCCCGGCGCGAACGCTCCCGCATGTTCACCGTCGTCCTGACCCTGGTGGCGGTGTTCCTCCTCTACCTGGCCGTGCCGAACGCCGGCACGGCCGTCCGCGCGGCCAGGGCCGACGGCGTCGCCGGCACGTTCACCCCGCGCGAGCTGATCTGCATCGTGCATCCGGGGCACGAGTCGTGCGTGTGGACGGGCGAGTTCCGCTCCGGCGACGGCTCCTCGGACCGGGCCGGCGTCGAGCTGTACGGCAGCGACCGCTACTCCAACCGGGCCGGGTCCCCGGTGCGGGCGGTGGACATCGGCCTACCCGGCCGCGTCTACGGCCCCGGCGGCTCGAACGAGTGGGTGTTCACCGCGCTCATGATCGTGAGCGGGCTGGGCATCCTGCTCTGGCTGTACGGGGGGCCGCTCCGCCGGGCGTTCCGGCGCGAGCCCGCCCGCGTCTCCTAGGGCGGTCACGAGTCGCGGGCGGCGATGCGGGCCAGCAGCGCCGCCAGCGGGCCCGGCGCGGAGACCATCGGCCAGTGGCCGGTCTCCAGCGTGTGGAAGTCCCAGGACGGCACCGACCGCATGGCCGTCACGTCCGCCGAGAGCCGCCCGGCGAAATGGTCCAGGCTGCAGACGACGTAGCTGGCCCGCTGCCGCTCCAGCGGCCGGGTCAGCGTGGCCGGCTCGGCGATCGTCCGGCCGGGGTGCCCGACGAGGCGCCCGGCCAGCCAGCGCGCCTGCGTCGTGGTCAGCCCCTGCCCCTCCCCCACGATCGTCGCGTCCGGGGCGGGCCAGCGGCCCTCGTTGTCGGCGATGAGCCGCAACTCCTGGGTCCGCTGGCGCTCCGGGAACGCGTGCAGCATCGACCTGCCGTCATGCGGCAGGAACGCCTCCACGAACACGGTGTGCGCGACCCGCTCGCGCGCCCGGTCGGCCACCTGCCCGGCCACCAGGCCGGAGTAGCTGTGGCCGACGAGCACCACGTCGCGCAGGTCGTCCGACTCCAGCAGCGCCAGCACGTCGCGTACGTGCGTCTCCAGGCCGACGTCGGACACGTCGTCCTCGCCGCCGGCCAGGCCGCGCAGGGTGACCGCGCGGGCCTCGTGCCCGCGCGCCCGCAGCCGCCTGGCGACCGGCTCCCACGCCCAGGCCCCCATCCAGGGGCCCGGGATCAGGACGAACCCTCGCTTCACCGGAGGTCACCTCCTTCTTCCTCATCTGACAGAAGCCCGGCCACGGTGTCCACCGCTCAGGCGGCGACCAGCACGCGCTCACGGGCGGGCGGCGGGGCGGCCACCGGCTGACCGGCCACCAGGGACTGCACGACGTGCACGCGCTGATCGCCGGCGATCAGCGCCACCACCGCCACGTACCCGTCACCCGGGTCCAGGTCGACGAACCTGATGTCACGCGGCGGGATCTCCAGCGGCCAGCTCAGCAGCTCGGGCGGCTCCTCGGGGCCGGTGACCTCAAGCTTGCCCGGGGAGACGCGCAGGCCGTGCCCGGTGGCCTTGAGCGCCGCCTCCTTGCGCGTCCACACCCTGGCGAACGCCTCATAACGCTCATCCGGCGGCAGCGCGTCCAGGGCCTTCAACTCGTGCGGGGTCAGGGCGCACCGGGCCAGGTCGTCCACGGGCTCCGAAGGCACCGCCTCGACGTCCACGCCCAGCGCTCCCACGCCCGTCAGCGCCACCGCCACCCGGTCGCCCGAGTGGGAGACCGACACGTGCAGCCGGCGGCCCGACATCCTGATGTACGGCTTGCCGTGGTGCCTGGCGCAGTCCGCGCAGCTCCGGTCGACCACCACGTCCTCCGGGCGCACCCCGAGCTGGGTGGCCGCCGCGTTGCGCAGCAGCCAGGCCCCGGTCAGGAAACGGCGGCGGTCGGGGTCGCGGCGGAACCTGGCGGCCCGCTCCAGCTCGGGTTCGCTGAGCACCGCGGACAGCGTCTCCACG
Organism: Nonomuraea sp. ATR24; assembly: GCF_041950485.1. Lineage (NCBI taxonomy): Bacteria > Bacillati > Actinomycetota > Actinomycetes > Streptosporangiales > Streptosporangiaceae > Nonomuraea > Nonomuraea sp. ATR24. The sequence goes on from NZ_JBGNUU010000002.1 coordinate 797,706, forward strand.
CTCCGGTGTCCGGGAGTGGCCCACCAGACACGGCATTCTCCGGGGGCCAGCAGGGAAGCGATCATCGGTATCCTCCTTCGGCGTCCTCTTCGGGGTTCCTCGTGAGCAGCGTCCGGCAGGTCACCAGCTCCCAGTGGTCGATCTCGGGATTGGTGAGGACCTCGGCGACCACGTCCCGCACCTGGGCGCTCGTCGTGGGCTCGTCGGGACGCACGCGGATGACGATGTCCCCGGTGGCCTGCGTGAGGTCCTTGTGCCAGCGGCTCGGCAGCAGCGCCATGATCCGGATCCCGTCGACCGGCGAGCCGGGGACGGGAAGCCCGTCGACCTTGCGCATCGTCAGCTGGATCAGCATGATTCCTGGGTCTCCGTCCTCCTCCTGGCGATGGTCCTTCGTTCTCGCACTTCCCACTGTGGGACAGGCGCGACAACCGGGCCAGGGCTCGCGGAGTCAGGAAGCTGCAGGTGGGCAGCCGCATGCTGTCAACGGGGCCCCGGACACGTGAAAGCCCCGCAGGCGGCGGCCTGCGGGGCTCCCCTCGCCTCTCCAGGGGGCATCTACAGGGGCACGTTCCCGTGCTTGCGCGGCGTCGGATGCTTGCGCTTGTCGCGCAGCATGGCCAGCCCGCGCGCCACGGCCGCCCGCGTGTCCACGGGGTCGATCACGTCGTCGACCAGCCCGCGCTCGGCCGCGTACGTGGGATGCACGAGCTCGCTCCTGTAGCGGGCCACCAGGTCCGCGCGCAGCATGCCCGGATCGCTCGCGCCGGCCAGCTCCTTGCGGTAGATGACGTTCACCGCGCCCTCCGCGCCCATCACCGCGATCTCGTTGGTGGGCCACGCCAGTGACAGGTCCGTGCCGATGGAGCGGGAGTCCATCACGATGTACGCGCCGCCGTACGCCTTCCTGATGATGACCTGGACGCGCGGCACCGTCGCCTCGCAGTAGGCGTACAGGAGCTTGGCGCCGTGCCGGATGGCGCCGGCGTGCTCCTGGTCGGTGCCCGGCAGGAAGCCGGGCACGTCCACGAGCGTCACCAGCGGGATGCCGAAGGCGTCGCACAGCCGGACGAAGCGCGCCGCCTTCTGCGAGGCGTTCACGTCCAGCACGCCCGCGAGCACCATCGGCTGGTTGCCGACGACGCCCACCACCTCGCCGTCGATCCTGGCGAACGCGCAGATCACGTTCGGCGCCCAGGCGCGGTGCACCTCCAGGAAGTCGCCGTCGTCCACCACCTCCGCCAGCACCCGCCGCATGTCGTACGGCTTGTTCGGCTCGACGGGCACGATCTCCGCCAGGCGGGGCCGCACGTCGTCGGACGCGCCGCGCGAGGGCAGCGACGGCGGGCGGCTCATGTTGTTGCTCGGCAGCATCGACACCAGGTGGCGCACCTCGGCCAGGCAGCTCTCCTCGTCGTCGTGCACGAACGCGGCCAGGCCCGAGCGGGTCGCGTGCACCGGCGCGCCACCGAGCTGCGCGTGCGAGACTCGCTCGCCCGTGACCGCCTCCACCACGTCCGGGCCCGTCAGGTAGAGCTGCGCCGTGTCCCGGACCATGAACGTGAAGTCCGCCAGCGCCGCCGAGTAGGCCGCGCCGCCCGCGCACGGGCCGAGGATGACGTTGATCTGCGGGATGACGCCCGACGCCGCGACGTTCCGCTGGAAGATGCCGCCATAGCCGTTGAGCGACATCACGCCTTCCTGGATCCTGGCGCCGCCGCTGTCGTTCAGGCCGATGAACGGGGAGCCGGTGGACAGCGCCAGGTCCATCACCTTCTGGATCTTCAACGCGTGCGCCTCGCCCAGCGAGCCGCCGAACACGGTGAAGTCCTGCGCGTAGACGAAGACCCGGCGGCCGTCGATCGTGCCGGAGCCGGCGATCACCCCGTCCGTGTGCGGGCGCTGCCGTTCCATGCCGAGACCCTGCGCGCGATGCCGGCGCAACATGTCCAGTTCGAGAAAGGACCCCTCGTCGAGCAGCAGCTCCAGCCGCTCACGGGCGGTCCGCTTGCCCAGCGAACGCTGCCGGGCCACCGCCTGCGGGCGGCCCTCCGCGACCTCCTCACGCAGGCGCCCATGCTCCTCGCGCAACCGGTTCATGGACGGGGGCGGCGCCTGAACCGCCTCGTCAAGGGCCTCCACGGACGGCATCGCGGCGATGTCGAGTTCCGAGATGCTCATGATTTCCCTCCCTCGTCAGTGCCTCCAGTCAATGGTCAGTGGCCGTTTCCTGTCACCTCCTGCAGTGCGGGGAGCCCCGGCGCGTGGCAGGAAGCGGAAACCCGCGTGCAGCTTGCTGCCCGCCGGAAGCCTGGTTCCGGGGCTTGCCGCAGCGCAAAGTTGGAAGTGCGAAAGGGAAACACGAAAAACACAAAACACTAAATAAGAAAGAGGCAGAGTGATGGCTGAGACGACGATTTTCAAGACGGTTACCGACAACATTGCGAAGTGGGCCATCGTGATCGTCGCCGCGGGGGCCACCTTGACCGCCGGCTCCGCCGCCCTTGAGTCGCTGAGCACCCTGAACGGGACCGTGGCCGTCGCCGACGACGACCCGGGCAACACCTGGCCCGTCCCAGCCCCCACGCCCACCCCCACGGACGGCCCCGGCAACACCTGGCCCGCCCCGGTCGCCGCCGACGACCCCGGCAACACCTGGCCGGTGCCCCCGACCACCCCCACCCCCGACCCCAACACCTGGCCGAGCGCCTGACCCGGAAAGGCCCCCCGATTGTTCCGCACACTTTGAACATCCGGAAAGGAGAGATGAACCACGAGAATTCACAAAAGAACCCCGCGGCCACCGGCCGCGGGGTTCACGCTGTGCCCGTGAGGCACGCGAAAAGAAGAGGCGGATTCAGATCCAGTTCTCCTCCTTGGCGCGCAGCGCCGCCTGGAAACGGTTCACCGCGCCCAGCCGGGCCATCAGGTCCGCGACGTAGCGCCGGTAGGTGCGCACCGACACGTCGAGCTCCCGGGCCGCGATCTCGTCCTTGTCCGCCGTGGCCATCACCTCCAGGACCCGCTGCTCCATCTCCGTCAGCATCGGCTCCTCCTCCGGCGGGTCGATGTAGGTGCGCAGGTCCACCGCCGAGTTCCACAGGCCCTCGAAATAGATGACGAGCTGCGACACCAGGCCCGGCTCCCGTACGAGCAGCGCGCCCTTGGAGTTCTGTTTCGGGTCGATCGGGACCACCGCGACACTGCGGTCGTACATGAGCATGCGGTCCATCGGCTGCTCGGTGATGCGCACCTCGCCGCCGAGACTGATCAGCTCGCGCAGGTACGACACCATGTGCGGGTCCTCCAGCGCCGACGGGTGGAAGATCTCCTTGATCGACAGGCCCCGGCGCAGGCTCCGCGTGTCCAGCGGCAGCGCCGAGTCGATCATCACCTTGGTGAACGGGCCGCCCGGGTGCAGGCAGAGCGTCTCCTTGTAGGAGAAGAACGCGAGATCGTCCAGCCGCTGCCGGACCCGCGCGCCGTTCTCCACCCGCTCGATGTCCAGCGCCGCACCGGTGCGCTCGCCCTCCTGCATGTCCTCCAGGAAGCCGGCGATGGCGTCACGGGCGGCGAACACCCGGCGGATCTCCGCGTTCAGCTCGTCCAGCCGCTTCTCCACCAGCCGCTCGATCGCGACACGCGGCTCCGTGGCCACGACCCGGTGCCGGTCGGTCAGGTCCAGCATGTGCAGCTGACCCAGCCGCTCCACGGCCGCCTCGACCGTGTCGGGATCCATGGACAGGCTCTCCGGCAACGATCCGACGCCCTCGCCCCGATGCCGAAGGAAGTAGCGGTAGATCTCCTCCAGTTCGGGAGTGATACCGATGACTGTGAGGTCCATGGCCGCCTCCCTATACATGCGATTATCGGCATTCGGCCGGCGCCGATTCTCTTGCGCCGTGCGGAACCGGCCCCTACGGCACGGGACAGGGCAGCCTCGCGGGAGCGGCGCCGTAACACGCGGCCCCCGGGCACACGACCTTCACGACCGCCTCCGCCCTGCGTGACTCGACGGCCACGGGCTCCTGCCCGAACCTGCGGGCGGCGATCTCCGGCCAGCTCGACGGCCGCAGATCCCCCGGCTCGTCCACCAGCCACGGCTCGGCGTCGACCGCCAGGCGCTCCAGATGCGCGGCGTAGTCCGCCTCATGGTTCCAGACCGCGAACCGGCGCAGCGAATCCGCCGGCGAGAGCCCCGCCCACGGCTGCGCCTTGGCCGCCATCGCCCGCAGGAACGCCTCCCCCACCGCGCTCCGCACCGTACGGCCCGCCGCGACGCCCAGCGTGGCGCCCTCACCGCCGACCATCACCAGCGCGGCCCGCACGTCCGGCGCCGCCAGCGCGAACGCCGACACCCGCAACCCCAGCCCCCGCGCCGCTGCCATCACCCCGCCCGGCAGCAGCCGGTCCAGCTGCGCCGAGACGCGCAGCAACTGCTGCTCGCCCGGAGCGGCCCACCAGCGCGCCACGACGTCGTGCGCCACGACCTCGGCGATCGCCTCGGAGACACCGAGGTCCACCACGCCGCTCATGACCGGCTCCACCCGCGTCTCGCGCTCCCCCAGCCACACGACCTCCGCCGGCACCCGGTAGCGGTTCCCGCTCACCAGGCCCGTCCCGGCCACCGCCGCCCCCACCGGCTCCGGCGCCCCGGCCATGAAGTCCGCCAGCCGCAACTCCCTGCCCCTGCCGGCCTCGCTCCCGTACGGCATCCGGCGCAGCTCGTCCAGGGCGCCCGCGCGCGCGACGGCCCGCGACCTGGTGCGCTCCTCGTAACGGGAGAAACCGGCGACGACCACGTCCAGGCCGGAGACCTGCGCGTACGCCAGATGCACGGCGCCTCCGAGGCAGTCGGCCACCTCCGCCACCACCCCTGGCACCGCTGACGCCGGACGCGAACCCGCGGGCGTGGGTGCCATCGTGTCTCCTCCGCACTCAGTCCCATGCCGGGGCAGCCCCGGCGTGGGGCCTCCGGCACCGCGGCCGCCTCGTGCCGGCGGATACGGAGGGGGTCCGGCGATGGGCGGACCGCGGGCCGAGCTTCCCCACCGGCCGGCATCGGGGCGATCCTCCGGACACCGGCTCATGCCCAGTACAGTCGCGGCCCGGCCCGACCGTCAACGCCCCGGGGCCCATCCAGCAATCGGCAAGAAGCCCCCCAAACCCCCACCCCCACCCCGAACCCTGGCAACCTAGCGGCGCGATGCCCGGGGTTGCCCGGCGTAGCGGCTGGCGGGCGGCGGCTGGCGGTGTGAGGGGGCGGGTGGGTGGACGACGCACCCAGGCGGCCGAGTCCCCCTCTCCGCACCCCGCCCCTCACTTGCCCAGCCGAATGCCCGAGCGGGCGCGCTGGCGGGCCGGGCGGCAGGGCGGACCGTCGCAGTGGTCGGCGGCACGCGACCGGGCCGGCCGTTGCGGCGGCGCGGCTGCCCCGGGTGCGGCCGCGGCTGGGCACGGGCGCGCCTGGGCCGGGACTCGCCCGGTCACCGGACAGCGCACCCGCCAGCGACCGTACGGGGGCGGGCGGGTGAATTCCCCGCCTGCCCTCGCCGGGGTGGGAGGTACGGGCGGGCGCGGGGGCGCCTGGGCTGGGGGCTCATCCGGTCGCCGGGCAGGGCACCCACCAGCGGCCGGGCGCCCGGGAGGACGGGCGGGCGAGATCCCGGCTGGATCTCGGTCGCCTGGCGCGGGGCGTATGGAGGCCCGGGGCGGGGTGGAGGCCCCGGGCCGCCATTCGCCCCGGGGTGGGGGG